>NZ_JBYMTH010000008.1:0-199888 GCF_057773065.1 Pseudoxanthomonas sp. 134C1
GGTGCCCGAGGACCCGGCCCAGTTCGTCGTGCACCGCTCCGAGCAGCACATGCGCGGGCTGTATGGCACCGGCCGCTACGACCGGCAAGGCGAACGTGGGCAGGTGGACCTGCTGGGACCGGCGGCCCCGTGCCGGACCGAGGCGGTGAGTCACTGCCGGCAGAAGGGACCCGTCGACGAGCAGTTGGAGAACGCGGTGGAGCGCCAGCCGCGCCCCACCTCGGCGGCCCCGCCCGGGCGCGGGCCGGAGGCGGTGTTCCTGGACGGGGTGGTGGGGCGGTTGTACCGCAGCCTGTTGACCGGCGATGACCGGGGGCTGTCGGCGGCCATCGACGACTACCTGCGTCATCCGACCAGCCAGTCGTTCCGTGACGCCGTCGCGCTGGGGCAGGCGCGCCTGGACGCGCAGGCGGCACCGACGCGCCCGGACCCGCCGCAGGCCGAACCCGCGCCGCCGGTCCATGCACCGCCGGTCTTGCGCAGGTAAAAAAAGCCCGGCGGTTGCCGGGCTCTTTTCGTTGCGGTTCCGCGATCAGCGCCTGGGCTGGTAGCGCAGGCTCAGGCCGTATTCGCGGCCGGGCTGGTTGTACCAGGCGATGGTTTCGTACGCGCAATCGAACACGTTGTCGACCTTGGCCAGCAGCGTCCATTCCGGGGTGACCGCGTACTCCAGCCGCAGGTCGGCGGTGGCGAAGCCGCCCAGGCGGGTGGCGTTGCTCAGTTCGTCGTAGCGGTAGCCCGCGCCGCTGACGGTCGCGCCGATACGGAAGTCGCCGAACTGGCGGTCCACGTCGATGCGGCCGGTATCGCGCGCGCGACGCGGCAGCAGCTTGTCGTTGTTGCTGGCGCTGCGGTTGCGCGGATCGGTGTGGCTGAGCTGGGCGGAAAGATCCCAGCCGGCCAGCGTCACGTCGACGGTGAACTCGGCGCCGCGGATGCGGGCTTCATCCACCTGCACCATCTTGAAGCGGGTACCGTCATAGGTGATCAGATCGTCGATGCGGGTCTCGTACAGATCCAGCGCCCAGCGCCAGGCGTCGCCACTCTGGGCGATGCCGACGTTGAGGCTCCTGGACTTTTCCGGCTCCAGATCGCGGTTGCCGCTCCACGGGTCGTACAGATCGCTGAAGGTCGGCGCCTTGAAGCCGGTGCCGTAGGTCGCGCTGAGCTTGAAGCCACGGCCGAAACCCATGCCCCAGCCGAGGTTGCCGGTGGTGTGGTTGCCGAACTGCTCGTTGTCGTCGTTGCGCACGCTCGCCTGCAACTGGTGCGCGCCGAACTTGCCCTGGTACTCGACGAAGCCGGCGGTGTTGCGGCGGCTGTCGGCGGCGTAATCGGTGGTGCTGTCGAGGTGGTCGATGTACCAGTCCGCGCCGACGGTCAGCAGCTGATCCCGGCCCAGTCCGATGTCGGCCTGCGCGCTGGCGGTGTTGCGGTGGGTGTTGTGGGTGCTGTCGTGGTCGACTTCGTTGCGGTAGTTGTCGGTCTCGTTGTCGCTGCGGCCGACATTGACGGTCAGGGCGAAGCGGTCGGTCGGCACGTAGCGGACCTTGCCGTTCAACACCTGCTGCACGTTCTCGGTGTAGTTGTAGTAACCGTCGTACTGGTTCGCGCCTTCGGCGCGCAGCGCGCTGGCTTCGGCGGTCAGCGTATCGGTCAGCTTGTAGCCGCCACGCAGGCTGGCCGAAACGTTGCGGTAACCGTCGCGGTCGGGTTCGTCGGCGTAGCAGCCTCGGCCCTGCGATGCCGAGCCACGGCAGGCATTGATGCCGTCGGTGCGCTGGTAGGACGCATCCGCGCCGAACCAGCCGCGTTCGCCGCCACCGCCGAAACCGGCGCTGGCCTGGCGCAGGCCGTTGCTGCCGCCGCCCATCTGGAAGTGCGGCGTGTAGGCGCCCTGGTTGCGGCGGGTGAAGATCTGGATCACGCCGCCGATGGCCTCTGAACCGTACAGGCTGGAGTTCGGGCCGCGCACGATCTCGATGCGATCGATCTGCGCCAGCGGCAGATCCGGAATGGCGGCGGCGGCGAAATCGGCCGAATTCACCCGCACGCCATCGATCAGCACCAGGGTGTGGCTGGAGTTGGTGCCACGCAGGAACAGCGAGGTCTGCTTGCCCGGGCCGCCGGCGTTGGTCAGGTTGATGCCGGCGCGACCGCGCAGCAGATCCTGCAGCGAGGTCGCCTGGCTGCGCTCGATGTCGGCGCGATCGATGACCTGCACCGGCGCCAGGCTGTCTTCCAGCGCGATCGCGGTGCGGGTGCTGGTGACGACGACTTCGTCCAGCTCGGTGGCGGCGTTCTGGGCGAGGGCCAGGCCCGGAAGCGCCAGCGTGACGGCCAGGGACAGGGTACGGATAGGTGGCATTGCAATCGGCTCCATGCGCCGCGCGCTCCCGCGCGGCATAACGGGGGGAGGCGGCAACGCGGGAACGGGAAGACAGCGGAAACGGCCGTGCGCACGGCGCTCGCCGCCGCAACGCCCGCCGCGTCGCAACCAGTCGTCTTTCGGGCCGGTCTCCGGGCTTGCGAGCGCGATGGCGGACCATCGCCGGCCGGGGCGCCTTCCCGTGCGGATGCACAGTGGCGTGTGCCCTGTCCTGACTCGCTTACCGTTGCGGGGGCAGCGCCGGAATCACCCGTCGCGTCGCCGGAGAGGCGGGCGCGGGTTCACCGGCTTCCCGTTTCAACCCTGGGCGGAACCGCCCGCGGGTCACCAGAAAGCGCGGAGATTCTAGCAGAAGCGCGCCCCCGGCCCCATCGGCGTCCCGATGGCCGGGCGGCGGCGGCGGCTCCCGTAGAATCCCGGTTCCCTCCGTCGCAAGAACTCCGCACGTGTCCCAGGACTGGATCCACGCCGACTGCCGGCAACCTTCTTCCGAACACCGCGAACGCGCCCGCGCGCGCCAGGACGAGCTGACCAAGCCGCAGGGCTCGCTCGGCCGCATCGAGACCCTGGCGGTGGAACTGGCGGCGTTGCAACATCGGGATCGTCCCGTGGCGGCACGGGTGCCGGTGGTCGTGTTCGCCGGCGATCACGGCGTGGTGGCGCAGGGCGTGTCGGCGTTTCCTTCCGAAGTGACGGTGCAGATGCTGCACAACTTCGCCAACGGCGGCGCGGCGATTTCTGTGCTGGCGCGCGAACTCGGCCTGCCGCTGCGGGTGGTGGATGCCGGCACCCGCGCCACCCACGCCATCGCCGGTGTGCAGACCGACAAGCCCTGCCACGGCACCCGCGATTTCAGCGTCGAAGCGGCGATGAGCGAAGACGAACTCGCGCATGCGCTGGCCGCCGGCCGACGCGCCATCGAGGCGGCGGAGGAGGCGGATCTGTTCGTCTTCGGCGAGATGGGCATCGGCAACACCACCGCGGCCAGTGCGCTGGCCTGCGCGCTGGCGGATCTGCCGCTGGACGAGCTGGTTGGCGCGGGCACCGGATTGCAGGGTGATCGCATCGCCCACAAGCAGCAGGTGATCGCGGACGCGCTGGCGCTGCACCGGCCGCACATCGCCGGCAGTGGTGATTCCGCGCGCGAAACGCTGCGCCGTGTCGGCGGGCTGGAAATCGCCGCGATGGCCGGCGCGATGATCGCCGCCGCGCAGCGGGGCGTGCCGGTGCTGGTGGACGGTTTCATCGTCTCGGCGGCGGCGTTGGCCGCGGTCGGCCTGCAGCCGCAGGTGCGGCCATGGCTGTTGTTTTCGCACCAGTCGGCCGAACGCGGGCATGCGCGCGTGCTGGCGGCGCTGGACGCGCGTCCGCTGCTGCAACTGGATCTGCGCCTGGGCGAAGGCAGCGGCGCGGCGCTGGCGTTGCCGCTGCTGCGGCTGGCCTGCGCGTTGCACGCCGGCATGGCGACCTTCGCCGAAGCCGCGGTATCCGGGCGCGACGACGCGCCATGATCCTCGACCTGGTGCGTCATGCCTCGACCGGACGCGCCGGCCACTTCGACGGACGCACCGATCCGCCGCTGCTGCCAGGCGCCGTTGATGCGGTCCGCGGCGGTTGCGCGGACGTCGCCTGGTCGCGGGTGATCAGTTCACCGCGCCAGCGCGCGCTGCACACCGCGCGGGCCTTGGCGGCTGCGCGGGCGATGCCGGTGGATGTCGCCGAAGACTGGGCCGAGTGGGATTTCGGCGACTGGGATGGGCAGCATCGCGATGCGATCGCGGTGGATGAGGCTTCGCGCCGCGCATTGCAGGCGTTCTACCGGGATCCGGGCGCGCATCCGCCGCCGAACGCCGAACCCTGGGCCGCGTTCGAGGCGCGCATCGATCGCGCCCTGCGCGCGCTGGCGGCGCCGGATGACGCATCACCGGTGCTGGTGGTCAGCCATGCCGGGCCGCTGCGGCTGGCGCTGGCGCGCGCCTGTGGCTGGCCGCTGGCGTCGTTGTGGGCGGTGCGCATCGACTACGGCACCCGCCTGCGCCTGCGGGTGCAGATCGACGCGGCGGATCATCTGTGGGGCGAACTGATCGAAGTGAGGCAGGCATGAGCGTGCGCAAACTGATCCTGGCGGTGCAGTTCCTGACCCGCCTGCCCACGCCGCAGCTGCGCGATTTCCGCGAAGAGGAGTTGAGCCGGACGGCGGTGTATTTCCCGCTGGTGGGCGCGTTGATCGGCGCGCTGGTGGTATTGCCGCTGTGGGCGCTGGACGCGCGGCCGTGGCTGGCGGGCCTGCTGGCGCTGATCGCGTGGGTATGGGTGACCGGCGCGCTGCATCTGGACGGGCTCGGCGATGTCGCCGACGCGTTCGGCGCGGCGCACCGCAATCCGCAGCGGTTCCTGGAAGTGCTGAAGGACCCGCACATGGGCGTGTTCGGCGTGGTCACGATCGTGCTGCAGCTGCTGGCCAAGTTAGTGCTGCTGGCCGAACTGGTCGACGGCGCGTGGCTGTGGGGCGTGCTGCTGGTACCGGCGTGGGCGCGCTGGGCCACCACGCTGTTGTGGAGCCGCTGGTTGCCGCCGCTGCATGCGGGCATGGCCGAACGCTTCGCCTGGTACCGCAACGAAGGCGCGTACTGGGATTGGGCGTGGGGCGCGGCGCTGGCGGCGATCAGCCTGTGGCTGGCGCCGCCGCTGCTGATCTGTCTGCTGCTGGCGCCGTTGACCGCGTGGTACTGGAAATGCCGGCTGGGCGGCATTTCCGGCGATTGCCTGGGCGCCAGCACCGAGGTGCTGGAAACCCTGCTGCTGCTGGCGCTGGCGTTGGCACCGGCGGCCTGGCGGCTGTTCTGACCCGGGTCAGTCTTCCTGATCGCCGCCCGGCGAATCGAACAGGTTCATCGCCGGCGCGGCACCTTCGTCTTCCTGGATGTGGGTGGTGGTCACGGGCGCGGCGGCGGGACGGCCGCGTGGCGGCGGCAGCAGCGCGGCGGCGGCGTCGTAGGCCACCAGCAGTTCGCTGCGGCGTTCCTCCGGCAGGTGCTGCCAGTGGCAGTCCAGCAACGCGCCTTCCAGTGCGTACAGCAGGTTGAGGCTGGGGCGGAAGCCGGCGCGCTTGACCCGCATGAAGGCTTCCACCGAACCCGCCGCCACCAGATCCTCCTGCGTGCGCAGGCCGACCTGGCGCAGCCAGGCCGCCGATTTGGGACCGATGTTGCGCATCTTCGCGGTACTGATGCTCATGCCAGTGACTCCACGTAGATGGCGGCGATGGCTTCCAGACCGCGCTGATCTTCTTCGTCGAAACGGGCCAGGCGCGGGCTGTCCAGATCCAGCACGCCGACCAGGCGATCGTGCTTGACCAGCGGCACCACCAACTCCGAACGCGAGGCGCTGTCGCAGGCGATATGGCCGGGAAACGCATCCACGTCCTCCACCCGTTGGGTCTGGCGGGTGCGCGCGGCGGCGCCGCACACACCCTTGTCCAGGGCGATGCGCACGCAGGCCGGCAGACCCTGGAAGGGGCCGACCACCAGTTCGGTGCCGTCATGGAAATAGAATCCGGCCCAATTGAGATCCGGCAGGGCGTGGTAGACCAGCGCCGACAGGTTCGCGGCATTGGCGATGCGATCGCTTTCGCCGCTGAGCAGGGCGTGCGCCTGGGCGGCCAACTGCGCGTATTGTTCCGGTTTGCTGCCGGTCAGGGTCTGGCTGGTGAAGGACATCACTGGATTCTAGCCCGAACCCGCAAGGGGGCCGGTGCGCGGGAAATGGTTGGATTGATGAAGAGAACGTGATGACCGGCCAAAACAGGACGCCCGCTCGCATTCCAGGCGTTTGCGGTGGGCGTGCTGCCATTTGGCGGGCCGATCGCTACGATCCACGGTCCTGCGCCGAGGGCGCGCACAGGCAGCAAGACGGATGCACAGCTTCTTCGTCACCGGCACCGACACCGGCGCCGGCAAGACCTTGGCCAGCAGCACCCTGCTGCATGCCCTGCGCAGGCGTGGCCTGCGCGCGGTCGGCATGAAACCGGTCGCCAGCGGCTGCGAACGCACCGCGGATGGCTGGCGCAACGAGGATGCGCTGGCGTTGCTGGCGGCCAGTGACCCCCGGCCCGCCTACGCGGATCTCAATCCCTACGCCCTGCCCGAACCGCTGGCACCGGAAATCGCCGCGCGCGAGGCCGGTGTGACCCTGGTGATGGCACCCATCGTGGCGGCCTTCCAGCGTTTGCGGGCGCAGGCGGACGCGGTGGTGGTGGAGGGCGTTGGCGGTTGGGCGGCGCCGCTGTCGGCGTCGCTGGACCAGGTCGATCTGGTGCGCGCGCTGCGCCTGCCGGTGGTGCTGGTGGTGGGCATGCGGCTGGGTTGCCTCAACCACGCGCGCCTGACCGTGCGAGCCATCCGCGCCGACGGCGCGGATCTGATCGGCTGGATCGCCAACGAGGTGGATCCGGACATGGCGCGGCGGGACGAGAATTTCGAACTGCTGAAGGCGCGCATCGATGCGCCGTGCTGGGGGCGCCTGCCGCATCGGCTGCCGGTGGAGCCGGCGGCGCTGGCGGGACAGGTGATCCTGCCGGACTGATGGGTGGTTGCCTTTCCGGCAAGCGCCAACGACGGATGACGCGGGATGATCGGGTCCCTGGCCGACGGACCGGGGGCGCGCTAGACGGGCGCGCATCCCGCCTGCGGACAGGGAACCACGCGGTCAGAACCTTCCTGAAAGCAGATGCCCCGCGTCAGGCACCCGCGCCGACAAGCCGAGGGTCTTGAGCACCCGATAGGCTGTCGCCACCGCCGCCGACAGAACCGGCTTTCCCAGCGCGTCCTCGACCCGCTGGATGGCGGGCAGCGAGGGCATCTGTACGCAGGCGGACAGCACGACGGCATCCGCATCGCCAACGTCGAGGCGCTTGACGTGCTCGAGCAGGCTCATCGGGTCGATGCGCCCCACCGCCAGATTGTCGGATACCTCCAGGCTGACGGAATCCGTCACGCGGATCGCCTCGTTTTCGATGTATGCGGCAACCTGCCGTGTCAGCGGCTTCATGTACGGAGTCAGGATCGCGACCTTGCTGAAGCCCATGGCCTTGATGCCGTCGCACAGTGCTCCCGCGGAACTGATGATCGGCGTGGGTGCCTGATTGTGCTCCGTGATGTCGCCAAGGCGTTCCTCGGCCTGTCGATGGTAGCCAGGCCCCTGGCACATGATGGCCACCAGGCAGGCATAGGCGAGCACGTCGCACCGCGCGTCGCTCAGTTCCCGCGCGCAGCGATCACTTTGCAGATCCATCGCTTTCAGTTCGTCGGGAGTGACATGCATCATGCGCATTCGCGCCGCATGAAACGTGAAATGCTCCTGCGGGAAGAGCGCCCCCCTTGCATTCAGCATGGCGGGGATTTCGGTTTCCATTGTCGTGTTGGAACTCGGCACGATCTGGCCGATTCGATAGGTCTTCATGGGGACATCCAGCATTCGGAACGAAGGAGTCGATGCGCTCCGGCGCATGACCCGGAGGAACCGGCGCGGTCGGGCGCCGGTTCCGCAACATATCGCCCGAAATCCCGCGAAAGAAACTAATTGCAGTCATATTGACTGGTTATGGAACTAGAATGATGGGCTATGGTGCCTTTTGCCGGCCGGCAGGATCCTAGAATTCAGGACGGCGCGGAGGCTCGCGCCGCGCTGGACCTTTCATCAACGCACAGGACAAGACCCCACATGCAAATCATCAGCCACAGCTTCCAGAACGGCCAGGCGATTCCCGGCGAATTCGCTTTCGCGGTGCCCGATGCCGCCGCGCACGTCGCGCTGTCGTCGAACCGAAACCCGCACCTTGCCTGGCGTGATGTCCCCGCAGGCACCCAATCATTCGTGATCGTCTGCCACGATCCCGATGTGCCCAGCCGTGGCGACGACGTGAACCAGGAAGGCCGCGAGGTGCCGGCCGATCTTCCGCGCGTCGATTTCTTCCATTGGTTGCTGCTCGACATCCCCGCGGATACCACGCAGATCCCGGCCGGCGCGCATTCCAGCGGCGTGACGCCACGCGGCAAGCCCGGTCCCCTGGCAGCCGACGGTCTGCGTCATGGCATCAACGACTACACCGCCTGGTTCGCGGGCGATGAACAGATGAAGGGTGACTATTACGGCTACGACGGCCCGTGCCCGCCGTGGAACGACACCCTCGTGCATCGCTATGTCTTCACGGTTTATGCGTTGGCGGTGCCCCGGCTCGACGTCACCGGGCCGCTGACGGGCGCCAACGTGCGCGCCGCGCTGGCTTCCGCGCCCGTACTCGGACAGGCCAGCCTGACCGGCCTGTATCGCCTCAACCCCGCCGTTCCGCTCGCCTAGTCTTGGACAGGCAAAGCCTGGAGACCGGATTGCGTCCACCGTCCGCTTTCGCGGGCGCGGTCGACCGCATGCGCTGGCCGTTGCCCTCCGGCGCGCCCGTGCTGCGGCGCGGCCTGTGCAGTCTTGCTCAACCCTGCCTGAGGCAGGCCCAGCGCACGCCGCGATTCCTGTTTTCGGATGCGACCGTGCTGCTGATAGTCGCTGGGCGACTCGACCTGGACAACGGCGTCAACACGTTCCCGGTCGATGCGCAGGCGTCGATGTTGCTGGTCGATCCGGGCACCTGCGCCGACCTGCTGAAAACGCCGGTCGGCGCCGGGCAGCCGTTCCGCTCCATCTTCCTGACGCTTTCGGCGGATCTGCTGGAAGCGTTCCAGCGCACCCATGCTTCCCGCCTGCCGGACACGCTCCACGACGCGCCCTGTCGGCAAGCGCCGCTGGATGAGGATCTGGCATCGACGTTCCAGCATGTCCTGGAGAGCGTGGAAGCCCGGCGGGTGAGCGATGAGCGGCTTCAGCACCGGCTGATGGATTTTCTCCTGGGGCTCGCCGAGCGTGGCCACGCTTTCAGGAACACCGGGCAGAGCGGCATCGGAGGACGCCTGCGCGCCCTGATCGGCGATGCGCCGGACCAGCATTGGACGGCGCATGAGGCGGGGCGCGCGCTGGCGATGAGCGAAGCCACGCTGCGGCGCCGGCTGGCGGGGGAATCCGTGCGTTTCGAGGATCTGTTGATCGACATTCGCATGCACCACGCCATGATGTTGCTCCAGACAACCTCCTGGAGCATTCCCCGCATCGCGCAGGCGTGCGGATACCAGTCGCGCGCGCGCTTCTCCGAGCGGTTCCGCGTGCGTTTCGGATGCCTGCCTTCGGCGGTTCGCTGACAGGCAGGCCGACGTTCGACTACCGGTCGCGCGTGCGGCCAGCATGCGCGGGGCGACGCGGGAGATCGAAGCGTGCCGGATCGCTCCGCCGGGCAGGGAGCGGATCGGGATTTCAGTGACCGGGTTTTCGAATCACGCTCCGCCAGTGGGTACGGCGCTTGCGGAGCGCATAAAAAAGGCCCGGCAGCGCGAGGCGCTGGCCGGGCCGGATTGCGCGGTGGGAGGGGAGTCCGCGCAAATTTCAGAGAGAGCTTTGAAGCGGTATTACCCGTATTACTTGGCGGCCTTGGCAGCCTTGGTCGCCTTGGCCACGGTGGCCTGGACGTTGTCGGTGGCGGCTTCGAACTGGGTCTTGGCCAGCTGGCCGAAGGCTTCACCGGTCTTCAGGGCCAGACCGAACACTTCCTGGCCGGCGGCGACGAGGCGTTCGGTGTTGTCCTTGGCGACCTGCACGCCCTTCGGCCACAGGGTCTTGTAGCTGTCGAGATCACGCACTTCGGCCAGTTCGCCAAAGAAGGCGGTGGCGGCGTCGACGTTCTTCTCGAAGGTCTTCAGCTGGACGCCGAAGATGGTTTCGGCGCTTTCCAGGGCCAGACGGTTCGCGCGGGCAGCGGCCGCCGCGAACTGGTGCGTGTAGGTGCTGAACTGCTCGTTGAACTGGGCGGACATGGTGCACTCCAAAGGGGAATACGAGGATGTTGCGGCGCAGCATATCGAGGTCTTTGTTGCGGTGCAATAACAGGCGTATGGTTTTCCGACGAACGGTCGGTCCCCTTTGAAAATCAGCCGCTTGCGGGCGGAAGCTGAACAGGGGGAAAGACCGGCCGACGGGCGTTCCGGGTCATATGCGCGCGCACCGAGGCGGTGCAGGCTTCCGCCGTGGATTCGGGGACCGACAGGAATCAATGGCCTTCGAGGGCCGCGCGCGGCGGTCTGCCCGTCGCGGGACGGGCGGAATCCGGACATCCGATGAGAAGGGTGGCGTCGCCGCCAGCCGGATCAGCCGCGATAGCGGCTGCCGGCGGTGCAGGTCTCGTGGACCACGACCTCGCTCAGGCCGGGCAGCGCCGGCTTGAGCTGTTCCCAGATCCACGCGGCCAAGCGTTCGCTGGTCGGATTCTCCAGACCGGGGATGTCGTTGAGATAGTGATGGTCCAGGCGCTCGTAGATCGGCTTGAACGCGGCCTTGATGTCGGCGAAGTCCATCACCCAGCCGGTATGCGGATCGATATCGCCGGAGACGTGCAGTTCCACCCGGAACGAATGGCCGTGCAGGCGCGCGCACTTGTGGCCTTCCGGCACGTTGGGCAGGCGGTGCGCGGCTTCCAGGGTGAAGATCTTGAAAATATCCATGCGCGTATTGTCCGCTGCGGCGCATGAAGGCGGCAAATCCGGCTCCGCGGGCCTTTTCCGGAAATCTGTCTTCACTGGATTGTAACGATTCGCATTTGCATCTAAGATGCGCCCGGCAGCCAGCAACCGGACCCGGTTCCGCCAGCGATTCCGTCCCTTCAGGAACCGATGATGAAACCGCTGACCCTGCTGACCGGCGCGCTCGCCTGGGCCGCGCTCGCGACCGCCTCCGCCCATACGCCTTACCTGGCTCCCAGCAATTTCGCGCCGCAGGCCGGCGAGAACGTGGCGCTGGACGCCGCCTTCGCCGAAACCTTCTTCGTCCCCGAAGCCGCGTTCGACAACAGCCGCTTCGTGGTGATCGGTCCGGAGGGCAAGCCCGTCGGTCCGGACACCGTGCAGATATTGAAGACCCGCGCCGTGGTCGAGCACCGCATGCCCGGGGTGAAGGGCACGTATCGCTTCAGCACCGGGCCGCGTCTGGGCGCGTTGTTCCGCACCTGGGAAATCAACGGAAAGCGCGAAAGCTCGCGGGATCCGGCGGTGAAAATCCCGGCTGGCGCCAAAGTGCTGTCCAACTTCCAGTCGCTCACCCGCGCCGAGACCTACGTGAGCATCGGCGCGCCCGACACCGCGGCGCTGCGGCCACACGGACAAGGCCTGGAGTTCGTGCCGGTGGATCATCCCAATGATCTCTATACCGGCGAGTCATTCGCGTTCGTCGTGCAGCATGACGGCAAGCCGCTGGCCAACCAGCCGGTCGAGATCACCGAGGCGGTCTGGACGTCGGATCGCAAACCCCAGGTCGTGAATCTGACCACCGACGCCGAAGGGCGGGTGAGTTTCCCGCTGCAGCGCGCCGGCACCTGGCTGGCGCTGTCGCGCCATCGCACGCCGGCGCCCGCCGGCGCGCCGGTGGACGAGTACAGCCATAGCTACACCCTGACTTTCCGCGTGCTCGAACCCTGAGACGCCTTTCCGGATCCGCTGGAGTCCCTTGATGAAAACCGCCTTCCTCGCCGGCGCGGTCGCCACCGCGCTGCTGCTTCCCCCCACCGCCAATGCCTGGCAGGCGCCACCCGCGCGCCCGCTGGTGGTGGGCCACAGCGACAACGTCACCGCCTTCATCGCCCAGCATGACGGCGACGGTGATGGCCGCCTGGGCTGGGCGGAATTCGACGCCTTCCGCCGCCAGCGCTTCGACGCCACCGATGCCAACCACGACGGCAGCGTGGACGTGGAAGAGTACGTGCGCGAGTTCGAAACCCGATCGCGGCAGGCGCGCGAACAGGCACGTGAGGATCAGATCGCCCAGACCGAGCGCCGGCTCGATGCGCTGGACGCCGATCGCGACGGGCGTGTTTCCCGGGCCGAGTTCGATGCCTCCGGCGAACGCGTGTTGGTCGAAGGCCAGCAGGCGCTGGCGAAGGAAAACGCCGAGCTGGCCAAGAGCGGTGACGCGGCCACCGAACGCGCCGCGCGCGCGGAACGCAGGCGCGGCCGGATGGCATTGCCGAGCGCGCATACCGGCGACGGCTTCCTGGCGCTGTACGACGGCAACGGCGACGGCCAGGTCGAACGCGCGGAGTTCGATCGCGCCCGCACCGGGCAGTTCACCCGTACCGACGCCAACCGGGATGGCGTGCTGGACCGCGAGGAATACCTGGCGGAATTCCGCCAGCGCCTGGACCAGCACTACGCAGCGTTGGGTGGTGGTTCGGACAAGCAGACGCGCGTGCGTTTCGCCGCGCTCGATACGGACAAGGATGGGCGGATGACGTTCGCCGAGTACCAGGTGTCCGGTCGGCGCAGCTTCGACGGCGCCGATCGCAATCGGGATGGCGTGGTCGACGTGGCCGACGCGGCGTTGCCGCCGCCGGCACGGCCGTCCCGCACCGCCGCGGGACGCTGACAGGCGCCGGCATGGGGATGCCGATGAAGACCGAATCGCTCCAGGGGATGTCCCCACGCGCGCGTCCTGCGCGGAGCCTTGCGTCGGGACGGCGCGTCGATCCCTGCCAGCACCCGCGATAGCGGGCGTCCCCCTACTTCCCGCATCGCCCGTGCGCGATGCCTTTCCCAGCAACGCAGGACCGCCGAAGGCGGCGGCAGCCAGGACCGGAGCGCTCCCATCGAAGCGCGCATTTCCCTTCCCGACTGTCGGAGTTCCATCATGAAACTGCCTCCCAGCCTGCTCGCGCTGGCCATCGCGTCGAGCCTCTCCTTCCCCCTGCACGCGGAAACCCCGTCCGACGCCGACGGCACCAAGACCTTCGATCCCGTCGAGGTCAAGGCCGAACGCGAGAAGCGCAAGTCGTCCAACCAGAACGTCACCGTCATCGATGCCCGCCAGATGGAAAACGAGATGGCGGAGAACATGGAGGACGTCATCCGCTACATCCCCGGCGTCAGCATCGTCGACATGGGTCGCTTCGGCGACAACGGCTTCAATATCCGCGGCATCGAGGGCGATCGCGTCGCGATGACCGTCGACGGCCTGAGCATGGCCGAGGGCCTGGAGACCGCACGCAGCTACGAGTTCTTCCGGGCCGGGCGCGGCGGCGTGGATATCGATTCGCTGAAGGCGGTCGAAGTGATCAAGGGACCGGACGCGATCGCCGCCGGCAGCGGCGCGCTGGGTGGCGCGGTGGTGTTCACCACCAAGGATCCGGCCGACTATCTGAAGGCGGCGGGCAACGACACCCATGTCGGCCTCAAGCTCGGTTACACCGGCTACAACGACGAGAAACTCGGCTCGCTGAGCCTGGCCAACCGCACCGGCATCGTCGAATCCATGCTGGTCTACACCCGGCGCAAGGCCCACGAGGCGGAGGGTTGGTACGACCGCACGGCGGTGGAGACCGGAAGCGCGCGCCGCCTGCCGGATCCCGTCGATCACGACAGCACCAACGTGCTGGCCAAGGTCGATTTCGTGATCAGCGATGCGCATCGGCTGGGTGTGGTCTACGAGCGCAACCGGGTGGAGAACCGGGTCGACAATCTCAGCCGCGTGAGCGGTCCCGGTTACCTGGAGCGCTGGGGCGACGACAGCAATGATCGCGACCGCTATGGCCTGCGCTACCGCTGGGATGCCGGCATCGCCGCGTTCGACACGCTGGAACTGCAGGCCGATCGCCAGGAAACCACGAGCCATGGCATCACCCGCATCCGCACCGGCAGCGGCACCTCGAGCACCCCGGCGACGCCGGTCACCACGCCCTGCACGCTGGCGTCGACCTGCTGGCGCGCGGAGGATCGCGCCACCGAGCAGATGCTGGACCGGGTGGCGCTGGATTTCGACAAGGCCCTGGAAACGAGCTCGGCACGGCACGCGTTGGCCTATGGCGCGGCATGGCAGCAGCGCGACATCGATTTCGTCGCCATCGACTATCGCTGGAACAACCGCGGCGTACTGGATACCGCCACCGTGGACCCGGCGCAGGTGCCGAAGACCGATGCGACCTCCTGGAACCTGTATCTGCGCGATTGGATCGGCTTTCTCGATGACCGCCTGCAGCTGACCCTCGGTGCAAGATACGACCGCTACGACTATTCGCCGCGGGTCGGCGGTACTTTCCTGGATCCGACCGGCAGCGTGCGCGACGTGAGCTTCGCCGCGCCCACGTGGCAGACCGGTGTCAGCTACCAGTTCCTGCCGCACCAGTCGCTGTGGCTGCAGGCCGGTCGAGGTTTCCGCGCGCCCACCACCGGCGAGATGTACGCGCCTACCAGCACCACCCAGCTCATCGAAGCGGGAACCGGCAATACCGTTCTGGTGCCGACCACGGCGGCCAATCCGGATCTGGAGGCGGAAAAAAGCCTCAGCCTGGAATTGGGCTACCGCTGGGAAAGCGACAACGCGCGCTTCGGCATCTCGGTGTTCCGCGACCGCTATGACAACTTCATCGAAAACGTGCGCCTGACCGCCAATCCGGGCACCGAGTACCGCAGCTGCTCGCGCGGCACCTGCACCACCCGGTTCGGCTACGACTACAACACGCTTGCCAATGTCGGCGAAGTGACCGTCAAGGGCGTCGAACTGGAAGGCCTGTGGCGGTTGGGCGATACCTGGCTGCTGCGCACGGCGTGGTCGCACAACGAGGGCGAACAGAGGGACGGCCGCCCGCTGGACAGCATCAACCCGGACAAGGGTGTGCTGGGCCTGAGCTGGCAGGGCTGGGACGATCGCCTGCGCATCACCGGCAATCTGACCCATTCGCTGGCCAAGAAGGGCCGCGACGTGGATCTGCAACCGGATGTGTTCGGCCAGGTGCCGCAGCGTTTCCTGAGCGACGCCTACACGACGACTGATCTGTTCGGCAGCCTGCGCGTGAATGATCATCTGCGCATCAACGTCGGCGTCTACAACCTGATGGACGAGCATTACTACCAGTGGGCGCGCATCCGCAACGTCACCCGCGGCGACTTCTACCTGTACGGCTACGCCACCGACGACGGTATCGGCCGCTACAGCGAACCCGGTCGCAACTATCGGGTATCGGTGTCGTACAGCTTCTGACGATGATCCGTTCCCGTCCCCTGCCCATGAGTCCGGGAGTCATGCATGAAAAAGCCGCGTCGACGGGTGTCGACGCGGCTGATCGGGAGACGGCTGTCGCGGGAGCGATCAGCGTCCGGAACCACCCCCGCGGCCACCGCGCGCGCCGCGGCCATCCTGGCGACGGCCCTGGCCCTGCGGCTTGGGGCCGCCGGCATGGGCGTGCCGTGGCGGAGCGGCGTGCGGACGACGGTTGTGCTTGCGCGGGGCCTTGTTGCCGGCGGGACGATCGTCGTGACCGGCCTGCGAGTTGCCCCAGCGGATCGGCACCTGCGGCTCGAAGCCGCGCACTTCCACGATGTCCAGATCGCGCTTGAGCATGCGGTTGATCTGGCGCAGCAGCTTGGCCTCGTCCTGGGCGACGATCGAAATCGCCTCGCCCTGGGCGCCGGCGCGGCCGGTGCGGCCGATGCGGTGCACGTAGTCCTCGGCCACCATCGGCAGGTCGAAGTTGATCACCCGCGGCAGTTGGTCGATGTCGATGCCGCGCGCGGCGATGTCGGTCGCCACCAGCACGTTGACCCGGCCGGCCTTGAAGTCGCCCAGCGCGCGCAGGCGCGCGCCCTGCGACTTGTTGCCGTGGATGGCGGCGGCGCGCACGCCGCTCTTTTCCAGGAACGTGGCCAGCTTGTCGCAGCCGTGCTTGGTGCGGCCGAACACCAGCGTCTGCACGCGGCTGTCCGCGGCCAGCAGGTGCAGCAGCAGTTCCCGCTTGCGGCCGCCGTCGACCGGATGCACGCGGTGGGCGATGGTGTCGGCGACGGTATTGCTCGGGGTCACCTGCACCTGGTGCGGCTCGTGCATGAACTCCAGCGCCAGTTCGCGGATCGGATCGGCGAAGGTGGCGGAGAACAGCAGGGTCTGGCGGTTCTGGCGCGGCAGCTTGGCGAGGATGCGCTTGATCGAGGGCAGGAAGCCCATGTCGAGCATGCGATCGGCTTCGTCCAGCACCAGCACCTCGATGCCGGACAGGTCCACGCTGCGGCGCTCGATGTGGTCGATCAGGCGGCCCGGGCAGGCGATCACCAGGTCCACGCCACGGCGCAGGGCGTCGAGCTGGTTGCCCATGCCGACGCCGCCGTAGATGGTGGTGCTGGGAATGCGCAGGTACTTGCCGTAGACGCGCAGGCTGTCATGCACCTGCACGGCGAGTTCGCGGGTCGGGGTCAGGATCAGCGCGCGCGGCTTGCGGCCGCCGCGCGGCGCGACTTCCTGCGGCGTGGTCGCCAGGTACTGGATCAGCGGCAGGCCGAACGCGGCGGTCTTGCCGGTGCCGGTCTGGGCGCCGGCCAGCAGGTCGTGGCCCGCCAGCGCGAGCGGGATGGCCTGGGCCTGGATCGGGGTGGGCTCGGTGTAGCCCTGCTCATCCAGCGCGCGCAGCAGTGCCGGCGCGAGGCCGAGGGATTCGAACGTCATTGCGGAATACTCCAAAGGCGGCAGACGCCACCCGCGCCGACGACGCGCGGTCAGGCGCGGCGGCGATGGCGGATCGGCCGTTTACCCGTAGCGTTCCCTGGAAACCGCGCTGCGAGAGGGGAAAAAGGCGGAAGGCGCCACATGGCGACTCCGGGTTTGCGCAGCGAAAGCAGTCGGAGTGGGGCGGATGCGGGACCGCGGGGGACCGGCATCGGCGGACCGTCGGGGAAACGAACGGCCGCTGGCAAACGGCGCGCACTTTAACCGATTCCGGGCGCCAGTGGGGGGCAGGGTGCCGGAAAGGCCGGTTTTCCGTTCAGCCGAAAGGAATGCCGGGCCGGGCCGATATACAATAAGCCCCTGTTTTCCCGACCCGGCCGCCCCCCAATGAGCCTGCGCGTACTGCGTCACAACGGACCAGCCGTTGTCCCCGCGAACCGCGGTGACGTCGACCCCCTGGCCGGTCCGGCGCAGGGCGACTGCGTCGGCTGCCAGGTCCGGCACCTGGCGGTCTGTGCTGCGCTGCCGCTGGACCAGGCGCGCGCGCTGGAGACGCTGGCCGGCGACATTCCGCTCAAGGCTGGCGAGGTGCTGGCGCGGGAAGGGGACTCCCGCCGCGAAGTATTCACCGTGACCGCCGGCGCGCTGCGCCGGATCCGGCTGCTGGCCGATGGCCGCCGGCTGGTCGCCGGCTTCCTGATGCCGGGCGATTTCATCGGCTTCAGCGGCGCGACCCACTATCGCCATTCGATCGAGGCGATCGTCGACAGCGAACTGTGCGCCTTCACCATGCAGGACATGCGCACGCTGTGCGCGCGCTATCCGGAACTGGAGCGCGAGCTGCTGGAACGCGCCTGCGTGGAACTGGACGCCACCCGCGACAACCTGATGTCGTTGGCGCGGATGACCCCGCTGGAGCGGTTGGCCTCGTTCCTGCTGGACATGCATGCGCGCCGCCGCCGCCAGGGTTACAGCGGCGATGAAGTCGTGCTGCCGATGTCGCGCACGGATATCGCCGACTATCTGGGCCTGACCGTGGAAACCGTCAGCCGCAGCTTCACCCGCCTGCGCCAGGATGGACTGATCGCCACCGACGACCCGCATCGGGTCGCCCTGAAGGATCGCAAGCGCCTGGCTTCGCTCGCCGAAATGCGCGAGTAATCCGCCGGGGATCAGGCCCGCTTGGAAACACATGCAGGGCGGAGCTTGCTCCACTTTCTTTTTGCCTGCTGCCTGCTGCCTGCTGACGGGTTGGCGTGTGCATGATGCATCACGTAGCGGAGCGAGCTCCGCTCTACGGGCTTGGACAGCACCCGACGAGGGGAGCTAGCTTCGCTCCACGGGATCCGGCCAGAGCCGGCCGTCGATCAGGCGATGGGTTTCGTGGACGCTGCCGGCGGGCAGCGGTGCGTGAGTGATGACGAGAACGCTGCGCTCGGCGGCCGCCTCGGCGATATCGCGCATCAGCGCATCGGCGGTGTCCTGATCCAGCCCTTCGGTGGGTTCGTCGAGGAGCAACAGCGGCGCATCGCGCAGCAGCGCGCGCGCCAGCGCCAGGCGCCGCGCCTGGCCGGCCGAGAGCGTCGCGCCGCTTTCGCCGACCCAGCCGTCGAGCCCATCGCGCCAGCTTCGCACCAGCGCGTCCAGCCGGACCTGGGCCAGCGCCCGCCACAGGCGCGCATCGTCGGCGTCGGGATCGCCGATGCGCAGGTTGTCGCGCACGCTGCCGGCGAAGATCGGCGCGTCCTGCGGCAGCCACGCCACGCGCGCGTGCCAATCGGCGCCGCGGAACCGGCGCAGGTCGTGGTCCGCGTACAGCAGTCGGCCCGCGTCGGGATCGCGCAGGCGCAGCAGCAAGGCCAGCAGCGAAGACTTGCCGGCGCCGCTGTCGCCGCGGATGGCGATGCGACGCCCCGGCGCAAGCAAGAGATTCACGCCGTCCAGCAGCCGGCGCGCCTCGCCGGGCCAGGCAAAGGCCACGTCTTCCAATACCAGTGCGCCCTGTGCGGGCACGGCGACGGGAATGGCGGTCTCGCCAATCTCCGGCGCCTGCATCGCCACTTCGTCCAGTCGCCGCGCGGACGCGCGCGCCGCCTGCCAGGCCTGCCACGCCAGACCGATGCCGGCAGCGGCTTCCAGCAGGGCGAGGGTCATGAAGAACAGGCCACCCGCGACAGGTGCGGACAAGCGCTGCGCATTGACCGCGTCGAACAGCAGCCAGCCCAGCGCCGGCAGCAGCAGCGCCGCCAGCAGACCGTGGAGCAACACGCCGAGTGCGAGCCGCCGCTTGCGCTGGCGCTCCTGTCCGGCCAGTGCCAGCGCATCCGCATCCACCCGGGCCAGCCAACCGTCCACCGCGTCGAGCGCGGCCAGATCGCTGGCGCCTTCCAGCCCTTCGAGCACCGCATAGCGCAGGCGCGCGCGCGCTTCGGCACGTTCGCGTTCCAAGCCGCGCGCGCCGGCCTGGATCGCCCAGGGCGTGGCCACCGCGATCAATGCGAAAGCGACTGCCAGCAACAGGCCGGCCGCCGGCAGCCACCAGTACGCGATCGCGGTGCCGATTGCCAGCACCGTCGCCAGTGACATCAGCGGACCGAGCGCGCGCACCAGCAGGCCGTCGACCGCTTCGATGTCGGCCACCAGACGCGCCAGCAGATCGCCGACGCGATAGCGGCCCAGGCCCAGCGGCGCCAGCGGCAGTGCGCGGCGGAAGAACCACACTCGCAGATCCCGCGCCAGCGCGAGGGTGACGTCATGGCCGACCAGCTTTTCCGCGTAGCGGGAGAGGATGCGCGCGAAGGTGAAGGCGCGAATGCCGGCCGACGGCCCGAAGAAGTTGAATCCGATCGCCGCGCTGCCGGCCAGCGCCGCGGCGGTCAGGAAATGCCCGGCCAGGCCGAGCAGTCCCGTGCCGGCCAGCAGGGTGATCAGCAGCAGGGCGAAGGTCAGCGCGATGCCGCGCGCATGCCGACGGAACACGCCGCGCAGATCGTCGGGCCGCGTACTCATGCCGGCGTCTCCGTGGCGTGCGCGTGTGCGTCGCGCAGATCCAGCACGCGGCCGATCATCCGCATCGCCGCCGGACTGTGGGTCGCCATGATCAGCGTGCGACCCCGGGCGAAATCCGCCAGCGCCTGCAGCACGGCCTGTTCGGTCTCGGGATCGAGGAAGGCGGTGGGTTCGTCCAGCAGCAGCAGGCCGGGCTTGCGCAGGAACAGCCGCGCCAGCGCGACCCGGCGCGCTTCACCGCCGGACAAGCCGAAGCCGCGTTCACCGATGGCGGTGTGCAGTCCTTTCGGCAGACGCCGGGCGAAACGCATCACCTGGGCGGCCTCCGCCGCCGCTTCCAGTTCCGCGTCGCTGGTGTCCGGCGCGGCGAGGCGCAGGTTGTCGGCCAGCGTGCCCTGGAACAGGAATGGTCGTTGCGGCGCGTAACCGATCCGGGGCGGCGTGTCGTAATGGATCGCGCCGGCGGTGGGCGGCAGCCAGCCGGCCAGTGCTTCCAGCAGGCTGCTCTTGCCGCCACCGCTGGCGCCGACGAGGGCCAGGTGGGCGCCGGCCTCCAGTTCGAAGGACAGATCCCGCAGCACCCGCGGCGCGCTGGCGGCGGGACGCAGCGCCAGCCGTTCCACCCGCACCATTGGCGCGCGCGGATCGCTGGCCGCGTTCGCGATCACCGGTGATGACGGTGCGGTCTCCGGCTCGATGTCTTCCAGCAGATGTGCCATCTCGCCGGCCGCCGCCAGTGCCGCCGCGCGGTCGTGGTAGTGCGTGGCCAGCCGCCGCAGCGGCGCGTAGAACTCCGGCGCCAGCAGCAGGCAGAACACGCCGGTCGCCAGATCCAGGGGCGGTCCGCGCAGATCGAGCATGCCCAGGTAGGTCAGGCCCAGATAGAGCGCGATCATCGCCACGCTCAGCGAAGCGAAGAACTCCAGCACGGTCGAGGACAGGAAGGCGATGCGCAGGACTTTCAGGCTGCTGCGGCGCAGCCCCTCGGCGGCCTGTTCGATACCGGCCAGTTCGCTGTCGCCGCGCCCGTACAACCGGATCAGGCCAAGGCCACGCAGGCGATCGGCGAAGTGTCCGCCCATCCGCGCCAGCGCCTGCAGTTGCCGACGGCTGGCGGCCTCCGCGCCCCAGCCGACCAGCATCATGAAGATGGGTGCCAGCGGCAGGGTGAAGAGCAGGATCAGGCCAACCACGCGATCCGCCCAGAACGCGGCGATCAGGATCAACAGCGGGACCGCGATCACTTCCAGGCGTACCGGCAGGAATCCGCCGATATAGCCTTCCAGCGCGTCCACATGGCCGCCGAGCGTCTCGGCCAGTTCACCGCTGCGCCGGTGGCGCAGCCAGCGCGGGCCACGCGCCACCAGCCGTCGCGCCAGCTGTGCGCGCACCTGCATCCGAATCGTTTCCACCGCGTCGTCGGCCAGCTGCCGCGACACCCATCCGAGCAGCGCGCGCAGCACGCCGACCACGGCCAGCCCGACCAACAGCCACGCCACCGCGCGTACCGGCGCGTGGGCGACGAAGACCTGCTGCATCGCGCGGGCGATCAGCAGCGCCTGCGGAACCAGCAGCGCGCCCGCCAGCACCGTGCACACCCCCGACCAGCGCAATGGCCGCGCGCCGAGCGCGGCCAATGCCTTCAGGTGCTGCGCGGCGGTCGGCGCGCTGGCATCCGTGGCGGAACTCATGCGGGCAAGGTGCGGCAACCCAGCGCGCTGAGCAGGCCGTGCAGCGCGGGCGCGTGCGCCAGCCAGGGACCGGCCAGGGTCAGCAGGCCGGCGAACAACACGATCATCGCGGCGCCCAGGCGGGCGCCCGGACGCTGCAGCCAGCGACCCATGCGTGCACCCGACCAGGTCAGCGGCACCATCATCGGCAGCGTGCCCAGACCGAAGGCAAGCATGGTCAGCGCGCTGTCGCGTGCATTGGCCTGCAACCACGCGGCCGTCAACAGGCTCATGCTGAGTCCGCACGGCAACCAGCCCCACAGCATGCCCAGCGCGATTCGGCGCCACGCGCGATCGGCCGGCAGCAGGCGCGACTGCAAGGGTCGCAACCACTGCCACAGACGCGCGGCGGGACGCGACAGGAATTGCAGGCGCGCGCGCCGATCCAGCAGGCGCAGAGCGACCAGCACCAGCACCACGCCCACCGCCATGCGCAGGCCCAGCGCGAGGTTGTCGAAGCGGAATACTTTGAGCAGGCCGCCGCCGAAGCCGCCGACGATCGCGCCGGCCAGCACATAACCGCCGACCCGGCCGAGATTGACCTGCAACGCGGCACCCCAGCCGCGCTGCGGACTCATCGCCGAAAAACCGGTGGCGATGCCGCCGCACATCGCCGCGCAATGCACACCGCCCAACAGTCCGCTCAGCAGCGCCGCCAGCAGGGTGAGGCCATCAACCGGCATCGTTCCGATCCGTGTCGCGCGCGGTGTCCGCCGGTATCGCGGCATCGTTTTCGGGTGCGGGCGTCTTCGGCGCGTGCGCGGGCTTCCGCGCATCCTCGTCGTCGAGGATGTCCAGCGCGGGAGTATCCAGATCGTCGAACTGGCCGCGCCGCACCGCCCAGATGAAGGCGGCGACCGCCAGGCCCAGCAACACCAGGCTGATCGGGATGAGCATCAACAGGATGGTCATGGGGCGGACTTGTCCGTGGGCACGCGGGTCAGGCGCAGGGCGTTGGCGGTGACCAGCAGCGAGGATAGCGCCATTCCCAGCGCGGCCAGCCACGGCGTGACCTTGCCAGTGGCGGCCAATGGCAGCGCCAGCACGTTGTAGGCCAGCGCCCAGGCCAGATTCTCGCGAATGATCCGGCGGGTGCGGCGGGCCAGATCCACGGTGGCCGGCAGGCGCGACAGCGAAGTGCCGGTCATCACCAGATCCGCCGCGCGCTGCGCCAATGGCGCGCCCTGACCCATCGCCACCGACACGTCCGCGCCGGCCAGCACCGGCGCATCGTTGATGCCGTCGCCGACCATCGTGACGATGCGGCCTTGCGCCTGGAGTTCGTGCACGAAGGCGAGCTTGTCCTCCGGCGCCTGCCGCGCGCGGGGCTCGGCGATGTCCATTTCCGCGGCGAAGCGCCGCACCGGCGCGACGCCGTCGCCGCTGGCCAGATGGACGGCGAATCCCTGCGCGCGCAGCGCGGTCAGCGTGTCGCGCGCATCCGGGCGCGCGGATTCGCGCAGCGCGAAGCGGGCCACGCCGCGCTGGCCGTCGCCCAGCCAGATCGCGCCGTCGTCATCGCCGCCGAACGCGAAATCCGCCCGCCCCAGCCGCCAGGTGTCGCCATCGATGCGCCCTTGCACGCCGTGGCCGGTGACGGTTTCGACCTGCTCGGCATGCAGCGATTCCGCGCCGGTTTCGTCCGCGGCGGCGAGGAAGGCCGGTGCCAGCGGATGGCCGCTGTCGCGCTCCAGCGCGGCGGCGAGCGCCACCGCCCGTGCCCGCTCGAAACCGTCCAGGCCCTGCGCCTCGATCGTCAGCGTGCGCGGATCGCTCAGCGTGCCGGTCTTGTCGAACACGATGTCGCTGGCGCGCGAGAGCGTGTCGAGCGCGTCGGCGCGGGTCGCCAGAACGCCCAGTTTCGCCAGGGTGCCGTGCGCGGCGGCCAGCGCGGTCGGCACCGACAGCGACAGCGCGCACGGGCAGCTGATCACCAGCAGCGCCAAGGTGACCTCGAAGGCGCGCGCGGGATCGTGGAAGTGCCAGAACACGTATACGGCGAGCGCCGCCAGCAGCAGGCCGGCGACGAAGCGGCCGCCGATGCGATCGGCGGCGCGCGCGATCGGCGGGCGATGCGCCTGCGCCTGATCCACCAGCCGCGCCAGCTGCGACAACCGGGTCGCGCTGCCGACGTCGGTGACCCGCAACCGCGCCGGATGCTCGCGGCACACGGTGCCGGCGTAGACGGCGGCGCCGGCGCGCTTGTGGACGGGATGCGATTCGCCGGTCAGCAGCGCTTCCTCGAACACCGCGTCGGCGTCCAGCAGCACGCCGTCGGCCGGCACGTTGTCGCCGGCGGCCACCCGCACCACATCGTCCGCGGCGAGGCTGCCGACCGCGATCGATTCACGGCTGCCGTCGGCGCGTTCACGGGTGGCGAAGGCCGGCCGCGCGCGCGCCAGCGCGTCGACCTGGGCGGTGGCGATGTTGCGCGCGCGCTGCTCCAGCATGCGCGCGGCCAGCAGCAGGAACACGAACATCACCGCCGCGTCGTACCAGACATGGACGCCGCCGCGCGCCGTTTCGACCAGGCTGGCGAAATAGGCGAGCAGGGTGGAACCGGCGATCAGCGTGTCCATGCCAAGGTGGCGTGCGCGCAGCTCGCGCCACGCACCGGCCAGGAACGGCCAGCCGGAGTAGAAGACCACCGGCGTGGACACCAGGAAGGTCAGCCAGCGGAAAAAGTCGCGCGTGGGTACCGGCATGGTCCGGTCCACGTCCAGGTACAGCGCCTCCGCGAGCATCATCGCCTGCAGCGCACCGAGGCCGGCCACGCCCAGCCGCAGCAGCCAGCGCTTGCGTTCGTCCAGGCGCGCGCGTTCGCTGGCCTCGCCGCCGGCGAGGTAGGGCCGGTAGCCGAGCATCGAAAGCCGCTGCAGGATCCGCGACAGCGCGGCGCGGCGCGGATCCCAGGCGATGCGGATACGTCCGGTCACCGCATTGGCGGTGCTGTCGAGCACGCCCTCCTCGCGGGCGAGCGCGCGATCGATCAGCCACGCGCAGGCCGCGCAGCGCATGCCGTCGGTGAGCAGGATGATCTCGCGCCCGCCGTCGACCGGATGGCTGTGTTCGGCCTGCAGCTCCTCGCGATCCCAGATGCCGAGATCGACCGGGTCGGCGTCCACGCGTCCGGCGGCCGCGCTGCGCAGGCGGTAGTAGCTGCCCAGATCCGAATGGCGGATCCATTCGGCCGCCGCCGCGCAGCCCTCGCAGCAGAAGCCCGCGATCTGATCGTCCAGCGGGCGCAGGACCGGTGCGGCCGGCAGAGCCTCGCCGCAGTGGTAGCAATGCGGCGAAGGCGCCGTCGCGGTCACGGAGCGGCGTCGTCCTGCAGCGAGGGCGACAGGTGCACGGCGCGCTGCGCCTTGGGCAGGCGGGCACGCAGGCGCCACTGGCCATTGACCGGGCCGAGTTGCACCTTCCACGCGTGCGACGCGTCCACCGCTTCGTCCAGGCGCCAGCCGTTGCCGGCCGGCGGCAGGCGCAGGCGGCGATCGTCCTCGGCCCTGGTGGGATGTTGCAGATGCAGTTCCAGCGGCGCGCGGCGATCGAATTCGCCGCTGACCGGAATGACTTCCACGACGCCCGCGTCCACCCGCAGCACCGCCGCAAGCTTCATCGCCTGCGCGCGCTGGTCCGGGCCCAGATCGGTGGTCTGGATCTGCGCCATGCGATCCACCTTGTCGGTGACCGCGTCGGCGCCGCCGGCGCGCACGGAGATGTAGACGAGGCCGAGGCCGGCGACGATCGAGGCGATCGGCAGGCCGATCACCAGCCACATCACCGGAATGCGCCAGAGGGGGACTTTGGGTTGCGGGGTCATGGAATGGGTCCGAAGTAACTGCTCTCGACGACCTTGGTGGACACGCCGTCCTCGCGTTCGACGCGGATGCGGATGGCGTGCCGGCCGGCGACGCTGGACGGCGCGGTCGCGACCAGCGGCAGCGACAGCACCTCCTCGGCATCGGCCTGGATCCGCTTGCCGCCGCCGGCCAGGGTGATGCCCGCCGTGTCCGACTCCAGCACGACGCGGTAGGTGTGCGCCTGCTGATCCTTGTTGACCAGCTTGAGCGTGTAGCTGTTCTCGATGCGACCGCCGCCGACGTCGCGGTACAGCGCGTTGCGATCGCGCAGCACCTCGGCGATGACGTCGCTGCGGTGGGTCACGCCCCAGGCCCAGGCCGCGAGCAGCGCCAGCAGGATGGTGCCGTAGACGAACACGCGCGGACGCAGCACGCGGGTGCCCTTGCCGTCGATCGCGTTCTGGGTCGAATAGCGGATCAGGCCGTTGGGATAACCCATCTTGCCCATCACGTCGTCGCAGGCGTCGATGCAGGCGCCGCAGGCGATGCACTCGTACTGCAGGCCGTTGCGTATGTCGATGCCGGTCGGGCAGACCTGCACGCAGATGGTGCAGTCGATGCAGTCGCCGAGCTGATCGGGGGCGAACTTCGGCAGCGGTTCGGCGTGCGCACCGGCGCCGGCGAAGGTGATGGTGCCGCGCGCATGCAGGCGGTTGTCGGCCGCGGTGGGATGCTGGTAGGCGCGGAACACGTAGTCGTAGGCGGTGGCCTTGTCGAGCAGGCCGCGCGCGCGTTCCAGCACGCTGGCCAGGCCACGCTTGCGCGGACCGCGTGGTTCGCCGCGCATGGGGTCGTAGGCGATGATCAGGGTGTTGCGGTCGAACATCGCGCTCTGGAAGCGCGCGTAGGGGCACATGTATTTGCACACCTGCTCGCGCAGGAAGCCGGCGTTGCCCCAGGTGGCGAGCGCGTAGAACAGCACCCAGAAGGTTTCCCAGCCACCCCATTCCAGCGGCGCGCGCATGGCGAGGTCGCGGATCGGGGTGAAGAAGCCGACGAAGGTGAAGCCGGTCCACAGCGCGAACAGCAGCCAGATCGCGTGCTTGCCGCCCTTGCGCAGGATCTTCTGGCCGTTCCAGGGGCCGGCGTCCAGCTTCATGCGCTGGCCGCGGTCTCCCTCGGTCCAGCGCTCCATCCACAGGAACACTTCCGTCCACACCGTCTGCGGGCAGGCGTAACCGCAGAACAGGCGCCCGGCCAGGGTGGTGAAGAAGAACAGCGCCATCGCCGCGATGATCAACAGCAGCGCCAGGAACAGGAAGTCCTGCGGCCAGAACGACAGGCCGAACACGTAGAACTTGCGCGCCGGCAGATCGAACAGCACCGCCTGGCGGCCGTCCCAGCGCAGCCACGGGAACACGTAGAACATGCCCAGCAGCCAGAACACCGCGGCCACGCGCATGCGGTTGAGACGCCCGGACACGTCGCGCGGATAGATCTTGCGCTCGCTGACGTAGAGCGAGTTGCCCTGGTCGTCCACCACGTCGATGGGGATCTGCCGGCTCATGGCGACACTCCGTTGCGCGATGGGGGCTGGGATTTGCGGTAAAGCGGGATCGGAACGTTCATGGCATGGCTTCGCCGGGGGTTACCGGCGTGGCGTTGAGGGAGAACCGGACGGATCCAGTCTCCGGCGCGCGCGACGGGAGCGGGAGCGACGGTTTGTCGCAGGCCCGCCCCAGGCTTTCATTCCGGCGGCAGCGCGCGGTTGAAGCGGCTGGAAGGCCGCAGGAGTATCCACGTGAACAGGCTGGACGACGCCGTCGCCAGCCAGAACATGAAGAAGCCCAGCGTATAGCCGAGCTCGCGGGTCAGGGGCCAGTCGGGAAAGGTCGCGTCGCGCAGTTGCAGCGGATCCACGAACGCGAAGAACACCATCGTCGCCACGCCCGCCGCGAAGAAACTGGGCCAGAGGATGGCCCCGATCCGCTGTGCCAGCGGGCGGGGCGGGTGGTCCAGTCGGGGTTCGCTGAAATCGGTCATGGCGACGACGTTTCCTTCTATGGCGAGGCGGCGGCGGTTTCCTTCTTGCCCTTGTGCGACAGCGACCAGACATACGCGGCGACCAGGCGCGCGCGGGTCTCGCCGAGGAGCTCACGGTGCGCCGGCATGATGCCATGACGGCCCTTGCTGATGGTCTGGCGCAGGCTTTCGCTGCTGTCGCCGTACAACCAGTAGCCGTCGGTCAGGTCGGGCGCGCCGAGATCCGGGTTGCCCTTGCCTTCGACCCCATGGCACGCCACGCACACGCCTTCGTACAGCTTCTTGCCCTGGGAGGCGGGGAAGTTGTTGATCAGCTGATCCGGATGGCCCAGCGTGCGCACGTAGGCGATGGTGTAGTCGACCGCGTTCGGGCCGCCCATGCCGGTCAACGCGGTGCCCCATTCGGGCATCACGCCGTCGCGGCCGTCCAGCACCGTTTCCAGCACCTTCTCCGGCGAACCGCCCCAGTGCCAGATGTCGTCGGTCAGGTTGGGATAGCCGATCGCGCCCTGCGCGGACGAGCCGTGGCAGGTGGCGCAGGTATTGTTGAAGATGGAACGACCCAGCGACAGCGCCTTCGGATCCTGCGCCAGCTTGTCGATGGCCTGGTCCGCGTAGGGCTTGAAGGTCTGCTCCAGCTTGGCGTCCTCCACCTTCTTCTTGGCGGCGTGTTCGCCGGCCGACGACCAGTCGGCGGCGCCGGCGTAACCCCCGAGACCGCCGTACCAGGCGATGTAGCCGATGCCGAACGCGATGGTCAGGTAGAACATGTTGATCCACCAGCGCGGCAACGGCTTGTTGTACTCGGTCAGATCGCCGTCCCAGACATGGCTGGTTTCCTCCGGCGCCGGGTCGCCCGGGCGACGGCGCGCCGTCCACCACAGCAACCACGCGCAGCCGGCGATGTTCAGCACCACCAGGGCGATGACGTACCACGACCAGCCGCTGTTCATGCCTTGTACTCCTCGTCTTCCTCGTTCAGCGGCAGTGCCGCGGCATCATCGAATTCGGCCTTGCGGCGCGGGCTCCATACCCAGATCCAGCCGCCGATGAACAGCACCAGCAGGATTGCGGTCACGATTCCGGACACCATCTCAGCCTCCCCGCGGCGCGTGCTTGCCGAGCGCCTGCAGGTACGCCACCACGGCGTCCAGCTCGGTCTTGCCCTTCAGTTCCTCGGGCGCGGCCTTGATCTCGGCATCGGTGTAGGGATCGCCCAGCGCCTTCAGCGCGCCCATCCGCCGCGCGGTGGCTTCGCCGTCGACCTTGTTCTTTTCCAGCCAGGGGAAGCCGGGCATGTTCGACTCGGGCACCACGTCGCGCGGGTTGATCAGGTGCACGCGGTGCCAGTCGTCGGAGTAGCGGCCGCCGACCCGGGCCAGGTCCGGCCCGGTGCGCTTGCTGCCCCACTGGAACGGGCGGTCGTAGACCGATTCGCCGGCCAGCGAGTAGTGGCCGTAGCGTTCGCTCTCGAAGCGCAGGGTGCGGACCATCTGCGAGTGGCAGTTGTAGCAGCCTTCGCGGACGTACACGTCGCGGCCGGCCAGTTGCAGGGCCGGGTAGGGCTTGACCCCCTCCAGCGGCTTGATGGCCTCGGCCTGGAACATCAGCGGCACGATCTCGGCCAGGCCGCCGAACGACACGACCACCGCGATCAGGATGGCCATCAGGCCGATGTTCTTCTCGATTTTCTCGTGAGAGTTGCTGTTGCTCATGTCGGTCTCGTCCTCAGGCGCGCACTTCGGAAACGTCAACCGGCAGGATCGGTTGCGGTGCGGTCGAACGCGCGGATGCAAACGTCTTCCAGGTGTTCCAGGCCATCACACCCATGCCGCTCAGCACCAGCAGGCCGCCGCCCAGGCGGATCAGGTAGTACGGATAGGTGGCGTTGAGCGCCTCGACGAAGCTGTAGGTCAGCGTGCCGTCGGCGTTGGTGGCGCGCCACATCAGGCCCTGCATGACGCCGGCGATCCACATCGAGGCGATGTAGAACACCACGCCCAGGGTGTGCAGCCAGAAATGCAGGTCGATGGCCTTGGTCGAGAACATGCTGTCCCGGCCCAGCAGGCGCGGCAGCAGCGCGTAGATCGAACCCACCGAGATCATCGCCACCCAGCCCAGCGCGCCGGCGTGCACGTGGCCAACGGTCCAGTCGGTGTAGTGGCTCAGCGAGTTGACCGTCTTGATCGACATCATCGGTCCCTCGAAGGTCGCGATCATGTAGAACGACACGGCGACGATCAGGAACTTCAGGATCGGGTCGGTGCGCAGCTTGTGCCACACGCCCGACAGGGTCAGGATGCCGTTCAGCGCGCCGCCCCACGACGGCGCCAGCAGGATCAGCGAGAACACCATGCCCAGCGACTGCGCCCAGTCCGGCAGCGCGGTGTAGTGCAGGTGGTGCGGGCCGGCCCACATGTAGACCGCGATCAGCGCCCAGAAGTGGACGATCGACAGGCGGTAGGAGTAGACCGGGCGACCGGCCTGCTTGGGCACGAAGTAATACATCATGCCGAGGAAGCCGGCGGTCAGGAAGAAACCCACCGCGTTGTGGCCGTACCACCACTGCACCATCGCGTCGACCGCGCCGCTGTAGACCGGGTAGGACTTGGTGAAGCCGACCGGGATGGCGATGTTGTTGACGATGTGCAGCAGGGCCACGGCGATGATGTAGGCGCCGTAGAACCAGTTGGCCACGTAGATGTGCTTGACCGCGCGCTTGGCGATGGTGCCGAAGAACAGCACCGCGTAGGCCACCCAGACCACCGTGATCAGGATGTCGACCGGCCATTCCAGCTCGGCGTACTCCTTGCCCTGGGTCATGCCCAGCGGCAGGGTGATCGCGGCCGCCAGGATCACCGCCTGCCAGCCCCAGAACACGAAGGCGGCCAGCTTGTCCGAGATCAGCCGGACGTGGCAGGTGCGCTGGACCACGTGCAGGCTGGTCGCGAACAGGGCGCTGCCGCCGAACGCGAAGATCACCGCATTGGTATGCAGGGGGCGCAACCGGCCATAGCTGAGCCATGGCAGGTCGAAATTCAGCGCCGGCCAGTACAGCTGGGCGGCGATGAACACGCCCACGGCCATCCCCACGATGCCCCAGACCACGGTCATCACCGCGAACTGGCGTACCACCTTGTCGTTATAAGTACCCTGCACGCTCTGCATGCCACCTGCTCCTAGGCTCAACACCATGATCTTCAGCCCCACCGGCCCCCGCCCACATTGATCTGAATCAACCCGGGAGGGGGGAATTACGGACAAGGGGGTGGTCGGCGAACCACGGGCGGCATGTTGGCAACCCCGGAGGGGGTCCAGGGTGCGACAGATTGTCACCCCCGCCTGCGCCGACACGGGTCTAGAATCCCCCACGACACCGCTGCCGAGCCTCCCCTCATGCCGGACATGACCGTTGTCGAACTGTCCCGCCTGCAATTCGCCCTGACGGCGATGTACCACTTCCTGTTCGTGCCGCTGACCCTGGGCCTGTCCTTCATGGTGGCCATCATGGAGAGCGTCTACGTCATGACCGGACGGGACGTGTGGCGGCGGATGACCCTGTTCTGGGGCACCCTGTTCGGGGTGAACTTTGCCATGGGTGTCGCCACTGGTATTGTGATGGAGTTCCAGTTCGGCACCAATTGGTCTTATTACAGCCACTACGTCGGCGACATCTTCGGCGCCCCGCTGGCGATCGAGGGCCTGATGGCCTTCTTCCTGGAAGCGACCTTCATCGGCCTGTTCTTCTTCGGCTGGAACCGGCTCAGCCGGGTCCAGCACCTGGCGGTCACCTGGCTGGTGGCGGTGGCGACCAACTTCTCGGCGCTGTGGATCCTGGTCGCCAACGGCTGGATGCAGAACCCGGTGGGCGCGGTGTTCAACCCCGAGACCATGCGCATGGAAATCACCGACTTCATGGCGGTGATCTTCAACCCGGTGGCCCAGGCCAAGTTCGTCCACACGGTCAGCGCCGGCTACGTGACCGGGGCGATGTTCGTGATGTCGATCAGCGCGTTCTACCTGCTGCGCGGCCGCAACGCCGACTTCGCCAAGCGCTCGATGGCGGTGGCGGCCAGCTTCGGCCTGGCCGCGGCGCTGTCGGTGGTGGTGCTGGGCGATGAAAGCGGCTACGCCGTCGGCGAAAACCAGAAGATGAAACTGGCCGCGATCGAGGCGATGTGGGAGACCGAACCGGCGCCGGCGGGCTTCAACGCCTTCGCCATTCCCGACCAGGAAACCCGCACCAACCACTACGCGGTGCATATCCCGTACGTGATGGGCATCATCGGCACCCGCTCGCTCAACAAGGAGATGCCCGGCATCCTGGAGCTGGTCGAGCGCGCCGAGGGACGCATCCGCAACGGCCTCGTCGCCTACGAGAACCTGCAGAAACTGCGCGCCAACCGCGGTGATTCCCACGCGCGGTACATGTTCGAAACCCACTGGCGCGACATCGGCCACGCCCTGCTGCTGAAGAAGTACCGCGAGGACATCGCCAACGCGACCGAGGAGGAGATCGTCAAGGCGGCCTTCGACACCGTGCCGCACGTGGCGCCGCTGTTCTGGAGTTTCCGCTTGATGGTCGGGCTGGGTTTCTACTTCATCGCCTTCTTCGCCTTCGCCTTCTGGCTCGCCAGCAAGCACCAGCTGGACAAGCGGCGCTGGTTCCTGCGCCTGGCCTTCTACAGCCTGCCGCTGCCGTGGATCGCGATCGAAGCCGGCTGGCTGATCGCCGAATACGGCCGCCAGCCGTGGGTGATCGACGGCGTGCTGCCGACCTTCTTCGCCGCCTCGGGACTGAAGCTGCACCAGATCCTGATCACCCTCACCGGCTTCGTCACCCTCTACACCGCGCTGGCCGTGGTCGAGATCTGGCTGATGCGCAAGCTGATCCTGAAGGGACCCGAGCAGATCGTGCCGGAATCCCGTGGTCCGGCGACGCCCGTCGCCGCACCGGCCACGGCACACTGAGAGGAGCGCGTCCATGGACACCATTCCACTCGACTATCCGACCCTGCGCCTGATCTGGTGGGCGCTGCTGGGCCTGCTGCTGATCGGCTTCGCGGTGATGGATGGTTTCGACCTGGGCGTGGCGGCCCTGCTGCCGGCGGTGGCCCGCACCGACGCGGAACGCCGGATCACGCTGAACGTGATCGGCCCGGTCTGGGAAGGCAACCAGGTCTGGCTGATCGTCGGCGGCGCGGCCATCTTCGCCGCCTGGCCGCCGCTGTACGCGGTCAGTTTCTCCGGCTTCTACATGGCCATGTTCCTGATCCTGGTCGCGCTGATCCTGCGCCCGGTCGGCTTCAAGTTCCGCAGCAAGGTACCGGATCCGCGCTGGCGCACGCTCTGGGACTGGGCGCTGTTCGTCAGCGGGCTGGTGCCGGCGCTGGTGTTCGGCGTGGCGATGGGCAACGTGCTGCTCGGCGCGCCGTTCACCTTCGACGACATCCTGCGCCCGCACTATGCGGGTGGGCTGTTCGACCTGCTCACCCCGTTCGCATTGCTGTGCGGACTGGTCAGCGTGTCCATGCTGGTCGCCCACGGCGCGGGCCGGTTGGCGATGAAGACCGACGGCGATATCGCCGCGCGTGCGCGCCGCTACGGCAGCGTGGCCGCGCTCGCCACCGCGGTGCTGTTCGTCATCGGTGGCGTCTGGGTGGCCAAGGACATCAACGGCTACGTGCTGCAGATCGCGATGGATCCGGCCGGTCCGTCCAACCCGTTGGCCAAAGTGGTGATCGCCGAAAAGGGCGCATGGATGGGCAACTTCGCGCGCTGGCCGGTCATCTGGCTGTTCCCGGCGCTGGGTGTGCTCGGCGCGCTGTCGAGCGCGCTCTGCCTGCGCGTGGGCAGGGCCGGACTGGCGTTCCTGTCCTCGGCGCTGTCGATCGCCGGCATCCTGCTCACCTTCGGCCTGACCACCTTTCCGTTCCTGCTGCCATCCTCGCTCAATCCCGGCGCCAGCCTGATGGTGTGGGACGCGTCCTCCAGCCACCTGACGCTGTTCATCATGCTGCTGGTGACCGCGTTCTTCCTGCCAATCATCCTGGCGTACACGGCCTGGGTGTATCGGGTGATGCGCGGCAAGGTCGGTGACGACAGCCTCGATCACGATCAGAATCCGAACGCCTACTGACACCGGAGACACACGCATGTGGTACTTCAGCTGGATACTCGGCGCCGGACTCGCGGCCAGTTTCGCCATCCTCAATGGCATGTGGTACGAGATGCGGGATACGGATCACCGCAAGGACGATTGAGTGGTCCCGCGGCGGCGTGTCCATGCATGACCGTCCTGAACGTCGGTGATGCCGACGAGCCGTGCAGATGACTTCACGATAGTTGTCGCCATACACCGTTCCGTTGCCGTGGAGGTGGCTGGCCTCGAACGCGGGGACGCCCGGCGGAAATGGATTCCAGCTTGCGCCGGAATGAAGGCACAGGATGGTGATGACGAGTGTCATTCGTCTTTCATATGAAGGGAAATCGGCGTGGGTAAAGGCGGCGGGCGTTAAGCTGCCGGAAGTTCACATCGGCCCCCACGGCCAGGAGCATCAACATGGATTTCAAGAACAAGGTCGTCATCGTCACCGGCGGTGCCAGCGGTATCGGCGAAGCCAGCGCGAAACTTTTCGCCGAACATGGCGCGCACGTGGTGATCGCGGATTTCTCGGAACACGGGCAGGCGATCGCCGACGCATTGTCGAAGCAGGGCGTGAGATCCCTGTTCGTGAAGACCGACGTGACCGACACCACCGCCGTGCAGCGGATGGTGGATCAAACCGTCGCCGCGTTCGGCCGCATCGATGTGCTGTTCGCCAACGCCGGCATCGCCGCCGACGGTCCGATCGACCAGCTATCCGAGGCGGCCTGGGATCGCACCATCGGCATCAACCTCACCGGCGTCTATCTGTGCGACAAGTACGTCATCGCGCAGATGCTCAAGCAGGGCGGTGGCGTGATCGTCAATTGCGGTTCCATCCACAGCCACGTCGGCAAGCAGGGCGTCACCGCCTATGCCGCGGCCAAGGGCGGCGTGAAGCTGCTGACCCAGACCCTGGCCATCGACTACGGTGCGCGCGGCATCCGCGTCAACGCGGTCTGCCCGGGCTACATCGACACGCCGCTGCTCAAGGACCTCCCGGCCGAGGCCAAGCAGGCGCTGGAGAAGCTGCATCCGATGGGCCGCCTGGGCCGCGCCGAGGAAGTCGCGCGCACGGTGCTGTTCCTCGCCAGCGACGATGCTTCCTTCGTCAACGGCGCCTCGCTGCTGGTCGACGGCGGTTACACCGCCCAATGAGTCGGTGGGCGGGGTGCCGATGCGCCCCACCCCATTTTCCGGCCTTTCCGGTTTCCATGCTTCCGCCTGCCCGTCCACCTGTTCGGCGCCCGATCGCCGGCACGCGCAGCGGCGTCGCGGCCGGGACCACTGCGGGATTGGCCTATAATCGCGGGATGTTCCCAGCAAGCCCGCCGGATGCGGAGCCCCGGACATGCCAGTCAAGAGCATCCAGAACCGTCGCCTTTACCAGCAGATCGCCGACCAGTTGCGCGGCATGATCAACCGTGGCGAATTCCCGCCGGGCAGCTACCTGCCGCCGGAACGCGAGCTGTCGCAGCAGTTCGGCGTCAGCCGCACCTCGCTGCGCGAAGCCCTGATCGCGCTGGAAGTGCTCGGCCTGGTGCGGGTCCGGGTGGGTGACGGGGTCAGCGTGGTGGGGCCGGACGCCGACGAAGCGCCGCCGGTCGAGCACGCGCTGGATCGCGCCCGCCAGCTCAATCCATGGACGTTGGATCCGGAACTGGGCGTGGTGGCCGATTTCGACGCCGAGATCCCGCCGTTCTCGCTGCTCAGCGCGCGCCGGCTGGTGGAACCGGAAACCGCCGCGCTGGCGGCCGAGAACGCCACCGATGATCAGATCGCCGGCATCGAGGAAGCCCTGCAGCGCAATATCGCAGACAACCAGCATGCCTCGACCACCCATCCGGGTGACCGGCTGCTGCATATCCGCATCGCCGATGCCAGCGGCAATCCCGCTTATTCGCTGCTGATCCGGCACCTGCTGGGCCATCAATACGGCGCGATGTTCCAGCGCGTGCAGGCCTTGTATACGGTGGAAGACATGCCGCGTCGCTCGGAACTGGAGCACGAGGCCATCGTCGATGCGATTCGTGATCGGGATCCGGACGCCGCGCGCGCGGCGATGGAACGACACCTGGATTCGGTGATCCGGATCTTCTCCGGCGGCGAGCGCTGAAACCCGGGCAGCCCGCCTCAGGGCCGCCACAACACCTGCGGACCCACTTCGCGCACGTCGCGGGTGCCGGTGAGCGCCATGCTGACGTCCAGTTCCCGGCGGATCAGGTCCAGCGCGGTGGTGACGCCGCGTTCGCCCATCGCGCCCAGGCCGTACAGGAAGGCCTTGCCGATCAGCGTGCCGCGCGCGCCCAGCGCCAATGCCTTCAGCACGTCCTGGCCGCTGCGCACGCCACTGTCGAACCAGATCTCGCAGCGATCACCGACCGCCTTGACCACCTGTGGCAACGCGAGGATCGCCGGCGGGGCGGAGTCCAGCTGGCGGCCGCCATGATTGGACACCACGATGACATCGGCGCCGGCATCCACCGCCGCGCGCGCATCGTCCGCGTCCAGGATGCCCTTCACGATCAGCTTGCCCGGCCACAACGAACGCACCCAGGCCACGTCTTTCCAGCTGAGGGTGGGATCGAACTGGCTGCCGATCCACTGCGAGAGCGTGGTCATGCCCTTGCCGCCGCCGGGAATGAAGCCGGCCAGGTTGCCGAAGTTGCGATGCGGCGTGCGCAGCATGCCCAGCGCCCAGCGCGGGCGCTGCAGCACGTCCAGCGCGTTGCCCAGGGTCAGCTTCGGCGGCACGGTCAGGCCATTCTTGATGTCGCGATGGCGCTGTCCCTGGATCTGCAGATCGGCGGTAAGCACCAGCGCGGAGCATTGCGCGGCCTTCGCGCGCTGGATCAGCGCGGCGGCGAAATCGCGGTCGCGCATCACGTACAGCTGGAACCAGAACGGCTTTTCCACCGCCGCGCGCACCGCCTCGATGGAACAGATCGAAACCGTGCTGAGAGTGAAGGGCACGCCGGTGGCCTGGGCCGCGCGCGCGGCGAGGATCTCGCCATCGGCATGCAGGATGCCGGTCAACCCGGTGGGCGCCAGGCCCACCGGCATCGACACCGCTTCGCCGGCCATGGTGGTGGCGAGCGAGCGCCGGTCGACATCGATCATCACCCGCTGGCGCAGCATCAGCGCGTCCAGCGCCCGGCGGTTGCCGTTGAGGGTGTGCTCGTCGTAGGAGCCGCGATCCACGTAGTCGAAGATGGCGCGCGGCGCGCGGCGCATCGCCAGCTGGCGGAGATCCTCGTTGCAGGTGATCGGAGTCATGGCGGAAACGGAGTCGGGTCGGGGTGCGGTCAGGACTGCGGATGCCGGCGCGCGTACAGACCATACAGCGCGACCACCAGGAAGCAGAAGGCCGGAATCCAGAACGCGGTCTCGATGCCGGCCATGTCCGCCAGCCGGCCCATGAACCACGGCACGATGGCGCCACCGACAATCGCCATGATGATGAAGCTGGCGCCGCGCTTGGTCTGCGCGCCCAGCCCCTTGATGCCGAGCGCGAAGATGGTCGGGAACATCATCGACATGAAGAAGAACACGGCGATCAGCGCGGCGACCGAGATCTTGCCCATGCCGGCGATGACCACCCCGCACAACAGGATGTTGATCACCGCGTACACGCTGAGCAGGCGGGCCGGCGAGACCCTGCGCATCAGCGCGATGGTGAGGAAGCGGCCGGCCACGAAGCAGCCCAGCGCCACCGACAACAGGTAGGCGGCGCGTTCGGAAGACAATCGGGGGATGTGATCCACCGCGTAGTTGATGAAGAACGCGCCCGCGCCAACCTGCGCGGCCACGTAGAAGAACTGCGCGATCACCGCGAACACGAAATGACGCTGCGAGAACAGCGGTGCGCGGGGAGCGGTCGCCGCGATGGAGGAGGCGTCAGCGGAAACCTCCGGCATCCGCGTCCGCCAGATCAGCACGGCGATGGCGATGACCACCAGCGCGGTGGTGACGTAGATCAGCTGCACGCCATGACTGCCGGAAATCCCCGAGTCGGCGGCGCCGAAGAACAGCTTGCCGGCGATAAACGGCGCGATGAACGTGCCCAGTCCATTGAACGACTGCGACAGGTTGAGCCGCCGCTCCGAATCATTCGCCGGACCCAGCACCGTGACGTAGGGATTGGCGGCGGTTTCCAGGCAGGCCAGGCCACAGGCGATCACGAACAGCGCGAACAGGAAGTACTCGAACACGCCGGCGCGGGTGGCGGGAATGAACAGCAGCGCGCCGCAGGCGAACAGCCCCAGTCCCAGCAGGATGCCGGTCTTGTAGCCATGCCGTTCCATCAGCGCGGCGGCCGGCAGCGCCATCACGAAATAGGCGCCGAAGTAGGCCATCTGCAACAACGCCGAGCGCGCGCGGGTGATGTCCAGGGCTTCCTGGAAGTGCTTGTTGAGCACGTCCAGCAGACCGTAGGAGAAACCCCACAGGAAGAACAGGCAGGTCACCAGGATGAAAGCCAGCCGGTAGCGCTGCGCGCCGCTGTCCTGCAGGGTCGGGGAGGCGGTACCGGGCAATGCGGGCATGGCGGAAGCTCCTGCGGAAAGTTGGGTCAGGCGTCGGTCAGGCGGAAAAGCGGTTGCATCGGGGTCCACTTGGCGCCTTCCGGCGTCCACGGCGTGGTCTTCTGGAACGACCACATCAGGTCTTCCCACGCGCGCAGGCGCGCGTCCGTGCGCTCGGCCTCGGCCATGCGCGCGGCGTCGAACACCGCGTCGTCGGTGTCCATCACCATCACCATGCGCGTGCCCAGGCGGAAGATCTCCAGCTCACGCACGCCCTGCGCGCGCAGGTGCGCCAGCACTTCCGGCCAGACCTGGCGGTGGTATTGCTCGTAGGCCGCGATCAGTTCCGGATCGTCGTGCAGGTCCAGGGCCAGGCAATGGCGCATGGGGATGTCCTCAGGTAAGTGCGCGGTCCAGATGGGTGTAGCCGCCGTCCACGAACAGCCATTGCCCGGTCACGTGCGAAGCGCGCGCGGACAGCAGGAACACGGCGGTGTCGGCGATTTCATCGGCGCGGGTCATGCGCCGTTCCAGCGGGATGCGGCGGGTGATGTCGGCGAGTTTCGCGTCCGGGTCGTCGAAGCCCGACAACCAGCTCTGGTAGAGCGGCGTCATCACTTCCGCCGGCACCACCGCGTTCACCCGCACACCGTCCGCGGCCAGCGACGCGGCCCACTCGCGGGTCAGCGACAGCTGCGCGCCCTTGGCGGCGCAGTAGCCGCTGGTGCCCCCCTGGCCGGTGACCGCGGTCTTGGAGGAGACATTGACGATGGCGCCGCGGCTGGCCTTCAGAGCGTCGACGCACAGGTGCGCCATCACGTAGTAGTGGATGAGGTTGCGCTCCAGCGATTGCACGAACGCGTCGCGGCCGGCGTCCAGGCCCACGCCATCGTTCACGCCGGCGTTGTTGACGAGTCCATGCAGATGGCCGAACTCCGCCAGCGTCGCCGCCACGGCCTGGGCGCAGGCGTCCGCGTCCGACAGTTCGAGTTGATGGAAACGCGCGCGTGGCTGCCGTTGGCGCAACGCCTGTTCGAAGCCGGTCTCCAGCGGGCTACGCCCGAAGATCACCGGAATCGCGCCTTCGCGCGCCAACGCCAGCGTGATGGCGCCGCCGATGCCGGCGCCGCCTCCGGTTATGATCACCACTTTGTCCCGCAGTTCCAGATCCATCGCGAGCCCCTCAGCCGTGTACGTCATAGCAGCGCAGGGCGGTGCCACCCCACAGCTGCGCCTGTTCGGTTTCCGACAACCGGCCCGCCCAGTCTTGCACCAGCGCCGCGACCGCGGCGTAGTCGGCGCGCAGCAGGCACACCGGCCAGTCCGAGCCGAACATCAATCGATCCGCGCCGAAGGCTTCCAGCGCCGCGTCGAGGTGGCGGAGGATCGCTTCGCGGTCGAACGCCGCGGCGACCACTTCGGTGACCAGCCCCGATACCTTGCACAGCACGTGCGGCTGCGCGGCCAGCGCGTGCAGCTGCCGACGCCAGTCCGCCTCGCCGTCGCCGCCGATGGCGGGTTTGCCCAGATGATCGAGCACCAGCCAATGGCGGTCGTGGCGCGCGCAGAACGCCGGCACTTCGGCCAGCTGCGCGGGGCCGCGGACCAGGATCTCGTAGACCAGGCCCTGCCGCTGCACCGCCTCGACACCACGCGCGAAACGCGGGTCGGCCAGGGTGGCGGCGACGTCCGGGTCGTCCTGCAACAGATGGCGGACGCCGGCGAAACGCGGGTGCGCGCGCCAATGCGCCAGGCGATCCTCCGCATGCGCGGCGAACAGATCCACCCAACCGATCACGGCCGCGATGACATCGTGTCGCTGCGCGAGATCGAGCAGGAACGTGTTCTCCGCTTCGGCGGCGCGCGCCTGCACGGCGATGCAGGCGTCGATGCCGGCGGCGGCCAGCAACGGCGCCAGATCGTCCGGCAGCCAGTCGCGCCGCAACACGCCCATGCCTTCGCCCATCCAGGCATAGTCCCGGGGCAGGTAGCGCCAGAAGTGCTGATGGGCGTCGACGCGCATCGTCACGGTGAGGTTTCCGCCCGCGGTGACACGCGTACCGCGTCGAAGCGCAGTTCCAGATCCTGCGCCGGGTAGGCGGGCGTGGCCAGCGTGATCGTCACCGGCGTCGCGCCGGCGGCGGCGTCGGGCAGGGCGAACGGACCGATCGCCCGCGCGCGCAGGGCATCGGCGGTGACGAGCTGTTCGTGGGCGCCGACGCGGATCCGGTAGGCCTGCCCGGACGATGCCTTCGCGCCGGTGAAACGCAGCCACACGGCGTCATGCGCCTGATCGGGCAGCAGCGCGGCGCGCAGCGAAACGGTGGTGGCGCGCTGGCTGCGATAGCCGCTGCCGAACGCGAAGCTGGTGCCCGGATGCCAGGCCGTCCACGGGAGCGTGGCGGTTCCGGATGCCGGTACCGCGATCGCATGTGGCGGCACGATCCGTGGGGGACCCCGCAGTTCGACCCGCAGCACCGGCAGCACCGCATCCGGCGCGCGGGCCGGCAGATCGATCACCAGGGCGTCGTTCTCGCGTCGCCATGCCAGCGGCGCCGCGGTGTCGTCGCCATCGACGCGGACCGCCTGCGGATCGCCGGCCAGCCCGTTGACCACGAGCCGGCCACCGTGCCAGTCGCGCACGAACAGATGGATCGCCTTGTCGTCCGCGAGCGTGCTGCCCCAGGCTTGCGGCGGCAGGCCACTCGGATGGGCGGTCAGCGCGACGTTGCCGTGGCGCCGCAGCCACTGGCCGATGCCGCGCAGCACGTCGGCCTCGAACGGCACGATCGCGCCATCGCCCATCGGGCCGATGTTGAGCAGGTAGTTGCCGCCGGCCGCGCGCGCCTGGACCAGGCCGTTCACCAGTTCACGCACCTTGCCCGGCGCGTCCTCGCGCTGCTGCCAGCTGCGATAGCCCCAGGTGGCGTGGTAGATGGACGCCGGCACTTCGAACGGCGGCTGCATCGATGGCGGTGGCGCCTCGTTGTCGCCGAGGGTGACGAAGTCGCCGGCGTTGTTCCAGATCCGGCCGTTGATGACCGCGGCCGGCTGCAGTCGATGCACGATGCCGGCGAAACGGCGGCTCTGCTCCGGTGTGGGCGTGGACATGTCGAACCACACTTCGGTGATCGGGCCGTAGCGGGTCATCAGCTCGGTGATCTGCTTTTCGATCAGCGGCTCCATCGAGGCCGGAACCGGATTGCCGTTGTCCGGATCGAAGGGATGACCGGCATGCCAGTCCACCAGCGAGAAATAGATGCCCAGGCCCAGGCCGCGCGCGCGGCAGGCCTCGGCGATGAGCTTGATCGGATCCTTGCCGAACGGCGTGCGGTCGACGATGTCGAAGTCGGTGCTCGCGGTGTCGAACATCGCGAAGCCGTCATGGTGCTTGCTGGTGACCACCACGTAGCGCGCACCGGCGTCCTGGGCCAGTTTGCAGATCGCGTCGGCGTCGAACTTCGGCGCGGCAAAGCGTGCGGCGACCTTCGCGTAGTCGTCGTGGGAGATGTTGGCCCAGCTCTGGATCTGTTCCGAATAGCCGCGCGTCACCGGCTTGCCGTTCCACACGCCGCCCAGTTCGGAATACAGACCCCAGTGCACGAACATGCCGTAGCCCTGATCCCGCCAGTGGCGGATACGGGTGGCCGGATCGGCGGCCGGCGTCGCGGTGGCCGCCGCGGGCTTCGCGGAGGGCGTGGCGGCCGGTGGCCGTTGTCCGCAGCCCGCCGTCAGCAGCAGCGCGGCGGACAGCAGCGCGCCCGGCAGGGCGGAGCGTCGGCGCGCCGTACCCGGCATCAGGCGGCACCGCCGGACGTGGAGGGATGCAGGTACTGGCGGCGGCTGGCGTCCTTCATGGTGATCGAGAAGCCGGGCGCGGTCGGGGGCAGGTAGGCGGCGTCGCGGATCACGCAGGGGTCCTGGAAGTGTTCGTGCAGGTGGTCGACGTATTCCACCACGCGGCCCTCGCGGGTGCCGGCGACGCAGACGTAGTCGATCATCGCCAGATGTTGCACGTATTCGCACAGTCCCACACCCCCGGCGTGCGGACACACCGGCAGGCCGTACTTGGCCGCCATCAGCAGGATCGCCAGCACCTCGTTCACCCCGCCCACGCGGCAGGCGTCGATCTGGACCACGTCGATGGCGCCGCCGGCGATGAACTGCTTGAACAGGATCCGGTTCTGGCACATCTCGCCGGTGGCGACCTGCACCGGCGCGATGGCCTGGCGGATGCTGCGGTGGCCGGCGACGTCGTCGGGACTGGTGGGTTCCTCGATGAACCACGGACGGGCGAACGCCAACTGCTTCACCCAGTCGATGGCCTGGCCGACTTCCCAGATCTGGTTGGCGTCGATCATCAGCTGGCGATCCGGACCCAGCACCTCGCGGGCGATGGTGACCCGGCGGATGTCGTCCTGCAGATCCCGGCCGACTTTCAGCTTGACGTGGCGGAAGCCGGCGTCGACCGCCTGCCGGCAAAGCCGCCGCAGCTTGTCGTCCGGATAGCCCAGCCAGCCGGCCGAAGTGGTGTAGCAGGGATAGCCCTCGCGTTCGAGGGTGGCGATGCGCGCGGCCTTGCCGGCTTCGCGATCACGCAGCAGCGCAAGCGCTTCCTCCGGTGTGATGGCGTCGCTGAGGTAGCGGAAATCGACGCAGCGCACCAGTTGTTCCGGTGTCATGTCGGCGACCAGCCGCCACACCGGTTTGCCCTCGGCCTTGGCCCACAGATCCCACGCCGCGTTGACGACCGCGCCGGTGGCCAGATGCATGGCGCCCTTGTCCGGACCGATCCAGCGCAACTGGCTGTCGGAGGTGACGTGGCGCCAGAAGCGGCCCATGTCCTGCGCGATCCAGTCCAGATCCAGGCCGACCACGAGATGCTGCAACGCCTCGATCGCCGCGCAGCACACTTCGTTGCCGCGGCCGATGGTGAAGGTCAGGCCGTGGCCTTCCAGTCCGTCGCGCGAGGTTTCCAGCACCACGTAGGCGGCCGAATAATCCGGATCCGGATTCATCGCATCCGAGCCGTCCAGATGCTGCGAGGTGGGGAAGCGCAGATCCTCGACCCGCATTCCGGTGATGCGCACGCCGGCCAGCGCCGGCTGGGGAACGGCATTCATGCCTGCACCACCTTCTGCCGCTGCTCGCCGAGGCCATCGATGCCCAGCCGCATGACCTGTCCGGGGCGCAGGTACACCGGCGGCTTCTGGCCCAGGCCCACGCCCGGCGGGGTGCCGGTGGAGATCACGTCGCCCGGTTGCAGGCTCATGAATCGGCTCAGGTAACTGATCAGATAGGGCACCTGGAACACCATCGTGCGGGTGTTGCCGTCCTGGTAGCGGTGGCCGTCCACTTCCAGCCACAGGCCGAGCGCGTGCGGATCGGCGATCTCGTCGGCGGTCACCAGCCAGGGGCCGAGCGGACCGAAGGTGTCGCAGCCCTTGCCCTTGTCCCAGGTGCCGGTGCCTTCCAGCTGGAAGGCGCGTTCGGACACGTCGTTGATCACGCAGTAGCCGGCGATGTGATCCATCGCGTCGGCTTCGGCGATGTAGCGGCCGCCGCGTCCGATCACCACGCCCAGCTCCACTTCCCAGTCGGTCTTGTGCGAACCGCGCGGAATCCGCACGTCGTCATCCGGACCGCAGATCGCGCTGGTCCATTTGTTGAAGATCACCGGTTCGGCGGGCACCTGTGCGCCGGTCTCGGCGGCGTGGTCTGAATAGTTCAGGCCGATGCAGACGAACTTGCCGACCTGGCCCACGCAGGGACCCAGGCGCGGAGTGCCGTCCACCAGCGGCAGCGCGGACACGTCCAGCGCGCGCAGGCGTCGCAGGCCTTCGGGGGTGATCGCCTCGCCGGCGATGTCGGTGGTGACCGACGAGAGATCGCGGATGCGGCCTTCGCCGTCGAGCAGTCCGGGCTTTTCCGCGCCCGGTGCGCCATGGCGCAACAGTTTCATGCAGGTTTCCTTAGTTGATCCAGCCGCCGTCGATCACGTGCGTGGTGCCGGTGGTGAATGCGGACTCGTCGCTGGCCAGGTACACCGCCAGCGCGGCGATTTCCTCGGGGCGGCCCAGCCGGCCCATCGGCTGGCGGCCGACGAACGCGGCCTGCACGTCCTCGACGGAACTGCCCTGTTGCCGCGCCTGTTCGGCGATGCGCGCTTCCAGCGAAGGCGAGCTGACCGTGCCCGGGCAGATCGCGTTGCAGCGGACGCCGCGGCCGACGAAATCGGCGGCCACCGCCTTGGTCAGACCGATCACGGCGGCCTTGGTGGTGCCGTAGATGAAGCGGTTGGGCACGCCCTTGATGCTGGAGGCGACCGAGGCGACATTGATGATCGAGCCGCCGCCCCGTGCCAGCATGCCCGGCAGCAATTGGCGGATCAGGTGGTACATCGAACCGACGTTGAGGCGCCAGGCGATGTCCCAGTCCTCCTCGTCGGCATCCAGGATGCTGCCGCTGTGGACGAAGCCGGCGCAGTTGAACAGCACGTCCACCGCGTCGCCGGCATTGGCGTGCCGCTGCGCCAGGGCGGCGATCGCGGCGGTGTCGGTGACGTCCAGGCGCAGCGGCGCGAGCGCGTCGCCGGCCTCGACCCGCAGCCGCTGCAGGGCTTCCTGGTCGATGTCGGCGGCGATCACCCGCGCGCCTTCGCGGATGAAGGCCAGCGCGGTGGCGCGGCCGATACCCTGGCCGGCGGCGGTGACCAGGGCGAGTTTGCCTTGCAGGCGCATGGGGGGCTCCGGGCTAATGGCCTAGTGGTTGGACCAATGCTATCGTGAGATCCGAAACTTGCAACCCGGCAGGGCAGAGGCGAGGTCCGATGATGGAACAGATGAAAGGGAAATGGGGGGCGGCCCGCGCCGTCGCGATGGGAAAAGCGACCGGGTTGGCGGTCCTGGTGCTGGTCCTGGGGGCTTGTGGTGGCCCGGCCGGTGCTCCGGGGCAGGCGGCCCCGCCCGCCGAGGCCTTCGCCGCAGGGAGCACGCCGCCGCTGATTCCCGCGCCCGCGCAGGCCACGCCCGGACAGGGCCGCTTCGTGGTGGCGGCCGACACGCCGGTCGTGGCCGCCGCGGCGGATCCGGCCGCCCAGGCCGCCGCCAGCCAGTTCATCGCCATGCTGCGTGAAAGCACCGGCGTCTCCCTGCGCCAGGCCGATTCGGCATCGGGAGCGGCCATCGTCTTCAGCACGGACGCGAAGCTGGAGACCCGCGCGGAAGGCTATGCGCTGGACGTGGCCGCCGACGGCATCCGCATCCGCGCCCGCGAGGGTGCCGGCCTGTTCTACGGCGGCGTCAGCCTGTGGCAATTGCTGACCACCGCCGACACGCTGCCGATCAGCGTGCCCGCGGTGCGCATCGCCGATGCGCCGCGTTTCGGCTGGCGCGGCTTCATGCTGGATTCGGCGCGGCACATCCAGAGCATCGACGAGATCAAGCGCCTGCTGGACCAGATGGCGCGGCACAAGTTGAACGTCTTCCACTGGCACCTGACCGACGACCAGGGCTGGCGCCTGGAGATCAAGCGCTATCCGAAGCTCACCGAAGTCGGCGCGTGGCGCATTCCCGCCGGCAAGGCCGGGCAGGGCGCCGATGGCAAGCCGGTGCGCTACGGCGGTTTCTATACCCAGGCCGAGGCCCGCGAGATCGTCGAATACGCGCGCCAGCGCCACATCACGGTGGTGCCGGAAATCGAGATGCCCGGCCACGCGCAGTCCGCCATCGCGGCGTACCCGGAATTCGGCGCCACCGGCAAGACGCCGCCGGTATCGCCGGACTGGGGCGTCAACACCTGGCTGTATGGGGTGGAAGACCCGACCTTCAAGTTCCTGGAGGACGTGCTGACCGAGGTGATGGACATCTTCCCGAGCCGGTACATCCACATCGGCGGCGACGAGGCGGACAAGTACCAGTGGCGCAACTCGCCGTCGATCCAGGCGCGCCGCAAGGCGCTCGGCCTGACCGACGACATGCAGTTGCAGAGCTGGTTCATCAAGCGCATCGAGACGTTCCTTGTCGCCCACGATCGCCGCCTGATCGGCTGGGACGAAATCCTCGAAGGCGGCCTGCCGCCGGAAGCGACGGTGATGTCCTGGCGCGGCATGGAGGGCGCGGTGGAGGCGGCGCGGCAGGGGCACGACGTGGTGCTGAGCCCGAGCAACGTCACCTACATCAACCGCATGCAGTCCGACGAATCCGACGAACCACCGGGCCACGACTACACCACGACGCTGCGGAAGGTGTACGACTTCGAGCCGGTGCCGCCGGAACTGGACGCCGATCAGGCCAGGCACGTGCTGGGCACGCAGGCCAATCTGTGGACCGAGCATGTGCGCACCGAGCCGCGGGTGGAACACATGGCCTTCCCGCGCCTGTCGGCATTGGCCGAGATTGCGTGGTCGCCGAAGGCCACGCGCGACTGGGACGGCTTCCTGCAGCGGCTGGCCCCGCAGATGCGGCGCTTCCAGCGCGCCGGCATCCGCGCCGCCGACAGCGCGTTCGCCGCGCGCATCCGCGCGCAGGCCGGAGGCGAAGGCGCGCAGGTGACCCTGCTCAACCAGACCGGATTCGGCGAACTGCGCTACACCATCGACGGCAGCGAACCGACCACGCAGTCGCCGCGTTACCAGCAGGCAGTGCGGGTGGCGCTGCCGACCACGGTGAAGGCCAATGCGTTCTTCCAGGGCAAGCCGCTGGCCGCGCCGCGCGAACTGCGTGTCGATGCGCTCGCGCTGCGCACCCGCGAGGCTGAATACCTGGATGCCTGCCGCAAGGACAGCTACGTACTGCGGCTGGAAGACGACGAACCGCTGGAAGGCGAGCGCGCGGTGGTGCCGGTCGATATCGGCACGCCGTGCTGGCAGTGGAAGCAGGCGCCGCTGGACGGTGTCACCACCCTGCGCGCGGAGGTGCTGGACCTGCCGTACAACTTCCAGTTCGGTGGCGATTCGGTCGGTGTCGAACTGCCGCCGGCCGGACCGGTGGACCTGCAGGTGCGCGTCGGCGGCTGCGAAGGCAAGCCGGTGGCGGCGGCGCGGGTCGAGGCGGGCGCCGACGCGGTGAAACGGGTCGACGTGGCCCTGCCGTCCCTGCGGGGCGCGCAGGATCTGTGCCTGAAATTCACCGGCGATCACCGGCGCGTGCTGTGGGCCATCGATCGCATCCAGTTGCTGACGGCGGCGGAGCCGCGCTGATGCGCGTACCGGCAACGCTGGCAATGCTGCTGGCGGCGGGATTCACCGCCGCCACCCCTGCGACCACTCCGGAGGAACCGGTCCCGGCCTTCGCGCCGACGCCGGTGATCTACCACGACGGCTGGATCGATCTGGACAAGAACGGCCGCAAGGATGTCTACGAGGACGCCCGCGCGCCGATCGACGCGCGGGTGGAGGATCTGCTCGCGCGGATGAGCATGGAGGAAAAGACCGTCCAGCTGGCGACGCTGTACGGTTACGGCCGGGTGCTGAAGGATCCGTTGCCCACCGCGCAATGGAAGGCGGCGCTGTGGAAGGACGGCATCGGCAACATCGACGAGATGCACAACGGCTGGGGCGATGGCCGCGGGAGCGTGTACGCCACCGACCTGCGCCGGCACGTGTGGGCGATGAACGAGGTGCAGCGGTTCTTCGTCGAACAGACCCGGCTCGGCATCCCGGTCGACTTCACCAACGAAGGCATCCGTGGCGTCGAGGCGCATGGGGCGACCAGTTTTCCCGGCCAGTTGGGCATCGGACATACCTGGAACCGCGCCCTGGTGCGCCGCATCGGCCGCATCACCGGGGTCGAGGCGCGCGCGCTGGGCTACAGCAACGTCTACGCGCCGATCCTGGACGTGGCCCGTGACCAGCGCTGGGGCCGGATGGAGGAAGTCTACGGCGAGGATCCGTATCTGGTTTCGCGCCTGGGCGTGGAGATGGTGAAGGGCCTGCAGCAGGATTACACCGTCGCCGCCACCGCCAAACATTTCGCCGTCTACAGCGCCAACAAGGGCGCGCGCGAGGGCATGGCACGCACCGACCCGCAGGTCGCGCCGCGCGAGGTGGAGGAAATCTTCCTGCCACCCTTCGCCGCCGCTATCCGCGAGGCCGGCCTGCTCGGCGTGATGAGTTCCTACAACGACTACGACGGCGTACCGGTCACCGGCAGCCGCTACTGGCTGACCGAGCGCCTGCGCGGCGATTTCGGCTTCCGTGGCTACGTGGTGTCCGACAGCGAGGCGGTGGAGTTCCTGCACACCAAGCACGGCGTGGCGGCCGATGCCAGGGACGCGGTGCGGCAAGCGGCCGAGGCCGGCCTGAACATCCGCACCAACTTCACCCCGCCGGAGGACTACGTGATGCCGATGCGCGCGGCAATCGCCGAGGGTTCGCTGCCTCTGGCGACGGTGGACGATCGCGTGCGCGACGTGCTGCGGGTGAAATTCACCCTGGGCCTGTTCGACCGACCCTACGTGGACGACGCGGATGCCAGCGCGCGCGTCGTGAATTCGGACGGGCATCGCGCGGTCGCCCTGCAGGCGGCGCGCGAGAGCCTGGTGCTGCTGAAGAACGTCAACGCCGCGTTGCCGCTGCGCCGGAATCTGAAAACGATCGCGGTGATCGGCCCCAACGCCGACGACGGGCGCTACTCCCACCGTCACTACGGTCCTTCCGGTGGCCATGTGGTGACCGTGCTGGAAGGCGTGCGCGCGAAACTGGGACCACGCGCCGAGGTGCGCCATGCGAAGGGCGTGGAGATTGCCAGCGGCAACTGGCCGGCCATCGAAATCCTGCCCGAGCCGTTGAGTGCCGCCGAGCAGGCCGGCATCGACGAGGCGGTGCGCGCGGCCACCGGCGCCGACGTGGCGATCGTGGTGCTGGGCGACGGCGATCGCACGGTCGGTGAAAGCCTGAGCCGCACCAGCCTGGACCTGCCCGGCCGGCAGCTGGAACTGCTGCGCGCCGTGCATGCCACCGGTACGCCGGTGATGCTGGTGCTGATCAACGGCCGGCCGATGAGCATCAACTGGGCCGACGCGCATGTGCCGGCGATCCTGGAAGCCTGGTTCCCCGGCGATCACGGCGGCACCGCCATCGCCGATGCGCTGTTCGGCGACTACAACCCGGGCGGCAAACTGAGCGTGACCTTCCCGAAGAGCGCGGGGCAGATTCCGTTCAATTTCCCGACCAAGCCGAACGCGCAGTGGGAAGGAGAAAAGTCGCGCGTCAACGGCGCCCTGTACACATTCGGACATGGCCTGAGCTACACCACGTTCGAATACGCCAACCTGCGCGTCACCCCGCAGCGGATTCCGGTGGGAGGCAACGTCGAGGTGAGCGTGGACGTACGCAACACCGGTCGCGTGGCCGGTGACGAGGTGGTGCAGCTCTACACCCGCGACGTGGTCGGTTCGGTGACCACCTACGAGAAGAACCTGCGAGGCTTCGAGCGCATCCACCTGGCGCCGGGCCAGCGCCGCACCGTTCGGTTCCGGCTGGGCCCCGAGGATCTCGCGCTGTGGAACCGGCAGATGCGGCGGGTGGTGGAGCCTGGCGCGTTCAAGGTGATGGTGGGTTCGGGTTCGGAAGACATCCGCCAGCAGGGCGAATTCGAGGTACAACCATGAGCGCGACGCATCGTGGCGATGCGCGCGAAGGAGCAATCGGATGACGATGCAATGGCCGCGCTGGACGCGGCGCGGTTTCCTGGGTGCCGGCGTGGCCGGCATGACTGGCGCGCTGGTGCCGCTGGCGGCGGCCGGTGCGACCGCATCGGGCCGATCCGCAACGGGAGCGATGGGAGCGGCGGCGCGTCCACGCCCCAGCGCCGCGCAGCTGGCCTGGCAGCGCGAAGAACTGTCGATGTTCGTGCACTTCACGGTGAACACCTTCACCGGACGCGAGTGGGGCGACGGCAGCGAAAGTCCCGCCATCTTCGACCCGAAGGCGCTCGACGCGCTCCAGTGGGCACGCACCGCCAAGGCCTGCGGCTTCCGCAGCATGATCCTCACCGCCAAGCATCATGACGGCTTCTGCCTGTGGCCGACCAGGACCACCGCGCATTCGGTCGCCAGCAGTCCCTGGCGGGATGGCAAGGGCGATCTGGTGCGCGAATTCACCGAGGCCTGCCGCGCGGAAGGATTGGGCGTGGGCTTCTATCTGTCGCCGTGGGACCGCAACGCGCGTGTGTATGGCGAGGGCAAGGCCTACGACGATTTCTACATCGAGCAGCTGACCGAACTGCTGACCGGCTACGGCCCGGTGGTCGAGGTCTGGTTCGACGGCGCCAACGGCGAAGGCCCCAGCGGCAAGCGCCAGCAATACGACTGGGCGCGCATCCATCGCACCGTGCGCGAACTGCAGCCGCAGGCGGTGATGTTCTCCGACGCCGGTCCCGACGTGCGCTGGATCGGCAACGAGACCGGCAGCGCCGGCAGCACCTGCTGGGCCAGCGTCGATCCGGCGCGGGTGCCGCGTCCCGGCGCCGACGATCCGTGGACCGGGGAAGCCTTGCAGCAGGGCGATCCCCATGGGGCGGTCTGGCGTCCGGGTGAAACCGACGTATCGATCCGGCCGGGTTGGTTCTGGCATGCGGACCAGGATGCGAAGGTGCGCACGCCGCAGAACCTGGTGAACCTGTACTTCACCTCGGTGGGCCGCAACAGCAAGTTGCTGCTGAACGTGCCGCCGACGCCGGATGGCCTGTTCCACGACAACGACGTGCGCGCGCTGCAAGGTTTCGCGCGCCTGCGCGAAGCGCTGCTGGCGAAGGATCTGGCGCGTGGTGCGAGCGCGAAGGCGAGCACGGGCAGTGGCGCGGCGCAGGTCGTGGATGGCGACGCGGACAGTTTCTGGACGCCGGGCGGCGACGCGCGCGAAGGCTGGCTGGAACTGTCGCTCCCGCGCGATGCGGAGTTCGACGTGGTCCGGCTGGAGGAAGCCATCGCGCATGGCCAGCACGTTTCCAACTACCGCATCGACATCTGGCGCGACGGTACCTGGATACCGCTGACCTGGGGCACGACGATCGGCCACTGCAAGCTGGACCGGGTGCCGGCCACGCGCACCGAGCGGCTGCGCCTGATCATCGAGCATGCCTACGCCGCGCCACGCATCGCCCGCATCGGCCTGCACCGCAGCGCGGATGCCGCCTGGGATCGCCCCGACCATCACGGGGGCTGAGCGGGAAGCTAGCGCCGCCGGCCGACGCTCGCGGCGCTGGAGACGCTCCGGTCGTCGCATGCGCGACATTGCCCGAAGCCGGAAAGAACACGGGGCGCCGAAGCGCCCCGTTCCGTTCCCGCGGTCAATGCATCCGTGCCGTCGCACCCGGCAGACGGATTGCCCAGGCCGGCGAGCCGGCGGTGGCGTCGCGCGCCACCTCGGGAATCATCGCGATGGTCCGGTCGCCCTCGCGCCGCCATTCCAGCGCCACATCGCTGCCCAGCAACGCGAGACGGCTGCCGGCGCGCGGCGGCGGACCGGGAATCTCCAGTTGCGCCGGCAAGCGCTGCTCATCGGCGTCCGGCAGATAGATCGCGTACACGTCGCCATTCTTCAGCCGGGTGTAGCGGAACTTGCCGTCGCGGTACGGCGCCACCGAACGGCTGGCGTAGATGGCGCCGCCATTGGTCTTCATCCACGCGCCGATTTCGCGCAGCCGGCTCACCGCCTCGGCCGGCAGCTGCCCGTCCGGCTGCGGCCCCACGTTGAGCAGGTAGTTGCCCCCCTTCGCAACCACGTCCACCAGCATCTGCACCACGGTGCGCGTGCTCTTGTAGTGGTCGTCGGGTGCATAGCTCCAGGAGTTGCCCAGGGTCATGCAGGTTTCCCAGGGATACGGCAGCGGCTCGTCCGGAATCTTCTGTTCGGGCGTACGGTAGTTCTCGTAGCGGCCGCCGACCGCGCGATCGACGACGATCAGGCCGGGCTGGTGGCGCCGCGCCATCGACGCGAGCCGCGGCATGTCGATGTCCTGCGGCCACGGCACCCCGGCCAACCCCTGCGCGGCATCGTCCAGCGTGTCGCCCGGGCGCACCCAGCCGCCGTCCAGCCAGAGGATGTCGATACGGCCGTAGTCGCGGGTCAGTTCGCCGATCTGCGCATGGGTGAAGTCGACGAACCGCTGCCAGCGCTCGGGATGCTTGCGGGTGTCGTAGTTGACATGGCGGTTGGGGGTGGCGAAGCGCGGCCACCAGTAGTCGTCGCTGTGCCAGTCCGGCTTGGAGAAGTAGGCGCCGATACCGAATCCCTTCGCGCGGAACGCGTCGAACACCGCGCGGGTGACGTCGGCGCGCGGATTGTCGTGGAAGGGCACGTTGGGTGCGGTGATCCGGTAGTCAGTCTGGCGAGTATCGAACATCGAGAAGCCGTCGTGGTGCTTGGTGGTGAACACCACGTACTTCGTGCCGGCCTCGCGTGCGACCTCCGCCCAGGCGGCAGGATCGAAGCGGATCGGGTTGAAGGTCTCGGGCAGCGCCTCGTACTGCTTCACGTAGTCGACATAGGCCACGCCGTCGGGACGCTTGCACCAGTCCACGTCCTCGGAGCAGATCGACCAGGATTCGACCACGCCCCATTGGCTGTAGGGTCCCCAATGCATCATGAAACCGAATTTCCAGTCCTGCCATTGGTCCAGCTTGCGCACGACCAGCGGATCGGTTTCGGCCACGTAGTCGCCGCGACTGTCGGCGCGGACGATGGCGGGGGCGTGCAGGGCGAGTGCGCCCAGCAGCGCCAGCGACAACAGGCGATGCAGTTTCATCCATTGCTCTCGATGGGTTTGGATTCTTCACGGTAGAGCTTCACCGGCGCTTCCAGTTCCAGCGCGATCACGGTGATGTCGGGGTCCAGCGCCGCCTTCGGCACGCTCAGGAACAACAGGCCCGGATGCTTGGACCAGTCGTACTTGCCCAGCACCCGCGCCTGTACCGGCTGATCGCCGCCGACCACGCGCGCGCGCAGCACCTTGCTGTCGAAGGCCTTCACCAGCAGGTCGCCGTTCGGTGCGCCGTCCAGGAACAGGTAGACGGTGCGGCCATCCTTCGACACCGTGCTGGGGCCGGCGAAATGATCCAGGCCGATGCCGGCGGTGGTGCCGTAGATGGCCTCGCTGTGCTTGCCGGTCCAGCGCCCGAGCTTCTCCAGGATCTCCACCTGGCGCGGATCGATGCTGCCGTCGGCCTTCGGCCCGATGTCCAGCAGCAGGTTGCCGCCCATCGACAGGGTCTGGCTGAAGATCTGGATGATCTGGTGCGGACTCTTGTACTCGGTGTCGCGCGGCTGGTAACCCCACGACCGGTTCATCGTCAGGCACAGCTCCCAGTACGTCTGCGCCGGCTTGATCACCGGCACGCCCAGTTCGGGCGTCGCATAGTCGCCGTATTCGTTCAGGCGCGAGTTGATGATCAGGCCGGGATTGCGCGCGCGCATGTCGGTGCGCAGCTTGGCCGACTGCCATTCGGCCGCGTTGTGCTCCCAGTCGCCGTCGAACCAGATCAGATCCGGCCGGTAGCGCTGCTGCAGATCCGCGATCTGGCCCTGGTAGTAATCCAGGTAGCGCTGCCAGCGTTGTGGTTCGGCGGCGAGGGTGTAGCGCTTCTGTTTGCGGGTGAATACGTCGTAGTCCGGATACGACCAGTCAGGCAGCGAGTAGTACAGGCCCACCTTCAGGTCATTGGCGCGCAGCGCGTCGGCAAACGGGCCGACCAGATCGCGGCGCGCGGGCGTGTCGCGCACCACGTTGAGGCCCTGACGCGAATCCCACAGCGCGACGCCGTCGTGATGGCGGGTGGTCAGCACCGCGTAGCGCGCACCGCTCTGCCGGATCAACCGCGCCCAGTCCTGCGGGTCATAGGCGTTCGCGGTGAAGCCGCGCAGCTGCTTCAGATAGTCCGCATGCGACACCTTGCCGTTGAAGAACGACCAGGATTCGTCGATGCCGTCCACCGCGTAGATGCCCCAGTGGATGAAGATGCCGAGCTTGGCGTCGGCGAACCATTGCATGCGTTGCGCATGCTGCGCGTCGGTTTCGCCGTGGGGAGGCGTCGGCGCGGGAGCCGTGGCCGGAGGGGCGGCCGCCAGGGCGCCGGCGCCGCCGAACAGGCCGAGCAGGGAAAGCAGGAGGGAAAGGCGTGTCGGGCGAACGCGCATGCGGGGCTCCGTTTGGTTCAAAGGCTGGACCAATCGTAATCACATCGCGTGCACACGCAAGATCGCTATTCAGTGAATCCGTGGGGTGCTCCCCGATGACCCGCTCGTTTCCGCCGGCCTGGGGCCTTGCGGGAGCCCGCAGGCCAACGGGCGCCGAAGCCCTGCGACCAAGGGTTTGGAACCGACTCGGGCACGTCAGAGCGTAAGCATGATGACAGTTCTGTCATGAAATCGGTTCCAGCGAATTAAATCGGTACAAAAAGAGAACTACGTCACATTTTTGTGAATTTCTTAAAGTTATGTTTGCCGGGAGCGCCGAGCTAGGGGGCTTGCGCGCGCCTATAGGCTGGACCTTTAAACCAATCGTTTTTCCTGGGAGGGAGTAATGAACCGCTTGTATTCGAACCGCCGCACCATCCTGGCGGCCGCCATGGCAGTGGCATTGAGTTGTCCCCTGGCTGCGATCGCGCAGGACGGGCAGGCGCAGCAGACACAGACCGATGAGAGTCAGGCGGACGGCAAGGCCAAGAATCTCGATACCGTCACCGTCACCGGATCGCGCATCAAGCGCTCGGAGATCGAAGGGCCGGCGCCGGTGACCGTGATCTCCGCGGACCAGATGCGCAAGGAAGGTTTCGCGACCGTCTACGACGCGCTGCAGACGATCACCGCCGCGCTCGGACCGGTGCAGAACGACTACGACTGGGGCCAGTCCAGCGTCAACGCGTATCCGATCAACCTGCGCAACCTCGGCCCGGGCCGCAGCCTGCTGCTGATCAACGGCCACCGCGTCGCCGACTACCCGATGCCCTACCAGGGCAAGAGCAACTTCGCGAACTTCAACAACATCCCGACCGGCATCGTCGAGCGGATCGAAATCCTGGCCGGCTCGGCCTCGGCGATCTACGGTTCCGATGCGATGGGCGGCGTGATCAACGTCGTGCTCAAGGAAAACATGGAAGAGCACGTGGCGCGCGTCCGCTACGGCAAGGCCACCCGCGGTGGCCGCAACAACATGGACTTCTCGCTGTCCGGCGGCTTCACCGGCGAACGCGGCTCGGTCGTCTACAACCTGCAGCACTTCAACCGCGGCGTGCTGCTGGCCAAGGACCGTCCGTTCATGGACGAGGAAGCCGACAAGGACTACCGCGTGTGGGGTCCGGGCGAGCGTCACTTCGGCGTGGCCCATCTGACGCCGTATCCCGGCCTGTACCTGCAGGACCGCGACAATCTGGTCTCGCTGGGGCTGGGCACTGCATACCAGCGCATCGCGCCGCCTTCGGGCTCCTGCGAGCAGTTCGGCAATCTGTACTACCGCGCCAACCTGCTGGGCTATGACCGCAACACCGGCACCGCCAACAACGCCGGCGAATACTGCGCCCAGCGCGTGTTCGCCAATTGGGCGCTGCGCACCGGCAGCAAGGACGACTCGGCCTACCTGCACGGCACCTGGGACTTCAATGACGAGTTGCAGGGCTGGGCCTCGCTGGGCATCTGGCGTTCGACCGGCGACTTCAACACCTTCCTGGACGCGTTCGACAGCTCGGTCTACTGGGATCCGACCGTCAACAATGGCGCCGGCGGCAGCCGCCGCTTCCTGAAGTTCCATTCGCCGCAGGAAATGGGCGGCGAAGGCGCCATCCTGACCAAGTCGAACGAAGAGGCGCTCGATTTCAGCGTCGGCCTGCGTGGCCGCCTGGCCGACAAGTTCGATTGGGAAGCGATGGTCGGCCGCGCCACCTACGAGGTGCGCGAGTCGTTCCCGGTACTCAACCAGGGCGACATGTTCGACTACTACATGGGGGCGCAGCAGGGCACTTCCGGCAACAACCTGCCGATCTACACGCCCGACTACAACAAGCTGTGGAATCCGATCTCGGTCGACGACTTCCGTTCGTTCTCCGACCGCGGCCACAAGAAGGCGCGCTCCTACCTCAACCAGGCGCAGTTCGTGCTCAGCGGCGACCTGTTCGAGGGCTGGGCCGGCCCGATCGGCTTCGCCGCGGTGCTGGAAGCCGGCAAGCAGGGCTACCGCCTGACTCCGGATCCCAAGACCCTCAACCAGGACGAGGACGGCTGGTACACCCCGTTCGGCAACGTCGAGCAGGGCGGCGGCGACCGCAACCGCTATGCGGCGGGCGTGGAGTTCCGCGTGCCGGTGCTCAGCACCCTGAACGCCAACATCGCCACCCGCTACGACAAGTACGACGCGGTCGCCAGCGACGCCGCCGTGACCTACCAGTTGGGCCTGGAATGGCGCCCGATCGACACCCTGCTGGTGCGCGGCAGCTACGGCACTTCGTTCCGCGCGCCGGACATGCACTACATCTATGCCAAGCCGAGCTCGGGCGTCTCCGACTTCACCGACTACGTCCGCTGCGCCGACGCTGGCTGGCCGAACCGCCAGTGCCCGCGCGACGACTTCAAGATCGAAGACGCCGCGGTGGAACGCACCGGCACGCCGGATCTGAAGTACGAGGAAGGCAAGTCCTGGAGCGCGGGCTTCGTGTGGGATGCCTTCAAGGGCTTCTCGCTGTCGGCCGACTACTGGTCGATCAAGGTCGACAACCTGATCGACGACATCAGCGCCGAACAGCTGCTGCTCGACGAGGCCTACTGCACCCGCGACGGCTTCGATCCGGAAGGCAAGATCCGCGGAGTCGCTCCGAGCGCCGCCTGGTGCAACGAGGTGGTCAGCCGCATCCAGCGCACCAGCGGCGTCCCCAGCAGCGAGGCAGGTTCGGTCACGATCCTGGTCAACCCGATCAACCGCGCCGAAACCGAAGTCACCGGCGTGGACGTCAACGCGCGCTACCTGATCCCGGACACCAACTGGGGCGACTGGAGCTTCAACCTCAACTACACCAACATGCTGACCTACAAGTCGCGCGGCTTCCCCACCGACAAGCTGGAGGACACCCGCAAGACCCAGAACCCGCGCACCAAGATCACCCTGAGCGCCAACTGGGTCCTCGACAACTGGAATGCGACCCTGATGATGTACCAGAAGTCCGGCGGTCGTGATAACCGCTGGGGCGGCTGCATGCCGTTCGCGGATGGCTACGTTCCCAGCGGTGCGGCGAACTGCCAGGACCTTGGCCCTGGCCCAACCACGGGCGAATCTACCCAGCGCATCTTCAATCGCCGCGAACCGCGCCGGTATTTCAACGGCAGCGTGGGCTACTGGTTCACCGAGAACTTCAAGGTCAACCTGTACGTCAGCAACATCTTCGACAAGATCTACGGCGACAAGTGGTGCGGTGACTTCGCCTACTGCATCGACGACCCGGTCGGTCGCGAAGTGGCAGCGGAAATCATCTACAAGTTCAAGTAATCCTGCTGTATCGCATCGTCTCTCCCGATGCGACGGGGCCCGGCGAAAGCCGGGCCCTTTTTTGTTGCGGCGACTTCACTCAGGTTGACGCGCCGGACGCCGTGGAGAGGGCACAGGGGACTTCCCGGCAAAGCGAAGCGCGCCCAGGTTCTCGCCCACGAAATCGAATCCATCGACGCGTCCGGAACCGTTCCGGACGAACTGGACGGTCCCCATGTCGCCCGTGAACCTGTCGACATGGGCCGGATGCGGCACCAGCTCCGCGTCACCCCGGCGGAAGTGATGGATGTATAACTTGCCATCCTCCACATCGACCTTGTACAGCGTCGCCAGATCGTCGTTGGAATAGGTGCCGGCGTATGCGTCCAGGCCTCCAGGCACGAATGGCTCCACTCTTTCCCCTTCGACCGAGCGGAACAGGAGCACGGACCTGCCTCGGCTTGCCGAAAAGGAAATGGGGGCGCGATAGGCAGGCACCCAGAATTCCGTATCCGATTTCGCTTCGGCAGGCACCTTCTCTTCGCCCAGGTATTGCGCCATCAGATGTCCATCCTCCAGCGTGATGGTGATCGCGTCATCCTTCCAGCGATAAACGCCCGCAAGACTACGCAGCCGCGCCTGATCCGGCCGCATGGTCGGCGCGTCGCGCAGTATGTCCGCGTTTCCTCCCGCGGGGGCGTTCGCTTCATCCAGGAACAACGCCGCCACCCGCGGCACCTTCTTCGGATTCATGTCGTTGTCGCCGCTGTTGTTCAGCGCGACGATCGAAAGGTGCCGCGCGGGATAGTGCCGGATGTTGGCGCGATAGCCTCCCCACGCGCCGGTATGGAAGACTATGTCCAGGCCCCGCTCCTTGCCCAGCATCAGACCGAAGCCGTAGGGGACGCTTTCGCCATTGGCCAGGGATCCGGACTCCACCATCCGCAGATAGACCGGATCCCGGGCGGCCAGCCTGCGATCGAAATGGATCGCCCAGCGGGCGAGATCACGCAGCGTGGACAGCATGTAGACGCCGCTGTCCTGCTGCATGTCGCGGTGGAAGCCGTGCTCGCCGCGCGAATAGGGCATCGCCGCATTCCTGACGACCCGGGAGTAGTCGTCGACGAACCAGGTCGAATCCATCCCGATCGGATGAAAGATGTTTTCCATCGCCCATTGCGGAAACGGCTTGCCGCCCGCCTCGGCGACAATTTTCTGCAGCAACAGGTATTCGGTATTGCTGTAGGCGTAGCGCGTGCCCGGCGTGAACGCCAGATCCCGCTGCGCGACCGTTGTGCGCATGCAATCCTCGCCGGAGAACGCGTCGTCGTGGCGCCATCCGGCCGCGACAAGGACCGCATAGCAGTCACGGATGCCGCTGGTATGGTGCAGCAGCTGGCGCACGCTGACCGGGCCTTCGGCGTACTCGGGCAATTCGGGTACATATCTGCGCACGTCGTCGTCCAGCGCGAGCTTGCCCTGTTCGATCAGGATCGACACGGCCAGGCCGGTGAACTGCTTGGACAATGATGCGGTATTGAACGGGGTCGTCGGTGTGAGCGGCGCGCCATATTCCACGCTGGCCAGGCCGTGGCTTCTCTCGAACACCACCTTCCCGTCCTTGATCACGGCAACCGCGTAACCGGGTGCATCGTCCGCAGCATCCGCGAAGATCGCATCAACGCGTTCGACGAGGAAAGCGTCTTCCGTGGCGTGGGCGCCGGAAGACGCAAGCAGCAAGAGCATGAAGAGGGTGCGCATCGTTTTCATGGCCTGCGATTTCGCGGGTGGCCCAGCCATGGATGCGCGACGGTCCGTCAGGGTTTAGACGAGACTTGCAGAGTCCGTTGCGGCCCGGCGTTCAAGGCTGAAAGCACCGCCTGCGGCGAACCGATACGTACGGGCGGGACCGTTGCTGCGGGGAGGCGGAAACAACGGGCCAAAGCGGGAATGGCGGGATGACGCGATGGTCACAGGGCCACTTGGCGCCCCAAAGCAAAAGCCCCGCAGCGAGGCGGGGCTTCTTCGTTTCCCGGCATGGTGGCTATGGGTGGACTCGAACCACCGACCCCAGCATTATGAGTGCTGTGCTCTAACCGGCTGAGCTACATAGCCGTGCAGGAACCGCACATTTTTCCGTTTCGAGGGCTGCCTGTCAATCCGGCCGGGCCGGCTTGTCGGCACGGGCCGGGCGTGGCAGAGTCGGGGACAGTAGATTTCAGGAGTCCGCATCGTGATCGATCCGGACGGCTACCGACCGAATGTCGGCATTGTGTTGATGCGCCCGGATGGCCGGGTGTTCTGGGCGCGACGGGTGCGTCGGGACGGCTGGCAGTTCCCGCAGGGCGGGATGAACACGGATGAGACACCGGTCGAGGCCATGTACCGCGAGTTGCGCGAAGAAACCGGCCTGTTGCCCGAACATGTGGAAGTGTTGGGGGCTACGCCCGGTTGGCTGCGCTATCGGCTGCCCCCCCGCGCCATCCGCCACCACGAACGCCAGGTCTGCATCGGCCAGAAGCAGGTCTGGTTCCTGTTGCGCCTGGTCGGCGACGAGACCCACCTGCGCCTGGACGCCACCGACACGCCGGAGTTCGACCACTGGCGCTGGGTGGATTTCTGGTACCCCATCGAGCATGTGGTGATGTTCAAGCGCGGCGTCTACGCGCGGGCGCTCGGCCACCTGGCCTCCTATGCCCGGAGCGTGGTCGCGACCCTGGCCGTGCCGCCCCAGCGGCAGGAGCGGCTGGGCGAGGGGCACAGCCGCCCCCGTCCGCGAAACCGGCCGGGACGTAAACGCGGGCAGGGCGCCGGCGAAGCCAAGAATTGACAATCATTCTCATTCGCGCTCAAATGTGCATCGGGCCGCTCTGGCCCGTTCGACCGAATGCCGCCGTGTACGTCTGCATCTGCAACGGAGTCACCGACCACCAGATCCGCGAAGCCGCCGCCAATGGCGTGCGCACGGTGGCCGAGCTGACCATGCGGACCGGCTGCGGCGCCACCTGCGGCAGTTGCCTGGACATGGCCGGCGGTCTGCTGGATGCGCACCACGCCCGCGCCGAGCGCGAGTTCAGCCTGCCGATCCTCGGGCTTTCCCAGGCCGCCTGATCCATCGTGTGGTCCGCCGCGGCGCCTGGTCACCCGGCCTGATCGCCATCCGGTTTCCCCCCCCTCCGACGAGATGAGCACGATTCGCGTTCCGTCACACGGCGGAGCAAACGGTTAGCATGCGCCCCGTTCATACCCACGGGAGCACCGCCATGAAGGGCGACGCCAAGGTCATCGAATTCCTCAACAAGGCGCTCTACAACGAGCTGACCGCGATCAACCAGTACTTCCTGCACGCCAAGATGCTGAAGAACTGGGGCCTGAAGGAATTGGCCGAGCATGAGTACAAGGAATCCATCGACGAGATGAAGCACGCCGACAAGCTGGCCGAGCGCATCCTGTTCCTGGACGGGCTGCCGAATTTCCAGGCGCTGGGCAAGCTGCGCATCGGCGAGAATCCGCGCGAACTGCTCGAATGCGATCTGGCGCTGGAGATGGAAGGCCTGCCGCTGCTGCGCGACGCGATCAAGTACTGCGAGGATCAGGGTGATTACGTCAGCCGCCAGCTGTTCGCCGACATCCTGGATTCGGAAGAGGAACACGTCGACTGGCTGGAGACCCAGCTGTCGCTGATCGAGCGCATCGGCGAACCGAATTACCTGTTGACCAAACTCGAAGACTGAGAGGCGCTGGCCGCCGGTACCGGCGGCCGCCCCAACTGCTGGGTCGAATAGCCCAGCAGCGCCATCCGCGCCCGCGCGTACTCGGCAATCACCAGCGCCACCGCCACCGCGGGGCGGTCCAGCCGCGCCGCGCGCGCGCCCAGTTCGACCCGCTTGGCCGCGGCCGACAGGGCCATCGCTCCGACATTGGCGCTGGAGGACTTCAGGGTATGCGCCGCGTCGCGCATCGCATCCAGTTCCGGCACCGCCGCCGCCTTCTCCAGCGCGGCGATCAGGCGCGGCGCGTCTTCCAGGAACAGGCTGATGATGCGGATGGTTTCATCGCCGGCGATCTCGCGCAGTTCCTCCAGCATGCTGTGGTCCAGCACCGGGAAGGCCGGGGTGGCGGCGCGCGCGGCCGCCGCGGCATCGGACAGCGTGGCTGGCGCGGTCGCGGATTCGGGCTTGCGCGGCGCCGGCGCCGCGACCGCCACGTGTCCGGGCAGCCAGCGTTGCAGGCAGGCTTCCAGCTGCTCGCGGGTGACCGGTTTGGCGAGATAGTCGTCCATGCCCGCGTCCAGGCAGCGCTGGCGATCCCCGGCCATGGCATTCGCGGTCATCGCGACGATGGGCAATCGCCGCTGCGCGCCGAGCTCGTTCTCGTGCGTGCGCCAGCGGCGTGTCGCGCTGTAGCCATCCAGGACCGGCATCTGGCAGTCCATGAACACCAGGTCGAACGGCTCGATCATCATCCGTTGCAGCGCCAATTCGCCGTTGGCTTCCGACTCGCTGCGGAAGCCGAGCGCGGCCAGCAGTTTCTGCGCCACCAGCAGGTTCACCGGGTTGTCTTCCACCAGCAGCAGGCGCGCCTCGGCCGGTGACGCTGTCGAGGCCGTTTGCGCACCCGTGCCTTCACCCGCTTCCGCGTGCGCATTCGCCGCCTCAGCTTCCACGCCGGATTCCGTCGGATCGAAGACGGGAGCGGGTGTACGAGCCGGTGTGGCCTCGACGTCCTCGAAGATATCGCCGATCACCACCGGCGGCGCTGCGGCCTCCGCGTCGGCCGCCGCCTGTCCGGTCAGCGCCGCGCGCAGCGCCGAATCCGGCGCCTGGCGCGACAGCAGGGTGCTGTCGCTGCGCAGTTCTTCCGGCACCGTCTCATCGCCGTACAACCAGATCAGCCGGACCGGCGTCGCGCCCGCCGGGCGTCGCGCGAGCGTGCGGTGCAGGGCGCGGGCGGTGCTGCGGATGCCGGCGGCGTCGGCGACCACCGCGACGAAATCGTCGGCGCGCGTTTCGCCGGCGGCGCGCAGGCGCTCCAGCGCTTCCTGCGTTGTTTCAACCGCATTGACCTGCAAGCCCCAGTTGGTCAGCAGCAGGGCCAGTCGCTGGCGCAGGCGTTGATCGGGCGTCACCACCAGCACGCGGCCCTGATCGAAGGCGTGCGGATCGCGCATCTTCATGTCGCCGATGACCTTGGTCAGCGGCGCCTCGAACCAGAAGGTCGAACCACGGCCCGGTTCGGAGATCAGGTCGATGCGCCCGCCCATCAGTTCGACGATGCGCTTGCAGATGGCCAGGCCCAGGCCGGTGCCGCCATACAGCCGGGTGGTGGAAGCGTCGGCCTGGGTGAAGGAACGGAACAGACGCGCCTGCGCTTCGGCGGGAATGCCGATGCCGGTGTCGCGCACTTCGAAACGCAGCAGATGCTGGGCGGAGGTTTCACCCAGGCGGCGCACCACCAGGGTGACGCCGCCGCGTTCGGTGAACTTGATCGCGTTGCCGATCAAATTGCTCAGTACCTGCCGCAGCCGCACCGGATCCCCGCGCACCGGCAGGCGCACCGCCGGATCCAGCTGCAGGCTCAGGCGCAGGCCCTTGTTCTCGGCGGGACGCTGCATCAGCTGCAGCACGCCATCGAGCAGCTCGCGCAGGTTGAAGGCGGTGATTTCCAGATCGAGCTTGTTCGCTTCCAGCTTGGAGTAGTCGAGGATGTCGTCGACGATGCGCAGCAACTGATGCGAGGACGCGCTGGCGGTATTCAGCATTTCGCGGTGGTCGGTCGCCAGCGGCGCGCGCGCCAGCATGTCCAGCATCGGCACGATGCCGTTGAGCGGCGTGCGGATCTCGTGGCTCATGGTGGCCAGGAATTCGCCCTTGGCGAGCACCGCGGACTCGGCGGCCTGCTTGGCCTGGAGCAGTTCCTGCTCCAGCTGATCATGCCGCTGCAGATCCCGGCGCAGCGCGTTGCGTTCGGATTCGGCGATGGCCGCGCGCGCTTCGGCGCCGGTCAGCTGGCGATGCGCGGTGCGGGCATTGAAGGCGGCGAAGCTGCCGCACAGCACCGCGATCGCGGCGGCGGCGAGGGCGGCCTGCCACCACGGACCGGCGACGCCGGCGTAGGGCAGGACCAGGAATACCAGCGCGGCCACGCCCGCGGCGAGGGCCAGCCAGGGGGCGACCGGGGCGGGCCGCTGCGCGGGCATGCCTACAGCACCGCGTTGTGGAAATCGAAGCCGAGTTCGCTGCCGACGGCCTGCACCAGATTGCCCTGGATGAAGTCGACGCCGCCCATCCACATCGCGGCGGCCGCCTGCGGATCCTCGATCTGCTGGCCAATGACCTGCAGGCCGGCGCGGTGCGCCTGGTCGATGATGCCGCGCAATTCGTCGCGCAGCTTGGGATCGGTGTGGGCGCCGGCATAGCGGCTGGCCACGCGCAGGTAACCCAGCGGCAGCTGGGTCAGCAGTGCGTCGGCCTCGCGTCCGGGTTCGAACTGGCTCAGGCAGAACTGCACGCCGCTGGGCATCAGCTGATGGCAGAAATCACGCAGGGTCACGGTGTGGATCAGGGCGTCGGCCATGCGCAGGTCGATGACCAGCGAGGTCCCTTCGATGCCGCGTTCGGCCAGCGTGTCCAGCAGCCACTGCGCATGCGATTCGCGCGCCAGCGTGCGCGGCGATTGCGAGACGAACAGGCGCAGCGAGGGGCCTTGCGACTGGCGTTCGGCCAGCACGTACAGGGCATGTTCCAGCACCCAGTGATCGATCTGGGCGATGCCGCCGGCCGATTCGGCCGCCGGAATCACCTGCGACGCGGGCAGCAGCGAACCGTCCGGCTGGCGCATCCGCAGCAGCACCTGGTACTGGGCCTGTTCACTGCCGGCCACGGCGACGATGGGCTGGTAGGCCAATTCGAAGCGGCCGTCTTCCAGCGCGATCTTCGGTACGTCCTCGGCGATCTGCGCCGGGGTGTAGCTGGCCAGGTTGTTGCCTTTCAGGCGTGCCTGCAGCACCGCGCGTTCGGTGGCTTCCAATGCGCTGCCGGCGTCGGGGAAGCCGAGCGACAGGGGCGTGTAGCCGATGGAACTGCGCAGGTTGAGGGTTTCGCCGGCGCCAATCGGGAACGGATTGCCGGTCAGCCCGTCGCGCAGGCGCTCGGCCTGCGCTTCGAGCGCGGCTTCGTCCAGGCTGGTGGCCAGCGACAGGAAGCTGTTGTCGTTGAGACGGGCCACCGGGTAGGGTGCCGCCACTTCGGCCAGGCGGCGGCCGGCCTGGTTCATCAGTTGCTCGAATGCCGCGTAGCCATAGCGTTCGCGCAGGCTCAGGGCGCTGCCCACCTCGACGAAGAACAGGCCGCCCGCGGACGCGGACTGCAGCGCGGCGCCCACCTGCTGCAACACATAGGTGCGCGTCGGCAGCCCGGTTTCCGTGTTGATGGTGGTGCGCAGGGTGGCCGGTGCGACCCGCTGGCGCGCGCGCTGGATGCGGTTGGCGACCGCGGCGATCAGGTGGCGCGGCCGGATCGGCTTGTTGAGGAAATCGTCGGCGCCGCTTTCCAGCACTTCGAACTGGCGTTCCGGATCCGGGTCGCCGGTGAGGAACACGATCGGCAGGTGGAGGTATTCGGGTTGCTGGCGGATCAGCAGGGTCAGGTTCATGCCGTCGCGCCCGGGCATGTGCAGATCCATCAGCACCAGATCCGGCTTGAACCGTTCCATCGCATCGAGAACGCCGTCGGACTGCATCTGCACTTCGGCCTGCATGCCGGCGCCGTGCAGCACGCTCTGCGCGAACAGCGCCTGGCCGCGATCGTCTTCGACGATGAGCACGCGATAGGGGCTTTCCTGCGTGTCATGGAGCCGGCCGGAGATCGTCGGCGCCCCGGTGGCGCCGGCGTCGTTGGCCGGCTCCGGCGGCGCGTCACCGGCCGCGGCCGGCGGAGAGGGTGCGGTCATCGCGGCGATACCTCCGTTCAGCGGCATCGGCGCGGACGCGTCGGCCGTCCAGCGCCGCCAGTAGCCCGGCGGCGGCGTTTCGGCCCGCAGCCGGGAGCGTGAAGGCTCATCCGGCCGGCGGGATGTGGCATCAGTGGCAGACATCAGGCTTCCCCAAGCATGTGTCGCATTATGCGATGAAGTTCACGGCCCGGGACAAGCGTCCCTGGACATACGGCCTCCGGTCTAACGGGTCGGCACATGAGGATCAGACGTACCGAGCAGCCGTTTCAGGCCACGGCTGAGGCGACGCCAGACCCACCACACCATCAGCGCCAGCAGCACCGACACGCCGACCACCAGGACCAGCGCGATCCAGGGATGGGCGAAGGCCAGCGCCAGGCCGCCCACCACCACCGCGTCCTCGGTGACCGAGGCGGTCCAGTTGCTGACCGGCTCGGGCGAGGTGTTCATCAGTGCGCGCGAACCGCTTTTCAGCACATGGCTGGTCAGGGCGATGCCGGCGCCGGCGGCCAGCGCGCCGCCGCTGAGCTGTCCGTCCGGGGAGAGCGTGGCGGCGGCCAGGAAGGCGCCCGCCGGCACCCGCGCCAGGGTCTGCAGCAGGTCCCAGCCCGAGTCCACTCCGGGAATCTTGTCGGCGAAGAATTCGGCCAGCGCGAGCGCGCCGGAGGTGCCCAGCACCCACCAGGATTGGGTGACCTGCAGGGCCGGGGGCAGATCCAGCCAGCCCAGCGCGCCGGCCAGGCCGAGACCGAACACGGTGAGATAGACGCGAATTCCGGCCATCCATGCCAACAGGATCCCAATTACGAAAAGATGTGCTTCGGACATCCCGGCGGTTCCCAGTAGACTCGACGGCCCTGTCGATTCTCCCGAGTATAGGCCTCCTGTCTGGCTGCTGCCTGAGCGCGGCCAGGGACTCGCGCATGTCCAGATCCCCCTTCCCGCGATACCAGATCGTCGAGCAGCGGCCCTCGCGCCGCGGGCTCTGGCTGGCCGTGGCGGGGCTGGCCTGGGCAGGCACGCTGGCCGGGGTCTGGTTCACGGCCAGCCATACCGCCGCGCCGCGGCTGGGGCAGGTGCGGCACGAACTGGGGCAGGTCCAGGCGCGACTCCGGCAACAGCAGGGCGAGCTGCAGCGGATCAGCCAGCGCGAAACCACCCTGGGCGTCTCCGATCGCATCAGCCGCACCGCCAATCAGGAACTGCAAGCCTCGCTGGCCGAGCGTGACGAGGAAATCGCGGGCCTGCGCGCGGACGTGGCCTTTTACGAACGCCTGGTTGGCGCCACCGCGCCACGCCGCGGACTGAGCGTGCATCTGGCCGAGTTCAACCGTGTACCGGGCGGCGCCTGGCAATACCAGATCACCCTGACCCAGACCCTCAACCGCGGCGCGATCAGCGAAGGCCGGATGCGCTTCGCCGTGGAAGGCGTGCGTGGCGGACAACTGGCCACGATTGGCTGGGATGAACTGCACCAGCAACCCGGCGTGGCCGGGCAAGCCTATTCCTTCCGCTATTTCCAGCAGCTCGACGGCAGCGTGATGCTGCCCGGCGGTTTCACCCCGCAACGGGTGAAGGTGCAGTTGAGCGGCGGGGACAACCCGGTGGAACAGGCATTCGATTGGAAACTCGCGACCTCAGCCGGAGGAAAATGATCATGTTCAAGCACAAGCCCCAGCGCGATGGCCACGCCATCGACACCCTCATCGGTCCGCAGGTCACCATCCAGGGCGATCTGGTGTTCAGTGGCGGCCTGTACGTGGAGGGACGCATCCAGGGCAAGGTGCTGGCGGTCGACGGCGAGCGCGCGGTGCTGACGCTGGCCGAGCAGGGCCGCATCGAGGGCGAGGTGCGCGCGCCGGTGGTGATCATCAACGGCCAACTGGTCGGCAACGTGTATGCGGACGACCGGGTCGAACTGGCGGCCAAGGCGCGGGTGCAGGGCAACATCCACTATCAGGTGGTGGAGATGAGTGCCGGCGCCCAGCTCACCGGCCGGCTGGTGCACGCCACCGCGCTGGCGGCGGCCGACGAACCGGCCGGGGAACTGGCGCACGCCCCGGCCTGAACCGGTTCGCCGGCATTCAGAGCTCCCTCCGGTGGGCCGCGCTATGCTCGGTCCATGAGTGAACCTTCTCTCCCTTCCCCGCCGCCGCCGCCAGCCAGCGGACGGGCGTGGTTCTATGGTGCGGTCGGCCTGCTCGCGCTGTGTCTGGCGTTCGGTGGCTGGGGCCTGTGGCAGGTCCTGGCCAGTGGCGGGCAGGCACCCGGCGCGCAGCAGTTCCAGGCCCAGAAAAAGCAGATCGAGCAACTCGAGCAGCGGGCCGCCACGCTGTCGCGCTCGGATCAGATCAGCCGCGACGCCAACCGCGATCTGCAGACCGCGCTGGCCGAGCGCGACGAGGAAATCGCCGGTCTGCGTGCCGACGTGGCTTTCTACGAGCGCTTCGTCGGCGCCACCGGCCAGCGCCGGGGCCTGACCGTGCACGAGCTCAAATTGCAGCCGCAGACCGAGCAGGCCTGGCACTTCACCGCCACCCTGACCCAGAACCTCAACCGCGGCGCGGTCAACGCCGGCCGCCTGCTGGTGTCGGTGGAGGGCACCCGCGCCGGCAAGCTGCAGCGGCTGGCCTGGTCGGATCTCCGACAGCAGGCCGACGCGCCGGGCCTGCCGTACTCGTTCAAGTACTTCCAGCAGGTCGAGGGCGACCTGGTGCTGCCGGCCGATTTCCAGCCGGTCCGGGTGACCGCGCGGCTGGTGCCGCAGAACGGTGCGGCGGTGGAACAGTCGTTCACCTGGGCGGCCGCTGCCGGCCGCGAAGGCACGGGCGCTTCCGGCTTGAAGTGAGTCCTCCCAACCCCCATCCTGATCGCCATGGACAACCTCGTTTCCCTGCCTTCGGCGGCGCCGGACTACCAGTCGCTGGATCGCCCGCTGAATTTCAGCCACGCCGCGGCCGCCAAGGTCCGCGAGCTCATCGATGAGGAAGGCAATGCCGGACTGGCGTTGCGCGTCTACATCCAGGGCGGCGGCTGTTCGGGATTCCAGTACGGTTTCGAGTTCGACGAGAACCGCGCCGAGGATGATCTGGCGGTGGACACCGATGGCGTCACCCTGCTGGTCGACCCGTTGAGCCTGCAGTACCTGATGGGTGCGGAAGTGGACTACAGCGAAAGCCTGCAGGGCGCGCAGTTCGTCATCCGCAATCCCAACGCCAAGACCACCTGCGGCTGCGGCAGCAGCTTCAGCATGTGACCATGTCCGCTGGCGTCCCGCGCACCGATCGCCCGCTTCCCGACATGCTCACCTCGTGAGCGTTCTTCCCGCATCCTCCCCGCCCGCGCTGGCCGGCTTCGCCTTCGCCGGTGATCCGCTTGATCGCGCCGATCGCCTGCGCGATGACGCCGAGGCGCTGTTCCGCCTGTGGCCACGCGCGCGGGTGATCGTGCTGACCCGCGAAGGGGAAGCGTTTGCCGATTCGGACGGACAGATCGCCGCGCCTTCCGGCGGTGAACTGGGCGGCGGTCCGGGCACCGCGGTTTTCCTTGGACTGAAGGACGACGTGGCGTGGTTCGCGGTCGAAGCGGACAGCGTGCCGTTCGAGGCTCCGCAGCGGGTGGATCTGCGCCGCGCGGCGGCCATCTGGCCGGGTTTCGAGGCGGGCGTGTTCGCACTGGCGCGGGCGATGTTCTACTGGCGTTCGCGCAATCGCTTCTGCGGACTGTGCGGCGGCGAGGTTGAGTTCCGCCGGGCCGGTTACCAGGGCCGCTGCCTGCAATGCGGGGCCGATCATTATCCGCGCGTGGATCCGGCGGTCATCGTGGCGGTCAGCGATGGCGAGCGCCTGCTGCTGGGTCGCCAGTCGGCCTGGCCGGCACGCCGCTATTCGGTCATCGCGGGTTTCGTCGAACCGGGGGAATCGCTGGAACAGACGGTGGCGCGCGAGGTGCTGGAGGAAACCGGCGTGCGCGTGCGCAGCTGCCGCTATCTCGGTTCGCAGCCGTGGCCGTTTCCCGGCGCGTTGATGCTCGGTTTCTCGGCCGAGGCCGAACCGGATATCCCGCAGGTCGACGATGAACTTGAAGATGCGCGCTGGTTCACCTTCGAGGAAATCACCGCCGCCCGCGAACGCCGGGACGGTGATGACGACCAGGGCCTGCTGCTGTCGCCGCGGATCTCGATCGCCCGCTCGCTGATCGATCACTGGCACGCCGGGATGCTTGCACGCCGCCGGCGCTGAGCGGCGCTCCAAGCATCCCGCCAGGACGGATGCGGGGATGAAAGGTTCCGGGAAACGCTGCCCTTTGCAAAAGGGGATTCCGGGGAATTCGCTTTCCGCGCCAGCGCAAATCCCCCGCCGCCCGCCGCCGCGGGTGCCAACCCCCTTCGCAAAACGCTTTTCAACCGCCGGATGGCGGGTCGGGGTCACGTGGCCGTGGCTCCCAGACCCGACATTAACGAAGCGGCACGCTAGAATCCGGGCAGGAGGAGGAACCGCATGTCCATCACCCTGGTCGCCGTGGTCGTCGCGCTGGTACTCGGGCACGTCGCGCCATCGCTGGTCACATCGGTCCGCCAGTTCCACTGGTACGGACACTGGTTGCGCTGGCTCGACGAACGTTTTCCCGGCGACGGCTTCTGGCGTGGCCGTTACGGCATCGCGCTCGCCGTGCTGCCGCCGCTGCTGCTGGTGGGCCTGTTCCAATGGGTGTTGCATGAACCGCTCCTCGGCCTGGTCGGACTGCTGTTCTCGGTCCTGGTGCTGGTGTACGCCTGGGGACCGCGCGATCTCGACGTCGATGTGGAAGCGATCATCGACGCGCATGAGCCGGTGGCGCGGCGGGATGCCATCGCCCGTCTGTGGCCAGAGGGCGAGAACGTGGCGGCCGATGGTCCGGCGCTGGTGGAGGCGGTGTTCCGCAATGCGCTGCGGCGTTGGTTCGGCGTGCTGTTCTGGTTCCTGCTGCTGGGGCCGATCGGTGCGCTGATGTACCGCCTGGTGGCGCTGACCGCCGAAGGCGAGTTCCATCGGGCGCTGCCGCACGATACCCGCGAGGGCGCGCGCGGCCTGTTGTCGGTGCTGGAATGGCCGGTCGCCCAGCTGATGACCCTGGCGATGGCGCTGGTCGGCAACTTCGATACCGTCTTCCACGCCTGGCGCGAGGCGCACGGCAACACCCTGCAACTGCGGACCGGATTCCTCGGCCACGCCGCGCGTGCGAGCGTGCGCAGCGAACTGGCGGAAGAAGCCGAGGACTACGCGGAGGAGGGCATGGTCCAGGCCATGCGCGAGCTGCCCGAACTGCGCGATGCCATGAGCCTGGTCTGGCGCATCCTGCTGGTCTGGATGGCGGTGCTGGCCGTATTCGTGATCGGTGGCTGGGTCAGCTGAGCCCGGCAGCAGCGACGCAAGTCGCGACCGTGATCCCGACCGGAAGACCGGTCGAAAAATAACCCTGTGGGAGCGACCTAAGTCGCGATATCCCGACGGCATCGGGATGACAGGACAGCGCGTGGGCTGGCCAATGGCAGCCAAGGGCAGTGCGGGCTGGAAGCTTCGCGACTTGCGTCGCTCCCACAGGTGACGCTTTCGGCCAATCCGGACCGCCGGTTGGAGTCACGGTCGCGACTGACGTCGCTCCCGCAAGAGAAGTAAACGGATCAGCCTGGGGCGAGCAGCGTGAAGGGATACCACGGCAGGTTGCGGGCGACCCAGAACGTCGGCAGCAGCACCAGCCACAGTCCTGGCTTCAATACGACGCGCATCAACGGTTCGAGCAGGCGCGGCCGCCAACCCTGCGCGTGGGCCACCAGCAGGGGCGCCAGGGGCAACAGCAGCATCGCCAGCGGGTTCATGCCGAACGCGCGGACCACGTCGCCATGCACCAGTGCGTGCAGGGCGCGGGTCATTCCACAGCCGACGCAGTAGTAGCCGGTCAGCGCATGGAACATGCAGGGCGGAAACGGATTGCCCGCGGCGTTGGGGTCGAAGTTCAGCAGCAACCAGACGCCGGCGGGGACTGCGACCGCAGCCCCCGCACCCAGCGTATAGAGTGCCGTACGCGACAGGGGCACGTCAGCCGCCCTGCTGCTGTTCCATCTGCTGGCGGAGCTGTTCCATGTACTCCATGTACGCGTCCGGACCGACCGCGATGAACCAGATGACCGAGATCGCGACCGCCAGGATCAGGATGCCCGTGGTGATCCAGTTCCACAGCTTCGCATTCTTGGAAGCACGCTTCGCGCCCTCGATGTCACCCTGGTTGAGCTTTCCGTTGACCTGGGTGGAGAACACGATGGCCACGATGCCGGTGATGATGCCCGGGAACGTCAGGCAGATCAGGCAGCACAGGATGAAGGAACCGATGGTCGACAGGATCGACCACACCAGGTAGTTGGGGATATTGCCAGGTGCGTCATGGGGCAACGGCGGAACGGCACTCATCGGAGTCTCCTTGCAGTGATGAAGCGGGGTGGTCGGGCGCTAGTCTAACGTCTGGACCCGCGATTCGTATGCGCGGAAGGGATCAGGCCGCATCACCGCGCAAACCGCGCACGGTGGATTCCAGGCTTTCGGCGGTGGCGCCGGCGCCATCCACCGGTGGGGCGGCGACCACGTCGATGTGGGCGCGGAAGCGACGGGGCACCCGCATCCGGCCCAGGCGGGTATCGCGTCGGCTCCACATGCTGCTCCACATGCCCTTCAGCGCCATCGGCACCACGGGTACCGGCCGCCGTTCCAGGATCTTCTCCACGCCCGACTTGAACGGCGCGATGTCGCCGTCGCGGGTCAGCGCGCCCTCGGGGAAGATGCCGACGATCTCGCCTTCGGCCAGGGCCTGGTCGATTTCCTCGAACGCGCGCCGCATCAGTTCCGGATCCTCCTTCGCGCCGGCGATGGGGATGGCCTTGGCGGTGCGGAAGATCCAGCTCATCACCGGGATGTTGAAGATCTTGTAGTACATGACGAAGCGCACCGGCCGCGGAATGCTGGCCGCGAGCAGCAGCGCGTCCATGTAGCTGACGTGGTTGCAGATCAGCAGCGCCGGGCCTTCGTCGGGCACGTACTTCTCGATGCCGTGCAGGCGCAGCCGGTACAGGAAACGCACCAGTACCCAGCTGAGGAAGCGCATCAGGAATTCGGGCACCAGGGTGAAGATCCAGATCGCCACCAGCGCGTTGGCGATCGCCAGCACCAGGAACACCTGCGGAATGGTCAACCCCGGCAGTGGAATGCGGAAACCGCCCAGCGCCAGTTCCTTCATCTGCAGGGCGATGCCCAGCACCGCCGCCAGCACGATGTAACCGGCGTTCTGGATGTTCATGCCGGCGATGACCCGGGCCAGTTCCTGTTTCGGCGTGCGGCTCTGGATCAAGGCGAACAGCGGTACCACGAAGAAGCCGGTGAACAGGCCGATGCCGACCAGATCGATGACGATGCGCCAGCTGCCCGGCTGCTGGAGAAATGCCGACACCGCCAGACCGGCGCTCGGGGCCACGCCGCTGCGGGCGAAGTAGAGATCCAGCAGGAACGCGCTCATGCCGAACGCGCCCAGCGGGACCAGGCCGATTTCCACGGTGCGCGCGGACAGGCGTTCGCACAGCAGCGAACCCACGCCGGTGCCGATCGAGAACAGCGCCAGCGGGAATACGTACCAGGTGCCGATGCCCAGGTTCAGATCGGCATAGGTGGGGATGTTGCCGGTCAGCACGGTGCCGAAGAACCAGAACCACGATACGCCGAGCACCGAGTTGCGCACCGCGACCTGCTTCTTGGCCAGGCGCAGCACCGCGCGCGACTCGGTGAGCGGGTTCCAGTTGATCTTCAGTTCCGGCGCGCCCGCGTCGGCCTTTGGAATCAGACGGCTGACCAGGTTGCCGGTGATGGCGAGCAGGATGATGGCGATGGCGGCCACGGTCGGCCCATGGCTGCCGGCCAGGTTGAAGATCAGTCCGCCGAAGATCATGCCGATCAGGATGGACAGCGAGGTGCCCATCTCGACCAGGCCGTTGCCGCCGGTCAATTCCTCGGGCTTCAGCACCGAGGGCAGGATGGAGTACTTCACCGGGCCGAACAGGGTCGATTGAAGGCCGGTGCAGAACAGCGCGGTCAGCAGGACGATGAGGTCCTGGGTGAGGAAGCCGATCGCGGCCAGCGACATGATGACGATTTCCATCGTCGTCGTGATCCGGATGAGTTTCGATTTCTCCAGCTTCTCCGCGATCTGGCCGGCGGTGGCCGAGAACAGGAAGTAGGGCAGGATGAAGATCGCCGGCGCCAGGTTGGTGTACAGCGTCTTGTCCTGCGCACTGACGCTCATGAAGCCCAGCAGGCCGATGATGGCCTGGCGGTAGACGTTGTCGTTGAAGGCACCCAGCGACTGGACCAGGAAGAACGGCAGGAAGCGCCGCTGGCTCAACAAGGCGAACTGGCTGTGGCTGGACATGCGCCCTCCGTGGGTTGCCGCGCAGCCTAGCAGAACGATGGGGGCATCCGGTTTACCGGGGGCGGCTTTCCGAGGGGGCTTTGGAGAGGGGTCTTCAGGCACCCCGCGCAAATCCCCCGTCACCCGCCGCGCGGGTGCCCGCCCCCTTTGAAAAGGAGGCTATCAAAGCTCGCTGTTGTATCTGCCCTGAGCGACTGTAATCTGCTGTTGCCTCCCCCTTGACCCGCCATTCGGCGGTTGAGAAGCGCTTGAGGAGGATCTGCTCCGCTGCTTTCCTGTGTGCAGGAAGGGCGCCAGCCGTCAGACATTCCAGAGCCGGGCAAGCTCGGCTCTACGCGTTCGCTTTTTCCCGCGCGATCGCGCGCCAGCCGATATCGCCGCGATGGAATTCGCCATCCCAGCCGATGCGTTCGACCGCGGCATAGGCATTGCGCTGCGCTTCGCCGACGCTGTCGCCGAGCGCGGCCACGCACAGCACGCGGCCGCCGCCGGTGAGCACTTCGCCGTCGTTGCCGGCGCGGGTGCCGGCGTGGAAGACCTTGGCCGGGCCGAGATCCGCATCCAGGCCGCGGATGGCGTCGCCGGTTTTCGGCGTCTCCGGATAATTCGCCGCGGCCATCACCACGCCCAGCGAAGGGCGCTCGTCCCAGTCGGCCCGGGTGGCGTCCAGGCGACCGTCGATGGCCGCTTCCACCAGATCCACCAGATCCGAGCGCAGGCGCAGCATCACCGGTTGGGTTTCCGGATCGCCGAAGCGCACGTTGAACTCGATCACCTTGGGCGCGCCGCTGCCATCGATCATCAGGCCGGCATAAAGGAAGCCGGTAAACGGCACGCCGTCGGCGATCATGCCCCGCACGGTCGGATTGACCACTTCGCGCATCACCCGCGCGTGCACTTCGGGAGTGACGACCGGCGCCGGCGAGTACGCGCCCATGCCGCCGGTGTTGGGGCCGGTGTCGCCGTCACCGACGCGCTTGTGATCCTGCGAGGTCGCCATCGGCAGCGCGGTGCGGCCGTCGACCATGCTGATGAAGCTGGCTTCCTCGCCATCGAGGAATTCCTCCACCACCACCCGCGCGCCGGCCGCGCCGAACGCGTTGCCGGCCAGCATGTCCTGGATGGCGGCCTCGGCTTCGGCCAGGGTCATCGCCACGATCACGCCCTTGCCCGCGGCCAGGCCATCGGCCTTGATCACGATCGGCGCGCCTTTCTCGCGCACGTAGGCCAGCGCCGGCGCCGTTTCGGTGAACACCGCGTAGTGCGCGGTGGGAATGCCGTGGCGGGCGAGGAAATCCTTGGCGAACGCCTTGCTGCCTTCCAACTGCGCGGCGGCGGCGGTGGGTCCGAAGATGCGCAGGCCCTCGTCGCGGAAACGATCCACCACACCGGCCACCAGCGGTGCCTCCGGACCCACCACGGTCAGCGCCACGTCTTCCTGCCGGACCAGTTCCACCAGGCGATCGATTTCGGTCGCGCCGACGGCGATGTTGCGGCACTTGCCTTCGCGCGCGGTGCCCGCGTTGCCGGGAGCGACCAGCACTTCGGTGACACGCGGCGACTGCGCGATCTTCCAGGCCAGCGCGTGTTCGCGGCCGCCGGAACCGATGACGAGGATCTTCATGGTTGTCTACTCCGAAAAGGATGTGGACCCGCGACGCGGATCAAGGGAAAGAAGGAACAGGATTCGCGGCGCGCTCAGGCTTCGGCCCCGAGCCGTGCGGCGGTCAGCCTGGCGTAGGCCGGATCCAGCTCGCTGCCGACATAGCGTCGGCCACTGCGCAGCGCCGCCACACCGGTGGTGCCGGAACCGTTGAAGGGATCGAAGATGCGATCGCCCGGATCGGTCGAAGCCTCGATGCAGCGCAGCAGCAGCTCCACCGGCTTCTGGGTGGGATGGCGGCCGTGGCTCTTCTCGGCCTTGGCCGGCGCGGACAGGCGCCATACCGATTTCATCTGCCGGTCGCCGTTCTCGGCCTTCATCTTCCGGTAGTGGAAGCGGTGCTTGCTCTTCTCCGTCTTCGCCGCCCAGATCAAGGTCTCGGTGGAGTGGGTGAAGGTGCGGCAGGCCAGATTGGGCGGCGGGTTGGGCTTTTCCCAGATGATGTCGTTGAGCAGCTTCATGCCCAGCTGCTGCATGGCGAAGCCCACCGAATGGATCACGTGATGGGTGCCGGACACCCACAGGGTGCCGTCGGGTTTCAGCGCGGCCTGGCAGCGCTGCAGCCAGGCCAGGTTGAACTCATGGTTGTACGCCGGGCCCTGGCTGCGATCCCAGTCGCCCTTGTCGACCTTGACCATTTTTCCACCATGGCAGGTGACGCCGCCGTTGGAGAGGAAATACGGCGGGTCGGCGAAGATCATGTCGAAGAAGCCATCCGGATGGCGTTCGATGATCCGATCCAGCAGTTCCAGGCAGTTGGCGCGGTACAGCAGCGCATGGCCGTCGGCGTCGGCCCAGGCCAGGCGGTTGGGCGAGGTCGCGGTCGCGGCCAGCGCCCCAAGCCCCAGCGCGTCGGCCAAGGCGTGGGAAGCGGCGGCGGGCTGCGCGCGGGCCGGCACGATCAGTGCCGGAAGTGGCGCACGCCCGTGAACACCATGGCCAGGCCATGTTCGTCGGCGGCGGCGATGACCTCGCTGTCGCGCATCGAACCGCCCGGTTGGATCACCGCCTTGATGCCGGCTTCGGCGGCGGCGTCGATGCCGTCGCGGAACGGGAAGAACGCATCCGAGGCCATCACCGAGCCTTCCACCTGCAGGTTCGCGTCGGCGGCCTTGATGCCGGCGATGCGCGCCGAGTACACCCGGCTCATCTGGCCCGCGCCGACGCCGATCGTGCGGTTGTCCCTGGCGTAGACGATTGCGTTGGACTTGACGTACTTGGCCACCCGCCAGGCGAACAGCAGATCGCGCAGCTCGGCCTCGGTCGGCGCGCGCTGGCTGACCACCTTCAGTTCGTCCGCGCTCATGCCGCGGTTGTCGGATGATTGCAGCAGCAGGCCGGAGCCGATGCGCTTGCTGTCGTAGTTGTTGAGGCCGGCGCCCAGCGGGATGCGCAGCACCCGCACGTTGGCCTTCTTCCTGGCGTAGTCCAGCGCGCCTTCCTCGTAGTCCGGCGCGATCAGCACTTCGACGAACTGGCGATCCAGGATGACCTTGGCGGTGGCCGCGTCGAGGGTGCGATTGAAGGCGATGATGCCGCCGAACGCGCTGGTGGGATCGGTGGCGTAGGCCAATTCGTAGGCGTCGCCGCAGGCCACGCCGACCGCCACCCCGCAGGGATTGGCGTGCTTGACGATCACGCAGGCCGGGGCGTCGAACTGGCGCACGCATTCCCACGCCGAATCGGCGTCGGCCAGGTTGTTGAAGCTCAGCTCCTTGCCCTGCAACTGCTGGAAGGTCGCCAGGGTGCCCGGCACCGGGCCCAGATCGCGGTAGAACGCACCGGATTGGTGCGGGTTCTCGCCGTAGCGCAGGTCCATCACCTTCACGAAGGTGGAATTCATCTGCGCCGGGAACTCGCTGCGCGCCGGCACCACCGCCGACGCGTCGGTGACCGCGGACAGGTAATTGCTGATCGCCGCGTCGTACTGCGCCACGCGGTTGAACGCGGCCACCGACAGGGCGAAACGGGTGCGCGCGGACAGGGCGCCATCGTGTTCAGCCAGCTCGCGCGCCAGCTCGGCGTACTGCGCCGGATCGGTGGCGACCGCGACGTGGGCGAAATTCTTGGCCGCCGCGCGCAGCATCGCCGGGCCGCCGATGTCGATGTTCTCCACCGCGTCGTCCAGGGTGCAGTCGGCGCGCGCGGTGATCTTCTCGAACGGATAGAGGTTGAGCACCAGCAGGTCGATGGCGCCGATGCCGTGCTGCGCCATCACTTCGTCGTCGGTGCCGCGACGGCCCAGCAGGCCGCCATGGACCTTGGGATGCAGGGTCTTGACGCGGCCGTCCATGATTTCGGGAAAGCCGGTGACGTCGGAGACATCGCGGACGGCCAGGCCGGCGTCACGCAGCGCCTTGGCGGTGCCGCCGGTGGACAGCAATTCCACGTTCTGCGCGGCCAGGGCCTGCGCCAGTTCGATGAGGCCGGTCTTGTCGGAAACGGAAAGCAGCGCCCGGCGGACGGGCAGACGTTGGTCGGTCATGGGGAGATGCGGCGGGAGGACCGCGGAATTATAGCCTCCCGGGCGGGTCGCTTCCCCCGTGGACGGGGAGGATCAGGCCGGAACCGGCGTGATCGGGCGCGATCAGGCGAGCCCGTAGTCCTTCAGTTTCTTGCGCAGGGTGGCGCGGTGGATGCCGAGCAGGGCGGCGGCGCGGCTCTGGTTGCCCTCGCAATGGTTCAGGACTTCCACGAACAGGGGAATCTCCATCTCCCGCAGGACGATCTCGTACACATCGTCCGCATCGCAGCCGTCCAGATCACGCAGGTAGCGGCGTACCGACTGGGCGACATGCTCGCGCAGCGGCGGACGGGGCGAACGTGGATTGTCTTGGCGGGTGGAAGCAGCGTTCACACGGGTTCCCGGAAGCTGAGGACATAGCGCCCGCCTTGTGTTTGTGTTTTACGGCGGGGGAGGGAGTCTAGCGCCAGTCGTGCGTCCGTGCACCCCGTTCGTCGCTGGCGTCGCCGGCGGGAGGACGCGATCAGCGGAAGTCGAAGGAAAACGCGACCACATCGGCGCTTGGCTCGCGGACCCGCACCGCCACCTGGGCGCTCTGCCCGGGACCGAGGGTCGCGACGGCGGCGCTGTCCCGCGGCAGGTATTCCGCCGGACGCACCGCGCGTGCGCCCAGGGTGCGGCCGTCGGCGTCCCGCAGGGTGAGCATGAGGACCGGCCAGGGTTGCGACCAGCGCGCATCGTTGCGGAAGGTCGCCCGCGCCAGCAGCACGCCGGGCGCGCCGGGCACCGGACGCACGTCGCGATCCAGCATCGCGAACGCCTGCGGCTCACGCCACGGCGGCAGCGAACAGCCGAGCACGTTGCACAACGACGCCAAGGCCGGACGCCAGGCGGCATCGCCGGCCAGGCGCGCGCGATCGGCCAGCAGCACCTGCAACACCAGCGCCACCGCCAGCACGAGCAACGTGGCCCATTGCCAGCGCGGCGTGCGCGTCGATGATGCCGGCGCATGCGCGGAGCGGTGCAGGAAGCTGGGACCACGCGCGGCGCTCCGTTCGGGCGTGGCGGCGGATGGCGTGACGGGCGAAGTGACAGGCGATGTGACCGGCGACGGGGCCCCGGCGGGCGCCGGGTCGGTGATCGCAGCGGCCAGGGACGCGGAAGCGGCCGCGGGTGCTTCCACGGCGACGACGGTGTCCGTGTCTTCCGCTACCGGGGTTTCGTCGGCGGACGCGGGCGATTCAACCGCCTCGGGTTCAATCGACGCGGCACCGGTCGCGATCGCTTCGGCCTGCGGGGGCGCGTCGGGTTCGGCTTCGACCGGAGCCTCATCGCGGCGCAGCAGGCGTGCGAGGCTGGGACCGCCGTCGCCGCTGTCCGCGTCGCGCGTCGCGGCGATCGGTGGTCCGCCGTCCCGCGCGTCGCCGTCGCCGAGGACGCCGCCGCAGCGCGGGCAATGCGCGGGCGCGCTGCGGCCGCGCGGGTCGGTCGCCACCAGGTAGCGGCAGTGGGGGCAGGCGATGAACATGCGGCCTATTCAAGCATGCGCGCCAGGACACGCAAAGCGGGCGCCCGCGCATGCTTCAATCGGTATCCCCCGTACGGAGCTGGCCGAATGCTGACCCTTACCCGCGCCCTGGCGCACCAGCGGCGGGCGGCGGCGCGACTGCGGGATGGTTTCATGGTGGAGAGCGAACTCCAGCCCCGCATCGACGCGGGCGCGCTGGCGCTGGAGGAAGTGCCGGTCGCGGCGTATCCCAAACGCTACTCCGGCGATGGCGGATCCGGGGCGGCGCGAATCGCGTCCCCCGACGCGGAGCGGGAGCCGGATGCGGATTCGGATTCGGAGCGGGACACCGATGCGTACATCGCCCATTGGCAGGACGAACTGGCGGGATTGATCGAACTGTCCGTGGCCTGGAACGGATACGCGCGGGTGGACAATCTGGTGGTCGATACGGCGTTCCGGCGGCGCGGCATCGCCCGCGCGCTGTTGCGGCAGGCGTTCCACTGGTGCCGCGAGCGGAATCTGCCGGGCGTGATGCTGGAAACCCAGAACAACAATGTCGCCGCCTGCCGGCTGTACGCGCAGTGCGGATTCCGCCTGGGTGGTTTTGATCGCGATCTCTACCGCGGCCTGGATCCGCTCACCCGCGAGATCGCGCTGTTCTGGTACTGGCGTCCGGACTGAAGGCGAAACCAAAAGCGGAATCGCACGGACATCGCGGTGCATGCGCGTGTCCCCGCATGCGCGCCGCGATCGCCGCGCTGACATATCACTTCACCGCGCACACGCCGACGCACGACGCGGCGTGACTTGTGCGCGCACGGAAGTGAGCCCGCTAACTTTGAATTCCGAAACGTCAGTTTCGGTTACGGTCAGTGATACTGTCGATGCTCGCCCGCGACGGATACGCGTCGCGTCAACGCTTCCAGGGGAGAGCACGCATGACCGCAACACGCCCGGGCCGCCGACCCGGTTCCACATCCTTCCGCCATGCCCGCCTGTGCGTGGCCATGGCCTGCTGTCTGGCCTCGGCCGCGAACGCGCAGTCGGTGACCGGCAGCATCTTCGGCCAGGCGCCCGCCGCGCCCGGCACGCAGATCGTGATCCGCAATCTCGACACCGGCGCCACCCGCACCGCCGGTGTCGATGCCAAGGGACGCTATCGCCTCTCGGATCTGCCCGATGGCCGCTATCAGGTGACCGTGCAGCGCGATGGCGCGGTGATCGGCACGCGCGACGAGGTGCGGGTCAACATCGCCGGCGGCACCGAAGTCTCTTTCACCGATGCGGTGCAGGAACTCGATCGCGTCGAAGTGCGCGGCGCCTCGGTGGCGCCGGTGGACATTTCGCAGATGGACACCCGCACGGTATTCACCGCCGAACAGCTGGCGCAGTTGCCGATTCCGCGCAGCGTGAGCGAGGCCGCGCTGCTCGCGCCGGGCGTGGTGCGCAACAGCAGCTACACCGAGGCGCCCAGCTTCGGCGGTTCGGCTTCCTCGGAGAACGCCTACTACATCAACGGTTATCCGGTCACCAATCCGCTGACCTCGCTGGGCCTCACCAGCCTGCCGTTCGACGCGATCGCCCAGCAGCAGGTCCTGACCGGAGGCTACGGCGCGGAATTCGGACGTTCCACCGGCGGCGTGATCAACCTCGTCACCAAGCGCGGCGGCAACGAATGGAAGGGCGGCGTCTACACGATCTGGTCGCCCACCGGGCTGCGCGAGCGTCCGCGCGATCAGAAGTACCCCGATACCGGCCACTTCGGCGCGGATCATCCGGATCCGACCCGACGCACCGACGGCACCCTGTACCAGCGCCGGCGCGACAACCGGTCCTGGCAGACCACCGCGGGCGGGTGGGTCAGCGGCCCGCTGGTGAAGGATCACCTGTTTCTGTACGCGGATGTCGAAAGCACCCGGACCGAGGGCCAGTCGGTCCGGACCACCCGCACCGCCACCGCCGCCAGCCAGCGCACCGGATGGAACCAGTACCGCTACGATCAGCCCCGCTGGGCGGTGAAGCTGGACTGGAACATCACCGACAACCACCTGCTGGAATTCACCGGCATATCGGACGTGGACAAGCGGGATTCGGACTACTACACCTACGACTACGCCACTTTCAGCCATGGCGACAAGCAGAACGGCGGTCTCGAATTCAAGGACGACGCCAGACTGTACGTCGGGCGTTATACCGGCTATCTGACCGACGATCTGACCGTGTCCGCGTTGTACGGCCGGCAGAAGATCGAGCACGTCCGCACGCCGTTCGACTACAAGCCCGACTGTCCCTACATCAGCGCGGGCGCCTCGGCGCGTGTTCCCGGCCTGGACTATCCCAGCTGCCAGACCTCGTCGGCCTACCAGCGCGTGCCGGGGGAATTCGACGAGACCCGTGGCTGGCGCCTGGACGTGGGCTACCGCATCGGCAATCACGAGCTGCGCGCGGGATACGACCGGATGGACGCGGAGTCCCTGGTGGGCTACCGCTATCCCGGCGGACATGGCTGGTTCTACCAGCGCGCGACCAATCCGGACAGCGCGGTGGATCCCTCCCAGGGCGTGATCGGGTCACCGGCGCAGGCGGGAGGCTTCGGTACCCAGGGCTACTACGCGTATCGCCTGTTCTACACCCAGCTGGCACGACCGAAGGTCGAGCAATCGGCGCAGTTCATCGAGGATCGCTGGCAGATCACCGATCGCTGGCTGCTGTCGCTCGGCCTGCGCAACGAGCAGTTCAGCAACTACACCGGCAGCGGCGAGAAATACGTCAGCCAGCGCAACCAGTGGGCGCCGCGCCTTGGCGCGAGCTGGGACGTGCATGGGGATTCCTCGCTCAAGCTGTTCGCCAACGCCGGCCGCTATCACCTGGCGCTGCCCAACAACGTCGCCGTGCGCGCGGCTTCCGGATCGTTGTACACGCTGGAATACTTCACCTACACCGGCGTCGATCCGGTCACCGGCGCGCCGACCGGGCTGAATCCGATCACGGTGGATCCCGCGTCGAAGAACCGCTGCCCGGGCGGCAACGCGGTGTCGTCGAATCTGGAATGCGGCAATGCGCCGGATCCGCGCACGGTCGCCGCCGTGGACCTGAAGTCGCACTACCAGGACGAATACATCGTCGGCCTGGAACAGGCGCTGGGATCGGGCGCCAGCTGGGGCGCCAAGCTGACGTACCGGGATCTGCGCAGCGCGATCGACGATACCTGCACGCCGGTGCTCGATGGCGGCTGCTTCCTGTTCAATCCCGGCGTCGGCAACACCTTCTGGAAGAAGCAGGCCGACGGCAGCTTCCGTCAGGTCCACTACAGCGCGGAGCAGCTCGGCCTTCCGAAGCTGAAGCGGCGCTACTACGCCCTGGACCTGTTCGCCCAGCGCAGCGGCGAGAACTTCTTCGGCAAAGTCGAGTACACGCTCTCGCGCAACTATGGCAACACCGAGGGCCAGCTCGCCTCGGACCTGGACATCGGCGGCGGCGGCCAGAGCGATGTCTCCACCACCCAGGATTGGGATCTGCCGCAGTTGATGGCCGGTGCGAACGGCGTGCTGCCGAACCATCGCGCGCACCAGCTGAAGGCATTCGGCAGCTACCGGCTGACGCCGGAATGGCGTGTGGGCGGCAGCGCCAGCCTGGCCTCCGGTCGCCCGCGCAACTGCACCAGCATGTACCCCACGCCGGACAACGGGCTCTACAACAGTTCGGTGTACTGGTACTGCGGCCTGCCGGGCAGTGGAACCGCGCCGGGCAGCCAGGGATACGTCCCGCCCTCCGCGGACTACGCGGCCTCGCCGCGCGGTTCGCATGGCCGCGCGCCGTGGATCTTCCAGATGAACTTCAATGTCGCCTACACGCCGCAATGGGCCGCGGGACTGACGTTGCAGGCGGATCTGATCAACGCCTTCAACCAGCAGACGCCGCAGAGCTTCAATCCCCGCTACGCGGAACGTCCCTTCCGTGGCGAAGCCGACTACAACCCCCTGTACGGACAGGCCCTGAGTCATTCGTCGCCGCGATATCTCCGCCTCACCGCCCGCTACGACTTCTGAGGCCGGCCCGGCGCATCCCGACAACCATAAGAAAGCCATGCTCTCTCTCGCTGCCCGGCGTTCCACGCCGGGCTTTTTTTCGCGCGGCATGCCGGAAGCGTCCGGGACTTCTGGCCGATGCCGGCCCGCGGCGCGCCTGCCTAGAGTGGCCGCATCGAGGGCGACAAGGCGGACGGGGAGCGGTGATGACGTTTCGACTGGCCGGAGTGCTGTTGCTGGGAGGTGGGCTGCTGGCCGCCGCGCTGCCGGAATCCGCGCGGGCCGGCGAGTGCCCCGCCGTGTTCGCGCAGAAAGAGACGCGCGTGCCCGGCGCCGTGATCGTGTCCTTCGAGGACACGCGGATGGAGGTGGTCCGTTGTGGTGAAGCCGACCTGGCGCGCAAGCGTCCGATGTCGCCCGACACGGTGTTCCAGGCCGCCTCGCTCAGCAAGCCGGTTACCACGCTGATCGCGCTGGCGCTCGTCGATGAAGGAAAACTGGATCTGGATCGTCCGCTGACCGACTACCTGGACGCGCCCTACCGGCACGATCAGGCGTTGCTGAGCGGACAGCCGGTGTGGGATACCGTCGACGACCCGCGCCTGCGCAAGGTCACCGCGCGACAGGTACTCAGCCATCGCAGCGGGCTGCCCAACTGGGCCTTTGGCGAGCCGCTGCGGTTCGCGGTCGAACCGGGCACGGAATGGAAGTATTCGGGAGAAGGGTTCTCGTTGCTGGCGACGGTGCTGGAACACATCTCGGGTGAGTCGTTGCAGGCGCTGGCGATGGAGCGGGTGTTCACCCCGCTGGGCATGCGCGACAGCAGCTACGTCTGGCGCGACGCATACGCCGAACGCATCGCCACGGGCTACGACGCCGAGGGCAAGCCGCTCGACACGATGCGTTTCCGCCGTCCCATCGCCGCGGCCTCGCTGTACACCACGCCGGCCGACTATGCGCGCTTCGTGCAGGCGTTGCTGCTGGCCGCGCCCGACTCGGCGCGGGCGCGATTGCGCGAACGCCAGGTCCAGGTGGATGCCGACTACGCGCTGGGCTGGGGCCTGGGCGTGGGCCTGGAAGAACACGAACAGGGCGACTGCCTGTTCCATCACGGGATCAACAACGGCTTCCAGTCGTTCTTCATGGCCTGCCCGGCGCAACGACGCGGCGTGCTCTGGTTCACCAACAGCGACAACGGCCTGTCGCTGGCGTCGGAGCTGCTGGAGACCACGCTGCCGGGCCCGCATCCGGTGCTGGGCTGGCCCGTGCTGCATCCCTGAGCGCGGGAATCCGCGCCGGCGCGCGGAGCGCCGGTTCCCGGGCGGGACCGGGCCCTACCTGATTTCGGGGATGCCCCTCCCCGGGTCGCCACGCTACCGTCGGCGCAGAGCCACGCCGTCGCATGTCGTCCACGGCGGCCACAGGGGATTCGATGTTGAAAGCCAAACCCGCCGTTTCCGCACTGGCGGCAGCGTTGTCCATGCTCGTCACCGCGTCCGCGTCCGCGATCGAGCCCGCCGCGCCGCCGCCCGCCGCCGCCCCGACGACGCCTCCGGCCACCCTCGCGGTGCAGGCCGTGAAGGTGGAAGGCGTCAGTCCGCACCCGGATGCGGGCATCACGCCCGAAAGCATCCAGGCGCTGGCGGACCGCGAACTGGATCGCCACCGGCCCGCGCCGGGCGAGCCGGCGATGCTGAGCCTCGACCAGTTGCGCCGGATCGCCCAGGCGCTGACCACCGCCTATCGCGACGCCGGCTATCCGGTGTCCACCACCGTGGTGCCGGTGCAGCAGGTGGGCAACGACCGGGTCGTGCGACTGCAGGTGATCGAGGGACGCATCGGCAAAGTGATCGTGCAGGGCGACAGCCGCTACGCCCCGGATCTGCTCGCCGAACCGGCGCGCGGCCTGGCCGGTGGCATCCTGCGCGTCCAGGATCTGGAACGCGCGGTGTTGTACGCACGCGACCTGCCCGGCGTATCGGTATCGTCGGTGCTGGTGCCGGGCGAGCATCCGGGCGAGACCGACGTCATCCTGCAGGCCAGCGATACCCGTCGTCCGCTGGTGGTCGGCGCGGGCGTGAACAATCATGGTACGGATCAGACTGGCCGTGGCCGCGCATCGGTGGATCTGAGCTGGAGCAATCCACTGGGTCGGGGCGATGTGCTGGCGGCCAGTTATACCTACGCCTTCGATCCGGCGCAGAGCCGGCTGTGGGCATTTTCGTACAGCCTGCCGGTGGCGCCGGTGCCGGGCCTGTCGGTGATCGCGGGCGCCAACCGGGGCGAACTGGAAATCCGCAACGGCGCGCTGGCCGCGCTGGGCCTGAGCGGGCCGTCCTCGCAGCGCTACGTGGGGGGCGACTGGAAATTCGTCAACCGCCTGCGGGTACAGGCGGCCGCGTCGTTGCGCTACGTGCGCGAGACTTCGCGGTTCGACGCGCTGGGCTTCACCTTGTCGGATCAGGAATTCGACGTGGTGGAACTCGGGATCTCGGCGCGCCGGATCGATCGGAGCGGTGGCGGCATCGGCTTCCTGCAGGTCAGCGCGCGGCAGGCGGTGCGTGACCGGTCGGTGTATCCGGATTACATCAGCATGCGTCACGAGGATGACTTCCTGCTCGGACGGTTCGACGCGCTGCGGTTGCAGCCGCTGACGCCCGGCCAGCGCATGATGCTGCGCCTGTCCGGCCAGTACACCCGCGATGCGCTGCCGCCGATGGAGCAGTTCGGGGTGGGCGGTGCGGCCAGCGTGCGCGCCTTTCCGCTGAACGACGCGATGGGCGACCGGGGGTATCTGGCGTCGGTGGAGTACCAGGTGGATGCGCCCGGCTTCGCGGAACGGACGTCGCCCTTCGCCGGTCGCCGCTGGGGCGAGTTGCTGACCTTCAAGCTGTTCGCCGACCAGGGACGCACCTATGCGGCAGGCGCCAATCGCGGCGTGCTGCCAGGCCAGCGCCTGGATGGCGTGGGTGTGGGAATGGGTTTCCGCCTGCCGCAATTCCATGACCTGCAATTCGAACTGAGCGCCGCGACCCCGACCGGCCGCCGTGACGCATCCGACGGCGACGACGTGCGCCTGTTCGCGCGTCTTGGCATGACTTTCTGAGGAACCGACCATGAACCGCATCCACCGTCTTGTGTTCAACCGTGTTCCGGGCCAGGTGCAGGCCACCTCGGAACCGGCGGATGGGCGTGTTTCGTCCGCGGCATCCCCGACACGTTCCCGGCTGCGGCGCGGCAGTGGACTTTCGCTGCTGGCGTTGGCCATCAGCGCCTGGCTGCCGGGAGGCGAACTGCATGCGCAGACCGCGCCGCCCGCCACCGCCCTGCCCACCGGCGTCACCGTCACTTCCGGCTCCGCCAACATGGGTACCGGCGGTTCGGCCGGCAGTCCCGTCCTGACCGTCACCCAGGTATCGCAGAAGGTCATCCTGGACTGGAACAGTTTCGACATCGGTGCGAACGCGAGCGTGCAGTTCGTGCAGCCCGGTACCACCGCCATCGCGCTCAACCGCGTCGCGGGCGTCGATCCGAGCCGGATCTACGGCAGCCTCAGTTCAAACGGCCGGGTCTTCCTGCTCAATCCCAATGGAATGATTTTCGGGCCCGTCGCTTCGGTGAACGTCGGCAGCCTGTTGGCCAGCACGCTGGATATCTCCGATGCCGATTTCCTGGCGGACAACTACAACTTCACCGTGTGGCCGGGCGCCCGTGGCGCCATCTACAACTATGGCGCACTCAATGCATCCGGATCGGTGGCGCTGCTGGGTGGACACGTGACCAACGCCGGTTTCATCAATGCGCTGGGCGGACGGGTGGAAGTCGCGGCCGCGGACGGCGCCACCCTCGAGTTCGGCGGTGACGAGCAGATCCATCTCACTCTCAGCCGATCGCTGCAGGATCGGGTGGCGTCCGAGACGTCCGCGGTGCAGAACATCGGCACGATCTTCGCCAATGGCGGAACGATCGTCCTGCAGGCGTCGGCCGACCCCAGTCTGTTCGCGACCGCGATCAATCACAGCGGCTTCCTCATCGCCGACGCCATCGGCAACGAAGCCGGGACGGTCAGTCTCGTCGCCCGCGGCGGGGACATCGTCAGCACGGGCGGAATCAGTGCCAATGCCGGCCAACTGCTGATCACTGGCGACGGCAATCTGATGCAGAGCACGTACGGCTATGCCGTCGATCGGATGACGCTGGCCTTGGAAGGTGACGCCACGCTGCAGGGCAGCAACGCCGTTGCACGGATAGATGGCCACGTAGGCGGTGCCCTGAACCTGACCAATGCCGTCGCGCTGTCGCAGACCGCGGCGTTGACGGTCGCCGGAAACGCTTCGATCGATAACGGCAGCCACGACATCCAGCTGACCCAGGCCGGCAACGCTTTCGGCGGGAGCGTGGGCTTGACCGGTCGCAATGTGTCGATCACCGCGGGTGGCGACCTGATGCTGGATGCGATCCAGGCCGGCAGCCTGTGGGCCACGGCAGACGGCATCAGCTTGAACCGGAACGTGACCACCTCCGGTATGCAGCGTTATGCCGGAGCGGTGCGACTGCTCAGGGACATCGCTCTGAGCAGCACCCTCGGGGACATCCAGTTCGGTTCGACCGTCGATGGCTCCTGGGGCCTGGCTGTTTCGAGCCCCGGCTGGACCCGCTTCGAGGGTGCGGTTGGCGGCGTATCGGCGCTGACGAGCCTGGTGACCGATTCGGCGGGCGCCACGTCGATTGGCGGCAACATGACCACGCTCGGCAGCATGAATTTCGGCGATGCCGTCCAGCTTCAGAATGATGTCGCGCTGCGCAGCGCGGCGGGCGGAGCGATCAGTTTCCAGAACAACATCGACGGTGCGCACGATCTGGACATCGCCACCTCCGGACTGGTTTCCGTGGCCGGCGCCATCGGCATGCAGAACGCGCTGGACAACCTGAGTATCGACGCCGGCGCGGTCGATGTGGGCGCGGTCAACATCCGGTACGACCTGGCCCTGGACAGCGCGGGCGCGCTCTTGCAGCGCGACGCGTTCTTCGTGGGCGGGGACAGCCATTTCTCGGCCAATGGCGATCTCGTGCTCAACAACATCGGCAATCACTTCCTGGGCGAAGTCTCCCTGGACGGCGGAAACGCGACTCTCGCGTCCGCGTTCGCGCTGCGGCTGGGTGCGAGCAATCTGGGCGGCGACCTCACCGTTGTGGCCATGGGCGGATTGACCCAGGGCGGAGCGCTGGACGTGGACGGTGCGGCCAGCTTCACGGGCGACGGCGATATCACCCTGGACCACGCCGGAAACCGTTTCGCCGGCAACGTCACCATCAGCGGCCAGGACGTCCGTCTGCGCAGCGCGGGCAACCTGCGGTTGGCGTCCGCCAATGCCCAGGCACTCCGCGTGCAGAGCGGAGGCGACCTGTCGCTGCTCGGCAGCGTCCAGGCGAGCAACGCCGACATCGCCGTCGGTGGCGTGTTCCGCAACCTGTCGGGCGCCAATGCGGTGACCGCATTCGGGGGCGGACGCTGGCACATCTATTTGCAGAATCCCTTCGCCGCGCATGACTACGGCGGTCTGGACAGCGGCAACACGGCGATCTGGAACACCGCCGCGTTCGGCGCGACGGGCGCGACCGGCAATCGTTACCTGTTCGCCTATCGGCCCACGCTGACCTTCACGTCCACCGATGCCACCAAGGTCTACGGCCAGCTTGCGAGTCTTGGCGGTTACACGGTCAGTGGACTGATGCCCGGTGTCGCCGGCGCCTACCGTGCGGATTCACTGTCCGGTGTCGTCAGCGGGACGGCGGCGCTGTCCTCGCAGGGATCGGGCGTCGGCGCCACGGTGGCCGGTGGTCCGTATGCCATCGATATCTCGCAAGGCTCGCTGGACGCGTCCGCATCGGGATATGCGCTGGCGTTCGATGGTCGCGGGATCCTGCGCGTCACACCCGCATCGCTGACCATCACCGCCAGCGATGCCGGCAAAACCTACGGCCAGATCGCCCACCTGACGGGCTACGCGGTCGATGGACTGGTCAACGGCGACACGGTGTCTTCGCTTGATCTGGACAGTGACGGCGCGGCTGCCAGCGCCACGGTCGGCGACTACGCCATCACCGCCGGCAACGCGGGCGGCAGCGGCCTTTCCAACTACGACATCACCTACGTCGACGGCACGCTGGACGTGGGCAAGGCCAGCCTCACCATCACCGCCAGCGATGTCGGCAAGACCTACGGCCAGAGCGCGAACCTCACCGGTTACGCGACCCGGGGCCTGGTCAACGGCGATACGGTGTCCACGCTCGATCTGGCCAGCGGCGGCGCGGCGTCGACCGCCACGGTCGGCGACTACGCCATCACCGCCGGCAACGCGGGCGGCAGCGGCCTGTCCAACTACGACATCACCTACGTCGACGGCACCCTGAGCGTGGGCCGGGCGAGTCTGGTCATCACGGCCGGCGATGTCGGCAAGTGGCTGGGTCGCGCGGTTTCGCTGGTCGACTACCGGGCGATCGGCCTGGTCAACGGCGATCAGGTGTCGGGTGTCCATCTCGATAGCGCCGGCAGCGGCGCCAGTGCGCCGTTCGGCCGGTACCCGATCACGATCGCCGACGCGCAGGGGCGTGGCCTGGAAAACTACGACATCCACTACGTACCCGGCACGCTGACCGTCGGCGGCCTGGATGCGCGGCTGGTGGACACGCTGTCAGGCGATATTCGCAGTCTCTCCCCCGATCACGCCGCACCCGCCGCCGAAGCGCCGATGAATCCGGTACGCCCTGCATCCACGGGAGAGGGGGAACTGCGCATGCCCCCGCACTGCATGGCCCGGGACGCCCTGCAGGATTGCCTCACCCTGCTGTCCCCGTAGACGGACGGGCTTCCCTTCACGCCGCGTCGCACGCCGCCGCGGCGGAGGGGACTTCAGCCGGCGCGTGCCTGCAGGAACCGTTGCGCGGCCGCTTCCCAGTTCTGTCCGTCGAACGGAAACACCTTCAACGCCGACAGATCCACCGCGTCCACGCAGCGCAGGTTCACCACCCACATCGTCGGTGCGATGCGCGGATGGCTGAAGGGGCTGACCCCGCAGTTCCGGCAGAAGTAGTGGCTGGCGGTCAGGGTGCCGAACCGGTACAGGCCGAGCTCGGATTCACCGGACAACAGGCGGAAATGCGCGTCGTCGGTGCCATGCCAGAGCGCGCCCTTGCGACGGCAGAGGGAGCAGTTGCATTCGATGGCGACGCCCACTTCGCCGTCGAACTCGAACGTCACGCGGCTGCAATGGCAGGAGCCCGGGTGTGTGGTCATGCGGATTTCCCCTCGTATCTGTTCCGGAATGGAATCGGGTGGCCGGATTTGCGGGAGGATGCGCCATCGCTGGACGGTGCACGGCCGATGCGGCCGCCAGCTTAGGCCGGGATCCGCGCGCCGACAAGCCGGCATGGGAGTGACGCGACGCTAGAACAGGATGTCCACGTGGTGCCGGCCGGTCGTCCTGAGGTCGGGTGTTTCCAGCGTCGTCCAGACGCCGCGCAGGCCGTCGTAGTTGCCGCGCGTGGGATGGTCGTAGGTGTTGCCTTCGCCGTAGGAAAAGATGCGGCAACGGGTTCCGGCCGCGCCTTTCCAGGCGCGGAGATGATCCCGCGTGGCCTGCGTCCAGTGCTTGCGCGAGCCATGATGGAAGGCGACGATCGCCCGCAGCTCCACGCCATTGGCCTGCAGGGTTCCGAACAGTTTCACTTTGTCGTAGGGCGCATCGCCGGGCAGCAGGATGGCTTCCTTCTTCCGGTTGACGATCGCGAAGGCGACCCCGGTGCGGTTGCAATCCTCGATCTGGTCGGCATCAGGCATGGGGTCGATCTTCTCGAACAGGATGCAGTCGTGATTGACCGCTTCGAAGGCGATGCTGGTGCGGACGTCGCTTTCCGGGATGCAGTGAATTCCGCGCACGGTCGCGGAAAACCGGGCCGCGCGCGGCGAAGTGCGTTGCCGCGGGACCAGCCACGGAAGGTCGAGCGTGGCCTTGTTCTTTGCCGCCGAGCACCAGTGATCCTCATCCCAGTGCGTCAGCATCATCAGCCGCACGCCGTCCAGCGGCATCCGCCGGGCCGCGGCGCCGCGCGCGCGGAACGGATGGCCGAACCTGCCGCCATAGTCGATCTGCAGGAACGGCTTGCCGTCGTGGTCAAGCACGCAGACGGCGTCGCCCTGGCCGACGTCGTAGATGCGCACGCCGGCGATCGCCTGGACGTTCACGGCCGGATCCAGATCCGCATAGCGGGCGACGTCGACGCCTTCGATCTCTTCGCGTACCGCATCGGTCATGGCGTCTGCCTCCTAGTGCGTCAACTTGATGTATTCGACCCGTTCCGGCTCCGCCTCCGGTGGTTCCGGCTCCGCGATCCGGTATTCGCGCGTGACGACGACATCCACGACAGGTGGCGGAGTCAGCGGTATCGGCGTGCGGTTGCCCTGGGCCCGGCCTTCGGAGCGCGCATCCGGCACGTGCGCGAGCGAAAAGATGTCGCGCAGACGTTCGAGGATCTCCCCGTCGAGCGGCGCGATGGCGGCCAGCACGCCCCGCTGGCTGACTTCCGGGGCCTGCTCCGGGATCGCCGAGAGCACGAGGGGCGGTTGCCACGCTTCGGTGTGGCGCACCGACAAGCCGCACCACGCGCTTTCCCGCAGCCATGCATGCAGCCAGGTCCAGGCCGCGTCGTCGGCATGGAAGATCACGTCGAGAATGGGCAACGCGGCATCGCCGAGATGCTTGCGCAGATCCGCCCGCCGTCGCAGGCGCTGCGCTTCGGTGATCTCGCCCGGCGTGAGCGTTTCGAATCGATCCACCACTTCCAGGAAGCGCGCCTGTTCGATGCCGGACAGCCGGACCCGGATGGGCCAGCGTTGCCGGTTCAGGGGGCCCTGCATCCACGGCCAGACGGCCCAGACGGGATCTTCGGCGGGACCGAAACAGGTGCGCCCGGGATGGATCGGCTGGACGTCCTCGACGAAGGCGAAGTAATCGAGGGTGCCGGAAGCGCCCGCGTCACCGCCCGGCCAATGCAGCCGGCGGGTTTCCGGATCGAAGAAAGCACCGGGTATCGGCGATCGCGGCCAGCGTTTTGGCATCCGGCGCATCGTCCGCCTCTCCCTGTGGCATCGATGCGGACAAGAGTAGCCCAGCGCACGGCCGGGCGACAGACAGCCGGGCGGGACCGCCCTATCGGCGCTTGCGCTTGGCGCCTTCGGCGAGCAACGCCAGCAGGCCAGCCTGCTGGCGCGCACTCAGGGCGTCGAACCGTTCCAGCAGCAGGCGCTGCTGGTCGGTAAGCGGGATCTGCGTGGTGTACGGCGTGGTGCCTTCGGTGACACCGCTGGTCGGCGCGGACATGATCATCGGGCCGCGTCCGGTGGCGAGGAATTCGAAGCCCATGCCGGTGCGCAGAGCCAGGGCGATCATGTTCTCCACCGAGGGTGCGGTGCCGTTGGCCATTTCCCATTGGGCAATCGCGCTTCGGGTCAGGTGGAGGTCCAGCGCCAGTTCGTCCTGGGTCAGGTCGGCCAGCTTGCGGGCTTGGCGCACCCGTTTGTACAGCTTGCTCACGGCATCCGCGTCGGTTTGCGAAGGGAGCCCTGATATAGTCGTTTGGCCGTGCAGACGCGGTTAGTATCGCGTACGTCGGCTGCTTTGTTGGTGATTCTGGCCCCAAGTCACGTTAGTGGGGCGAACCCTTGCGTACGCCGTCGATGCGCATCCAGTCGTCCTCGCGCTCGGCGCGCAGTTGCTCGAACCAGGGCGAGTAACGTTCCAGCAGATCCGCATCCTGCCCGTGCAGGATGCCCGACAGGGCGATGCGCCCCCCCGGCGCCACGCGGTCGGCCAGGGTTTCGGCCAACGCGTCGAGCGCGGACGCCAGGATGTTGGCGACCACGATCGGATAGCGCGCGACCGGCTCGTCTTCCGGCAGGAACACCGACAGGCGATCGCCCACCGCGTTGCGCGCGGCGTTGTCGGCGCTGGCGATCAGCGCCTGCGGATCGTTGTCCACGCCAACCGCCGAGGCGGCATCCAGCTTCAGCGCCGCCAGCGCCAGGATGCCCGAGCCGCAACCGAAATCCAGCACGGTGCGACCGGCCAGTTCGCCCGCGTCCGCCAGGCCATCCAGCCAGCGCAGGCACAGCGCGGTGGTGGGGTGGGTGCCGGAGCCGAACGCGAGCCCCGGATCCAGCCGCACCACAGCGGCGGCGTCGCCGCTCGCCTCTTCGGGCAGTTCGTGGTTCCAGGGCACGATGAAAGTGTGGTTGCCGAAGCGCATCGGCTTGAACTGATCCAGCCAGGCGCGTTCCCAATCCTCGTCCTCGACGGTGCGGAACGCGGCCAGGCTCCAGTCCAGTCCGGGATCGAAGGCTTCCAGCGCGGCCAACAGGATCAGCGCGTCGGTGTCGGCGGGGAACAGCGCGGTCAGCACCATCGAATTCCACAGGGGAGTTTCGCCCACGCCCGGCTCCAGGATGGCGCGCTCGTTGCCGGTGTCCGCGTCGGCGTCCAGCAGGGTCACCGACAGGGCGCCGACGTCCTCCAGCGCATTCTCGTAACGCGGCTGTTCAGATTCCCGGCAGCGCAGGGTGAGTTCGAGATAGGGCATGGAAGGCTGAAAAATGCGGTTCGGGGGCGCATTGTCGCATGCGGCCCGGGCCGTTCCGGCCGCGTTGAAACCCCCTGCGCGGCCACGGATAATCGCGAGATGCCTCGCATGCTCCCCTGGGTACTTGTATGCGCCTGCGTGCTTGGCACGGCGGGCGCCTGGTGGTGGGCACAGGGTGCGCGGAACGCCACGGAGCAGGCACCGGCGGCGGTCGTCGTCGGCGACCCGGTCACCGGCCCGAGCGCGATCCCGACGCGCCGGATCGAGGAATCTTCGCGGACCGCGCTGGCGTTCGACAGCCGGCGCGAATTCGAAACCACCCCGGATCTGTTCGTCTATGCGCAGCAACTGGCGCTGCAGGCGCGCGCCGGCGATGCAGACGCGTGGTGGATGCTGAGCCGCGTGCATGACTACTGCGCCGGTTTCGCCGGCAATCCGGCCGGCTATGCCCGCGATACCCGCGCCATCGCCGCGCTGGATGTCGCCAATGCGGCGACCATGGCCGCGGCCCGCGAACGGGTCAGCGCGCGCTGTGCCCGCTTCATGCCCGAGGATGGACTGTCCTCGCGCAGCGTCCACGAGGCGCGGCTGCAGGGCGCCAAGGCCGGCAGTCTGGCGGCGGAGGCCGCGCTGCTGGCCGATGGCGAACCGATGTCCGACGATCCCGCGTATCGCAGCGAACTGGTCGCGCGGGTCACGGCCTCCGGCGATCCACAGGCGTTCCTGGCGCTGTCGCGTGCGATGGGCCTGACCGCCAGTGGCGCGGAAGCCGAACTGGGTGCCGTATCCGGGACCTGGCTGTCGGAAGTGGCCTGGCAGATCGCCGCCTGCCGGCTGGGGCTGGACTGCCGCCCGCAGGGTAACCTGATGACCGCCTACTGCGCCCACGGCGGCATCTGTTCGCGGGATCCATCGCTGGATTTCCCCGCATTCGTCCTGGACGCGGGTGTTCCGCGACAGGGTGTCGAGAACTTGAACGAGATGGTCGATAGTCTGCTGTCGGGCAGGAGAGCAATTCAATGAGCCACTCATCGAACCACACGCGGTTCTGGCCGAGACCCCATATCTGGCTGTGGATGCTGGTGTTCGTCACCTATGCCGCGGCCGCCGCGACGGTGGTGATCAACGCCATGGACGCGCCCTATCGGGATCTCCAGCGCACGCCCGCCGGCGTGCAGGCCTCGCAGGAAGATCGCGCCATCGGCGCGGCCCAGATGGTCGCGCTGTACCGCGCGCGCAGTGGCGCGCCGTTCTCGGTGCTGCCGGCCGGCACCACCCTGGAAGTCACCTGGCCGGATGGCTCCAGCGAAACCCTGCGCATCGTGGATCCGCTTTCGCCGACCGGCGTGGTGCCGGTGAAGGGCACGCAGCGGCGGAATCGCTGAACCCGCGTTGTGGCGGTGCCTCACGCAGAAAGGGCGGATTCCGCAGGGAACCCGCCCTTTTTCATGGCCCCCGTTTCTGTGGGAGCGACGCAACTCGCGACCGGAACATCGCCCGGCCCGTAAAAAACCATCGCCCCAGAACGAAGCGGCCCGGAGCGTTTCCGCTCCGGGCCGGGTTTCTTCGCGACTCACGTCGCTCCCACAGGACGTGGGAAAAAGAGAGTTCAATCAGACCAGCGCGATCGACTTGTTCTTGCGTTCGGCCAGGCGCTTTTCCAGGTAGTGGATGTTCTGGCCACCGGCCTGGAAGCCCTGGTCGCGCATGATCCGCTGCTGCAGCGGGATGTTGGTCTTGATGCCGTCGACCACCATCTCGCTCAGTGCCACCCGCATGCGGGCGATGGCGGTCTCGCGATCCGGGCCGTGCACGATCAGCTTGCCGATCATCGAGTCGTAATTCGGCGGCACGCGGTAACCCTCGTAGATGTGGGTGTCCACGCGCACGCCGGGGCCGCCCGGCGGATGGAAGTGCTGGATCAGGCCCGGGTTGGGCATGAAGGTTTCCGGATCCTCGGCGTTGATGCGGCACTCGATGGCGTGGCCGCGCAGGACGATGTCCTCCTGCTTGATGGTCAGCTTGCGGCCGGCGGCGATGCGCAGCTGCTCGCAGACCAGATCGATGCCGGTGATGCGTTCGGTGACCGGATGCTCCACCTGGATGCGGGTGTTCATCTCGATGAAGTAGAAGCGGCCGTTCTCGTACAGGAACTCGAAGGTGCCGGCGCCGCGATAACCGATGCGCAGGCAGGCTTCCACGCAGACCTTGCCGATTTCGGCGCGCTGCTCGTCGGTGATGCCCGGTGCCGGCGCTTCCTCGACCACCTTCTGGTGGCGGCGCTGCATCGAGCAGTCGCGCTCGCCCAGATGGATGGCGTTGCCCTGGCCGTCGGCCAGCACCTGGATTTCCACGTGGCGCGGATTCTCCAGGAACTTCTCCATGTACACCTGATCGTTGCCGAACGCCGCCTTGGCCTCGGACTTGGTGGTGGCGATGGCGTTGCTCAGCGCGGCTTCCGCGTGCACCACGCGCATGCCGCGACCGCCGCCGCCGCCGGCCGCCTTGATGATCACCGGATAGCCGATCTCGCGGGCGGTTTTGGTGTTGGCGACGATGTCGTCGCCCAGCGGACCGCCCGAACCGGGCACGCACGGCACGCCGGCGGCCTTCATCGCGCGGATGGCTTCCACCTTGTCGCCCATCAGGCGGATGGTGTCGGCCTTGGGACCGATGAAGATGAAGCCGGACTGCTCCACTCGTTCGGCGAAGTCGGCGTTCTCCGACAGGAAGCCGTAGCCGGGGTGGATGGCCTGCGCGTCGGTGACCTCGGCCGCGGCGATGATCGCCGGGATGTTGAGGTAACTCTCCGACGACGGCGCGGGACCGATGCAGACCGACTCGTCGGCCATGGCCACGTGCTTGAGGTTGCGGTCGACCGTGGAATGCACGGCCACCGTGCGGATGCCCAGGGTGTGGCACGCGCGCAGGATGCGCAGCGCGATTTCACCCCGGTTGGCGATGACGACTTTATCGAGCATGGGAAGGCCGGGAATGGGGAATGGAGAATGGGGAATCGTAAAAGGCAGTGCGGATCATGCGGGCTCCACCTGTGGTTTTCCGATAGCTTTCATGAGGGCGGTGAGCTTGGCGAATATCCGATCGATGAGCGCTTCCAGTTCCGGAGACGAATCTACAAATCCCAGTCGGACGGCGATCTGCTGTTGCGTATCCAGTTCCGACAACGAACCTCGTGCGATCGAAAGAAACCTCAGATACTCGGCCGTCGAACGGCGGGCGGCACCCTCGGCGATGTTGGAAGGAATGCTGACGGCCGAGCGCCGGAGCTGCGCGGTCAGGCCGAAGCGTTCCGAATCGGGAAAGGTGGCGGACAACTGGTAGGCCATTTCCACCAGAACCATCGAGTCCCGCCACACTTCCAGCCGCTCGTGCGGCCGCTTGGGCGATTCCCGATTCTCCATTCCCGATTCCCGTCGATCAGCCGATCACGAACAACGGCTGATCGAATTCGACCGGCTGGCCGTTCTCGGCCAGGATCGCCTGCACGGTGCCGGAGACGTCGGCTTCGATTGGATTGAACATCTTCATCGCCTCGATGATCGCCAGGGTGTCGCCGGCCTTGACGGCCTGGCCGACGGTGACGAACGCCGGCTTGTCCGGCGAGGCCGAGGCGTAGAAGGTGCCGACCATCGGCGCGCGCATCACGTGGCCTTCCGGCAGGTTGCCGCCGGCCTTGGCGGCGCCGCCGGTGGAGGCTTCGGTGGGTGAGCTCATCGGCATCGGCGCGGCCGGACGGGTCTCGACCGGGGCGTACACCGGCGCCGGCGCGGCGGCGACCAGACCGCCCTTGGGCACGCGCGCCAGGCGCACGGATTCCTCGCCTTCCTTGATTTCGATTTCGGCGAGGTTCGACTCTTCCAGCAGGTCGATCAGTTTCTTGATTTTGCGGAGATCCATAGGGGCCTCTTGGTTCTTGATGTCAATGTGGTGGCGGGCGCGTTGCGCCTGGGTCAAAGCAGTTCGTAGAAATCGCGCAGCTGCCGCGTACGGTCGCGCGCGAGGGTGGTGAGGCAGTGCATCTGCGCGCCGTTGCGCGAGGAGCCGTTGGCATGGAACGCGTAGACCGCGTCACAGTCGTTGTCGCGCCGTTGCATCCAGGCGCGTTGCGCCAGGACCAGCTTCTGTTCGGCGCTGGCGCAGTACGTGCAGGAACCGTCGGCGACCTGCGCGCGCAACTGCTGGCGCGCCTGCGCGTAAACCTGGTTGAGTTCGGCGTCGGCTTCGGCCGCCAGATCGGAGGCGCACAGGTCCCCGTCCACCGTGCCGACCGGGTGTGCGCAATCGATACCCTCGGCGCTGCGGTCGGCTGCCACGGCGCCGCCGCACAGGCAGGCGGACAGCACGACGCCGGCAAGGATGCGTGGCAGGGCCATCATGCGGAGGCGGCCGCCAGCCGGGTCAGTGCCGCGTCCATCGCATAGCGGTAACCATCGGCGCCGAATCCGCAGACCACCCCGACCGCCAGATCGCTGAAATAGCTGTGGTGGCGGAACGGTTCGCGGCGGTGCGGATTGGACAGGTGGATTTCGATGAAGGGCAAGGCCACCGCCGCCAGCGCGTCGCGCAGGGCGACCGAGGTGTGGGTGAAGGCGGCCGGGTTGATCAGGATGAAGCCGGTACCATCGGTGCGGGCCGCCTGGACCCGATCCACCAGCAGGTGCTCGGCGTTGGACTGGAGGCTTTCGAGCTGGTGGCCCGCCGCCGTCGCCTGCGCGAGCAGGGTGGCGTCGATATCCGCCAGGGTGGCATGGCCATATACCTCCGGCTCGCGGGTGCCGAGCAGGTTGAGGTTGGGACCATGCAGGACCAGCAGTTTAGCCATGGGTGCTCCGACGGGAGGGCGGCAGTCTGCGCGAAGCAGGCAATCCTGTCCAGATCGCCGAAGTTGCCGGCGTTTTAAACGGATGTTTGAATTTGGTTCCAGTTGGGCCGTCAGGCTTGGCGGACGGGCCTCCGGGCATGGCGGTCGCGCGTCGGGGTTGAACCCCGGGAGCCTGGGCCTTTCCGGCCGATTGCGGACGCCTGGGTCCGGAAGCCTCCGTGCTGACGGAATGACGGGCCCGTTCGCGGCATGTTCGCAGACGATCCGGGTGGTCCAAACCTTCGAGGCACTTCATGCATCCGACCTCGACCAACATGACGCCGAGGAGAGGATTGGATGCGCAAATGGATGATGCCGATCGCCTGCCTGGCTTGCGCGACCCCGTTCCTGGCCCACGCCCAGACCGACCTGGCCACGCTCGATGACGACATGGTCGGGCCGCGGACGCAGATGCTGGTGCTGGGGTCGGTCCACCTGAGGGAGCGGAAGGAGTTCAAGGGCGAAGGCCTGGAACCGCTGCTGGACAGGCTGGCGGCGTTCAATCCGCAGGTCATCACCATCGAGGCGATTGGCGGCGAGCAGTGCGATCTGGCCGCGCGTCATCCCACCGTCTATGGCGAGGACTATTGCCGCGGCGCGGACAAGGCCCGGGCGGCCACGGGCCTGGACATCCCCGCCGCGATCGCCGGGGTGAACAAGGCGCTGGCCGCCTGGCCGGCGAACCCGACGCCCGCGCAGCGCCGACATCTGGCCGCACTGTTCCTGGCCGCCAGCGATCCGGCGTCGGCCTATGTGCAGTGGCTGCGGCTGCCGGCGGCCGAGCGCCGTACTGGCGACGGGCTGGACGAGGCGCTGGCGCAGACGCTGCGGGAACTGGAAACGCGCAACAACGAGAGTTTCCAGATCGGCGCGCGATTGGCAGCGACCCTGGGGCTGGAGCGCGTGCATCCGATCGACGATCACACCGGTGACAGCCACCAGCTGGCGGACACCAAGGCCTTCGGCGAAGCGGTGATGGCCGCGTGGAAAACCGATCGCACCCGGCTGGAACAGGCGATCGCCGAGCAGGACCGCCTGATGCGGGCACCGGATCTGCTGCCGCTGTATCGCTACATCAACCAGCCTGAAGTGTCGTGGATTTATGCCGAGAACAATCTGCGCGGTCCGCTGCGCGCCCGGTCGCCGCAGCACTATCCGCAGATCTGGGTCAACGGCTGGGAAATCCGCAACCTGCGCATGGTCGCCAACATCCTGGAGACCGTCCGCGATCGGCCCGGTCTGCGCGTGCTGAACATCGTGGGCGCCTCGCACAAGCCGTGGTTCGACCAGTGGCTGGGGCAGGTGCCGGGAGTCGGCATCGTGGATGTGCAGGCGGTGTTGAAGTAGAGGGTCAGCGGGTGACGAGGGATTTGCGTGGTGCTGGAAGAAGGAGCAAATCCCCCTCGGTCCCCCTCTAATCTAAAAGGGGAAGGCAAAGCTTAGTGCTTGCCCGCCCAGCCGGTGATCTCGCCTTCCACGAACGGCCCGATCTTCTGTTTGAGGATGCGCCCGTCGGCGCCCACCAGCACGGTGTAGGGCAGCACGCCCTTGGCGTTGCCGAGCCAGACGCTGCTGTCGGCCGGGCCGGGTGTGTCCAGCAGGATCGGATATTGCACGGGTACCTTGGCGAGGAAGTCGTTCACGCCTTCCTCGGTGTCCAGCGCCAGGCCGATCACCTGCACGCCATCGCTGCCCTGCTCGCGGGCGAAGCGATCCAGTTCCGGCATTTCCTTGATGCAGGGACCACACCAGCTCGCCCATACATTGATCAGCAGCGGACGGCCGCGATAGCGCGCCAGATCGAGGGTCTTGCCGTCGGGGCCGGGCAGGGCGATCTTCGGCATCGGATCGCCCACCTTCGCGGGCGCCACGCCGGGCGGTGGTGTGGGCGCGGTCGCGTTGACGACGGTCTGCAATGCCTGCTGACCCGGTTCGGTGCGCCACAGCCAGCCGCTGTCGAAGGCATGGCTGGCCAACAGGCCGAGCGCGCCGGCGGCCACCGCCACCCACAGCACGCGCGCGGGGGTGACCTTCATCGCGCGGCCCTCGCCAGCGCGTCCTCGATCATCGACTGGGTCAGCACGGTCGGCAGCACTTCACCCTCGCCACCGTTGCGCGGATACACCACGTACAGCGGCACGCCGACCGCGCCGTGCTGTTCCAGATAGGCGGTGATGGTGGCATCGACATTGGTCCAGTCGCCGCGCATCAGCACGCCGTTGGCGTCGGCCAGCGCCTTGCGGAAGGGGGCGCGATCCAGGACGGTCTTTTCGTTGGCCTTGCAGGTCACGCACCAGTCGGCGGTGATGTCGACGAACACCACCTTGCCTTCGGCGCGCAACGCGGCCAGTCGTTCCGGCGAAAAGGCCACGCTGTCCCGGGTCTCGACGGTCGCGGCGCGTTCCGGCGGCGGCAGGCGATGCGCCATCACCAGCGGCGCCACGGCCGAGGCCAGCACCAGCACGGCCAGCGCGCGCTGTACCGGCGCGGCGCGCCAGCGCAGGCGCTGCAGCCACCACGCCGCCACCGCCAGCAGCACCAGGCCGACCAGCACCAGCGCGACCGCGTCGATGCCACGCTGGCGGCCCAGCACCCACAGCAGCCACACCGCGGTCAGATACATCGGGAAGGCCAGCGCCTTCTTCAGCGTTTCCATCCACGCGCCCGGGCGCGGCAGCCGGTTGGCCAGCGCCGGCACGAAGCCGATCAGCAGGAACGGCAGCGCCAGACCGACGCCCAGCATCAGGAACACCAGCAGCGCCAGCGGCACCGGCGCGGCGAACGCGAACGCCAGCGCGGCGCCCATGAACGGCGCGGTGCACGGGCTGGCCACCACCACCGCCAGCACGCCGGTGAAGAAATCACCCGCCGGACCGTGCCTGCGGGTCAATCCGTCGCCCGTGCCGGCCAGTCCATAACCCACGGCGAACACGCCCGACAGGCTCAGGCCGACCGCGAACACCACATACACCAGTACGCCGATCACCAGGGGTTGCTGCAACTGGAAGCCCCAACCCAGCGCCTGCCCGGCCGCGCGCAGGGCGATGGCCGCGCCGCCGACCGCCAGGAAACTCAGCAGCACGCCGGCGGTGTACCAGAGCGCGCGCGCCTTCGGCCGATCGCCGCCGGCCAGCGACAGCGCCTTCAGCGACAGCACCGGCAACACGCACGGCATCAGGTTGAGGATCAGGCCGCCGCCCAGCGCCAGCAGCAGCGCCAGCCACAGACTGGTCGGCGTGCCCGAGGCGCGTCGCAGCGCGTCTTCCGGCGGCAGGGTGCGTGGCACGTCGGTGGCGGTGGTGCCGGAAGCGGCCGCGTCGGGGGCGGCGGGCGTTTCGGTGGTCGATGCGCCCGTGTCGGCGGTATCCGCAACCGCCGCGCCATTCGCCGCCGGCGGCGATGCCGGCGCTTCCGTGCCGGCGGCGGCTTCGGCGGCCGTCGTCACCTTGCCGGCCGGAATCGACAGCGCGATCCGGCGGGTCATCGGTGGATAGCAGATGCCGCCGGTCTGGCAGCCCTGGAAGGTCACCCGCAGGGTGGTCTTGGCGGCCTTGGCATGTTCGCGGTTCAGCGGCACCGGCACTTCGGCCTGGTCGAAATAGACGATGACGTCGCCGAAGTGTTCGTCGTGGTAGGCCTGACCCTTGGGCCAGCGCGGCTTCTGCAGGCCGATGCCGGGCGCGCCTTCCAGCGCCATCGAGGTGCGATCGCGGTAGACGTAGTAGCCGCGCGCCGGGGTGAAGCGCAGCAGCAGCTGATTGCCGTCGAAGGCGATGGCTTCGACCGCGAAGGCGCGATCCTGCGGCAACGGCGCGGCATCGACCGCGCCCTTGCCGCCACCCAGCAGCGACGAGCCGCCTCCGGTCAGCGAGCCCAGCGGCACGAAGCCGCCGGTGTCGTTCGCGGCCGGCGCGGGCGCGCCGCCGGGCAGATTCACGGTGAGGCTGCGGACCTGCGGCGGATAGCAGATGCCGGCGTCGGCGCAACCCTGGTACTTGACCTTGAGGGTGACCGTATCGGTGTCCGCGCCGGCCTGGCCGGGCAGCACCGCGATCAGGCTGCCGCGGTAGGTTTCCACGTCGCCGAAGAACTCGTCGCGGTAAGCCTTGCCCTTGGGCAGTTGCAGCGGTTTGGCGGTGAAACCGCCGGCGCTCACCTCGACCCCGGTGCGATGCCGGTACAGGTAGTAGCCGTCGGCGATTTTCCAGTTGACCTCGATGCGGTCGCGGCTGGGCGCGGTCACGCTGGGAACGAACACCTCGTCGACCGGCGGCAGGTCCTGCGGGCGGATCTGGGCCTGCGCGGCGCAGGCGAGGGACAGCAGGCCCAGGGCCAGCAGGCGGGACAACCACGTCATCGGTCAGGATTCCTCTCGGGGCTCGCTCGTTTCCGCCGTCACCCAGGCCAGATAGGCGGGCAGGCCGGCGGCGGCTTGGACCGCCAGCAGTTCGGGGAGTTCGTAGGGATGCAGTTCGGCCAGCCGGGCCGCCAGCGCCGGCAGGCGCGCGGCGGTGGTCTTGATGATCAGCTGGACCTCGTCGGTGGTTTCCACCGCGTCCCGCCAGCGGTAGACCGAGGTCATGCCGGGCAGGAGGTTCACGCATGCCGCCAGCCGTTCTTCCACCAGCGTCCCGGCCAGGCGGCGGGCGCTGTCGGCGTCGGGGCAGGTGCAGAAGGCGATCAGGACGGACATAGGCCCACGATTATCGCAGACGCCTCCCTGATCCCCGGTCCAAACTTTTTCCGAGGCCGGCTCTTGAAAGGCCCGGGCCGGGCCCCATCTCGGTGCAATCCCGGTTCGCCGGGATTCGTTTGCCCGCGTTGCTGGCACTCATACGTCCCGAGTGCTAACATCGCCGCCCCTTTCCCAGTCCAATCAATCACTTAAAGAGGATTGAAATGAGCAATATCAAGCCGCTGTACGACCGCGTGGTCATCAAGCGTATGGAAGAAGAGAAGCTGTCCGCTGGCGGCATCGTGATTCCGGACTCGGCCACCGAGAAGCCGATCAAGGGCGAAGTCGTCGCCGTCGGCGAAGGCAAGGTCCTGGACAACGGCAATGTGCGCGCCCCGAAGGTCAAGGTCGGCGACAAGGTCCTGTTCGGCAAGTACAGCGGCACCGAAGTGAAGCTGGACGGCACCGACTACCTGGTCGTGAAGGAAGACGACATCTTCGCGATCCTCGGCTGAGCCGCGGACTCCGCATCCTTTTTCCAACCCCTATTTGAATTGAGGTAATCGCAATGGCTGCCAAGGATATCCGTTTCGGCGAAGACGCCCGTTCGCGCATGGTGCGCGGCGTCAACGTGCTCGCCAACGCCGTCAAGGCCACCCTGGGCCCGAAGGGCCGCAACGTCGTGCTCGAGAAGAGCTTCGGCGCCCCGACCATCACCAAGGACGGCGTCTCCGTCGCCAAGGAAATCGAACTGGCCGACAAGTTCGAGAACATGGGCGCGCAGATGGTCAAGGAAGTCGCTTCCAAGACCTCCGACAACGCCGGTGACGGCACCACCACCGCCACCGTGCTGGCGCAGGCGCTGATCCGCGAAGGTTCCAAGGCGGTCGCCGCCGGCATGAACCCGATGGACCTGAAGCGCGGCATCGACAAGGCCGTGATCGCCGCCGTGGCCGAGCTGAAGAAGATCAGCAAGCCCACCGCCGACGACAAGGCCATCGCCCAGGTCGGCACCATCTCCGCCAACTCCGACGAGTCGATCGGCAACATCATCGCCGACGCGATGAAGAAGGTCGGCAAGGAAGGCGTGATCACCGTCGAGGAAGGCTCGGGCCTGGACAACGAGCTGGACGTCGTCGAAGGCATGCAGTTCGACCGCGGCTACCTGTCGCCGTACTTCGTCAACAACCAGCAGTCGATGACCGCCGACCTGGATGACCCGTTCATCCTGCTGCACGACAAGAAGATCTCCAACGTGCGTGACCTGCTGCCCGTGCTGGAAGGCGTGGCCAAGGCCGGCAAGCCGCTGCTGATCGTCGCCGAGGAAGTGGAAGGCGAAGCGCTGGCGACCCTGGTCGTCAACACCATCCGCGGCATCGTCAAGGTCGTGGCCGTGAAGGCTCCGGGCTTCGGCGACCGTCGCAAGGCGATGCTGGAAGACATGGCCGTGCTGACCGGCGGCACCGTGATCTCCGAGGAAGTGGGCCTGTCGCTCGAGAAGGCCACCATCAAGGATCTGGGCCGCGCCAAGAAGGTGCAGGTCTCGAAGGAAAACAGCACCATCATCGACGGCGCCGGCGACACCTCCGCCATCGAAGCGCGCATCAAGCAGATCAAGGCGCAGATCGAAGAGACCTCTTCGGACTACGACCGCGAGAAGCTGCAGGAGCGCGTGGCCAAGCTGGCCGGCGGCGTGGCCGTCATCAAGGTCGGTGCCGCCACCGAAGTCGAGATGAAGGAAAAGAAGGCGCGCGTTGAAGACGCCCTGCACGCCACCCGTGCGGCCGTCGAGGAAGGCGTGGTCCCGGGCGGCGGCGTCGCCCTGATCCGTGCCAAGGCCGCCATCGAAGGCCTGAAGGGCATCAACGAAGACCAGACCCACGGTATCCAGATCGCCCTGCGCGCGATGGAAGCCCCGCTGCGCGAAATCGTCACCAACGCCGGCGAAGAGCCCTCCGTGATCGTCAACAAGGTCAAGGACGGTTCGGGCAACTTCGGCTACAACGCCGCCAACGGCGAGTTCGGCGACATGGTCGAGTTCGGCATCCTGGATCCGACCAAGGTCACCCGCACCGCGCTGCAGAACGCCGCATCCATCGCCGGCCTGATGATCACCACCGAAGCGATGGTGGCCGAGGCTCCGAAGAAGGATGAGCCGGCGATGCCGCCGGGCGGTGGCATGGGCGGCATGGGCGGCATGGATTTCTGATCCGGCTTTCCACGCAGTACCGCGACACCGGAAAACCCCGCCGCGAGGCGGGGTTTTTCTTTGGTTTTCCCGAATCGCGCGGACGCGCGCTGGACATGCTCGCGCGCATCCATATAATTAGGCGCCTAATCAAAAGGGGCGCGGCATGCTCGAGAACAAGCACCAGGCGTTGCTGGACGAAGCCCGACGACACGGGCAGGCCGATGTCGATGGCCTGCGGCTGTGCTTCCAGGTGTTGTCGCTGGCCGCCGCCATTGATCGCGATTGCGCGACGCGACTGGCGCCGCATGGGCTGAGCGAGGGACGTTTCGTAGTCCTGTTCTTGCTGCATGGCGCCGGCCAAGCGCTGTCGCCGCATCAACTGGCCGAGCGCGCGGGCGTCACCCGCGCCACCGTCACCGGGTTGCTGGACGGACTGGAGCGCGAAGGCCTGTTGCAGCGCCGGAGCGATCGCGAGGACAAGCGCCGTGTCGACGTCGTGCTGACACCGGCCGGCCGCCGCCTGGCGGGGCGGTTGTTCCAGCAGCACGCGGATTGGATCGCGTCGCTGTTCGCCGGGTTCTCGCCCCGCGAGCGCGATCAGTTGAGCACGCTGTTGCGGCGGGTCTGGCTGCGCACCGACGCCGGCGCGGCCGCGCCGTGAGCGTGGCGCGCCGGCCCGACCCCGAACGCCTGCGCCGGTTGAACGCGGGGACCGCCGCGTGCGCAAATCTGTCCGAATGCCTGGCGGTCGATTTCGCGATCCTGCTGGCCACGGTCGCGCCCATGTTGCCGGCCTCCGCCATCGAGGCGATGCGCGCGGCCGGCGGTGGCGGCATCACCACGCGGATGGCGCTGGCGGTGCACTTGCTCCGCAGCCATGGCGCCGGCGACGCGCGCGCTTGGCGGGGTCACGCGTCTGACACCGTGCGCGGCTGGGCTTGCCATCTGATTGCCAGCGAACCGGAATGGCCATTGGCGGCACAGTTGGACCACATGCGCCCGCTGGCCGACGACGATCATTTCGGCGTGCGCGAATGGGCATGGCTGGCCGTGCGCCCGGCGATTGCCGCCGATCCGCTGGCGGCGCTGGCGCGCCTGCTGCCGTGGACGCACGCGGCCTCGCCGAACCTGCGCCGCTATGCTTGCGAAGCGCTGCGCCCGCGCGGGGTGTGGGCCGCGCACATCGGTCTGTTCAAGCAATCGCCGGAGCACGCCCTGCCACTGCTGGAAGCGCTCGCCGAGGATCCTTCGCGCTACGTGCAGGATTCGGTTGGCAACTGGCTCAACGACGCCGGCAAGACCCGGCCGGCGTTCGTGCGCGCGCTGGTCGCGCGATGGCAACAGCAGCATCCCGGCGCTGCCAACGCCCATATCCGCAAACGCGCATCGCGCAACCTGGACTGATTCGCCCAAAAGGAGACACCGCATGTCCCATACCCTGATCGAGTTCTACAGCGCCACCCCCGCCTGGCACGCATTGGACGCCAGCGGCCGCGCGGCGTTCTTCGCCGGCATCGGCGCCGGCATGCAAGCGTTCGATGCCGAAGCGATCGCACCGCTGGTGATGGGACGCATCGACCGCACGCTGCCGCATGCGGTCCTGGCGGACTACTTCGCGGTCTGGCGCTGCGCCGACGCGACGGCGGTGCGGCAACTGATCGACGGCATCACCGCCAGCGGTTGGCATGGCTATTTCACCACTGTCAACGCGGCGGGCGCGGGCGAGGATCTGGCGACCCACCTGCAGGCGCTGGCCTCCGCATAGGTGCCCATGCAGTCGGGCGCGAACTTCCAGGTCGATTCCTATGGTGTCCGGCCCGCGTTGCCGGGAGAGTGGACGGTACCTCCCCCCCGGAACCCACGTATGCGGATCAATCATCTCCCCCGACTCGGCCGTGATGAAGCCCTGGCCCGTATCACCGCTTCGGCCGGAAGCGTCACAGACGCGGCCCGGGAAGTGATCGATGCAGTGACCGATGACCTCAGTTGGGACGAATTTCAGCGTGAACACCCGGATCTCGTGGCGGATTTCGAAGCGGGCCTGCGGGAGGTGGAAGAAGCCGGCTTCCATCAAGCGGGGCACCTTCTCGCCACTCTGCGCGAGGGAAGCCGAAATGTGGAAGCGGCCACCACAGTGCCCGAACCCACCCGCATCCACTGGCACTTGGGCGATCTGCATCTGGCCGCGTTCTCCTCCACCGAAGACGACGACTACGACTGCTTGATCGTCGACGGCGATCTCATCGTCGAGGACTGCCTGGAAATCACGCCGTTCATGGACTACGGCGGTTTCATCGTGCTCGGAAGCTTGCGGGCGGACACGCTGATCTGCACGGGAGCGTTGGTGGTGCGCGGCGATGTCCACCTGCGCCATGCCTACCTCAACGCGGGCAACGATTGCGCAATGGTGGTGGGAGGCGACCTGGCGGTGATCTCACTGGTGGAGGAGGGCGAATTCGTCCATGTCCATGGCGGTTTGGAGGCGAAATACCTGGCGGCTTTCCACAATGTCGTCCAGGTCGATGGGGAGGAGCGCTGTGCCTGCCGGATCGAGGATGCGGCATCAGAATCGACCCGGCAGGTTTTTGACCCTGATCTGCTGGAGGCTTTTGAAAGCGAGGACGATGACGGCGCTCCCGAAGTGCGCTGGTTGACCAACGAGGCCTATCAGTACCGGCTGCGGCAAGGCGGCAGCCCGCTCCGGGACGGAGATTGAAGGCCGACCCGCCCGGCGCATCGATGCGGGACCCGCTTCACGGTCCCCCTGTAGGAGCGACATGAGTTGCGAGCCTTCAGGAACGGCGCGGGCTCTGGAGGCAAAAGCTCGCGACTCATGTCGCTCCCACGAGGGGGAGGCGGGTGCTTGCAGATGAAACATTTTGCGTCGGGCCAAACCTGTGTTATCAATGCACCCCAATGAACGCGTCCCGCGCCCGCTTTTACTTTTGGTACTACTTTCCGATGCCGCTGGCGGAGGAAGGACTGCGCTCACCCTGACGAAACGTTCAGACGCATTCCCGAAAGCCGCCAGCGAACCTGGCGGCTTTTTTGCTTCCAGGGCTGGCGACATCGAAACAGACACCGAACCTGGAGATTTCCCGATGGCCCCCCACACCGACGACCTGCGCATCCGCAAGCTCGAACCGCTCACGCCTCCCGCCGAGGTGATCGCGGAACTGCCATGCGATGAAGCCGTATCCGAGACCGTCGCCCGCAGCCGGCAGGCGCTGCACGAGATCCTGCATGGCCGCGATGACCGCCTGGCGGTGGTGATCGGTCCCTGTTCCATCCACGACCCGATCGCGGCGATGGAATACGCGCAGCGCCTGCGCCCGCTGCGCGACGCGCTCACCGGCGAACTGGAAATCGTCATGCGGGTGTACTTCGAGAAGCCGCGCACCACGGTCGGCTGGAAGGGCCTGATCAACGATCCCGGCCTGGACGGCAGCTTCCGCATCAACGAAGGCCTGCGCCTGGCGCGCGGACTGCTGCGCAACATCAATCGCCTCGGCCTGCCGGCCGGCTGCGAATATCTGGACACCACCTCGCCGCAGTACATCGCCGATCTGGTGGCCTGGGGCGCGATCGGCGCACGCACCACCGAGAGCCAGATCCATCGTGAACTCGCCTCCGGCCTGTCGTGTCCGGTCGGCTTCAAGAACGGCACCGACGGCAACGTGAAGATCGCCGCCGACGCGGTCAACGCGGCCTCGCATCCGCACCATTTCCTGGCCGTCACCAAGGAAGGCCGTTCGGCCATCGCCGCCACCACCGGCAACCCGGATTGCCACGTGATCCTGCGCGGTGGCAAGGCGCCGAACTACGACGCGGACAGCGTCGAGGCGGCCAGCCAGGTACTGGCGAAGGCGGGCCTGGCACCGCGCCTGATGATCGACGCCAGTCACGCCAACAGCCTCAAGAACCCGGAGAACCAGCCGGCGGTCATCGACGACATCGCCGCGCAGATCGAAGCCGGCGAGACCCGCATCATCGGCGCGATGATCGAAAGCCATCTGGTCGCCGGTCGCCAGGACCTGGTGTCCGGCCAGACGCTGGCTTACGGGCAGAGCATCACCGATGGCTGCATCGGTTGGGACAGTTCGGTCGCCGTGCTGGAGCGCCTCGCGGCCGCCGTGCGCCGCCGTCGCGAACGCAACGTGTCACAGGCGGCCTAGACGGAAGGATGAGGGGCCGCAGGAGTGGCTCCGGCGCGCGGGTGATCCGCTCCCCTCTCCCGGGATCGCCGGCGCGCTGCCCGGGGCCGCTCCTGCGCGGCGCGAACCGCGTCGCCTAGTGAATTTCATCGCGGTAGACGAACTTCGGCACGTCCCAGTTGTAGCGGATCGCCATCAGCCGCAGCAGGAAGCCACCGCCCAGGCAGCCCAGCGTGGCGGTGGATTCGTTCACCCCGGCGTGCAACAGGATCAGATAGGCCCCGCCGGTCAGCAAAGACACGCTGGCATACAGTTCCTTCTGGAACACCAGCGGGATCTCATTGCACAGCACGTCACGCAGCACGCCGCCGAAGGTGCCGGTGAGCATGCCGGCGATCACCACGATGATCGGTGCATGCCCGGCCTCGCGCGCGATCGCGCAGCCGATCAAGGTGAAGGCGACCAGGCCCAACGCATCCAGCCACAGGAACGCCTGGCGCAGATGGTGCATCCAGCGTGCGACGAAGGTGGCGACGATGGCCGCGCCGATGGTGTAGCCCAGGTACTCGGGGTGCTTCACCCAGCCCAGCGGGTAGTGGCCCAGCACGATGTCGCGCAGCGAACCGCCGCCGAGCGCGGTGACCGAGGCGATGATGACGACGCCGAACAGATCCATCCGCCGGCGGCCGGCGGACAGCGCGCCGGTCATGGCTTCGGCGGTGATGGCGATGAGGTAGATCAGGGAGAGCAGCATGGAAAGGTTCCGGCGGGAGGTGGCGGGAGCCGGCACGACGTGCGCGCACGCGGTCCACGCGCGCAGGCGCGTGGGCTGGAACGCTCAGTTCATGACCGGAATCCGGTGCCGCTCCCGCTGTCCTTTTGCCTGAGAGTTCGGCGGCGTGGGCCGCTTGCCCCTTCGGCGGGTCATCGAAGACCTCTCTCCAGATCGGCGTTAGTGGACGCAGTGGATGGTTGCTGACGGCAACCGGGCCTGAGCGATTATGGGAGCCTGCGCCTTCGGCGGGAGCCGTGCGGCTCCGCTCTCCTGCGTCCGGGGCGCACTTTAGCAGAGCCGGATGTGAAAATGCCGGCTCCGTTTGCCCACCCGTCGCCATGATCGCCTACGCACTGCGCTCCGAAACCCCCGTCGACCCGCCCGCCATCCGCCTTCTGATCACGGAGGCGTTCACGGGCGCCGAACACGCCAGCGGCACCGAGGCGGCGATCGTCGATGCCTTGCGCGCGCGCGGCGAACTGACCTTGTCGCTGCTGGCGGAACAGGAGGGTCGGGTGATCGGCCACGTGGCGTTCTCGCCGGTGGGCATCGCAGACGGCGCTTCGGGCTGGTATGGCCTGGGACCGGTGGCGGTGGCGCCGGACAGGCAGGGCGCCGGCGTGGGCGCCGCGCTCATCGAGGCCGGCCTGGCCCGGCTGCGCCAGGCCGGCGCTAGTGGCTGTGTGGTGCTGGGCGATCCCGGTTACTACGCGCGCTTCGGCTTCGCGAACGATGCCGACCTGCGTTACGAAGGCGCGCCGGCCGAGTACTTCATGGCGCTGACCTTCGACGGCAGCTGGCCGCGGGGCGCGGTGGCGTACAGCGTGGCGTTCGACGCGACGGAAACCGCGCGGGACTGATTCCCTCGACAACGATGATTTTGCCTCCCCCTTCGAAGAAGGGGGACCGAGGGGAATTTTCCCTCAGGCCTTCATGCTGCCCGTCTCCAGCCATCGCTGGTGCCATGACAGCGCTTCGGGTAACAGGTGCGGGGTGTGGCGGCCATAGCTGGCGTGCAGGGCGCGCTCGTAATAGTCGGTGAGCTGGTCGCGGTAGTCCGGATGCGCGCACTGCGCGATCAGCACGCGCGCGCGCTGCTTGGGCGAGAGTCCCCGCAGATCCGCCAGGCCCTGCTCGGTGACGATGATCGAGACATCGTGCTCGGTGTGGTCCACGTGGCTGACCATCGGCACCAGCGAGGAAATGCCGCCGCCCTTGGCGGTGCTGGGGCTGAGGAAGATCGACAGGTAGCCGTTGCGGGCGAAGTCGCCGGAACCGCCGATGCCGTTCTGGATGCGCGAGCCCATGATGTGGGTGGAATTGACGTTCCCGTACAGGTCCGCTTCCACCATCCCGTTCATGCAGATGCAGCCGAGCCGGCGCACCAGTTCCGGATGGTTGGAAATCTCCTGCGTGCGCATGACGATGCGATCGCGGTAGAAACCGATGTTCTGCTTGAACACCTCGTTCGCTTCGGGGCTCAGCGCGAAGCCGGTGCACGAGGCGCTGCGCAGGACGCCGTCGCGCAGCATGTCCAGCATGCCGTCCTGGATGACTTCGGTGAATGCGGTCAGATCGCGGAAGCCGCTGGCCGACAGGCCGGCCAGCACGGCGTTGGGAATGTTGCCAACGCCGGATTGCAGCGGGAGCAGGTTGGGTGGCAGCCGGCCCTGCTTCACCTCGTGTTGCAGGAACTCGATGAGATGCGCGGCGATCCGCTCGCTGGTCGCGTCGGCCGGGTTGAACGGGCTGTTCCGATCCGGGCCATGCGTACGCACCACCGCGACGATCTTGTCCGGGTCGCAGCGCAGCGCGGTGTCGCCGATGCGATCGTCCGGATGGATCAGCGGAATCGGCTTGCGGTGCGGTGGCAACGCGGTGCCGTAGTAGATGTCATGCATGCCGTCCAGGCCTTCGGGCTGCCAGTCATTGACCTCCACGATCACCTTGCGGGCCAGGTCCAGCCAGGTCTTGTTGTTGCCCAGTGATGTGGATGGCACCAGCGCGCCGTCCTCGCGGATGGCCGAGACCTCCACCACCGCGGTATCGACCGCCCCGTAGAAACCGAACCAGGTGTGCTGGGCGACATGACTCAGGTGGGCATCGATGTATTCCAGCGTGCCGGCGTTGATGCGCTGGCGCGTGTCCGGATCGCTCTGGAACGGCAGGCGCAGGGCGATGCCGTCGACCTTGGCCAGCGCGCCGTCCAGTTCCGGCGCGGTCGACGCGCCGGTCAGCAGGCGGATCTGGAAACCGCGTCCTTCCGCGTGCCAGCGATCGATCCGGCTCGCCAGCGCCAGCGGCACCTCCTTGGGATAGCCCGACCCGGTGAATCCGCTCATGGCCACGGTCTCGCCGGGCTGGATGTGCGCGGCGGCGGCTTCGGCGGAGACAACGAGCCCGCGCAGGCGCGGATGGCGGATACGGTCGCTGGACATGCGGGGAGCGGAACCAGAAAGCGGAAAGCGCGCATTATCGCCCGCGGGCCCGGTCAGGGGGCCAGGACCATCGGGGAATACACGGCGTGCGATGTTCCGTGCCCGGGCGTTCGGGCATGCTGTGCGCATGAACAGGACGTCGAATCACGGGAATGCTTCCCGCGGAAACGCCGCGCGCCGCTGGTCGCTGCGGCTGGCCCTGGCCCTGCTGGCGATGTATGCGCTGTACCTGGCCGCGGCCAATCTGTGGATCAACACCGCCTGGGGCGAGCGCACGCTCAACCGCAAGCCGGAGAAGTTCCAGATGCATTGGGCGGGCGGCCACAGCTGGTGGCCGGGCCAGGTCAGCCTGCGCGAGGTGAAGTTGCAGGGGCAGGTGCGACGCATCGCCTGGCAGGCGCAGGCCCGCGCGGTGCGGGGCGAGATCGCGCTGTGGCCGCTGCTGCGGCGGGAACTGCATGTGCCGGTGGTGCAGGCCGACGGCGTGACCGGCGGCGTCCATCGCGCGGAACAGGAGTTGCCGGTGCCGCCACCCGCCGACGGCGGTTGGGTGCTGCGTTTCGACCGCATCGCCAGCGACAGCGTGACCCGCGGCGAGTTCGATGGACTGCGGCTGGAAGGTCAAGGCAGCGCGAGCGTCGGCTTCGTCAAGCAACTGCGGGGCGGGCCGATGGAGCTGCTGCCTTCGCAGGCGGGTTTCCACAAGGCGCGGCTGGTGCGCGACGGCGAGGAAGTGCTGCGCGACGCGGAACTGGAGGCCACCTTCGCGATCGCGAAGCACCGGCGCGAGGAAGCCCCCGGCGTGCGCAAACTGTTCAGGACCGATGCGCGGCTGAAGCTGCGTGGCACCACGAGTGGCCTGGACGTGACGCCGGTGCCGGGTGGCGTCACCCTGGCGCTGGTGCCCGGGCGCGGCCAGGCCAACATCGATCTCGGATTTTCCCGGGGCGTGCTCACGCCCGGCAGCCGCCTGCAATGGAGCATGCCGGTGGGTGGCCACGACGCCGCGGGCGCGAGCCGCGCCGATGCGCTGGGCATCGCGCTGGCGGTGGGCCAACGCGATATCGCCTTGCGGGTGAAGGCGCCGCCGCTGGCCGGGGGACGGATGTCGGTGGACGCCGATCTGCGCCTGCGCGGGCGTGAAATCCCGCTGGGCGATTTCCCTTCCCTGCTGCCACGTGCCTCCGGGCATGTGATCGGGCGTTGGCGCTTCTCCTCGCTGCACTGGATCACCAGTCTGTTTCCGCAGACGCCGTGGCTGCGCCTGGATGGCGCCGGCGACGTGGATGCCGACGTGCAGGTGGTGAACGGAGAACTGGCGGCCGGCAGCCGCATCGGCGTGCCGGAGGTGGACGCGGTCGCCGATGTGATGGGCAACCGCATCCGCGGCCGCGCCCACGCCGACATCCGCCTCGACGCCGGCCCCAAAGGCGAACTGGTGCCGCGCCTGCAGGCGGTGATGGAGCAATTCCACGTCGCTTCCGTGCGCGCGCCCGAGCGTCCCTATGTGCAGGGCCGCAACCTGCGCCTGTTTCTCGATGCCGATGGCCAACTGCAGGATTTGCGCAATACCGTGCGCGGACGGGTGGTGTTCGACAACGCCAACGTGCCGGATCTGCGCGTCTACAACCCGTACCTGCCGCGCCGGCAGATGCGCTTCGACGGCGGCGCCGGTTTTCTCAGCGGCGATCTGTCGCTGGATACGGCCGGTGATGTCGGCCACGGTCGCCTGCGCATCACCGGGCGCAACGCGCGGATGCACCTGGCCGGGATCGATCTGCGCGGCGATGTGGACATCGGCCTGGCGCTGCGCCGCGCGGATCTGAGGCGGCGCGCGTTCGTCGCCGACGGCAGCACCGTGCAGTTCCGCAATCTGGGCTTCCGCGAACCCGGCGGCGACGCGCGCAGCGGCTGGTGGGCGAAGCTTCGGCTGGATCGCGCGCGCCTGGACGTGGACCGCCCGCTCAGCGCCGGCGGCAGCGCGGCGGTGCAGATGAAGGACGTTGGCTTCCTGCTGGCGCTGTTCTCCCGCCAGAAGGACTACCCCAAATGGGTCTACCGGCTGGTCGACGCCGGCCAGGCCCGGGCCGACGGCCGGGTGCAGTGGCGCGACGACGTGCTGGTGCTGGACCGGGTGAAGGCTAGCAACGACCGTTTCGACCTGCAGGCCCGGCTGCGCCTGCAGGGACAGCGCCGCAACGGCCAGCTGTACGCGCGCTGGGGCGTGCTGAGCGCGGGGCTGGAATTGCAGGACAATGCCCGTCGCTGGCACCTGGCGAAGGCCCGGGAGTGGTATCAGGGCCAGCCGGATCTGCTGCGTTGAAGCCGTTTTGCGCAGCTGAACGGTTTGGCCCCTATTCAGGTTTCAGGCGCGTGAACCGTGAAAGCGGTTACAGGATCGCAGCCGAAATTGGTCTGGCATCGGTAACATTCAAGCGGCACAAGGCTTTTGGCGAAAAGCGGGTTCCACGCCCAAATGTACTGTCCGGTTCTGTTTTGCAGTGCAGCGTGCAAGCCCGGTAACCGCTCCTTCACGATGGCCCCGCATCCCGACGTGGGGGAGGGAGCAAGCCCGCAACTGGCCTAGCCATTGCGGGCTTTTTTTATGCTTGGGATTTGGGATTTGGGATTTGGGATTCGGGATTGGGGATTCGCAAGGGCGAGTGTCCTTGTGACGCTGGATTCCGGTGGGGGCGGCTGTTGGTGGGGTGGGGGAGGCGTAGAATTCACGCCATGAACGAGTCCTCCCCGCGCCAGATTCCCCTCCAGGTCGTTTCCACCGCCCCCGCCACTGCCTCCGCCCCGCTGGAAACGGGCGTCAAGCAATTGGGTGGCGACAAGATTTCGCGTTCGCCGGTGCAGTTCGCCGATGCGCCCGTGCTGCGCAAGCCCTCCTGGATCCGCGTGCGCATCCCCAGCGACGGTTCGGTCGCGCGGCTGAAAGCCAAATTGCGCGAGAACCGCCTGGTCACGGTGTGCGAGGAGGCCAGCTGCCCGAACATCCACGAGTGCTTCGGCCATGGCACCGCTACCTTCATGATCCTCGGCGAGGTCTGCACCCGGCGCTGCTCGTTCTGCGACGTCGCCCACGGCCGGCCCAAGCCGCCGGACGCCTCCGAGCCGCTCAGCCTGGCCCACACCGTCGCCGACATGGGCCTGAAGTACGTGGTGGTCACCAGCGTCGATCGCGATGATCTGCGCGACGGCGGCGCCCAGCATTTCGTCGACTGCATCGCCGCCATCCGCGAACATTCGCCCGGCACCCGGATCGAGGTCCTGACCCCGGACTTCCGCGGCAAGGGCCGGATGGACCGGGCGCTGGAAATCCTGGCGGTGAATCCGCCGGACGTGTTCAACCACAACATCGAGACCGTGCCGGACCTGTATCCCAATGTCCGCCCGGGCGCCGACTACCAGTGGTCGCTGACCCTGCTGCAGAAGTTCAAGCAGCAGCATCCGGAGCTGCCCACCAAGTCCGGCATCATGCTGGGCCTGGGCGAGACGATGGAGCAGGTGAAGGCAACCCTGCGCGATCTGCGCGCGCACGACGTGGAGATGGTCACCATCGGCCAATACCTGCAGCCCACCGCGCACCATCACCCGGTGATGCGCTACTGGACGCCGGAAGAATTCAAGGAACTGGAGCTCTACGGCAACGAACTGGGCTTCAGCCACGTTGCCTCCGGCCCGCTGGTGCGCTCGTCCTACCACGCCGACCGCCAGGCCGCCGAGGCCGCGGCCAGCGCCCGCAACACGGCTGCCGGCTGAACCGTTGGCGGCCGACGGACGGCCAGCCGAAACAGGTTCACTTTTCTCTACGGACGCGGGGTTAGGGTCTCTCCGGCAGGCCCTTCCGCCTGCCGAAAGACAGGGATGACAAGCGCCGCAACTTTGGGCACTGTCTGACTGTCAGATTCCCCGCCGTTCCAGCAAGGCCACCTGGCCGCGAGTACCCGATGAAAGTGAAGAAAGTCCCCGCCGTCCTCCTGCTGTCCCTGGCGCTGGCGTCGCCGCTGGCGCTGCTGGCGCGCGGCGATGGCGACAACCGCGTCGCGCTGCCGACCGCGCCCACCGCGGATCAGGCCACCACCTCCAAACTGGTCTACGGCCTGCTGTCGGACAGCCGTTACGCCTACCGCCCGCGCGCGCTGGACGAGACGCTGTCGGCCGACATCTTCAAGCGCTATCTGGAAGCGCTGGACGGCGGCAAGCAGTTCTTCACCGCCGCCGACGTGGCCAAGTTCGCGCCCTACCAGGCGCGGATGGGCGATGCGATCCGCAGCGGCGAGCTGGATCCGGCTTACGACGTCTTCACCATCTACCGTCAGCGCGTGCAGCAGCGCGTGGCCTATGCGCGCTCGCTGCTCAAGCAGGATTTCGACTTCAGCGGCAACCAGCGGTGGGAATACGACCGCAAGGACGCGCCGTGGGCCGCGAGCACCCAGGAGCTGGACGCGATCTGGAAGAAGTCGGTGATGAACGACTGGCTGCGTCTCAAGCTGGCCGGCAAGAAGCCCGAGGACATCCGCAAGACCCTGGACAAGCGCTACGCCAACCTGCAGCGCACGGTCGACGAATTCAAGAGCGAGGACGTGTTCCAGGCGTTCCTCAACAGCTATACCAGCGCGATCGATCCGCACACCGATTACTTCACCCCGCGCACCGCCGAGAACTTCAACCAGTCGATGTCGCTGTCGCTGGAAGGCATCGGCGCGGTGCTGCAGCGGCAGGACGATCTGGTGGCGATCCGCGAGATCGTCCCCGGCGGTCCGGCGGATCTGAGCGGCAAGCTCAAGGTCGGCGATCGCATCGTCGCGGTCGGCCAGGGCAAGTCCGGCCAGATGACCGACGTGATCGGCTGGCGCATCGACGACGTCGTCGCCCAGATCCGCGGCAAGAAGGACACCCAGGTCCGCATCGAATACATCCCGGTCGAATCCGGCATCGACGGCAAGCACGCCCAGGTCACCATCACCCGCCAGAAGGTCAAGCTGGAGGAGCAGGCGGCCAAGGCCGAGACCATCACCCTGCCGGCCGCCAGCGGCGAGCCGCAGCGGCGCATCGGCGTGATCAAGCTGCCGGCGTTCTATCAGGATTTCGAGGGCCGTCGCCGCAATCCGAATGACTTCACCTCGGCCACCCGCGACATCGCCAAGCTGCTGGCGCAGTTCAAGACCCAGAACCTCGATGGCGTGGTGATGGACCTGCGCGGCAACGGCGGTGGTTCGCTGGACGAGGCGGTCGAATTGACCGGGCTGTTCATCGACAAGGGTCCGGTGGTGCAGGTGCGCGAATCCGGCGGTCGCGTGACCGTCAACAGCGATCGCAAGCCGGGCGTCGCCTGGGACGGTCCGCTGGCGGTGCTGATCAACCGCGGTTCGGCTTCGGCTTCGGAAATCTTCGCCGGCGCCATCCAGGATTACGGTCGCGGCCTGGTGATCGGCGAGACCAGCTTCGGCAAGGGCACCGTGCAGAACATGGTCGATCTGGATCGCTGGCCGGCCAACGAGACCGCGCGCTTCGGCCAGGTCAAGCTGACCATCGCCCAGTTCTTCCGCGTGGCCGGCGGCAGCACCCAGCACAAGGGCGTGGTGCCTGATCTCGCCTTCCCGGTGAGCGTGGACGCCAGCGAGTACGGCGAGAGCACCTACGACAACGCGCTGCCGTGGACCCGCATCGCCGCCGTGCCGCACACCCAGTACGGCAACTTCGCGCCGCTGCTGCCGAAGCTGGAAGCCCTGCATGCCTCCCGCGTCGCCAGGGACAAGGAGTTCCAGTGGTGGACCGAGGACGTGGCGACGTTCCGCGCCGAGGCGGCCAAGAAATACGTCTCGCTCAACGAGGCCGAGCGCCGCGCCGAGCGCGACAAGCAGGACACCCTGCGCAAGACCCGCCAGGCCGAGCGCAAGGCGCTGGGGCTGACCCTGGATCCGTTGGCGGATGATCTGGCCGACGACGGCCTGGGCGCGAGCGAGCGCGACATCGTCAAGGACGCCGCCCGGGAGAAGCTGGTCGACAAGCGTCCGGATCCGCTGCTGCGTGAATCGGCCGCGATCCTCGGCGACGCCATCGGCGTGTTGAACCAGGACCGCAAGCTGTCGGCGCAGGTGCTGCCGGAATCCACCGGTCCGGGGCGCTGGGCCGACTGAGTCGGACGTGGCTCCGGAGAGATGGAAAAGCGCGGCCTCCGGGCCGCGTTTTTTTGTTGGGGTGGCCTCTGTGTGGTGGATGATGCCGGGTTCTTTCGGGGTAAAAGCCGAAGGGGGGCGGACGGGCTGCGGTCGCGACTTGCGTCGCTCCTGCAAAGGCGGGGCAAGGAGACTTGAGCCAGATGCAAGGCGGACCGTGAAACCTTTCAATGGAGGTGTCACGCCGTGGCCCTCGGCGCTGTCCTAGAATAAGCCTCAATACGCTTGGCGCTTCCCCCATGAACTCCTCCACTTCCAGCACCGCCGCGCCCGCGCGCGGCGGCGTCGCCGTCGTCGTCGCACTGGCCCTGGTCTATGTCGTCTGGGGCTCCACCTATCTCGGTATCCGCCTGGCCCTGGAAGGCGGCTATCCGCCGCTGCTGATGGCCGGTGGCCGCTTCATCGTCGCCGGCACGCTGATGTACGCGGTGCTGCGCTGGCGCGGTTATGCCGCGCCAACCCGCGCGCAATGGAAGAACCTGGCCTTCATGGCGCTGGCGCTGCTGCTGTTCGGCAACGGCTTCGTGTGCGTGGCCGAGCAGACCGTGTCTTCCGGCCTGGCGGCGGTCGCGGTGGCGTCGATGCCGTTGTGGATGGGCCTGTTCGGCGCGATGCGCGGACAGCATCCCAGCCGCGCCGAATGGGCGGGCATCGTGATCGGCTTCCTCGGCGTGGTCTGGCTCAACTCCGGCAGCGCGCTGACCGCCAGCCCGAAGGGCCTGATCATGCTGCTGATCGCGCCGATCGCCTGGGCCTACGGTTCGGTGTGGAGCCGTGGCCGTGATCTGCCGTCGCCGTTCATGTCGGCGGCCGCGCAGATGATCTGCGGCGGCGTGATCATGCTGGTGGTGGGCGCGCTGATCGGCGAACGCTTCACCCGGTGGCCGACCCTGCAGGGCACGCTGGCGGTGGGCTACCTGGCGCTGTTCGGTTCCATCGTCGCCTTCAGCGCCTATGTCTGGTTGCTGCACAACGTGCGGCCGGCGGTGGCCGGCAGCTATGCCTACATCAATCCGGTGATCGCGGTGGCGCTGGGCGCGTGGATCGCCCACGAGAGTTTCAGCGCGCATGACCTGGGCGCGATGGTGATGATCCTGCTCGGCGTGGTGGTGATCACCCTGGCGAAGGCGAAGCGCGCATGAGCCACGCCGCCATCGATCGCAAGGGGCTGGTGATCACCACCCTGACCTTCGTGCTGTGGGGCGTGGTGCCGCTGTACTGGCACCTGCTCAAGGTCGTGCCCTCGTTCCAGATCATCGCCCACCGGATCGTCTGGAGCGCGCTGCTGGTGGTGGGCTGGCTGGTGCTGAAGAACGGCCTGGGCTGGGTGCGCGCCGTCCGCGCCCAGCCGCGCGCGTTCGCCGCGCTGGGATTGAGCAGCCTGCTGATTGCGTTCAACTGGGGCCTGTACATCTGGGCGGTCAATGCCGGCCATGTGGTCGAGACCAGTCTGGGTTACTTCATCAATCCGCTGCTCAACGTGCTGCTGGGCGTGATGGTGCTGCGCGAACGGCTGAGCCGTCCGCAATGGATCGCGGTCGGCTTCGCCCTGGCCGGGGTGGCCTGGCTGACCTGGCAGGCCGGTTCGCCGCCATGGATCGCGTTGGGGCTGGCCTTGTCGTTCGGCATGTACGGCCTGGTGCGCAAGTTGGTGGCGGTCGACGCGGTGGCCGGACTGGGCGTGGAAAGCCTGTACCTGTTCCTGCCGGCGCTGGCGTTCGTCGTCTGGGGCGAGAACGGCCACGGCGGCGGTTTCCTGCAGGGCTGGGGGTGGAAGATCGATCTGCTGTTGATCTTCGGCGGCGTGGTCACCGCCATTCCGCTGATCGGATTCGCCTATGGCGTGCGCCGGATTCCGCTGACGGTGGTGGGCCTGCTGCAATACGTGGCGCCGAGCATCCAGTTCCTGATCGGCGTGTTCGTGTTCCGCGAACCCTTCGGCGCCGCGCAGGCGTTCGGCTTCGCCGCCATCTGGACCGGTCTGCTGATTTTCGCCGCCGATGGTCTGTGGCGTTCGCGTCAGCGACCGGTGGTACCGGCGACGGTCACCGAATAAGGCGTCGCGCTCAGGCGCGACCGGGAGGCAGCGGTTGCGGGCAGGCCGGCGTCGCCGTCGGCGTGCGGTTGAACCAGTCGATCACGGTCGGCGCCAACCTGTCCAGCCGCATCGGCAGGCTCAGGTGATCCTCGCCGGGAATTTCCAGGTAACGCGCGCGCTTGGACGCGGCCGCGAGCAGCCGGCCATGCGCGACGGGAATGTGCTGGTCGGCGTCACCGTGGATCAGCAGCACGCAGGCTGGCGCCAGCGCCAGCGCCGCGCCGACGTCGACCTTGTCCAGGTCCAGACCGAGCTTGCGATCGGCCTGGGCGATGGCCACGTTGAGGCTGTCACCGCTGTAGCGCCAGCGCGCCAGCGGCAGCGCGAGGCGATCGCGCCAGTTGGATGCCGGCCGTGTGAGCATGTGCGGCACCATGTCGCGGATCGCGCCGCCGGCGTTGTCGAAGGATTCCATCGCCACCACGCCGCCGGCCTGCACGCCGAGATCGCGCGCGGTGAAGATGGCGGTGGCCGCGCCATAGGACACGCCCATCACGTGCAGCGGACCGGTGACTTCGCCGCGCTCGCGCAGCGCGCGCAACATCGCCACGATGTCCTCGCCTTCGCGGGTACCGTAACCGGACAGTGCGTTGCCGGAGCGACCGTGGTTGCGCAGATCCACGCTGATGGTGCGGTAGCCGGCCTGGGCCAGTTCCAGCGCCCACGGCAGCAGCGAGCCGCCGTCCATCATCCAGCCATGCAGCAGAACGACGGTGCCGCGCGGCGTCCGCGTGGACGGCTTCGCCGACGCGCTGAAGTCGAGCTGGAAATCCATCCGGTTGTCGGCGGTGCCGCCGGCATAACGGTAGCGCAGGCCATAGTCGCCCGGGTCCAGCGCGCGCCAGTACAGCGGCACGCCATTGACCGGCACGAAGCCTTCCCGATGCGGCAGGCGCGCGAACATCGCCTCGATGCGATCGCGCGGCAGCAGCGGCGAGACACCGCCGGGCGCGGCCAGGCGTTCGCCCAGCGAGAGGGCGGGCAGATGGGCAGTGGTGAAGCCGACCAGCGACAGGCAGACGCAGGCCAGCGCGATCAGGCGCAGCAGCATGGCGATCATCGGGGGGAGGGACAGCGGTCGCGCACCTTACCGGCGGCGGGGCCGTCGCTGCTATCGCAGAACGATGACAGAAAGATGACGGTTAAGCCGGGATTTGCCTGGCGCGTGGGGTGCCAGCCCGGAAATGGCGCACCGCCGGGAGGGCGCGGTGCGCGGGTTCGTGCGAAGAGCAGCGAGGCACGCCCGGCTCCACGAGGCCTGCGAATCCGCCGCTATGGCGACGGGCAGGGTGCGCCGGCGTCGGCCCAGGTCTTGAAGGCGGCGACGAACCGGTCGTGCGGAACCGGCACCGGGACGCGGTTCCCGCCGGGATTCCAGCCCCACAGCACCAGTTTGTCCTCGGAGACGTGCTTGATCAGCGCGGGCATGTCGCGATCGCCGTTGCGCTTGCGGTCCTGGATCATCGCGCACAACTCGTGGGCCGGCAGGCCGATCCAGGCCATCTTGTGATCCGGCGGCGGCAGTTGCCAGTGCGGTGCGCCCGGCGGCGCGTGCGCGCTGTAGCCGGCAGGCGGATTGGCTTCGCCATGGCAAGTGGAGCAGGGCTGGCCGGGCGCTCCCTTGCCTTCGGGGCCGCGCACCACGTTCATCATGTGCGGGGTCTGGCTGTCGAACTGCAGCGGCTGATCGCCGGGAATGTGGCAGTTGCTGCAACGCGGATGCTGGAACACCTGCTCGACGGTGGCGAAGGATTGCAGCGCCTGCGCCTTCTGTTCGGCGCTGATGCGCGGACCACAGGCGGCCAGCGACAGCGACAGCGCGGCGATGAGGAAAAGGGCGGCGGCACGCATCGTCGGATCCTCAGGCGGGCTTGGCCGCGGGGGCCAGGGAGAAGGGAAGATCGCGCAGGCGCTGGCCGGTGAGCGCGAACACCGCGTTGGCGACCGCGGGTGCGATCGGCGGCGTGCCGGGTTCGCCGACGCCGCCCATCTTGTCCGTGCTGGGCACGATGTGCACTTCGACCACCGGCATTTCCGGCAGCCGCAGCACCGGATAGTCGTGATAGTTGGATTGCTCCACCTCGCCATCCTTGAAGGTGATGCGCCCGTGCAGCGCGGCGCCCAGGCCGAACGCCAGTCCGCTCTCCAGCTGCGCCTTGACGTTGTCCGGGTTCACCGCCAGTCCGCAGTCGATCGCGCAGACCACGCGATGCACCTTGATGACGCCGTCATCGACCGACACTTCCGCCGCGTGCGCGACGTAGCTGCCGAACGACTCGTGCACCGCGATGCCGTGGCCGCGTCCCTTCGCCGCCGGTTTGCCCCAGCCGAATTTTTCCGCCGCCAGATTCAGCGCGGCCAGGTGGCGCTGATGGTCTTTCAGCAGGCGCCGACGGTATTCCAGCGGATCCTGTCCGGCCGCGTGCGCCAGTTCGTCGACCAGGCTTTCCATCACGAAACCGTTGTAGCTGTGCCCCACCGATCGCCACCACAGCACCGGGATGCCGGTCTTGGGTGAATGCAGATCCACCCGGTGCGCGGGCGTGCCGAGCACGTACGGCGAGTCGGCCACGCCTTCCACCGAGGTCGCATCGATGCCGTTCTTCACCGTGAACGGCTCGAACGGCGTGCCGGCGGTGATCGACTGGCCGACCATCACCTGCTGCCAGGCGACCGGCGTGCCGTCCGCGGCCAGACCCACCTTGGCGCGCTGCACGTAGGCCGGGCGGTAGTAGCCGCCACGCACGTCGTCCTCGCGCGGCCACACCGTCTTGACCGGCGCCTTGGCGGCCTTGGCCACTTCCACCGCTTCGGACACGAAATCCGACACCGGCGTCGCGCGCCGGCCGAAGCCGCCGCCGAGGAAGGTGGTGTGGATGCGGATCTGCTCCGGCTTCAGGCCGGTGATGCGCGCGGCGACCTGCTGATCGACGGTCTGGAACTGGGTGCCGGTCCAGATGTCGCAACCGTCGGCGGCGATCTTCACCGTGCAGTTCAGCGGTTCCATCGGCGCATGCGCCAGATAGGGCACGCTGTATTCGACTTCCACCACCTTGGCCGCCTGCGCCATCGCCGCGGCCGCGTCGCCCGCCTGCACCGCCACCGGGCCGGACGTGCGCGCCTGCGCGGCGAACTGTTCGCGCAGGCGCGCGCTGTCCAGATCCGCGTGCGGGCCTCGATCCCATTCCACCTTCAGCGCGTTGCGACCCTGCAATGCGGCCCAGTAGTGATCGGCGATCACCGCCACGCCGCTGGGCACCTGCACCACGTCGCGCACGCCCGGCACCGCCTTGGCGGCGGTGGCGTCGAACGCTTTCACCGCGCCACCGAACACCGGCGCGCGCGCGACCACCGCGGTGAGCAGACCGTCGAACTGCACGTCCATGCCGAAGATCGCGCGACCGGTGATTTTCTCCGGCGTATCCAGGCGCTTGGCGCCCTTGCCGATCAGCTTCCAGTCCTTGGGATCCTTGAGCGTGAGCGTCTTCGGATCCGGCGCTTTCAACTGCCCGGCCGCGTCGGCCAGTTCGCCATAGCGCAGGCGCTGGTCGCCATGCACCACCGCGCCGTTGTCGGTCTTCAGTTCCGCCACCGGCACGCCCAGGCGCGTGGCTGCGGCCTGCAGCAGCAACGCGCGCGCGGTGGCGCCGGCCATGCGGTAGCGGTCGAACTCGGACCAGGTACTGGTCGAGCCGCCGGTCATCTGCATGCCGAACGCGGTATGCGCGTAGGCCGGCGCGGCGGGCGCGTGCTCGACCTTCATCTTCGTCCAGTCCGCATCCAGCTCTTCGGCGATCAGCATCGGCAACGTGGTCCAGATGCCCTGGCCCATTTCCGAATGCGACAGCAGCACGGTGATGCTGTCGTCGGCGGCGATGCGCAGGAAGGCATTGGGCGCGAACGGCGCCACCGCGACCGGCGCGGCGGCGTTCTGGGCCAGCGCGAAGCGGCCGGCGGCAGGCACCACGAAGCCGATGACCAGGCCACCACCGAGGACGGCACCGGCCTTGAGGAACTGGCGGCGGGAAGAGGATGCGACGGAATCCGCAGGCTTGGCGTCCACGAACGTTCTCCGATCGGATGCCAGGCCTTCGTGGCCCGGCGCGGGGGAAAGAGGAATCAGGCCTTGCCCAGCTGCGCGGCGCGATGCACCGCCGCGCGGATGCGCGGGTAGGTGCCGCAGCGGCAGAGGTTGCCCGCCAGCGCCTGGTCGATATCCTGATCGCTGGGGCTGGGCACCGCGGACAGCAACGCGGCGGCGGTCATGATCTGGCCGGACTGGCAGTAGCCGCACTGCACCACGTCCAGCTCCGCCCACGCCTGCTGTACGGGATGGCGTCCGTCGGATGACAGGCCTTCGATGGTGGTGATTTTCCTGCCGGCCACCGCGGATACCGGAGTGACGCAGGCGCGCAGCGGCGTGCCGTCGATGTGCACGGTGCAGGCGCCGCATTGGGCGATGCCGCAACCGAACTTGGTGCCGGTGAGTTTCATCAGGTCCCGCAGGACCCAGAGCAGCGGCATGTCGGGCGGTGCTTCGACGTCGTGCTCGGAACCATTCACATGCAGCTTCATGTTCGTTCCCTGGCGTCGGCGGGGGAGTTGGCACATTACGCCCGCGGATGCGACATTGCCAAGCCGTCCGGCGACCTTTTTTCGGAGGCCCATGTCCAGCCAGCGCAAGGTGTTGGAAGCCGCCCTGCGGGCCCTGGCGACCGGCGACGCCGGCGCGGGACTGGCAGTGGTCGTGGACACCGAGGGATCGACCTATGTGCACGCCGGCGCGATGGCCCTGTTCAGTACGCGCGATGGCCAGACCGGCTGGTTGAGCGGCGGCTGCCTGGAGCCGGACATCCAGCGCCGCGCGCTGGCCGCGGCGGAAGCGGGCGCGCTGGACTGGATGGACATCGACACCCGCGACGACGAGGACCTGTTGTCCGGTTCCGCGGTCGGTTGCCGCGGACGCCTGCACCTGGCGTTGCTGCCGCTGGCGAAGCTGGAGGGGCTGGCGGCGCAGCTGGAAGCGTGGCGACTGGGCGGCGACGCCCTGCATTGGTCGGTCGCCGCCGACGGCGACCTGCGCGTGCGCCTGGACGGGAGCTCCGCGCAATGGCGATTGCCGGTCATGCCGCGGGCCGAGGCGCCGCGACAGGCCGGCTATGCGCTGGCGATACGCGCCGCGCCCCGGGTGCTGATCTGCGGCGCCGGACCGGAGACGCCGCTGCTGGTGCCCTGGCTGCGCGAACTGGGCTGGCGGGTCACCGTGGCCGAGCGGCGCGCCCGCTGGCAGGCCGCGGCGGCGCTGGCCGATCACGCCTGGGACGTGTCGCCCACCGAGGCAGCCGCGCGCGCCGCCGGCCATGACGCCGCGCTGGTGATGCACCACCACTTCGAACTGGATCGCGAAGCACTGGCGGCGCTGGCCGACACCGGACTGCCCTTCATCGGCCTGCTCGGACCGGGCCGCCGCCGTGACGATCTGTTCAAGGTGCTGCCGGCGGAAACGCGCGAACGCCTGCGCCATCGCCTGCGTTCGCCGATCGGCCTGCGCCTGGGCGGGCAGGGACCGGAAGCGATCGCGCTGAGCATCGCCGCGCAGTTGCAGGCGGTGCTGGCGGCCGAACCGGCATGATGCCGGCGCACGACGCGGTGGTGCTGGCGGCCGGCGGCAGCCACCGGCTCGGCCAGCCCAAGCAACTGCTCACCCGCGATGGCGAGACGCTGGTGCGTCGCTGCGTCAGGCTGGCGCTGGAAACCGCGCCGCGCCGGTTGCTCGTGATCGTCGGCGGACACGCCGAGGCGGTGACCGCGGCGGTGCGCGATCTGCCGGTGGACATCCTGCCCAATCCCGCGTGGGAAGAGGGACTGGCGAGCAGCCTGCGCCTGGCCGCGGCGACGCTTGTGTCCGGACGCGCGGACGCATCGTCCGCCTGCCTGTTGCTGGCCTGCGATCAGCCCGCGCTGGAAGCGGCGCATCTGGATGCGTTGCGCGAAGGTTTCGTCGCCCGTGGCTGCGCGGCCACACGCCACGGCGATGGCCGCGGCGTCCCCGCCCGGGTGCCGGCGGATCTGCTGGCGCAGGCGGTATCGCTGCAAGGCGATCGCGGTCTGCGCGGCCTGCTCGCGGCGCGCGCACCCGAATGCATCGCCCTGCTCGACGCACCGGAACTGACGCACGATATCGATACGCCGGAGGATCTGCGCGAAGCATGCCGCCGAGGCTGGATCGATCCGGCACCGGATTGCTGATCCAAGTCTTCCGGAAAATAAAAACGGCCGGCATGCGCCGGCCGCTTTTCCTTCACGCATCGCGGATGATCAGGCCGCGCGCAGTGCCTCGGTCACCGGCAGTTGCGCGGCGCGCAGGGCCGGGAACAGGCCGCCGACGAAACCGATCGCCAGCGCCCACTTGATGCCTGTCCACAGCACCTCCGGCGAGACTTTGAACTCGAAGGTCAGCTGGCCGACGCCGCCGGCGATCGTGGAGGCGGTGAAGCCGTTGAAGATCAGCCAGGCCAGCACGCCGCCCAGCAGGCCACCCAGCAATGCCAGCAGCATCGTTTCCAGCATCACCGCGACCACCACCGGCACGCCGCGGAAACCGATCGCGCGCAGCGTGGCGATTTCACGGGCGCGCGTGGCGACGGTGGCGAACATGGTATTGAGCGCGCCGAACACCGCGCCGATGGCCATGATGCCGCCGACCACCATGCCGATGATCCGGATCACCTTGGTCATGCCCTCCGACTGCTTGCTGAAGTAGTCCAGCGTGGTGCTGGCGTCCACGTCCAGGCGCGGATCCTTGGACAGCGTCTCCTTGAAGCCCTTGAACGCGTCGGCGCTGACCAGCTTGGCGGTCACCGAGGTGCGCGAACTGCCGCGGCGATAGGTGGTGGCCACCACTTCCGCATCGCCCCACAGCTCCGAGTCCATCGCATCGCCGGAGTGGAAGATGCCGACCACGTCCCAGGTCTGGTTGCCGAGCCGGATCTGCTTGCCCGGCTCCAGTCCGGAGAATTGGCGTTGCGCGCCGCTGCCGGCGACCAGTTCGCGACGACCGGTGGAGAACTTGCGGCCCGCGGTGATCTTCACGTTCGGACGCACCGTCCAGGCGGCTTCGCCGACACCACGCAGCTGCACGCTGCCGTCCTCGTCGGGCAGCCCGCCCTTGATCGGCAGGTTGGCCGCGACCACCAGTTCCGGCGAGACCAGCGCGCGTCCCTGCGCGTCGCGGGCGATGCCCGGCGCCTGGCTGATGACGTTGACGCTGTCGTGCATCAGCGTGGACATGACCTCCGCCGCCGAGGCGCCGCGCAGGACGATCGCGCTGTCCTCGCCACCGCTCTTGCGCAGGGTCTCGCGGTAGCCCTCGGCCATCGCCAGCAGCGCGACCAGCACCGCGACCACGCCGGCGATGCCGATCACGATCACCGAGGAGGAACCGATGCGCTGGCCGAGCGTGCTCAGCCCCACCTGGGTGACCGAGCCGGTCTGGCGACCACGCCGGGTGAAGAACATCCAGGCCAGGAAGATCACCACCAGTCCGAGCAGGAACGGCCACGGCAGGGCCAGCCATGCGCCGATGCCGACGATGACCAGCAGGAACAGGCCCAGACCGCGCAGGAATGATTTGAGAATACCCATGTGTGTGCTCCTATCGGCCGGTCAGGGCGTCGACGATGTTCAGGCGCATCGCCCGCAGCGCGGGCAGCGCACCCACCAGCAGGCCGATGGCGAGCATCAGGCCCAGCCCCATCGCCCAGCTCCGCGCGCCCACCGGCGGCATGTTGATCACTCCGCCGCTGCCGGCGGACAGCACCGGACCCAGCAACGCGGCCAGGCCCAGGCCCAGCACACCGCCGATCAGCACCAGCAGCACCGATTCGGCCAGCACCAGCCCCAGCACGCTGCCGTTGCTGAAGCCCAGGGTCTTGAGCACGGCCAGTTCCGGGATGCGCTCGCGCACCGCCTGCGCCATGGTGTTGCCGGTCAGCAGCAGCAGGGTGAAGAACACCGCGCCCATGATCGAACCCACGATCAGGCCGATGTCCGCCATCTGCTTCATCCACGAGGCGGTCGCCGCCGCTTCGGTCTGGGTCTTGGTTTCATGGTCGGAGTTGGCCGACAGCGAATCGATGGCCTTGGCCACGCGATCGGCCTGGTTGACGTCGCCCACGCCGCTCACGTACCAGCCGACCGAGCCGCGGTTGTAGGGCGAGGATTCGTCGAAGTACTTCCAGTGCATCAGCAGCATCTGGTCGTACCAGCCACCGGCGGCCTTGTCCTTGGGCTTCATCACGCCGACGATGTCGAACGACCAGTTCTTGCTGCCGTCGCGGTTGGGGAAGATGGTCGACAGCAGCGGAATCTTCTGCCCGACCTTCCAGCCGAAGCGCTTCATCAGCCCCTCGCCGACCAGGATGCCGGTGCGGGTCTGGGCGAAGGCCTGGCGCTGGGCCGGGTCCACTTCGATTTCCGGATACAGGTCCAGGTAGTTCGGCGCCACCGCGAAACTGAAAATCTGGTTGCGCGCGTCCTGGTAGGCGCCGCCGAACCAGTTGGCGTAGGTGACGGCGGTGACGCCGTCGGTGCGCGCGATGCGGTCGTTGAGCGACAGCGGCAGGGTGTCGATGAACGACAGCCGCGAGCCGGTCTGCAGGCGCTTGGCGCCCTGCGCGCTCTGCCCGGCCTGGTCGAAGCTCTCGCGCACGCCGTTGAGCATGCCGAACAGCAGGAACGCGGCCAGGATCGAGACCAGGGTGAGGATGGTGCGCGTCTTGCGGCGGAACAGTTCCGCCCAGATCAGATGGAGATATTTCATGGCAGACGCTCCCGCGCTCAGGCGTGTTGCACTTGTTCGACCAGGGTTCCCTTGTCCAGATGCAGCGTGTGCGACGCGTACTCGGCTGCCTTGGGATCGTGGGTCACCATCACGATGGTCTTGCCGTGTTCGCGGTTGAGCGTCTGCAGCAGACCCAGGATTTCCTCGGCGGACTGGCGATCCAGGTCACCGGTCGGTTCGTCGCAGATCAGCAGGGTGGGATCGGACACGATCGCCCGCGCGATCGCCACGCGCTGCTGCTGGCCACCGGACAACTCGTTCGGACGGTGCGACTTGCGCTCGGCCAGGCCGACCAGCTGCAGGGCGATTTCCGCGTTGCGCTTGCGCTGGGCGGCGCCGAGCTTGGTCAGCAGCAGCGGCAGCTCCACGTTCTTCTGCGCGGTGAGCATCGGCATCAGGTTGTAGAACTGGAACACGAAGCCGACGTGGTGGCTGCGCCATTGCGACAGTTGCCCGGCGCTGAGCCGGTTGATGTGCTCGCCATCGATCTCGATGTCGCCCGAGGTCGGCGAATCCAGCCCGCCGATCAGGTTGAGCAGGGTGGTCTTGCCGGAGCCGGACGGGCCCATCAGGGCGACGAAGTCGCCGCGGCCGATGTCCAGATCCAGGCCGTGCAGCACATGCACCTTCTCCGGACCGCGTTGGTAGGTCTTGGTGAGATTGCGGATCGAAACCAGGGACGACATGGCAACTCCTCGATGGCCGGGCGGTCCCGGCGTGGTGGTGGGATTTCCTCCGCCGGCACCACGGCGCGTGCCGCCGGCGGTCCCGACAGGTGTACGACGAACGGGGAGACCCGGATTCGACCGGGTCCGCGCGTCCGCGATGGTGCCGCGGCGCGGCTGGCGGGATTATTCGCCGGCCGTGCGCACGCGTCCGCCGTCCTTCAGTTCGGCGGGCGGATCCAGTACGACGTTCTCGCCAGCCGCCAGTCCGGAACGGACCTGGCGGTCGTTGCCCATCAGCATGCCGACCTGGAGCGCGCGCTGTTCGGCGCGCTGCTCGCCGCCGACCACGAAGGCGACCTGCTGGCCGCCGCGCTCGGTGATGGCGGCGGCCGGCACCCGCACGCCCTGCGGCTGCGGCGCGGCGTCCCTGGCCGGCTGCGCGGTCTCCAGGAAGCTCACGTTCACGCCCATGTCCGGCACGATGCGCGGGTCCTTGAGCTTGATCGCGATGCGCACCTTCACCGTGGCCTTGCCGCGATCGGCGGTCGGGATGATGGCGATGACCTCGGCCGGAATCTTCCAGTCGGGGTAGGCGTTGAGGGTGGCTTCCACCGGCATCTTCGGCTGCACGCGGCCGATGAAGGCCTCGCCCACGTCCACTTCCACTTCCAGCGAGTCCATGTCGACGATTGTGCCGATGCCGGTGCGGGTGAAGCCGCCGCCGGCCGACAGCGGCGAAACGATTTCGCCGGGCTGCGCGGCCTTGGCGATCACCACGCCGGAGAACGGCGCGCGCACCACGGTGTTGTCCTTGCCGATGTCGGCGATGCGCAGGCGATCGGCGGCGGCGCGCTGGTTGCGCTGCGAGGTCAGCGCCTCGGCGCGCAGGGCGTCCCGTTCGGCCACGGCCTGGTCGTATTGCGAGCGTGCGACCAACTGCTGCTGGGTCAGCTGCGACAGCCGGCGCACGTTGGCCTCGGCTTCCTTCAGCCGCGCCTGCACGCCGGCGCCCTGGCTGCGGGCGGCCTGCAGCTGGCTCTCGGCCAGCGCGCGCTCGGCTTCGGCGTCGATCGGCTCCAGCCGCGCCAGCACCTGGCCTTCCTCGACCCGCATGCCTTCCTCGATCAGCACTTCCTGGACCTTGCCGGTGACCTTGGCCGACACCGTCGCCATGCGCCGCGCGACCACGTAGCCGGTCGCGTCCAGTACCGAGGCCGAACTCCCGCCGCCGGCATTGCCGATCGCGGTCGCCGCGACGGTCTTCACCTCGATGCCCTTGTCGCGTCCGAACGCGAACCAGCCGCCCACCGCCAGCAGCACCACCAGCACGATCACGCCCAGCCCGATCCACAGCCCGCGGCGCGACGGGGGTTCCGGCGGCGCGGCCTTGCGATCGATGCGGAGTTCCTTCAGCAGATCAGCGGAATTGTTCATCGCTTGTCCAGACGGGGCGAGGGCGGGAAGTGTGACCGGCTAGGTTAACCCGGCCCAGTTGCCGGAAGTCATCTGTTTGCCGGCGGCATCGGCCCGCGCCCAGGGGCGGGGAGGGCACAGGATGCCCGGTGCGCGCCGCGCGACCAAGTGACAGCTGTCATCCGCTGCGCATGAACACCGCCACTGCCGCGCCCGGTGGCGGCGGCCTAGATTGGTCTCCACCATCGAAGCCGCGGAAGTTCTTCACATGGAGATCCAGACATCGCAGCACGAGCCGGCCCGGCTGCGGGGCGTGCACAAGCGCTACGGCGCGGTGACCGCCCTGGCCGGACTGGATCTGACCCTGGCGCCGGGACGCCTGCTGGCGCTGCTGGGGCCCAACGGCGCTGGCAAGACCACCGCCATCGCGATCCTGCTGGGCCTGCAACAGCCCGACGGCGGCGAAGCCCGCCTGTTCGGCCTGGCGCCCGGCGCGATGGCGGTGCGCCGGCGGATCGGGGTGATGCTGCAGAGCGCCGGCATTCCGGAAACGCTCAAGGTGCGCGAACTGCTGGACCTCACCCGCAGCTACTATCCGGCCCCGCGCAGCGTCGCCGACTGCGTGGCGATGGCCGGCCTGGATGGCCTGCTCGAACGCCGCTACGGCCAACTGTCCGGCGGACAGCAGCGACGCGTGCAGTTCGCGCTGGCGATCTGCGGCCGCCCGCGGCTGCTGTTCCTCGACGAACCGACCACCGGTCTGGACATCGAAGCGCGCCAGACGCTGTGGAAGGCGATCCGCGAACTGGTCGCGGACGGCTGCGCGGTGTTGCTGACCACCCACTATCTGGAGGAAGCCGAGGCACTGGCCGATCGCGTCACCGTGATCGATGGCGGGCGCGTGGTCGCCGAGGGCAGCGTGGCCGAGGTACGCGCGCGGGTCGCGCAGCGGCGCATCCACTGCCTGAGCGCGTTGCAGGCGGAGGTCGTCGCCGCCTGGCCGCAGGTGCGCAGCGCCCGGCGCGAAGGCGAACGGCTGGAGATCGTCGCCGATCTCGCCGAGCCGGTGGTGCGCCGGCTGCTGGCCGAGGACGCCACGCTGGCCGAACTGGAAGTGGCCCGCGCCGGCCTGGCCGAAGCCTTCATCAGCCTCACCCGACAAGCCCGTGAACAGGAGGCCGCCTGATGGACACCGCGATCACCGGTGCGCGCGGCACGCCGCTGCGCGCCTATCTGCTGGAAGCCCGCTACGAATTCCTGCGCCTGCTGCGCACACCTTCGTTCTCCCTGCCCACGTTGCTGTTCCCCGCGCTGTTCTACCTGTTGTTCGGCGTGCTGCTGGGATCCCGGCATGGCGGTGACGTGGCGGCGCGCTACTTCCTGGCGACCTACGGGGTGTTCGGGGTGATGGGCGTGGCGCTGTTCGGCTTCGGCGTCAGCGTGGCGATGGATCGCGAACAAGGGCTGCTGGCGCTCAAGCGCGCGCTGCCGATGCCGCCGGCCGCCTATCTGCTGGCCAAGACCGCCATGGCGATGATCTTCGCCGCCGCCGTGTCGGTCCTGCTGTCGCTGATCGCCCTCGGCCTGGCCGGGGTCACGCTGTCGCCATGGCAATGGGGCGCGCTGTGGCTGATCAATGTGCTGGGGGTGTTGCCGTTCGCCGCGATCGGCCTTTGGCTGGGCTGCATCGTGGGCGGGCAGGGCGCGCCGGCGGTGATCAATCTGGTGTACCTGCCGATGGCCTTCCTGTCCGGCCTGTGGGTGCCGCTGAGCATGTTGCCGGCCGCGCTGTCGTCGCTGGCGCAGCTGTGGCCGGCGTATCATCTGGCCCAGATCGCGCTGCGGGTGGTCGGCGGGGACGCGGGCCAGCCGCTGGTCCTGCATCTGGCCATCCTGGTGATCGTCACCGTCGTCTTCGGCCTGCTGGCCTTGCGGCGGCTGGCGCGTCCCGCCTGAGTGCCGGTTCCGCTTCGGAGAATCCGCGTGTTCATGTACTTCCCGCCCGTATCCGAGAACTCGCTGGCGAACCTGCATGAGCGGCGCAGTGAACTGCGCGGGCGCGGCACGGCGCGCTGGTTCCCGCTGCTGATGCTGATCTGGTCCATCTGGATCTTCGTCACCCCGATGTCCAATCAGGCGTCGTTCCCGAACTGGCTGTGGCCGACCCTGGCCAGCTACGCGGTGTTCCTGGTGCTGTTCCATGGCGCCTACTACCGCGATCGCCGCTACATGCTGTTCAATGCGCTGGGCATGGCCGCGCTGGGCTACGCGCTGACACCGTTCAATCCCGGTGCGCAGAGCTACATGATCTATGCCTGCGCCTTCGTGGCGTTCAGTGGACCCGCCCGCCACGCGGTGACCTGGATGCTGATCCTGCTGGCGATCTATTCCATCGAATGGATCGCGCTGGGCTGGCCGCTGATCTACCTGGCCAGCACGCTCATGGTCGGGTTCGCGGTGGGGCTGATGAACATCAGTTTCGCGCGCAAGGCCCAGGCCGACGCCGCGCTCATGCTCAGCCACGAGGAAGTGCGCCGGCTGGCGGCGATGGCCGAGCGCGAGCGCATCGGCCGGGATCTGCATGATCTGCTCGGACATACGCTCTCGCTGGTGGCGCTGAAGTCGGATCTCGCGGGCAAGTTGCTGGATCGGGACCTGGTGGCGGCACGGCGCGAAATCGACGAAGTCAGCCGGGTCGCCCGCGACGCGCTGGCGCAGGTGCGCAGCGCGGTCACCGGCATCCGCGCGGCCGGGCTGGCCGCCGAACTGGCCTCGGCGCGGCTGCTGCTCGAATCCGACGGCGTGACGATGATCTGTCCGGCCGAGATTCCGCCGCTGTCACCGGAACAGGAAACCGTGCTGGCGCTGACCGCGCGCGAAGCCGTGACCAACCTGCAGCGGCACGCCCGCGCCAGCACCGCGCGGGTGGAACTGGAGACGGCCGCCGGCCGCCTGCTGCTGCGCATCGAGGACAACGGCCGCGGCGGCGCCATCGTGCCCGGCAACGGATTGAGCGGCATGCGCGAACGGCTGGAAGTGCTCGGCGGCAGCCTGCGCATCGATGCCCGCCCCGGGCGCGGCACGGTGCTGGAAGCCAGTCTGCCGGCCGGGCCGCCGGCGCTGCCCGCGCAGACCTGAGGACGCCCGCATGCCGCACGCACCGCATCACCCGGAATCGCCACGCGCATGATCCGGGTGTTGCTGGCCGAGGATCAGGCGATGGTGCGCGGTGCGTTGACGGCGTTGCTGAATCTGGAGACGGACATCGAGGTCGTCGGCGCCGCCGCCGATGGCGAATCGGCGTGGCGCGAACTGCAGCGGCTGCGCCCGGACCTGCTGGTCACGGACATCGAAATGCCGGGCCTGACCGGGCTCGAACTGGCCCAGCGCATCCATCGCCACGAATGGCCCACGCGGGTGGTGATCGTCACCACCTTCGCCCGTGCCGGTTACCTGCGCCGGGCGCTGGACGCGGGTGTGTCGGGCTACCTGCTCAAGGATGCGCCGGCCGATCAACTGGCCGCCGCGCTGCGCAAGGTTCACGCGGGCGGCCGCGCCATCGATCCCCAGCTGGCGCTGGAAGCCTGGAACGAAGCCGACCCGCTCAACGATCGCGAGCGCCAGGTGCTGCGGCTGGCCGGCGAGGGCCTGTCGGCCGGCGACATCGCGCGCCAGCTCAATCTCTCGCAGGGCACCGTGCGCAATTATCTGTCCGAGGCGATCGGCAAGCTCGGCGTCAGCAACCGCATCGAAGCCTACCGGCTGGCGCGCCAGCGCGGCCTGCTGTAACTGTTCGTGGTGGCCGCCCGCGTGTAATCGCGGCTTCCACATTCGTCAGCGTACGTTCTCACGCCGATGGTGCTTGCCCATCCGCGCGATGCCGGTACCGGCGGTCCGCCGCGAAGCGCAATTCCGTCCCCCGCGACCTTTCGATCACGCATCGCGCGCGCCGCGCCATCCGATCATCAGCCGGGCCATCCCCTCGTCATGATGTGTCGCAGGTTCCATAACGGGGCCCGCGGGATTGTCGCATCCGGTTCCTGTGCTTAGGCTGGGGCCGCTTCCGAACCGGCATCGACGCATTCCCGTGAGACCACGCCAAGCCAACCGACTCGGCCTGTTCGCCGCCGCACTGATCTTCGTCGCCATCGGCGCGGGCGTGTTCTACGGGGCGCAGCGCTTCATTTCCGATGCCAATCGCGTCACCCATACCAATGAGGTGATCGCGCTGATCGGCGACATCGAATCGGCGGTGCACGACAGCGAATCGGCGCAGCGTGGCTACCTGCTCACCAACAATGTCAGCTATCTGGCCGATTACGGCCGCAGTCGCGACCAATTGCCCGACGCGCTCACGCGCCTCCAGGACATGGTCCGCGACAATTCCGAACAGAGCCGGCGGGCGGCGTCCTGGCGGATCGAGATCCTGCGCCGGCTGTCGCAGATGGAAGCCACCCTGGGCAACTACAAGCTCGGTGGCCTGGCCGCCGCCCAGCGCTCCATCAACCACGAAGTGCGCCAGGCCTCGGTGAACATCCATCGGCAGGCCGAGGAACTGGCCACCGCCGAACGCGAACTGCTCGCCCTGCGCGCGCGCTCCAGCCACGACAGCGCCAACCTGCTGCGCGGACTGGCGCTGCTGGGCATCCCGCTGGGACTGGCGGTGATCGGCCTGGTCTATTGGCTGCTGGTCGGCGAGATCCGTCGTCGCGCCAGCGCCGAGGCCGCCAGCAGCGATGCGCGCCGGCAACTGATGGTCACCATCGAGAAGCTGGAGGACCACAGCGCCGACCTGAATGAGCTCAGCCGCTACAGCGGCATGCTGCAGAGCTGCGTGCGCACCGAGGAGGCCATTCGGCTGGCGACCCAGCATTTCGCCCGCCTGCTGCCCGACGTGGGCGGCACGCTGTACCGCATCCGAGCCTCGCAGGACTATGCCGAGGAGGCCGCGCACTGGGGCGAGCACGCGCTGCACAGTGGCGCGATGTTCCCGCTTGAAGCCTGCTGGGCGTTGCGCCGCGGGCAGCCGCACGTGCATCGCGCCCATGCCGAGATGCTCGGCTGCACCCATCTGGTGGCGCCGGCCCTGCACGCCGCGCCGACCACCGCCTGCATCCCGCTGATCGCCCAGGGCACCCAGCTCGGCTTGCTGTACCTGTCCAGCCACGACGACGCGTTCCTGGCGCGCCAGGATCTGGTCGAAACCGCCGCCGAACAGCTGTCGATGGCACTGTCCAACCTGGAACTGCAGGAACGCCTGCGCATCCAGTCCATCCGCGAACCGCTGACCGGCCTGTTCAACCGCCGCTACCTGGAGGAATCACTGGCGCGCGAACTGGCGCGCTGCGAACGCCGCGGCCTGCCGCTGAGCGTGATGATGATGGACCTGGATCACTTCAAGGCGTTCAACGATCTGCACGGCCATGTCGGCGGCGACACCCTGCTGTCCGGTTTCGGCCAACTGCTGCTCAAGCTGGCGCGCGCCGAGGATATCGCCTGCCGCTACGGCGGCGAGGAGTTCACCCTGATCCTGCCGGAAGCCGATCTGGACACCGCGCGCGAACGCGCCGAGAACATCCGCGCGGCGGTGGGGGCGATGCGCATCCGTCACATGGGCCAGGAACTGCCCGCCGTCACCGTCTCGATAGGGATCGCCACCTATCCGCTCCACGGCCGCGACGGCGAACAGCTCGTGCGCGTGGCCGACGAGGCGCTGTATCGCGCCAAGCGAGGGGGCCGGGATCGGGTGGAAATGGCCGCCGAGTCGGGCGGCCCTCGGCTGCATCAGGCGTAGCGCGCCTTCAGCAGCGCATAGGCGCTGCGCAGCGCCAGCGCCTCGCCGCCGGCCGGACGACCGGGACGATCGTTGTCGTTCCACGCATACACATCCAGGTGCGCCCACTTCTGGGTGGCCGGCAGGAAGCGTTCCAGGTACAGCGCGGCGGTGACCGCGCCGGCCATGCGCGAACCGGCGTTGGCCAGATCCGCCACGTTGCTGGTCAGGTAGCGCAGGTAGGGACGCCACAGCGGCATCCGCCAGACCGGATCGCGCATGCGATCGCCGGCGGCGATCCAGTCGTTGGCCAGCGCGTCGTCATTGGCGAACAGCGCCGGCAGATCCGGACCCAGCGCGATCCGCGCCGCGCCGGTCAGGGTGGCGAAGTCCAGCACGATCTCCGGCGACTGCTCGCCCGCGTAGGTGAGCGCGTCGCACAGGATCACCCGGCCCTCGGCGTCGGTGTTGTCGATCTCCACGCTGATGCCCTTGCGGGTGGCGATGATTTCGCCCGGACGGAACGCGTCGGGGCCGATGCTGTTCTCCACCGCCGGCACCAGCAGGGTCAGGCGCACCGGCAATCGCCGCGCCATCACCAGTCCGGCCAGCGCCAGCGCGTGCGCCGCGCCGCCCATGTCCTTCTTCATGTTGCGCATGCCGTCGGCCGGCTTGATGTCCAGGCCACCCGTGTCGAAGCACACGCCCTTGCCGACCAGCGCCACGTGCGGATGCGCGGGATCGCCCCATTGCAGCGCGATCAGGCGGGGCGCGCGATGCGAGGCGCGGCCGACCGCGTGGATGGCGGGGAAGTTCTGGGCCAGCAGCTGATCGCCGGCGATGACCTCGATGCCGGCGCCGTGCGCCTCGGCGATCGCGCGGGCGGCGGCTTCCAGTTCGTCCGGACCCATGTGCTCGGTCGGTGTGTTGACCCAGTCGCGTACGCGCAGGCTGGCGGTCAGCAGATCCGCGGCCTCGGCATCGATCGCGTCCAGCACCAGCCGCGCCGGTGCGCGCGAGGGCGTCTTGTAGCGGCTGAAACGGTAGCTGCCGAGGCCCCAGCCCAGTTGCAGCGCGGCGCGTGCATCCGCATCCATTTCATGGGTGACCTGCCAGTCGCCCACGGGCAGCGCGAACGGTGCGTGCGCATAGCTGTAGGGATCCAGCGGATCGCCCACACCGATCACCGCGCCGGCCAGGCCGTCGTCGCCGGGCAGCAACGCCAGTGAGCCCGGCGCGGCGGTGTAATTCTGCGCTTCCAGCCACGCGCGCACGGCGCCGGGCTGGGCGTCACGCCAGCTTTCCCAGCCACCGCGCTTGACGATATGCAGGGGACGGGCCCGGGAGGCGTCCTGGGTGAAGCCGGGGGAAAGGTTCATGCGCGGGCATGCTCCGTGGCGAAATCGGGATGGGCATCCAGCCAGTTGGCCAGTGCGGTGAGGGTGGCGAATTCCAGATCCGGCAGCGGATCCGGATGCGGCCAGCCGGCGAGGTGATCGACGTGATCCACCCGGTTGAGCCAGCAGGTGCGCAGGCCGGCGCGCGCGGCGCCGACCACGTCCATATCGATGTGATCGCCCACGTGCAGCACCTGCGCGGGCGGCAGGCCCAGGCGATCGCAGGCGGCGTGGAAGATGCCCGGTTCCGGTTTGGCCGAACCATGCTCGCGCGCGCCCAACTGGAACACGAAATGCCGGGCCAGCCCGATCCGCTCCAGATCGGCGTTGCCGTTGGTGACGGCCGCCACCGGAACCCGCGCGGCGATGCGCAGCAGGGCGTCGATGGCATCGGGATAGCACTCGACCTGGTTGCGGGCGGCGTAGAACACTTCGTAGGCCGGTTCCAGCAATGCCGGATCCGCACCGCTGTCGCGCAGGGCCTGCTGCAGGGTCAGCCGGCGCAGCGCGCTGAGATCGTGGATCAGTTCCGGGTGCTCGGCGAAGACCCGCTCGCGCAGGGCGCGCATGCGTTCGATCGGGAACAACTCGGCGGTGCGCGGGCTGTGTTCGATCATCCAGTCGTGCAGCACCCGTTCGATGCGTGCGCCGATGGGGGCGAACGGCCAGAGGGTGTCGTCGAGGTCGAGGGTGATGGCGCGGATGGGGAAGCTCACGGGGGTGATTTTACCTTGCCACGCTTCCAGCCGCCGAAAACGCTTACTTCCACCTTGTGGGAGCGACTTGTGGGAGCGACGTGAGTCGCGATACCCGACCATCGCCAGGAAAGCGACGGACGGAGTGTGGCCGGTTCCGCGCCAAAAGCTCGCGACTGACGTCGCTCCCACAGGTTGGGAGGCCGGGAGCGGATCACTCCAGCAACCGCGCCCACCCCTCCATCCCCTCCACCCGCGCCAGCACCAACTTCACGCACACCAGCAACGGCACCGCCAGCAACAGGCCAATCATTCCCCACGCCCACCCGAACAGCATCAACGCCAGGATCAGCACCAACGGCGACAACGCCATTCTCCGTCCCAGGATGATCGGCGTGACGATCTGTCCCTCCAGCGTATGCAGCACCAGGTAGATGCCGGCCGGCAGCAGCGTATACAGGGGTTCGTCGAAGGTGATGAAGCCGACCAACAACATCATCATCACCCCGATCAACGGACCGACATACGGCGCGAAATTGAGCAGCGCCACTAGCGTGCCCCACAACATCGCATCGGTCAGCGGCATGTCCAGCAGGTACAGCGCCGTGCCGAAGACCAGGCCCACCACCGTGTTGATCACGCTGATGGTCAGCACGTAGCGCGAGACCTCGCGCTCGATGGAATGCAGGATGTCCACGGTGAACTTCTTCTGCTGGCGGCTCGGCAACAGCGCAATTGCCTGACGCTGCAGGTTCTCGCCGTAGACCATGAAGAAGAACGTCAGCAACACCACCGCCAGGATCGAGGCCACCAGCCGGGGCGTGGTGGTCAGCGCGCGGTAGGGATCGTCCTGCGCGGTGCGCACGATCTGCGGGCGCTTGCCGGTTTCACCGCCGGCGGCGCGGGCGAAATTCTCGGCGGCGCGGTTGGCTTCCTGCACCGGCTTGGTCCATTCGCGCAACTTCGGCGCCAGCTGGCGCAGCTCGCGCGGCGCTTCGCGGAACCACACCGAGGCCGGTTGCCAGAGCTGCACGCCCAGCGTGCCCGCGCCGGCCAGGCCGCCGAGCAGCACGAGCAGCGCGGCCAGGAATCGCGGCAGATACAGCCGGCGCAGCAGGCGGATGATCGGATTGCCGACCAGCGCGAAGAACGCGGCCAGCAGCACCGGCAGCACCACGTCCTGCGCCGCCCACAGGGTGAACCCGACCGCCAGCGTCGCCAGCACCACCAGCGCGATCGGCGCGCGCGCGCGGGGCGGCAGCGGTGTGGGTTCGGGGGAAGCGGCGGGGATATCGCCAGCGGGCGAAAGGGCCATCGGGACGCTCCGGAAACGGAGTCCGATTATGCCGCTCCGGACCGGTTTCGCACGGTCGGCGCGGCGATCGGACGGGTGCCGGCAGGCGTCATCGTCGTGGCGTGAAGACGAAGCGGGCTTCATTCACGCCGAATCGACGTGCACCCGGCGACACAAGCTGCCCCCTTCGAAAAAGGGGGGCGCCGCAGGCGACCGGGGGAACTGCTTTGCGCGGAAGAGCAAATCCCCCTCGGTCCCCCTTCTCCGAAGGGGGAGGCAAAGCAAACTCCGGAGGGCGGCAACAGCAACGGTAAAGAAAGAAATCAGGGCGTGCGGGGATTCATCGACCGCGCGACCCTCGCAGGCCTAGCGCTCCGACATCTCCGTGGCCGCTTCGGCAGGCATGGGTTGGCGAAGGGGAAGCGCTTCCTCGTCGAAGGCTTTATCCACCAGCGGCTCTTCCGGCGGATAGGCGGATGCCGCCGGCGCTCCGCCGGCTTCCTGCTCTTCCTGCACCGCCTGCGCGGTGTCGGCGGCTTCGCTGGCCTGATCGGCGGCGGTGGCCGCCTGCACGGTGGCGAACAGGCTGCTCAGCGAGCCCACCATCTGCAACCAGCGCGCACCGTTCATCGAGCGCAGCGGCTCGGCGCGGCCGGCCAGGAAACCGCTGACCAGCCCGGCGATCACGATGCGTCCCGGCGTCCAACTGTCGCGCCAGACCTGGCTCAGCGTGCGCCAGTGCGCCTGGGTCTGGGTGGCCCGGCCTTCCACCAATTGTTCCGCGCGCTGCACGCGATGCCGCAGGCGTTCGAACTTCATCGCGGCGCTCCCGGGCCGTCCTCGCCCTCCGGATCCGGCGCGTCCTCGTCGAACAGCCCTAGTCGCTGCAATTGCCGGCGGGTGGCATGCAGGCCGGTGTCATCGAAATAGCGTCCCACCTTCCACGCCGCCAGCACGGTCACGCCGACACTGACCAGCGCGGTGACCGACAGCGATTGCAGCCACGACCAGCCCAGCCGCTGCAGCAACGCGATCAACGCACCCGCGCACAACAGCCATGCCGAGGCGCCGAACACGATCGCCACGCCGGCCCAGGCCAGCGCGCGGCCGAACGCGCTGCGCGCCAGCGCCAGGTCCGCCGACACCAGCCGGCGCAGCGCGCGACCGGTGTCGCCGGCCGACGCCAGCGCCGCTTTGCCGGCCGCGCCGACCTCGCGCAGGCTGTCGTCCAGCCCCGGCTTCGCGGCTCGGGGTGCTTCGGTGTCGGCCGATTCCGGCGTAGCGCTCACGCGGCGGCTTACTTGTCGCCGCTGCGCGCCAGCTTGGCGATGATCCAGCCGGCGGCGAAGGCCACGCCGAACGAGGCCAGCGGACGCTCGCGGATCAGGTCGGCGGCGCTGTCGATCAGATCACGGCCCTTGTCCATCAGCGCGTCCACCTGTTCGCGGGCGGCGGCGCCGCCCACTTCGGCGGCGGCGATGCCGGCCAGCGCGCTGTCGGCCAACTCGGACTTCACGTTGGCCTTGCCCAGTTTCAGCTCGTCGCCCGCGGCGCCGGCTGCGCCCTTGATCGCCTCGCCGGCGGCGGATGCGGCCGACTTCAGGTGCGAACCGGCCTCGCCCAGATTGCTCTTCATCGCATCGGTAGCGGTGGGATTGCTCATCGTCGTCTCCAGCAGTGAGGGATTGCCGCTCCACTCTATAGCAGGTGGGCATGAATGGGCTGTTATGTGATCGGGTGGGGGGCTTTGTGCAAATCCTTGTCCCCAAAAGCAAATCCCCCTCAGTCCCCCGTTCTCAAAGGGGAGGCCAAAAGGGGGATCCGGCGGAGATGAAACACACCGAAGCATCCCCCTTTGCAGCGCTTCTCAACAGCCGAATGGCTGGTCAAAAGGGGGGCAGGGGGGATTTGCTCTTGCTTCTGCTCCGCTTACTGCATCAGCAGATTGCCGGAGCTGCGCCCACGCAGAATCTGCAACACCAGTTGCTGCGGCTTGCGATCAAAGCTGGCGCGGAAACTCGCCAGGTCGGCGAAATCGCCGCTGCTGCCGCCCACCACCAGATCGCCCGGACGCAGGCCACTGTTCCAGGCGCGACTGCCGCGGGCCACGTTGGCCACCTGCAGGCCGCCACCGGCGCCCATGCTGCGCAGCTGCTGGCGCGAGCCTTCGTCCAGATCCTTGAAGGTCGCCCCGGTCAGGCGCGGATCCACCGTCGCGCCATCCAGCGAACGCAAGCCCTCCTTCAACGTCGCCGTCAGCTGCAACGGCTTGCCGTCGCGACGCACGTCCAGGCTGATCCGGCTGCCCACGTCCTGCAGGCCCTCGAAGTTGTGCAGCGACGGCGCGTTGTCGATGCGCTGGCCGTTGGCGGCCAGCACCACGTCGCCGGACTGCAGGCCGGCGGCGGCGGCGGCCGAACCCGGATACACCCGGGTCACCAGCGCGCCGCGCGGGTTCTCCAGGCCCAGGCCCTTGGCCAGGCGCTCGTCCACGTTCTGGGTTTCGACACCCAGGGTGCCGCGCTTGACCACGCCGTTGTTGGCGATCAGCTGATCCTTGATGTTGCGCGCCAGGTTGATCGGAATCGCGAAGCCCAGGCCGATGTTGCCGGCCATGCTGCCGCGCGGGTTGAAGCTGGCGGTGTTGATGCCCACCAGTTGGCCCTGCAGGTTGACCAGCGGGCCGCCGGAGTTGCCCGGGTTGATGGAGGCGTCGGTCTGGATGAAGTTCTGGAAGCCGGCCATCGGAATGCCGCTGCGGCCCACCGCCGAGACGATGCCCGAGGTCACGGTCTGGCCCAGCCCGTAGGGATTGCCCATCGCCACCACGAAGTCGCCGACCTGCAACTGGTCGCTGTTGGCCATCGGGATGGCGGTCAGGTTGTTGGCCTGGATGCGGATGACGGCCACGTCGGTATCCGGATCCGAACCCAGGAACTCGGCTTCCATGGTGCGGCCGTCGCTGAGGGTCACCGACACCCCGTCGGAATTCTCGATGACGTGGTGGTTGGTCAGGATCAGGCCCTGCTGGGCATCGATGATCACGCCCGAGCCCAGCGCGCGCTCGACGCGCTCGCGCGGCATGTCGGGGATGCCGAAGATGCGGCGGAAGAACGGGTCGTCGGCGAACGGGCCGAGCGGGCTGGCCACCCGCACGGTCTGGCGGCTGTACACGCTGACCACCGCCGGGGTGACCTGCTTGAGCATCGGCGCCAGCGACGGCACCGGCTGGCCCCCGACTGCGGCCGGCAGGGTCGCGGCGGCGGGGATGGCGGCCGCGGGCATCGCCTGCGCGGGCTGCTGGAAGGTTTCGTGGAGGGCCGTGGCGGCGAATCCGCCAAAGGCGGCGGCGGCGGACAGGGCCAGCAGGGTGGGGAGCGGTCGGATCGGTCGCATCGGTCGTATCGCGGCAGGTCGTGGGAGTCTGGGACTTCGGATGGCGGCGCCTGGCGAGGCTTGCAAGGGGCGCTGCCGCATCCTGAACGAGTGTGCGCATCGACCGCTAAACCCGCAATGAAGTTCCACGCGAGGACTGTCGGCGGTTTCACCGGATCACCCCGGATTGTCATGAAAAAAAGCGCATCAATCCGATTGACAGACCCCCCACCGGGGGGTAGCTTGGCTACCTCGTGCCGCCACTACATATAGCGGTCTGGTGCGAAAGCGGCCCAAGCACTGGTGTTTTTGCTTGACAAAGGAAGGCTCCCCGGGGAGGGGCGCCAAAGCGACGGAAGGGTGTGAGAAAACTAGCGTGAGCCTACGTGAGCACGTTTCCCGCAATCCCGCCAACACACTCCGGCAACCTGCGCCGCGCATGATGGAGCGCCGCGCGCGGGCCGGTCGTCGCCGTCATCCGGGCACGCCGCGGTAACACCACAACTAGAAAAAGAACCCGGTTCAGGAACCAAGGAGAACGACACAACATGAGCACGGTGCGCCTCGAGGCGGTCAAGACAGCGGCAACCGGGACCGAGATCCCCATGCAGCCGGCGTCCCAGGACATCTGGGACAAGAAGTACCGGTTGAAGACCAAGCAGGGCGAAGCCCTGGACGCCGACATCGACGGTACCTACCAGCGCGTGGCCCGTGCCCTGGCCGACGCCGAAAGCACCAACGAGAAGCGCGCCTACTGGTACGAGCGTTTCGTGTGGGCGCTGCGCCGCGGGGCCATTCCCGCCGGCCGCATCACCTCCAACGCCGGCGCCCAGCAGCACAAGCCGGCCACCAGCACCATCAACTGCACCGTGTCCGGCACCATCGAGGACTCGATGGACGGCATCCTGGACAAGGTCCACGAAGCAGGCCTCACCCTCAAGGCCGGCTGCGGCATCGGTTACGAGTTCTCCACGTTGCGTCCGCGCGGCGCGTTCGTCGCGGGCGCCGGCGCCTACACCTCCGGTCCGATGTCCTTCATGGATATCTACGACAAGATGTGCTTCACCGTGTCCTCGGCCGGTGGCCGTCGCGGCGCCCAGATGGGCACCTTCGACGTCTCCCACCCGGACGTGAAGGACTTCATCCGCGCCAAGCGCGAAGACGGCCGCCTGCGCCAGTTCAACCTGTCGCTGCTGATCACCGACGGCTTCATGGACGCGGTCAACAACGACGGCGACTGGCCGCTGGTGTTCCCGGTCAACATCAAGGAAAAGGGCGACCTGGACCTGGAAGACGCCAACCAGGTGGTCTGGCGCGACTGGCCGACCCACAAGAACTACGTGGTCCGCGACGACGGCCTGGTCGCCTGCAAGATCTACGGCCACATCCGCGCCCGCCATCTGTGGGACATGATCATGGTCTCGACGTATGACTACGCCGAGCCGGGCTTCATCCTGATCGACCGCGTCAACGAGATGAACAACAACTGGTGGTGCGAGACCATCCGCGCCACCAACCCGTGCGGCGAGCAGCCGTTGCCGCCCTACGGCGCCTGCCTGCTGGGCTCGGTCAACCTGACCACGTTCGTGCGCGATCCCTTCACCGACCAGGCGCGTTTCGACTGGGAGGAATACAAGGAAGTCGTGCGCGTGTTCACCCGCATGCTCGACAATGTGGTGGAAGTGAACGGCCTGCCGCTGGAACAGCAGCGCGCCGAAATCCTGCGCAAGCGCCGCCACGGCATGGGCTTCCTGGGCCTGGGCTCCACCCTGACCATGCTCAAGCACAAGTACGGCAGCCCGGAATCCTGCGAGTTCACCGAGTCCATCGCCCGCGAAATGGCCGTGGCCGGCTGGGAAATGGGCCTGGCCCTGGCGAAGGAAAAGGGCGCCGCGCCGATCATGGAAGAGCTGTTCACCGTCACCGCCGAGATGCTGCGCAAGCGTCCGGAAATGGCGAAGGACGGCTGGAAGGCCGGCCAGGAAATCCCCGGCAAGGTCCTGCACGCCAAGTACAGCCGCTACATGCAGCGCGTGGCCTCGGTCGCGCCGGATCTGGTCGATGAACTGGCCGAGGTGGGCAGCCGCTTCACCCACCACAGCTCCATCGCCCCCACCGGCACCATCAGCCTGTCGCTGGCCAACAACGCTTCCAACGGCATCGAGCCCTCGTTCGCGCACCACTACAGCCGCAACGTGATCCGCGAAGGCAAGAAGTCCAAGGAAAAGGTGGACGTCTACTCCTACGAGCTGCTGGCCTACCGCGAACTGGTCAATCCCAAGGCCATGCCGTTCAGCGACGAAGCCGACGCCAGGCTGCCGGAATACTTCATCGCCGCCGACGACATCTCGCCCAAGGAACACGTGGACGTGCAGGCCGCCGCGCAGAAGTGGGTGGACAGCTCCATCTCCAAGACCGCCAACGTTCCCACGGACTACCCCTACGAGGAGTTCAAGGACATCTACCGCTACGCCCACCAGCAGGGTCTGAAGGGCTGCACCACCTTCCGCTTCAACCCCGCCGCCTTCCAGGGCGTGCTGGTCAAGGAAGCGGACCTGGAAAACACCACCTACCGCTTCGAGCTGGATGACGGCAGCGTGGTGGAGGTCAAGGGCAACGAGCAGATCGAATACGACGGCGAAATGCACACCGCCGCCAACCTGTTCGACGCGCTCAAGGAAGGCTACTACGGCAAGTTCTGACGGCCGATGGCGCGCGCTGCCCCGGCAGCCGCGCCAACCCGAAAGAACCCCGCCACACAGCAATCGAACTAAGTCTCCTCTCCCGCCTGCGGGAGAGGATGCCCGAAGGGCAGGAGAGGGGGGCGAGCAAAGCGAGCTGCTCCTAGCCGACAAACCAACCGAAAGTCTCCTCTCCCGCGTGCGGGAGAGGACGCCCGAAGGGCAGGAGAGGGGGGCGAGCGCAGCGAGCTGCTCCTAGCCGACAAACCAACCGAAAGTCCCCTCTCCCGCGTGCGGGAGAGGACGCCCGAAGGGCAGGAGAGGGGGGCGAGCGCAGCGAGCTGCTCTTGCTTTTCAACCACCCGCCCAGCAAGGCAAAAACCACAGGCCCCAGCCACGCTGCAAAACCGCGAAGCTGGGTATAGCATCGGCGACGTAATCCGACAGAACGCCCACAGGAGGGCACATGAGCAACGGTAATGGTGTCACGGCGACGCTCTCCGACGCCGCCGAGACTGTGAAGGAAAAGGCGATGGAAATCGGCGGCGCGGTCGCCTCCTCCGCCAGCGCCACCGTCGCCAAGGCGAAGAAGGCCGCCAAGAAGGCGGAAAAGACCGTCAAGGCCGACCTCGCCAAGGCCAAGAAGGCCGTCGCCAAACGCACCAGCAAGGCCAGCAAGGCGGTGAAGAAAACCGTCGCCAAGGCCAAGAAGAAACTGGCCGCCGCCAGCGCCAGCGCCAAGAAGGAAGCCGCAGCGCTCAAGCGCAAGGCCACCGGCGCCAAGAAGAAGGCGGCCAAGAAGGTGGCGGCCGCGCGCCGCACCGCCAAGAAGGATGTCGCCAAGGTCAAGGGCACGGTGAAGCGTGACGTGACCGCGGCCAAGCGCAAGGTCGCCAAGAAGGCGACGACCGCCCGCAAGGCGGTGAAGAAAGCCGTGAAGAAAGCCACGGCCAAAAAGGCAGCACCGAAGAAAGCGGCACCCAAGAAGGCGGCCAGGAAAGCCGTCCGCAAAGCAGCCCCGAGAAAGACCGTGAAGAAAGCCGCCAGAAAGGCGGCCAGGAAGTAACCCGCGGCACCCGCCTTCCCCTCTCCCCTCGCCGGGGAGAGGGGACAGGCTTCAGGGCACCACCGCCCGGAAGGCGGTCCCCTCATCACTTAGCACAACGACACAACAGGATTTCCCGCCATGGCCGTCAAGATCGACAAGAAAATCAAGGGTTACAGCGTCCTCACCCCGGAAGACAAGGCGCGCGAAGCAGCGCCCCCGGTGCAGGCCGAGTCGATCTCCCGCGCCAAGGCCGAGGCCGAACTGCCCAAGGCCGACATCATCCACATGCACGAGCGCATCGAGCGCCCGGAAGTGCTGGTCGGCAGCACCTACAAGATCAAGTCGCCGCTGGTGGAACACGCCATGTACGTGACCATCAACGACATCGTGCTCAACGCCGGCACCGAACACGAACTGCGCCGCCCCTTCGAAATCTTCATCAACAGCAAGTCGATGGAGCATTTCCAGTGGATCGTCGCGCTCACCCGCATCATGTCCGCCGTGTTCCGCAAGGGCGGCGACGTCACTTTCCTGGTCGATGAAATGAAGGCCGTGTTCGATCCGCGTGGCGGCTACTTCAAGGCCGGCGGCGTCTACATGCCGTCCCTGGTCGCCGAACTGGGCGCCATCGTCGAAGAACACATGAAGTCGATCGGCCTCATCCACGACCCGGAAATGAGCGACCACCAGCGCGCCATCCTGGCCGAAAAGCGCAAGCAGTACGAAGACCGCGCAAAAAAAAACTCTGAAGTAACCCCCCCGCCCATCCCTTCCCCCGCCCCCGCGGGGGAAGAGGCCCGCAGGGCAGAAGGGGGCGCTCTTAGCGCAACCCCTTCCAGCACCAACACCCCAGGCGCCTCCGAAGACATCGCCGTCACCGGCGACGGCGCCAGCTTCCCGCCCTCCGCCACCCTCTGCCACAAGTGCAGCACCAAGGCGCTCGTCATCATGGACGGCTGCGCGACGTGCTTGAACTGTGGGTATTCGAAGTGCGGGTGAGGAAGTAGCTTTCATTCAAGGAGTTGCATATGTCTCGATGGACTGAGCAGGCAAAAAACAACCCAATCCGCGCAAATCTAGAGGCACTGAAATCCTCGCTCAAGACTGTCGACTTGAGTGAGGATGCAGCTGTGCAAGACTTCGAGGAATTGGCCAGGTTGAAGAAGGTCATCTCCTATACAGACGCAATGCTGGATGCAACCGATCCAGAACTCATCCCTTTGGGAAAATGGGATGAGGCAAATCCGCACGTTGCAGCATGTTCGAATGAAGTATTGAACTACGTTTCAAGTCGAAATGTAGGCCATCTGACACAAGCCAATCACTACGCTGATAACATACTTCTGGCCGTAAAGCCGATTGTTGCCGCTTCAGGACGTTCTTCCCGAGCCCTCAGCGATGCGGCCAAAGAGTATTCGGAAACTCTGACAAGGTTCTTCGAAATCTATAAAAAGAACGCTACGGAAGCCCTCTCCGAAATTCGAACACTGAAGAAGGATGTGCTAGAAAGCGAGCGAATCGTTGCAGAGGCAAGACAGCAGATCGTTTCGGTAAAAGTTGAGATAGTTGGTGACGGACAGGAGCGCGTGGGAATTGTTGGTGAGTTGCGTGAGCAGTCCGAAGATATAGAGGACAGCCACGAAAAAATTACAGAGTTCTACAACGATTTGCTGGCGGACGGTGAAGAGCAAGAATCTAAGAAAAGCAAAGTTGAATTTGCTATTTCTGCGATTTCAGAAGAGGCCGAGAAAGCGAAGAGCATAGTGTCGAGATCATCCGAACTCGTGAAGGGCTTCGAGGCGTTCTACGAGAAGGTTTTCGGGAAACAAGATGGCGAGGGTGAGGGGAGGACGGGTGGTCAGTCTGGGGAACTGAACGCCATGATGTCCCGAATGACTGAATTTGAGAGCAATCAGAAGGTGCGCTACAACGCGCTCAATACCCAAATTGAGAGCCTCCTTCCGGGCGCAACAAGCGCTGGCTTGGCAAGCGCCTATCGTGAGATGAAGGAGTCATTTTCCGCGCCAATTCGATTCTCCGGTGGAGTGTTTTATGCAGCCATCGCCGTTCTAATTCTCGGTTCCATTATCATGGCGGTTGACAGCTTTAGTTGGTCTGAAGGTATCCGGTTTAAGGAACTGGGGGATTGGCAGTCTGTATTGCGAAGTCTTGCTTACAAGCTCCCATTTTATGGGCCTGCGGTCTGGCTTACTTACTATGCTAGTAAGCGTCGAAGTGAGTATCAGAGACTTCAGCAAGAGTACGCTCATAAAGAAGCACTCGCGAAGTCATACGACAGCTACAAGAAGCAGATTGAAGAACTCGATCTTCCAGACAACGAAATGCTGATAGCGCTTCTCAATCGTGCGATTGATGCGATTTCGCACAACGCATCACAAACTCTTGATGGACGGCATGGGGATAAGATGCCTCTTCAAGAAGCGTTGGATAAGATCTTGGATGCAGCCGCAAAAAAGGTGGGAGCTGGCTAGTCGCTCGACGGCCTGGGTTCCAGCATTGAAGGAGAGACATTCCCGCTAGATCACATTCCAGCAATCGGAGCTGATTGCTGTGATCTGCGTGGTAGAGGCGATGACATCCTGAACGTGTCAGGGTTAAGGGGAAATATGCGCACTCGAACGCTGCTACTCAGCCTGTTGCTGCTTGCCTGTGTTGGCTCAGCAGATGCTGATATGTTTACGCCGTCTCATTCATGTACAAAGCCATATAAGCCCTACCAATTTAAGGACGAATGGGAGCTTCGGAATTTTCGAAATGAAGTTGAAGACTACAAGATCTGTATCAATGATTTTGTAGAAGAACAAAACGAGGCTATTCGACGCCATGAGGATGCTGCTCAGGAGGCGATTGATGAGTGGAATAGTTTTGTTAGATACGAGATGAACTAGTGCGACGCTAACTAGATTTTTAAGTCAGATGGATGTTAAGAACGCGGGCGCCGGCTGCCCGCGTTTTTTGTTACGCGTTGCTGACGGCTTCTTCCGCTTCTTCCTCGTGTTCGCCGTAGTGATAGCGCAGGGATTCCAGCATGTCGTTGACGTCCTGGGCCATGTAGGCGAAGCAGTCGCTCAGGGCCTGCAGGGAAATCGGCAGGCGGAGATGTTCATCCGAGCGGAAGCGCGGGTTGGCGAGGGTGGACAGCATGGTGAGGTGTTCACGCAGCTGGATCATGCTCAGCTGTGTCTCTTCTTCCAACAGATAGACCATACGGGGATTGCTCATGGGATCTCCTTTCCTTGTCGGGAAACCCGGCACGCAGGATTGCGGCCGGGAGCCGGGAGGCAGAAAACCGCGTACAGTCGGTCGGGCTGATTCCCCTTTCGGGTGTTGTATTCGCCCCCTCCCGGCGAAGACGTAAGGTCGCCGGTTGTCATCCAGTGATGATGCAAAAGAAACCACCGGAGTGACGGAGGTGGTACCGCTGTACGGAGTTTTTCTGGACTCCTGAGGCCGGAGTCAGCCGACGGCGCCCTGCGGTGTCGACTAACTTTGAGCGGTCTTGCGCCAATGTTTCTGAACTCACTTGGCGCATAAGGTGCCTGCGCGATAGCTCATGAGCCGTTCTCTGAGTTCAGAGAGTGAACACGCTATGTCAATGATGTGTGTCTAGCTTTGTACGAGAATCAGGCTGACTTCCGTCAGATATCGGTGATTGCCTTGACCGCATACGAGGTGCGTGTGGGAAAGCGGTTAGCAGTTGCTCTTGCGTGGATTGGGCTGGTGGGACCAGCGTTCTCGCAGGAAACGTATGAGGATGGCATCCGGAGCGCCAAGGGAGGATATGACGCGGCACGAAACTCCCTGGGAATTGCTTACTACTGCTCTGATCGGGGATTTGTCGGCATTGAAAGCATCAGGAACGCGAAGGTGGTAGTCGCCTTGGCCGATGCGGACGACGTCGTGGACAAGCGCGATGGCGATGAGTGGGAGCGGCGTGGGCGTGCCGGCATGCTCATGCTGGGCGAAGACGGGAAACCGTTTGACCTGCGTGTCCACCCGATAGGTATACAGAAATGGTGTAAGCAGGCCGGAATTGATCTGAAGACGGCGGCTCTTCATTACCTCCACTCAGCCCAACAGGACTACAGGAGCGTACTCGCCCCTGAGTCGCGCGAGTCTCAGGCGGTGGCGCAGTTCAATACTTCCATCGAAAATTTGGAAGATGGAAAGGTTGATAGCGGAAGCATCGCCTTTTCCTCCCAGATCGCCGAGGCTTACGAAACATTGCTGGATGCTGAGGCGGAGCGCTTGCAGGCGTTGGCGGAGGAGCCGGACGTGGGTTTGCGTTCGTTGTTCCGGGCGTCCAGCGTCGCGGTTTTCTATACGGGGAATCCCGCCTATCTGGATTTGATGGAACGTTCACTAGTCGAGTTCGGCAGGCGTGGTACGACGCCGGTAGAACTGAACAGGCAGATGTATGAGGCGTACGTCAGGACCCGGCGGTTCGACGACGCTCGCGCCTTCGCGGCGCAAACGGCGCTGAATGACGTCATTCCCATCCCGCCCGTCACCCATGCGCTGACACTCGACCTGCAGAAACCGGCGTGGTTTCGCCAAGAGGATCATGGCGAAGGTCTGTTGCTCGAGAACCCGACGCTGGACCCGCAGTTGCAGGTGGTCGTGACCACGGGCGCCTTCTGCAATCCCTCGCATCGTGCACTCCGGGAGATACATCAGGACAAGGCACTCGCCGGGTTGCTGGCGCGGCATGCGCTGTGGGTCATGCCGGCTGACAGCACCATCCACAGCGCGGTGCTCAAGCAACTGACCACCGACTACCCGGAGTTCCGGTTCGGCATCGCCTACGGCAAACGGAACTGGCCGATGGTGGACAACTGGGCCACGCCCGTCTTCCATGTGTTCAAGGATGGACGCCTTGTTGATCAGGTGGTGGGCTGGCCGGAAGGTGGCCGTGCCGAGGTACTGCGCAAGGCGTTGTCGCGGGCGGGTGCTGTGCCAGACCTCTAGCGTTCATGAGGCCACTTCATGGTTCAAACGGAGCGCGACGAAAGAACACCCGCAGCACCGCCTTCATATCCAGGGCGTCCGATTGAACGCCGGGGGTGCTCGGATGGCAGCCCTCGAAGTCGATGCTCATCAGCACCGGCTTGCCCGATGTACTGGTCGCCTGTAGCTGGGTGGTCTTGGCCGAAGAGATCACCGGGAAATCGCAACAGCAAGAAACGTCCAGCTACTCGCCTAGGTGCGAGCGGCTTCCCCCGCCGCCGCATGTTCCGCCGCCAGCATGGTGTTGAACTGCCGCACCGTCTCTTCATCAATGCCCACCGCCCTGAAAACGCCGGCGGTAAAGCTGACCGGAGCCGATCCGGGTGCGGTGATGACGTGGGTGTCCGTCACCGCGGAGGCGCTAGCGACGAAATGACTTTGTCCCGTGTAGTTTTCAGCGTTGCGCGTCAGGAAGTTGGCGTCGTTGGAGGTATGCGCTCTTTCATTCAGCAGGCCGGCCCGCGCCAATGCCAGCGTGCCGCCGCAGATGCCCGCCACGGTAACGCCGCGTTGAAGCTGTTCCTTGAGCAGCGCACTGATATCAGGTGCCTGTTCGGATTCCCAGACGGTGCCGCCGACCACCACGATGGCGGCAGGAGTCCAGTCCGCCAATTCGGCCACGCTTCTCTCGACTTCAACCGTCAAGCCGCCCTGCGAGCGAAGCGTTCCGGCTTCCGGTGCGAAGAACGCCACATCCAAGCCATAGAACGGACCGCCGACGCCGGCGATGAAGGCATATTCCCAGTCCGCGAAACCGGGTGTCAGCACGAGCGCAACTTTCTGGGTCACTGTTTGCTTCCTCGAGGGGGCGCTTGTTCTCGGGAACAAGCGGATCGCTGATCATAGGGATCGCTGTGTCTAATAGCCAGGGAGAACAGTGTTTCAGGTACTGACTCGGTGCGCTCGCTCAAGATTTGTTGCGGGTACCCAGCTTTTTCTTCAGTCTCCGAATTTCGATGAAATTCATGATGGATACAAGAAAGGCTGCAGCCGAAACCATGCTCGAGAAGCTTGCGATACCCATGTATTTTCCTTCGGATCAAGAGTCGATATTCATTAAAGCGACCAGCCAATCAAGGCTGGCCGCCGAGTTCATACTCCGGGAAATTCATGAAGCCGCGTCAAAGGCGCCTGCAATGGCTCCCAATATACCGCCTGCAGCCGCTCCGATTGCCGCGCCAGCGGCTGTACCGACAGCGGGCGCAACGAAGGTGCCTATGACGGCTCCTGCGCCAGCTAGACCACCTTGGATCGCTCCGCCAACAACGGAAGAGGCTTCACGGGCGTCTCCACCAAATACAAATCCCATTTCATTTAAGGTAAGTTCTCGCACTTGCGTTCTCCTTGTGTACGGGGAATTGGATTTAAGACGGTCGTCATCACGCCTGTTCCGGAGCCTCGCTTGAGCCATATCCGGCAAGCGCACCACCGACGGCGCCAATTCCGGCTCCCAACGCTGCGCCCACTGCGGCGCCAACCGGACCTCCCACCATTGCGCCAACAGTGCCGCCAGCGACTGCGCCTCCAGCAGCACCCCCAATCAATCCGCCAACAATGCCGTTGTGGGAAGACCCGTTGTTCCCCTCGCCACCTCCATGAACCGCGTTCAATTCACTCAAGTTGAGCTCACGCATTGCAACATCTCCTTGTTGATTGGCACAGAGTCACTGCGCCTTGGGGGCGAGACAATGCGGCGAAAGAAATTCACTACACATGTACAAAACAAAGTCACCGTCAACGAGAACGCTGTAGACGGAAAGGTACGTATAGAGAATGCAGGCTCCTGTCGAACCAGGAATCTTCCTAAATTGATATCGGAGCTAACTAATCTAAGTTAATGGAGGGAATTTTGGGTTTATGAAAGAGCTGAGAATACAAGTGCGGATGGTGATCGCAAACGCTTGGCCGTCATCCGGTCATTGAAGAAATTGGCAGCATTCACATGCGTCATTGCGGCCTGAGGAATGCCGAAATGACGAGTAAGGTTGTTGTGGGCCGGCGGCCCTCTTGTTCGACCTAACATATGGTTTAGTGGCTTGATGCCAAGGACGATGCGCTGATCATGTATGGATGGAGATGGAGATCCCCATGATCAGTGACGTGGGTTATGGACATCCATTGCCACCATTGAAGGTGTGTGTTCGCTCACTATTCGTCCATCCACCATCATCAGGACCCGGTCAGCGCTGTTGATGGTCTCGGGCCTGTGGGCAACGATGACTTTGGTTAGGTCCAACTGCTGGACGGCTGCGTTCACGAATCGCTCTTTCGCTACATCCAGATGGCTGGTGGCCTCGTCCAGAAACAGGAGTCTGGGCTGCCGATACAGCGCACGCGCAAGAATGAGTCGCTGCTTCTGGCCGCCGGACAGTGAGCTGCCCATGTCACCGATCAGGCTGTGATAGCCCATGGGCATGGCGGAGATTTCCTCGTGTACCGCGGCCAACCGGGCGGCGGCTTCGATCCGCGCCGGTTCGTAGTCCGGGTCAAAGAAGCTGATGTTGTCGGCGATACTGCCGGCGAACAGTTGATCGTCCTGCATCACCGTGCCGATGAGCGGGCGGATGTTGCGCGGACCGACCTGATGCAGATCGAGGCCGCCGATGCGGATACTTCCCGAGTCCGGCTTCAACAGACCCAGCATCAGCTTCACCAGTGTGGTCTTGCCACAACCGGATGCCCCTACGATCGCGACGGACTCGCCCGGATCAATGATGAGACTGCAATCCTTGATGACCCAGGGTTCGCCTTCGGCATAGCGGAAGGAAATGTTGTCGACAACGATGTTGGGTGAGTTCACCGGAAGTGATTCTGGGAATGCCCCATCTTCCTCCGGCTCACTCAACACAATGTCGGCCAGGCGCTCGCCATGCAGGCGCAGCATCCTGAACTCGATCCATTTGTCGACAAGCGCACCCATGCGCCCTGCGAACTGGTCCTTGTATGCCAGATAGGCGATCAGCATGCCAACGGAGAAGACGTTCTGAATCGCCAATATCGCGCCAATCCAGATAACGGCGATGCGCTCGACACCGAATGCCAGCTGGCTTGCGCCGCTGAAACAAAGCCCAATTCTTGCCAGTTTCACTTCCTGGTTGACCGTGTCGCTCATCAAGTTCTGGTAGGTCGAGCGCCGCAGAGGTTCCTGCCCGGCTACCTTGAGGCTCTGCATGCCTCGCAGGGACTCAAGCAGATGGGTCTGTTGCTTGGCGGCCGCCACCAATTGCTGTTCGGTGCGGTCGCGAACGGGGCGATAGGAGACGACGCGTATTCCCAGATACAGCGCCACCGCCAACAGGGTGATCAGTGCGAGTTTCCAACTGTAGAGCAGCATCATGCCCAGAGTCACCATCGCCATCAGACCATCAATGATGGCCTCGATGAAGCTGGTGGTCAGGGTGCGCTGGATGGATTGCACCGAGGACAGGCGGGAGGTGATATCGCCCAGATGCCGCTTTTCGAAGTAGCCCAGGGGTAGTCGCAGGAGATGTGCGAATACGTTCCCCATCCATTGCAGTCCCAGACGGGAAGAAAGGTATATGACTGCCCATCCCCGTAATAGTCCGATGGCAATCTGGAGCAGCATCGCCAGGCCGAATCCCAAACCCAACACCACCAACAGGTCGCGGTCCGCCGAGACAAGTGTCTGATCGACCACCCACTGCATGAAGAATGGAGCCAGTACCACGAACACCTGCAGCGCCATGGACAGCAATAGGATCTGCGCCAAAGCGCGCCATAGGCCCGTGATCGAGCCGGTCAATTGCCGAGCGGTGACAGTGCGCGTCGACTTTTCAGGCTTGAAGTCCGTGTTCGGGGTAAGCTCGAGTGCGATGCCGGTGAAGTGCCGGGAGACCTCGGAGAGAGACAATCTCCGCTCTCCGATAGCGGGATCCAGAATGATGACTTTCGAACTTCCGACCTTGGACAGAACCACGAAATGATTTAGATCCCAATGCAGAATGCATGGCAGCTTCAGCTTTTCGAGGTCTTCCAAATCAAGTCGCAGAGGACGGCTTGAGAAGCCGAGCTGCTGGGCGATATGAATAAGCTGATCGAGCTTTGCGCCTTTGAGTGAAAGAGGAAAGCGACGGCGAATCTCGCATAGACTGACGTGGAAGTCGTATCTTCCAGCTATCATTGCCAGTGATGCAAGGCCGCACTCTGCGGCCTCTGACTGAAGGACGACCTTCATGGGGAATTGCCCAGACTGGCGTATGCGTGTTGGGACTGGTTTGTTTCAGCTTCGCAAGACATCAGGTACGTGAAGGGTTTGAATGGGAATGGGGCCTTCTGCTCTTGAAGACAATTGCGACAACAAGAAAAGAGCCAAGTGAGAACGCGATTCCAAAGGCGTTTGACGATTGGAACGACGACTTGAAGTTCATGGCCCCTGCCAAGATTGTGTAGAGGGTGACCCAGATGATTCCGGTTCTGCTCATGGAAGACCTCATGCTCGTGTGAACAGGTGCCACCCGGATGGGTGGCACCTCCCTTGTATTTCTAGAGCGCATCCCAGATGCCGTCCGCGAGGCCTCTTCCGAAGTCGGATATGTCATCCAGTAGGGTATCTACTGCCTCGGCAACCTCGTTGAGCGCATTGATGGCGGAGGCGGCAGCCATGGCGGCTGAGCTTCCACCTGCAGGTTGAGTGGATCCGGAAACGTACGCAAATTCCGTGGGGTTCAACACTCTCATGCATTTCTCCTCATGAAGAAGTGACAGCGATGATGGGTGCCAGGGCGACAAGCCCCGCGACAATCAGGACGGCTTGTGCCGTCTTCACGATGGCCCCTCCGGCTTTGTGCCCAGCTTCATAGGAAGCTTTGCTTCCGCCTGATACCTCATGAACCTCGATTGCGGTCAACGTTCTCATTTTTTAGCCTCGTTATTGGCGCTTTCTCAGCGCTTCTTCCACAGCCGTCCGGAATTGGGCGGCCAGGCACATCGAAGACCGTGTTCCAGTCATTGCCAGAACACGGTTCCTCGAATTGAGTAGAGAGGTTCCAGAACCCACTCGATGAGACTTCGCTTCTCACCCAGCACATCGGCATCAAGCAGCATTCCGGGTTTGAGAGATTCAGGCTTGCCGTAGGCGGTGATGGCTTGCCGGTCCAGTGCAACGCTGACGCGATAGAGGGGTTCATTGGTGGATTCACCCACGCCAGTCGCATCGCCGCTCACCGCGCTCCGGCTTATCCGGCTGACGCGCCCGCGATGTTGGCCGAACTTCTGATAGGGATAGGCCTGATAGCGGAGCAGAACCTGATCGCCGGGCTCGATGAAACCGATGGCACGACTGGGGACCCACAGCTCGGCTTCCAGCGTGCCGTCGCCGGGGAGTACGTTCATGAGTGGTTGGTTGGCCTGTACGGCCTGGCCGGGCTTGAACCACTGGGCGGCGACCATGCCGGTGACGGGGGCGGTGATGGCCAGCTCGCTTCGGGCCTGGGTTTCCAGACCTTCCTGTTCCAGCAGCGCGAGGTCGCGCTGGAACGTGGCTTCGCTGGTGCGTCGTTGTCCGGGGAGTTCGTGTGCGGCTTGCTCGAGCTGGGCAATCAGCCGACGGGTCGTGATGGCCTGCCGTTGCAGGTTCTGCATTTCCCCGGTCAGGGCCAGCACGGTGGATTCCTGCTGCTTGATCTGCAGGAGGCTGACATAGCGGTCTTCCTCCAGTCCGCGCAGTCGATCCAGGGTTTCCTGGGCCAACCGGATCTGCGCTTTCCGGGTGGTGATTTCAGCCTGGATCTGACCCAGTTCCCGCCGCGCGGTCATGCGCTGTCCGGAAAGGCCTCCGGCCTGCGCGTCCAGCTGTTCCCGCTGGGCGGCACGGGTCGAATGCAGGCCTTCGGTGCGGCGGCGCAGCCGATTCTCCAGTGCAACGAGGGTGTCGCCACTGGCGACCGTGGCGCGGGGCATGGAGACCACCGCAATCGTCTGGCCGGCCCGGGCATGGCCGCCTTCGGGAATGTCGACGCGGGAGACGATGCCGGTGGCTGGCGAAAGGACCGTCGCCATGCCCCGCACCGGCACCAGCTGGCCGACCACGCGCGAGCGGCGTGTATAGGTGCCGAAGACAAGGAACAAAACGATGGCCAGCGCTGCGGCGCTCGCGAATGCGGTCAGGACCCACAGGCGGAGGGGTTGGGTGAGGGAGATGCTGCCCAGCCAACCCGACCGCTTTGCGTCCAGCACTTCCTTGCGAAACAGATCCTGCGACATGGTGTCGGCCACCGGAGAAGTCGTGACGAAACAGTTACCCGGTTGCCGCGTTCAAGTCGACTAACTTTGAGCGTTCTCCGAACAGTGTTTCTTCTTTCACAAGTAGGCGAATCCATTGCCGACTACCCCAAGTGGCTCGATATCACGCTCTTGTCGATATTGCCGAGTGGCGTGGACATACGTTGCGACGGTGGGAGGTGCAGGCCCACAATGGCCAGTGCGGGAGGGTACATCGCCGCGTGCAGCGCTACCGGTACGGCGGAGCGGAGTGGTGGACAGGTTGTCGCGCCGTGATGTGATCCGAGGGAGCGAGGGGATGAGGACGCAATGACGGCAGTGTCTCGACGGATCGAGTTCTGGGTGGTGGTGACCGTGGCCTTCGGCTACTTCATCTACGGCAGCCTGTGGGCGCTGTGGGTCGCGCAGCCCACGGACGATCTGGCGTTGAGCGATGCCAGCATGATCGGGGTGGTCGTGGTGGAGCTCGTGCTGTTCTCGCTGTTGGCGCCATTGTTGTGGTGGCGCGGATGGCGGCCGGAAGTCCTGGGGCTCGGATTCACCTGGCGGGACGTGGGCACGGGCTGCGCGCTGTTCCTGGCGTGCGTCATTGCTTCTTCATTGCTGATGACGGGTCTGGCCCTGCTGGCGGGGGGCATGGGGTCGCTGTGGGAGCGGATGGAGGGCGCGCCGCTGTCGATGCTGGCCATCCTGGCACTGTCGATCGTCAATCCGATTTTCGAGAAAGTGTTCGTCTGCGGCTATGTTATCCGCGCACTGGAGCGCACCCGCGGCACCGCGTTCGCAGTCAACGCCAGCGTCGCCCTCCGCGTGTCCTACCATCTCTATCAGGGTGCCATCGGTGCGCTGGGCGTGGTGGTGGCTGGCTTGATCCTGGGCTGGTGGTTTGCCTGGCACCGCCTTCTTGAAGTACGTATCCAAATCTGCCCTGGAACGCGGCGAGCGCCGCCAAACAGCGGTTTCTAGATGCGGATGTTCGCGTTCAGTCTGGAGCGGATGTTCATTAGCGCTGACAATTCAGCGTCAGAAGGATAGTTATCTGCGCGGTTGCATGAGATTGCTTGAATATCATCAGCAAACATGGAATCTGCAAGCAGAAGGCTGTCCCTGAAGAGATCCCCAAAGGGGGTAAAGTCACCCAGCCTGGCGATTTTTGCTGTGGCATGGAACATGGAGCCACGATTCCTGTGCATAAGGGCAAGTCCGAGAATGGCAGGGGGAGATTTCTCCTCGAGCACACTGGCACAGGCGCCGAAGAAGAATCTGGCAGTTCGTCCATTACCGTCTGTGAAAGGACGAATGGTCAAGAAGGACAAATAGAACGAAAGTGCAAGGGACAACGAAGAGTACGGACCGGGCGATGTGGTCATGTACGCATGGAAGTATCGGATTAGCGCAGAAAATGCTGCCGCTGCGCGACGTGAATCCGGTGGAAGGAAGTCGCGGCTAAAGACATTGTCAGTGTGAATGAGGATATCTTGCCGTCTCAGCTCCAGATCCATGCGGGTGAACTTCCTCCCTTCCCTTGAAAAGAATGAAGGTTTGGATGATCCGACCCAGCGCCTCATCGAAATGATGATGTTTTCCGGGTCCTGCCCTGTGGTGCTGACGAGATCAGAAAGATACGCCTGCTCGGAACGCAAGCTGTCATGTCCGTAGAGAGGATGCAGTAGTTGGAGCATGCGCCGCCAGTTCGCGAACTCTCCACTGGGTCTGCACGGCTGTCTGGCAGACTGGGAGTGCATGGAAGACATCCATGCGTCGGAAGCGGAGAACTGAATCCCGTGGCGGGGGACCGGAGTCAATTGGGACGGAGCTTTGCTGGACGTTCGTGTGCGTAACTTTTGTAGAGCTCCGCCGCACGCTTGTCTATTCCATAGTGATCCATGGCCCCAATCCCCGGAAACCGGTCGTAGAGGACATCAGATGCTCTTCGGTCCCCCAGCATGTAAGCAACCCTGAGCAAGGCTGCGCCCTCGATCATATCGCTCCTGGAGCGGATTGAGGATGTTCCGTAATAAGCATAAATACTGCCTTGCTCCGCCGCCTCAACGAGCTCCGACAGGCCGTGCATATCACCCTTAGCGGCTATCCTTTCTCCATGAACCGCTTTCGCTGCCAAAGAGCCGCCCTTGGCAATTCGACCCAGTTGGTCGTCAGACAGGTTGTTCCAGGCGTCCAGATCGGTCGGAGACGGATAGCCGTGAGTGATCAGCCAGACAGCCTCTTGTTCGGACGAGGCCATCAAAGGATTGGATGCGCATTCTTCTCGCTCGCAAAGATATTCCCGTGCCTTCTCCCGCAGGGGCGACAGGTTTCCGGGAACGGGATGAGTGGAGTTGGGGGCACCAGTCTCCAATGAGACCGGAAGTTCATTCGCCGATTCCGAGGACGCTGTCGTGGGACTCGCGGGGAGGGGGATCTCAGGCTTGGCACGCCAATACAGCGCACCGGCTGCGACAGCCGCGACTACCAGAAAGAGGGAGAGACGAAATTTTGACATTCGATGTTATCTCGGAACATTGCATTTCTGTTGTTCTACGCTATACCACCAGGTCGAGCAGATGGCATCGCTGGTGACTTTGTCGTATCTGGACCTTACCGAGTTTCCAGGAGACAGCCAGTTGATGAGCGTGCTGGGTATTCCTAGGTCAGACAGCTCGAGTCCTTCCTTTTTTGTCCATTGAATGAACCATTCACTGATATTCATGGTTCCATTTGACTCGGCGGAGATGCGATCGAGCGCTTGCAGGCACTTGAGTTCAGCTTTGCTTATGTTTCCCATCAGCATGCTTCCCTTGTCATATTGATGCTGCTTTTCGCATGCCATGGAGACCATGCGCTGCATCGTCGCCATCGTGTCTTTGGAAGAAACCACGCGGGTCGCGAAACTGCGGGTCTGCGTAGACAGTGCGCTCTTGGCCAAGGCCCTGGCATCCGGGCTGACATGAGGTTGACGCTCGATATAGAAGAGTAGATGAAGAATGCCTCCTCCACTGGGAAGAGAGTCTCGTCCGTAGTCGTAACCCTTTGGGAAGGGTATGGGATTGGGGCAAGAAGGAGGCTTTGTGTTCTGGAGGTACTGGCAAGAAGGAGCGGGGTCTGGCGTAGGGGAACCGGTTGAACTGCCTCCACCCCAGCCTCCGCCGTTGCCGGCTCCCGGCCCTCCGAACCCCGGTCCGGGGACTGGTGTAACTGTGCAGCCGCTGGTGTTGCAGAAGCTGGCGGCCTTGGATGCTTCCACCACGCAGCCAAGTCCCAAAAGCGATGCCACCAGTGCGCCGAGTATCCTGGCTCCAGATCTGGCTGATTCCTCGCAAACCTGGGGCTTGCGCCACGATGATTCCAACACCTGCTCCCCCTTGATTCACCGTTGCGTGTCCTAATCCTGAGTGGGGAGGTGAATCTATGGGCATAGGAATTTTACTGAGATTTTCTTTGGCAGGTATGTCACGCGAAGTCTATGCAAGGACGTTCTTGTTCGAAATCTCGTCAGCGTTCCAGGCAGTGACACGGGTATGATTTTTTGACGGAACATCCATGAAACGACTCTGCGCCACACTCCTGTTCCTCTTGCTGAGCACTTGCTCGGCAGGTACGCCAATCCAGGTCATCAACCGGTCGCAGACCCGCTGCATGACGTCCGGGTTTCCGGCGCCGGCTTTTCCGTCCCGGTCGCGCATGTGCTGGCGCCGGGGGAGATCCGCACGGTCCGGGTGGACCCGCGCGAAGAGTCCGGAATCGCCGTATCCTTCCGGGCAGGGGAACGCGGGTTTGCCTTGCCGGAGCAGGGGTATTTCGAGGAGACCGGCCCGTATAGCGTTAGCGTCGTGGTGCAACCGGACCATCCGGTTTCGGTGAGCACGAAAATTGGTTTCTGAGACCGCTTGGCCGGTTGCTGCAGGACAATGTGTTTTCGTGGGGATATCGAACCGGACGCGTTTGAAAGGGAGATCACATGCGGCACAACCTGTTTGTCATTCTGCTGGCGCTGGCAAGCCTGACGGCATCCGCCGATGAGCCTGCGTTCAAGCCCCTGACGCCCGCCGAACAATCCGTGGCATTGCAGTCGGCTTCGACGACCGGCGAGGCGTTGTACCGGCACGACCAAGCGGCCTGGCACGCGACCGACGCGCTGATGGCGCTCTGGAAGAACTCGCCGGATTCCCGTGTCGACGGCTGGATAACGCAGGAAGCGGAAGGGGGGATTGCCGTTGTTTTCGTGGACCGGACGCCGGAAGCGCTGTACCGGGTCACGGTATCCGATGCGGGCGTGGCCGGCCCGATCAACGTACTGGCCGCTCCAGAGCCGTTGAATGCCTATGAGGCCGGGGCGGCCGCCGCACGCGCGGTGGCGGCGGACGCGCGCTTCGAACGGTGCGGCGAGCGCTATAACACCATTACGCTGCCGGCCACCGACGACACGAGCGAATGGACGGTCTACCTGATTCCTGGCACGACCACGTACGAGGATCTACCGGTGGGCGGCGCCCAGCGGGTGAGCGTGAAGGATGGAAAAATCGTCGCGCAGCGCGGATACAGCCGCAGTTGCATCGTGCTGAAGAATGATCCCAAGGCCGTGGGACTCATGATCACGCACCTGCTGGATCCGGCCCCCACAGAAATCCACGTCTTCTGGAGCTTGTGGGCCAAGAAGACGTTCTATGTGATGACGCCGCCTGATGGCGCCATGTGGAAGTTGGACGGCAAGACCATCCACGCGATGGACAAGGACTGAGGGCGTCATGGGCCCCATTGGCCGGGAAACCCAGATGATTCTGCTGGGCAGCGGGGTGCATGCGCTGGGGCGCTGCTACCGGGAAGGGGAGTGGGTAATCGTTCTACGCAATATGGCCTACGGGGATGGCCTGGTGATGTTCATCACCAGCGCAATGGCGTGATGGGCGCCTGCCTGATCGTCAGCCGTGTGCGCCATCTCCAGCAGCGGTGAGGTGACGGGGCGCGGCCACAGGCATGAATGGGAGCACGGTCCGAAGTAGAACAGACCTTCGTTCCGAGGCAATCAAACGCGGGCACATCAGAAAGGGAGGAGGTCTGGTATGGCGAAGCATGGAGTGAGCATCAAGCGGTCCCTGGTCGCGGCGCTGGCGGTCGCGGTCATCGGGCCTGCACTGGCACACAAGCTGGCAACGCAATCGACCGCGGAAGAACGGCGGCTGGCGGGAATCACTTCCGGCACCATGGCAAGCGTGGAACGGATGCTGGCGCGGCTGTCGGTATCCGCCTTCACCGAGCCGGTCCACGAGGAGATCACCAACCGCATCTATGGCTGCAATGGCGACATCTGCAGCGGAAGCGTGGCGACCGCAGCGCCTGTTCCCGTGCTGGCGGGGGTCCGCTGGAATGATGATCCGCCTTTCCGGATGTCGCTCCAACAGGCGCGCGGGATCAGCTGCAAGATGCGGGAAACCATCCGCTTCGAGACCCAGCCGAGTTGCTGGGTAGGTCTCTTCCTGGATGCCAACAAGGGAGCGGCCGCCGGCAAGGTGTACGGTCCGGGCGATGCGATGCTGTATCGCTCCCACTTTGGCGATCTCCAGTACCTGCATGCGATGGCGAGCAGGAACGGCGAACCCGCTGCACAGACCAGGACGCGGTTGATGGGCTGGTTCGAGTTCACCTGGCGCGCGGCACGTGGCGAGTACGATCTGGAAACGCGCCTGAAGGAGATCCGGATTCCGACCATCCAGGAAGGCTATGGGCGCGGGGAATGGCGCCTGCTTGATCTGTATACGCAAGGTGCCAGCGGGGGGCTGCGCCGCTACGTGGATGACGTGGCATTCGGGTCGCTGCTGCATACGTTGCAGGACAGCTATGCGGAAGGCCATGTGGACCGGGAGGACAGCAGCGGAATCCGGCAGTGCTCCGTGCGGGGACTGTCTGTCGCGGCGCCCGGCAACATTCTGGAATTCCACGCGTACAACCAGCAGGATCATGGCAAGCATGCGGACGCGGATTCACGTGCCGCCTTCATGCGCGGGTATCAGGAAGCGGGAGATGTGGTCGAAGTGGGACGCCTGCTGGTCAAGGCGCGCGACCAGAACGTGCCCTGGGAGGAGATGGCCCCCTTCTTCGATTGCGTATTTGCCTTGCAGCGTCCTGATGCGCCCGCCGGACCGGGGGATTTCGTGACGGAGTCGTAAGTACAGAGGAAGTCGACTGACCGTTGAAGGCCACGTATGGCAGGAGCTCCTGGCGATCGGAGACAATTCGGATTGTCCGTAGCATGGCTCCATGCCATGTATGGATACATCCGCATGCTTTCGACACAAGGACTGATCATGAATCACCGCAACTTCCCCGCCGCCCTCGCGACCGCCCTGCTGCTGATCGCCGGCACCGTCTCCGCGCAGGACGCACCCGCGGCACCCGCTGCGCAGTCGGATGAGGAGATGACGGCGAAGATGGCCTACGAGATGAGCCGCAATACGCGCGGGGCGGTGGAGTACTGCATCGGGAAGGGTTATCTGACCGCGGAGAGCCGCCGCCACGCGCAGTTGCTGGTGGACCTGATGCAGCCGATGGCGCCGGAAGGCCATGACGGCGACGCCGTGGAGCAGTTGGGCAAGGAAGGCAAGGTGATGGTCGAAGGCGTGGCCCAGCCGCTGTCGTCGGCGCCGATGGGCGAGGCGCAATGGTGCAAGGACATGGGCGCCGGCATGGAGGCGGGCGCGGCGCAGTTCGGCGGCTGATGCCGTCATTCCGGCGCTGACCCGGGAAGCGTCAGGCGTCGGAGGCGCTCACGGCGTGGCGGGCGTGTCGAGAATCCGCCCCTGCGCATCGACCACGAAGCGCGCGCGACGGCCGTCGTGATAGAAGCTGACCCGCCAGGTGCCTTCGTCCTCGCCGGTGCCGCGCTCGCACAGCAGGGTGATCTTCCCGGCGTCCATCAACTGGCGGAACCTCGCCACGTCCAGGTCCAGTTCGCGGGCCACCGCCGCGCCGTCGACTTCAATCGGCGTGTCGTTGCGGGCGGGATGGAAGGACAGGGGGAGGGTGGTCATGGGCAGCTCCGGGCGAGACATATTGTCGCCCGGAGAAGCGGCCGCGGGTCTTGACCTGCATCAAGGCCGGCCGCCAGCCGTGTTTGTGGCGCGACCGCGGAAGGCCTCGCGCGTGCGACTTACGCGTGCGACTTATCGGTCTCCTCGCGCCGGACGCCCACGCTATGCGTGTAGACCAGGGTGCCGCCCAGCCAGCCGGTCGCGCACAGGGCCAGGAAACCGATGACGCTCAGGCCCAGCGCCATCGTGCCGGGCGCGTGCAGGGTTTTGCCGTGCACGCGCAGCATCAGGCTGGCGGTGTAGCAACTCCAGGTGATGAGCGCCATCAACAGATGGCGGTTGGCGACACGCAGCGCTGGGCTGTCGTTGGGAATCTTCATGAGTTCGACGAATCCCGCCGCCATCGTGGCGAGCGCGCTGATCGCGCCGATGAGCAGCAGGCCGCCGGCACATTGCCAGGCCGGTTCGCCCCACCACCGGCCGCCGATATCGGCGAGCGTCGCCAGCGTCCAGCAGGCGATGGGGAAATGCACCAGCGCGGGATGCAGCGGATGTTTCATATCGCCAGCACGGCGCTCAGCAGGGTGAGGAAACCAACGACGGCGACACCGGCGTGCACGAACACCACCGCCTTGGGCGCGACCCGGCCGCGCAGGTGGAGGGAGGCCAGGAAGAAACCGCCAAGCGCGGCGAGGATGAGGATGGCGAGGGCGGCGGTGACGCGCGCGGAGGCGCCGCCCTGGACGACGGTGAGGATCAGCAGGATCAACCCGCTGGCGCCGAGCAGGGCGTGCAGGATGGAAATCGCCCACGGGGCGAGATGGCCGCGCAGCACGCGGCTGGCCAGGAACAGGCCGCCCACGGCGGCGATGGCGAAAACGATCAGGGCGGTGGTCAACATGGGAGGCTCCTATCGGGTGGTGGGCGCGCCATCGGCGTCGCCGGAAGGGGAGGGTCCCGGCGGCGACGCTTCCAGCTGCTTCAGCACCGCGTCGGTCATGCGGTCGCAGCGGGACCCCAGGAAGGGAAAGGCGTCGGTGAGCGTCGTCGCCAGGGTGTTCTGCAGCGCGGCGCGCAGTTGCCGGCGGGCGCGGTACAGGCGGGTCTTCACGGTTTCCTCGCGCAGGTCGAGCGCGGCGGCGGTTTCCTCCACCGTGCATTCCTCGATTTCGCGCAGGACAAACACGATGCGGAACGGTTCGGGCAGATCGTCGATGGCGTGTTCGACCAGGGCGCGGATCTGCGCGCGGGTGGCGGCCGCGGCGGGGTCTTCGTGGCCGAAGCGCGCGGGGAAGACCAGTACGCGATCTTCATGCTGCGCGGCTTCGAGTTGCGCGATGTCCACGGTGGCGCGACGCTGGCGCAGGCGCCCGTAGGCGGCATTGAGGACGATGCGGGTCAGCCAGGTGAGCAGCGAGGCCTCGCCGCGGAAACCGTCGATTCTCTCGTAGGCGTGCACGTAGGCCTCCTGGACCACGTCCTCGGCTTCGGCGTCGTCGTTGACCACGCCGCGCGCGACCCGGAACAGACGCTGGTTGCAGCGCCGCATGATCTGGCGGAAGGCCTCGCGGTCGCCGCGCCGGACCCGGGCGACCAGGTCGGCATCGTCCAGGGCGGCGTAATCCAGGGCCAGCGGCGTGTGAACAGGGCTCATGCGATCTCCTCTCTTACCCATCGGATGCAGCAGGGGCCGCGAGGTTCCCGCGAGCTGGACACCGGGCAACCCGCGGCAGTCTGCGCCCGCGAACCGGACGGGAGCGTGTTGATCACCACCAGGTCCGGCAAGGCGTGCTCCGGGTCATCCCGGCGGGTCCTTGCATCGGGCGGCGCGGACGGCGGCGGCGCCGCTACAGCGGTTCGCCCAGGTACAACGTATGCCCCTGATCGTCGCGCAGGATGGCCTCGCGGGTGTTCCAGGGCGTCTCGTGCACGTCCTTCACCAGCGCCACGCCCCGGGCCTTGAGACCGGCGGCGAACGCGGCGACGCCGTCGGTTTCCAGGTACAGGTGGAAATGGCCGCCTTCCTCCACCCAGGCGATGGAGGGATCGGGCTCGTCGACCTGCTTGAGGTGGAAGGTCTGCGCGCCGGCGCGGATGCCGACGTAGAAGTCCTCGTAGTTGAACACGATGTGGAAGCCCAGGATTTCGGTATAGAAACGGAGTGACGCGCGCAGGTCGGTGGTACGCAGCTGGGGGATGACACCGGTGATGGACATGACGACCTCCGGAGGTGGCCCGGTTTCGCCGCAAGGTCACGGCGGCCGAGGGTCCACCCTACACCTTCGGCGAGACCGGACCCGACGCCGCGGGGATTGCCCTGCGCCGAGGCATACTTCCCGTCACCGCACCCCATGCCCCGAGGGCTCCGTGAGCGCACGTCTTCGCCGGTTCGTTTTCGCCCTGTTCGCCTTGCCGCTATCCGTGGCCGCCGCCGAACCTTCCACTCCGGTGGACCTGCGCCTGTGGCGGCTGGATTGCGGACAGCTGTGGACCTACAACCTGGACGAGCTTTCGGACACCCGCGCCTACGTGGGGAAGAGCAAGCTGTTCGTCGGCAGTTGCTACCTGATTCGCCACGGCGACGAGTACCTGCTGTGGGACACCGGACTGTCGCGCGAGTATCTGGGCAAGCCGCTCACGCGGGGCAGGGTGGATTCCACCGCGCTGGCGAAAACCGTGGTGGAACAGCTGGCGCGGATCGGCGTGAAGCCGGCGCGGATCTCGAAGGTGGGCATCAGCCACTATCACTTCGACCACATCGGGCAGGCGGCGGAGTTTCCACAGGCCACGCTGCTGATCGGCGCGGGCGACTACGCGGTGCTGGGTACTCCCGGCCACGAGGAACGCACGAAGCGGTTTTCGCCCTGGCTGGGCAAGGATGCGAAAGTGGAGAAGGTGCGCGGGGATCTGGATGTGTTCGGCGACGGCAGCGTGGTGATGCTGGACCTGCCCGGACACACGCCGGGCCACCATGGCCTGCTGGTGAACCTGCCGAAGCGTGGACCGGTGCTGCTGTCCGGTGACGTGGTGCATCTGCACGAGAACCTCGACACCCACGGCGTGCCCTCGTTCAACACCGATCGCGCACAGTCGCTGGCCTCGATGGACCGCTTCGCCAGTCTTGCGAAGAACCTCAAGGCGACGCTGATCATCCAGCACGAGGAAGCGGACGTGGGGAAACTGCCGGTGTTTCCGGAGGCGGCGGAGTAGGGCATGAATGCATGCTGCCGGGAAACCTCATCGCCGTCATCCCGGCGAAAGCCGGGATCCATTGGGTTGTTGCTTGAGTTGGCTGCGTGAACATTGGAAACCGACTTTGACCCAAATGTTGGGGGCAATGGGAGAAATGGATGCTTGAAGGTCGATGGAAGGGAAAAGGACGACTGATGCTGGCGATCTTGTCCGTCTGCATGGCAGTCATTAACTATCTCGTGGATGTCGATGAAGTCGTATGGCTGTGCCTGATCTTGGGCGTCGTATTTTTCACGAGTTGGATCCGGGAAAAGCGTCTGGCTTTGGAGGGGATAACGAAAAATGACGTGTCTTGGAAGGCGTGAAAATACGAAAACAAGACACGGACGTTTGCGGAAGGCATTCGTGCATCGAAGTTTGTTCTTCGCTCTGCTCACCATCACCCCCGCACTCGCTACCGACAAGTCCCTCGAAGGCGCCTGGGAGTTCCAGGGCGGCGAGTACGTCACCGAGGATGGGCAGACGAAGAACTATGCGGAGATGAAGTTCAACGGGCTGAAGGTGCTGGCCGATGGGCGGTTTTCCTTCACCATGCAATCCGGAGACAAGTTCTGGGCGAGTGGTGCCGGCCGGTACGAGGCCGGAGAGGGCCGGTACACCGAGACGCTGACGCAGCGCTCCTTTGCGGCGGAGGACAGTGGCGTCTATTCGTTCCGCTATCGCGTGGACGGCGACATCTGGCGCCTGGAGCGGTGGAAGGACGGCAGGCGGGTCGAATTCGAGGAGTGGAAGAAGGTGCGACCCTGAGAGAGGCGGCAGGCCGCCGCCTCTCCGTGTTTCATCACGCGTCGCCGTCGGGTTCGGCGCGGGTGTTCTTCCGCGTTCCCGCCATGCTCGCGAACACGCCGTCGCGCCGCACCCAGGCGTGGTAAAGCGCCGCCGAAAGATGCAGCAGCACGGTGGCGAACAGCAGGCGCGCCCCCCAGCCGTGGATGTCGCGCAACCAGGCGTAGGTTCCGGGATCCGGCGTCAGCAACGGTGGCAACCGCACGCCCCCGAACAGCACGATCGGATAGTTGCCCGCGGACAGCATGGCCCAGCCGACCAGCGGCATCGCCAGCATCAATCCGTACAGCAGCCAATGCGAGGAAAGCGCGGCAATGGCCTGCCAGCGTGGCAGATCCGCCGGCAGCGGTGGCGGGCGATGGCGCAGGCGATGGATCAGCCGCCAGATCGCCAGCAGCAGGATCGCCGCGCCGAGGGGGCGATGCAGCGCGATCAGCCAGGGGCGCTGCGAGACCGAGGCGACCATCGCCACACCGATGAACAGCATCGCCAGAATCATCAGCGCCATCGTCCAATGCAGGATGCGCGCGACCGGATCGAAGGAAGCGGGGCGGTTCATCGGACACCTCCCTGGCCGCTGGCTTCGGGTGCCTGGCCGCGGCCGATTTCGCGTTCGCGGCGATTGAAGGATTGCGAATACACCGCCGAGCGCGCGGCCAGGATCGGATCGTCCGAGCCGCGGATGCCGGTCGGCAGGATCAACGGATCGTAGTTGATGTCGCGGCACGCGCCGGTGGCCTGCGGCTGCGCGGCGGTCAGCGAGAGGGTGCCGGCGACGACCTGACGCCGGTCTTCGGGCCAGGGCTGCGAGGGATCGTTCACCGGGTCGCCCGGTTCGGCGAGGGTCAGCACGAGATCCCATCGCAGCGGTCCCTGCGCGAGTCGCGCGGCCAGATCCTCGGCGAGGAAATCGGCGTCGGCCTGCTCGCGTTGTCGCGGGCTCAGCGGCGCGAACGGCAGGTGCGGGCGCATCGACCAGCGCACGGCGTGTTCGCCGCCATCCTCGGCGATGAAGCGGAATGCGTTGACGCCGTTGTACTGCGTGTTGCCCCAGCTGTTCGACCACGGCGCCGACTTGGCCCAGGCATGGAACTTGCGCGCTTCCGGATAGCGTTCGACGAAGGCGGCCATGCGCGCGGGATCCGGTTTGCCGGTGGCGGGATCCGGACGCGAGGCCAGCGTCTGCGCGTGGAAACCTTCCGGGGTGGCGACCACGAAGAACGGAAAGCTGTTCATCGCCGTGCGCCATTGCTGGCCGTCGTCAGTGCGCAGCAGCAGCGCCATGCTGCGCACGCGCGCCTGCGCGTCGGCGCCGTGCGGATCACCGCCGCCGATCGACATCCGGCCCAGCACCGGCGTTTCCGCCTGACGGAACAGGCGCGCCGAAGAGAGCGCGGCGGCCTGGCCGGAGCTGCGGAACACGCCGGTCACGCAGACGCCCTTGGCATGGGCGCGTCGGAAGCCCGGGTGCGGCGCACCGCCGGCTTCGATGGCGTTGGTCATGGCGGGAGCGGTCAGGCGGGAGGCGCCGCCCAGCCAGCCGGCGGTCCAGGCGAACAGGGCGGCCAGCGCCGCGGCGATCGCGCCGATGGCCAGCAGCGGCCACCCACGACGAGCGGGGGCCCGGGAAGGCGGCGGGGAAGGACTTTGCACGGCGGGCTCCTGGTGACGGGATTGGGGATAAGACGCCGCGGGCGGCGGATTTATTCCCGAATCTTTTTCCGGAGACGGATGGAATAATCCGGGCCTCGGGTGCGTCTTACCCCACGACCCGTTCCGAAACGATGACGATGGATGCTCCCGACGACCCGCGCCTGAGCGCGCTTCTGCCCCGGCTGCGGCGCTTCGCGCGCTCGCTGGCCGGCGACGGCGCGGACGACATCGTGCAGGCCGCGCTGGAACGCGCGTTGCGACGCTGGGATTCGCGCCGCGATGACGCCGCCCTGCAGGCCTGGCTGTTCGCGATCGTCTACCGGCAGTTCGTCACCGAGCATCGGCGCGCGCGGCGATGGCAGCGGATGCTGGAACTGTTCGGCGCCGAGCCGGTGGAGATGGCGCCCTCGCCCGAACGCATCCACGAGGGACAATCCGTGCTGGCCGCGTTCGCGCGCTTGCCGCCGGATCATCGCGCGCTGTTGCTGCTGGTCAGCGGGGAAGGTTTCAGTTATCGCGAGGCGGCGGACATGCTCGGCCTGCCCATCGGCACGGTGATGTCGCGCCTGTCGCGCGCACGCGAAAGGCTGCGCGCGTTGACCAATGACGGCGCCGCGTCGCCCCGCACCCTGAGGGTACTCAAATGAATCGCTGGTCGCCGACGGAAGAAGATCTGCACGCCTACATCGACGGACGCCTGGCCGCGGATCGCCATGAGGCGGTACGGCAGTGGTTGCGCGAACACCCCGGACAGGCGGCCCGGATCGAGGCGTGGAAGCATGACGCCGAAGCGCTGCGCGCGGGTTGGGCGCGCGACCTGGAGCAGGCCGTGCCGGCCAGCTTGCGGCCGGATCGTCTGCGCGCCGGCCTGCGCCGCCAGCGGCGCGCGCGCCTGGGGCTGGCGGCCAGTTGCCTGCTGGCGCTGGGCATCGGCGGCGTCGCCGGCTGGCAATGGCGGGATATGCGACTGGCTTCCGAGCAATTGCCGATGGCCGATGCGGTGGCCGCGTATCGCCTGTTCGCCAGCGACGGCGAAAGGAGCGCGGGCGACATCGCGCCGGCGGCATTGAAGACGTGGATGCACACGCATTTCGGCGCGGCCGGAGACGTCCCCGACCTGAGCGCGCAGGGGTTCCGCCTGCGAGCGGGGCGGCTGCTGTCCACGCCGGAAGGCGCGGCGGCGATGCTGGTGTATGAGGATGCGGAGGGCGCGCGCATCGGCCTGTACCTGCGACCACGCACGCCGCGCAACACCACCGGCGAACGCCGCGACGGCCGGTTGCTGGCGCAGTACTGGGCCGAGGGCGATACCGCATTCGCGCTGGTCGGGCCGGCCACGCAGGGCAGGATGCGCGAGATCGCGCCGCTGTTGCGGGGTGGGTGAGGGAGGCGGTTTTTCCTGCGCGAAGAGCGAATCCCCCGCGATCCCCCTTTTTTCGCTTTCAACAGCCGAATGGCCGGTCAAGGGAGAAACCAGAATTGCATGGCAATGGAGAATGCTCGTGCTTCAGCCCTCTTCGTAGAAGGGGGCGGGCGCCCGCGAAGCGGGTGACGGGGGATTTGCTTTTGGCGCGAAGGGGCGAATCCCCCTCAATCCCCCTTTTTTAAAAGGGAGAGGCAAGGCGATCATGAGAAAGTGGGTCGGCCGCTCTTCAGCCGCAGAAAGGGAGCAGGCACCTCGAAGTGCGTACTTGTGCGGTGACGGATGCGTTCCCGAGAATGCCGCTCCCCACTCCGCGCGGCGAGCCGCACAAGGATGCTTCCGTGACCCACGTACTTCACATCGGCGCCTCGCCCGGCGGCGCGGATTCCCGCTCGCTTGCCCTCGCCGACGCGTTCCTCGATGCCTGGCGGCAGGCGCATCCCGAAGACACGCAGGAAACGGTGGATGTCTGGAATCTCGAACTCCCCGAGTTCGATGCGTCGATGATCGCCGCCAAGTTCGCGGTGCTGCGCGCGCAGAACGCGACGGCCGGACAGCGGGCGCAGTGGGAGCGCGCCGTGCGCGTCTCGCAACAGTTCAACCGCGCCGACGTCTACGTGTTCAGCGTGCCGATGTGGAACTACGGCCTGCCGTACCGGCTCAAGCACTACATCGACATCGTGACCCTGCCCGGGCAGAACTGGCGCTGGTCGCGCGACGAGGGCTATCAGCCGCTGCTGGGTGGCAAGCGCGCGTTCCTGATGTACTCCAGCGCCGGTGATTTCTCCGAAGGCGCGGTCACCCAGTACGAGGACTTCCAGAAGCCGTACATGCGCCAGTGGCTGCGTTTTCTCGGCATCGAAACGGCGGGCGAGATCGCGCTGGCGCCCACGCTGACGGATCCGGACAACCTGGCGCGGGTGAAGGAGGACGCCATCGGCCGTGCCCGGCGGCTGGCGGTTCAGGGGTGATCGCCGGCGCATCGATCCTGAAATGATCGAATCCGCCATGGCTGCCCGGCTGCGGGGCTGACATGCATGGCGGGCGCGGGAGGGATCGCGCTTTCCGACCCACGCGGGTCGTTCCATGGAGCCAACCGGAGATCGATTCATGAAGAAGAGATTCGCCATGGCGTTGCTGCTGGCGGTCACCGCGATTTCCATGAGTTTCAGCGCCTGCGCGCTCATCGTTCAGGACGCGAACGGAAACTACCGGGAATGCAGTACGCGGTTCGATGCGCAGGGCAACAGCATCTGGGTGTGCGTGCCCCTTCATCTGGATCACCAGTCGCCGGATCCGGATCCTTGATCCTGCCGGCCGCGGTGTCCGCGAAGGCCAGCGCCCGCATTGGCCTTTTCTGCACGGTACGCCGCGCGGGCGCGCATCGGCGTCTGGGAACTGCCGGGGGATGGCGGCGTCCCGATGTCACCTCCGCGACACGGGGCGCGGACACCAAAGCGTCATATTCGCTGCCTAGGATGGCCCCGAGGCAGGTATCGAACCTTGGGTCCACAGAAGGTCAAACGCACCGGAAAGGTGGCCGTCGGTCCTGCCCTGGTCCTCTCGGGAGTACTGGCGATGGCTGCGGCTACGGCTCCGTCGGCGCAGGGACGTGTTGCGCCATGCGAAGACGCGCAAGGAGTGCGGGAGCCTGTCCGCGGCGACGCGGCGGGCATGGACCGCGCGTCCTGCATGGAGGACACGTTCGATTTCGACATCGGGCCGCAGGCGCTGGATAGCGCCATCCAGGCCTTTGGCGCCATCACCGGCCAGTCGGTCATCTATGACAGCAGTTTGACCACCGGCGTGGCATCCGCCGGTGCGCGCGGGCGTTTCGGCGCGGCCGAGGCGCTTGCGCGAATCCTGCAGGACAGTGGCTTGCGGATCCGGCAGGTGGGACAGGGCGCGCTGGTCCTGACGCGTGACGCCGCCGTCGAAGCGCCGGCGCCCGCGCGCGATCCGGCCTGGTACTACGGCGCCATCCAGCAGCGCCTGGGCGAGGCGTTCTGCCGCCGGCCGGAACTGGCCGAGGGGCGTCACCGCCTCGCCGTGCAGTTGTGGTTCGCGGCCGATGGCCGGACGAGCCGTTCGCGGCTGCTGGAATCGACCGGTGACGCCGACGTGGACGCGGCGGTGCATGAGGCCATGAACAGCCTGGCATTGGGCGTGCCGGTGCCGGCGGGGATGGAACAGCCCTTTACCCTGCTGGTGTTGCCGCGTGCGACGGGCTACGCGTGGGCCTGCGCCGCCCCGGACACCGCGCCATGAGCGCGGTGGGCGCGGCCGCCGGCCTGCAGCAGTTCCTGGTGCTGCGTTACAACGAACTCAAGCGGCGGCTGGTGCTGCGGTTGGGTTCGGACGAGGTGGCCAGCGATGCGCTGCAGGAAACCTGGCTGCGGCTGTCCACCCGCCGGGTGGCCGATACCGTGGTCGATCCCTGGCACTACCTGTTCCGCATGGCGTTGAACGCGTCGGTCGATCTGCGTCGTTCGGCCGGACGGCAACTCAGCGTGCGCGAAGTGGACGATCTGCTGGAAGTTGCGGACTCCGCGCCCGGCCCGGCCGAATCGGCGGGCGCGCAGGCGGAACTGGAGGCACTGGCGCGGGTGATGCGGGAACTGCCCGAACGGCGCAGGAACATCCTGCTGGCGGTGCGCGTGGAGCAGCTCACCCAGCCGGAAGTGGCGCGTCGCATGGGGATTTCACTGCGCCTGGTGGAACTGGAGCTGCAGAAGGCGCAGGCCTACTGCGCGGCCCGGTTGGGGCGTTGACGCGCGCGGCATCGGGCGTCCCGGCTGGCGCCGGGGACGGTCGCCATGCGGGATTGGCCAGCGAAATCGGTCTATTGTCTGACGGTTACCGGCCATTCCGGCCGGGATGGTCCGCCGGGGGCGGGCGAAACGCGGCATGACATTCCCGAACGACGACAACCAGAAGCATGCGCTCCGGCGCGAGGCCGATGCCTGGGTGCGGCGGCTGGCATCGGGCCAGGCGACCGAGGACGACGCGCGTGCGTTGCAGCGCTGGCGCGCGCAGGGACCGGCGCACCGTGCGGCGTTCGAGGACGCCAAGCGCCTGTGGCGCGATTTCGCGCCGGCCGGTGAGCAGCTGATCGCGCAATCGGCGTTTTCGTCCACGAACGCGAATGGCCGACGGATGAGCCGGCGCGCCTTCATCGGCGGCATGGCCGCCGCCGCCTCGGTGGCCGGTGTGGCGCTGCTGGCCGAACATCCGCTGCTCGGCGCCTGGGCGCCGATCTCGGAGTGGGACGCGGACTACCGCACCGCCACCGGCGAGCAACGCACCGTGCGCCTGCACGAAGGCATCGTGCTGGCGATGAACACCCGCACCAGCGTCGCGCTGCAACGGCAGGACGGGCGGATCGATGGGGTGACGTTGTTGGCGGGCGAAGCGGCGGTCGATGCGATGGCGGTGGCCGGAGGACGGTTCCACATCGCCGCCGGCGCGGGCCGGATCATCGCGGAGCTGCCGGCGCGCCTGGAAGTGCGGCGGGTGGAGGAGCGCACCTGCGTGACCTGCCTGCGCGGACGGGTCACGGTCCAGGTGGGAAACCAGCAGCGCACGCTGGCGCCGCGCTACCAGGTGGACTATGGCGAGACGGGACTGGAAACGGTGCGCGCCATCGAGCCTGACGTGGTTTCCGCGTGGCGCGACGGGGTGATCGTGTTCCGCAACACGCCGCTTCCCGAGGCCGTGGCCGAGATCAACCGCTATCGGCGTGGCCGGGTGGTGTTGATGGACCGCGAACTGGAAGGACGATCGGTCAGCGGACGTTTTCCGATCCGGCAGATGGATCGGGTGATCGCGCAGATCCAGCAGGCGTTCTCCACGCGCGTCACCACGCTGCCCGGCGACATCGTCCTGCTGGGTTGATACGGCGCGCCAACAGGCGTGTTCAGGAGCGTGCCGCGCAACCCCGCGGCCACGCCTGCGGCGTGCGGCTTCGCACCGAGGGGTTTGCGGGTTCGTCCGGCTGGAAGCGTCGTGAAGAAGGAAAGCCATGGTGGCCTGCGCCACCGCCCCCTTCTTCCTGGAGCGTCCGCAGTGCCCAAGCAAGCGATTGCCCCCTCCCGCCCCCTGTTCCGCGCGCATCCGCTCGCACGGGCGATCGGCCTGTTGCTGGTTGCCGGCGGCGGCATGGACGCCGCGTCGGCGCAGCAGGCTTTCAGCCAGGCGTGGTTCGCCAACAAGGCAGCGGTGCAGAACGCGGTCAATTCGACGGGCAAGCTGCCCGGCGGCGCGCCTGCGCCGTGGCGCCCGAATGGCCCGCAGCAGCAATCCCAGGCCGCGCGCGACAAGCTGCAGCAGTCGGTCAACAACCTCGGCGTCGCGGCGCAGGCGATTGCCTTGCGCCAGGCGCTCCAGCAGCAGGCGCGGCAGGCGGCCCTGGGACGGCCGTCGAACGTTCCCGACGGCTTGGGCGAAGGCGGCCTGAAGGTCGACGAGGACGCGCTGACCCGCGGTTGGCACAACGCGAAGGATCCCACCCAGCAGGTCGTCGACGGCCGGACCACGGTGACCATCGAGCAGACCGGCAGCAAGGCCATCCTCAATTGGGAAACCTTCAACATCGGTCGCGACACCACGGTGAAGTACGACCAGCAGGCCGACTGGGTGGTGCTCAACCGGGTGAACGATCCGCTGGCGCGGCCTTCGCAGATTCAGGGCCGGATCGAAGGCGACGGCACCGTGCTGGTGCTCAATCGCAACGGCGTGGTGTTCGACGGCAGTTCGCAGGTCAACGTGCGCAATCTGGTGGCGGCCGCCGCGCGGATGGGCGATGCGCAGTTCCTCGGAGGCGGCCTGTACGGCGCGGACGGCGCGCCCGGTTTCACCGATTCCGGCGGCGCGGTGGTGGTGGATGCCGGCGCGCTGATCCAGACGAAGGAACCGACCTCGGTCACCCAGGGGGGTGGCTACGTGCTGCTGCTGGGCGGCGAGGTGGACAACGCGGGCCAGATCGTCACCCGCAAGGGCCAGGCGCTGCTCGCGGCCGGCGATAGTTTCATCATCCGCAAGGGGGCCGGCACCGAAGGCAACCAGGCGGCGACCACCCGTGGAAACGAGGTGGCCGCCGTACGCGACGCGACGTCCACGTCCACCGGCAGGGTCGTCAACACCGGCGTGATCCAGGCCCGCGAAGGCGACGTCACCCTGACCGGCCACGACGTGCGCCAGGACGGCGTGGCGGTGGCGACCACCACGGTCAACACGCGCGGCACGGTGCATCTGTTGAACTCCGCCGCCGACGCCGAAGGGCGCGTCACCCTGGGCAAGGACGCGGTCACCGCGGTGCTGCTGGAGGACGACGGCAAGACCACGGCGCTGGACAGCCAGCGCGATGCGCTGATCGCCGAATCGGAAAAGCTGGATGCGTTGCGGATGCAGACCGAATCCGGCGCGTTCGACAACTACTCGCGGCTGTCCGATCGCCGCGACCAGTCGCGGGTGGAAATCGTCTCCGGCGGCGACGTGAACTTCGAAAGCGACTCGCTGACCCTCGCCACGGGCGGTCAGATCTCGGTCAGCGCGGGCGATCGCGCGCAGTTGGCGGAACGCGCGCAACTGGACGTGTCCGGCGCGGTCGGCGTGCGGGTGGCGATGGAAAGCAATACGGTCAAGGTCGACGTGCAGGGCAACGAGCTGCGCGATTCGCCGCACAACCGCGACAGCGGCGCCCTGCAGAACGGCACGGTCTGGGTGGATCGGCGCGATCTGATCCTGGTGCCGGCCGGTACCGGCGGCTACGCCTCCGATCGCTGGTACGCGGCAGGCGGCCTGCTGGAAGTGGGTGGCTGGTTGAACAACCAGGGGCATTCGATCGGCGAATGGGCGGCACAGGGCGGTACCGTCACCCTGGGCGGCAAGGAAGTGATCACCCGCGCCGGCTCCCGCGTGAATCTTTCCGGCGGGTCGCTGGACGTGCAGACCGGCTACGTCCAGCAATCCTGGCTGCGCGGCGCCGATGGCCACCTCTACACGTTGCAGGACGCGCCGGCGCACCTGGCCTATGCCGGCGTCTACAGCGGCTACCAGATCGATCACGCGCGCTGGGGCGTGAAGGACAACTTCGCCAATCCGATCATCGCGCCGCGACAGCGGCTGGAAAACGGCTACACGGTCGGCCGCGACGCCGGCCGCCTGGTCGTCGATGCGCCCACCGCCGTGCTGGAAGGCGACATCCAGGCGACGGTCTTCCAAGGCGCGCGGCAGACGCGCGCGCGCGACGCCGTGGACGGCTACCGGCAGGCGCAGACCGCCGTGGCGCGCGCGGGCGAACTCGTCATCGGCCGGGTCAACGCGCGTGGCTTCGAGACGCCGCATGCGAGCCGCATCGTCGTGGGCGCGTTCGACGACGTGGCGACCGGCGACGCGGATTCCGCGCTGCCGGAAGATCGCATCGGCACCGTGCTGCTCGATGCCGGGCGCCTGAACCGGAGCGGGCTGGGCGGATTGACCCTGATGAGCGCGGGCGAGGTGCGGATCGATCAGGCGCTGACCCTGGCCGACGGCGGCGCGCTGGATCTGTCGGCCGCCGACATCGCGATCAATGCCGATGTGACCATCCGCAGCGGCAGCATCCACGCCGACAACGTGGTGAACGTGGCGACGGTGTCCGCGCGCGAGGATGCGTTCCTGTTGCGCGGGGATGGCAACGCTTCGTTCGGGCTGGGCGCCGGCGCGACCCTCGATCTGGCGGGTACCTGGCACAACGCGCTGGCGGACGGCGCCGAATCGGTGTCGTTGGCGCACATCGACGGCGGCGAGCTGTCGGTGCGCATGGTGGAAGGCTCCGTGCGCCTGGCCGCCGGCAGCCGGGTCGATCTGGATTCGGGCGCGGCGCTGCGCGCGGACGGTCGCCTGGTCGGTGGACGCGGCGGTGATCTGAGCCTGATCGCCAACGACGACCGCGTCGCGGTGGCGGGCACCGGCACGTCCGATCGCCCCGGCCGCGAGCTGGTGCTCGATGGCGAGATCCATGCCGCCGGCGTGGCCGGTGGCGGCACCCTGACGCTGTGGTCGCCCGCGCCGGTGGTGTTCGGCGACAACGCGGTGCTGGAGAGCGGCGTGCTGGAAGCCGGCACGCGGCTGCCGGCGGATGTGGTGCTGGCCGAAGCGGTGACCGTGGCGATCGGCGGCCGCTTGCCGATCGACGCGTCCGCCTCGGTGAACACGGTCGTTCCGGATCGTCCGCTGCCCGCGGTCGTGCCCGACACCCAGGCGCAACCGGTGGTGGAACTGGCCGGCGAGTGGACCGTTCCCGACAACGTGTGGGTGAACGCCGACGGCACCTGGGTGACCGGCGGCACGGTGCTTCCGGCCGGAACGCGAATGGAATTCCTGTCCGGCACGACCTTCCCGCCGGGCACGGTGTTTCCGTCCTCGGCGTTCCCGCAGGGATTCGCCGTGCATCCGTACACGCTGTCGATGCGGGCCGGCGAAATCGCACCGGTCGCGGTCACCGTGAACGCCGGGCAGGTGCTGCCGCGCGGAACCTGGTTCGAGCAGGCAGTCCATTTCGGGCCCGCGCTGAAACTTGATTCGGAACTGCTGCACAGCGGTTTCGCGGACTACCGGATCGGCAGCCGCGCCGGACTCGTGGTGTCCGATGGAACCACGCTGACCACCGAAATGCCGCTGCTGCGGCCGACCGCGGCCGCGTTCGGCCTGCCCTCGGGTACCGCGTCGCGATCGGCGCTGGAGCAATGGACACCGCCGCTGATCGCCGAGGATCCGGCCAACGGCCGGCTCAGCCTGCGCGCGGGCGCGGATCTGTCCCTGCATGGCACTTCGCTGGAGGTTGGCGAGGGCGCGGCCATCACGGTCGATCCGGGTCATCGTGTCGAGTTGGCGGCGGCGCGACAACTGGTGGTGGACGGGAAAATCACTGCGCCGGGGGGCGAGATTTCCCTGGTCAGCGTGCCGATCGGCGCGGTCGGCCGGCTGGCGGCCGGCGCGCCCGATGCGTCGCTGTGGGTGGGCGGCAACGCCGTGCTCGACGCGGCCGGACGCGCGTGGACCGCGCAGGATATGCAGGGTCGCCGCTATGGCCTGGTCCAGGATGGCGGCGCGATCCGCATCGGACTGGAAACCTATGACCGCGAGGTCAAGGACATGCTCGCCGCGTCGCGCGCCACCGTGGTGATCCGCGAGGGCGCGCGGCTGGACGCGTCGGGCGCGGCGGCGACGATCGATGTGGTCGGCGGGCAACCGCCGCTGGCGCGTCCCACTCTCGTGGCGGGCGATGGCGGCCTGATCCAGTTGGGTTCGGTCGCCGGCATCCTCAACGATGGCGATCTGCGCGCGGCCGCGGGCGGTGCCGGCGCCGCCGGGGGCCGTTTGCATCTGGTGCTGGAGAACCGCGTCGGCGCCGGTGGTGGCGCGCGCACGCTGAGCGTCAGCCAGGCGCGCGTGCGCAGTGGCCTGGGCGCGGACGCGGAGGCGGGCGATACGCTCGATCCGTCGTTGCGCGACGGTGCGCGGATCAGCGTCGAGGAGATCGAGGCGGGCGGCTTCGGCTCGCTGGATCTGTGGAGCCGCGACGTGATTTCCTTCGAAGGCGATGTGGAGCTGCGGATGAGCGAGCGTCTGGCGCTGCGCCGTGGCCTGTTGTCGGTGGCGGACGCCACGCCGGACGCGCGGGTGGTGCTGGCCGCGCCGCACGTGCTGCTGGCCGGCAAGGTCGCCGACATCGAGGAGCCGCAGGAAGGCCAGCCCCGACCGGGTCTGGTGGACACGATCGGCGGCGGCTACCTGGGCTACGCGCCGTCCTCGCGCAACGAAGCCTCGCTGGAGATCCGCGCCGATCTGTTCGATGCGCAGGACGCGACCTTCTTCGGCGGTTCCGGCGCCGTGCACCGCGAAACCGCGCCGGGCCAGTGGACCCCGGAGGCGGTGGATCGTTTCGGCTTCGACCGGGTCGAACTGGTCAGTCGCGGGGATCTGCGGTTGGGGAACGGGTTGCTGCAGACCGCCGGCGACATGCGGTTGACCGCGCGCCAGATCTATCCCAACACCCATGCCAGCGCGCAGATCCTCGCGGGAGCGATCAACCCCGGCGCGGATGAATTCGATCCGGCGCGGTCCCTGATCATCCGCGGCTACGGCGATACGCCGGAAGTGCCGTTCTCGGTGTTCGGTTCACTGAGCCTGCGCGCCGCGCAGATCGACCAGGGCGGCGTGGTGCGTGCGCCGCTGGGCCGCATCGTGCTGGGCAAGACGCCGGATCCGGACACGTTCTACACCGACAAGCGTTTCAACGTGGTGCTGCGCGACGGCAGCCTCACGTCCACCAGCGCCGCCGGTCTGCGGATGCCCTATGGCGGCACCGCCGATGGACTGCGCTACCTGTACAACGGCCAGGTGGTGGATTTCGACGATGCCGCGGCGCTCGGCGGCGGCGATCGCCAGACGGTCGAGGCGATCGAACGTGGCGTGCTGATGGGCCAGGTAACGCTGACCGCCGAAGCGGGGTCGGTGATCGATGTCTCCGGTGGCGGTGAACTGGACGGCGCCGGGTTCTTCACCGGCCGTGGCGGTTCGGTCGACATCCTGCGCACGCCGCTGGCCAACGCCAACCCGGCCCACGGTTTCAGCAGTCCGGATGCCGAGGTGTACGCGATCGTGCCGTCGATGCCCGGCAGCTACGCGCCGATCGCGCCCGATGCCGGCGCGGGCGCGCCGCGCGTCGGCCAGCAGATCACGCTGACCTCGCCGGTGGGCGGCCTGCCCGCCGGCACCTATACCCTGATGCCCTCGACCTATGCGCTGCTGCCGGGCGCGTTCCGGGTGGAACTGTCGGCGTCCGTCGGGCGCGAGGCAGGCGCGGTGGCGATGCCGGGCGGCATGTTCCGCGCCAGCGGCTATCTCGGCACCGCCAACACCGGCGTGCGCGACACCTTGCCGACCACGGTGACGCTGATGTCCGGCGACACCGTGCGGCGTTTCTCGCAGTACAACGAAACCAGTTACGCCGACTTCGCCATCGCCGAGGCCGCCCGCTTCGGCGCGCGCCGGCCGCGGCTGGAACGCGACGCGCAGAGCCTGCACCTGGATCTCGCGCGCGAGGCCGGCGACGCGATGGATTTCGCCGGCGAGGTACGGATGGCGGGCAGCGAGGGCGGCGCGGCCGGCAACCTGTTCCTGACCTCGCTGGGCGCGCTGGAGATCAAGCAGTCCGGCGCCGCCGCCAGTGAAGGCTTCACCGCGGTGGACGCCGAGGACCTGGCCGGCATCCAGGCCGGCATCCTCACCATCGGCGGCACCTTCGGCCTGATCGACGCGATCGCGTCGGCGGATCAGGGCGCGCAACCGCTGGGACCGCGGGTGGTGTTCGAAGGTGGCAGCGGCGCGGTCGCGATCCGCGAGGGCGCGCAACTGCGCGCGGGCCAGATCTTCCTGACCAGCCGCGACCGGGTGGACGTGGAGGGCGGCGCGGTCATCGAGGCCAGCGCCGTCAGCGGTCCGCTGCTGGATTCCACGCGCGGCTACGTGTTCTCCGACAGCTACGACGACAGCAATCCCATCGGCGGCGCGGTGCTGGCGGTATCCGCGGGCGACGTGCGGTTCATGCCGCCCACCGCGGCGCCGCAGGACGGCAGCGTGGCGCCCAACGCGATCCACGTGGCCGACGGCGCGGTGCTGCGCTCGCCGGGCACACTCGGCTTTTCCACCAACGGCACGCTGGATCTGGGCGACGCCGAGTACAGCGCCCGCTACTTCGCGCTCACCGCGCCCAGCCTGCACATCGGCACCGAGGACGCGTTCGCGCGAGCCGACGCCGCGGGTACGATTGGCGATGGCGTGCGCCTGACGCAGACGCTGCTGGAACGGCTGGTGCATCCGGCGGCCGGACGCGTGCCGGTGGAACGCGTCTCGTTGACCGCGGGCGGATCCATCAACCTGTTCGGCGCGGTCGATTTCGATCTCGGCCGCGCCAGCGGCGACGCGGACACGCAACTGTGGCTGGAAACGCCGGCACTCTACGGCTGGGGCGAGGCCGACGAAACCGCGCGGGTGGCCGCCGGCACCGTGGTCTGGAACGGACTTGCGACCGGTACCGGCACACCGTCGCGGCCATACGCGAGCCTCAAGCCCGCCGAAGTGGCCGCCGGCGGCGCGGGCACCGGCTCGGGCCGCCTGAGCATCGAGGCGCGCCGCATCGAGCTCGGTTACGCGCCGTATGCGCGTGGACAGGATCAGGTGGAACTGGATCGGCTGGCGCTGGGTTTCGCCGCGGTCGATCTGCGCGCCAGCGAGCGCATCACCGCCAACCATCGCGGCACGCTGTCGGTGCATGCGACCGGCACCGACGCCGACAGCTACGCCGGCGGCGATCTGCATCTTTCCACGCCGGTGCTGACCGGTGCCGCCGGTTCCTTCATGGCCTACCGCGCCGGTGGCGAAGTGACGGTGGACGCGCCGGAAGGCGCGGCGGCGTACGACCGCGGCCGTTTCAACGAACTTGGCGCGGAGGTGCGGTTCTCCGGCCAGCGCGTCAGCGTGGATACGGCCGTGGCGCTGCCCAGCGGACGCCTGGTGCTGGAGGCGCGCGAGGACATCGCCCTGGGCGGGAATGCCCGGCTCGATCTGGCCGGCCGCACGCTGTCGTTCTTCGACGAGCGGCGGCACAGCTGGGGCGGCGATCTGGTGATGGAATCGCGCGACGGCGCGATCACGCAGGCCGCCGGTTCGCTGATCGATGTGTCCGCGGCGGGCAACGACGCCGGCACCGTCAAAGCGGCCGCGACCGGCGATCGTGGCGATGTCGTTTTGGCCGGCAGACTGCTCGGCGCAGGTGCCGCCGGATACATCGGCGGAGCGTTCGATCTCCGTGCGCACGCGCTCTCCGACTTCGCCGGACTGAACGCGCGGCTCAACGACGGCGGGTTCTTCGAGGCGCGCGGTTTCGTGATTGGCACCGGCGATCTGGTCATCGGCGATGAAGTGCGCGCGCGGCGGGTGACGATTTCCGCCGATGGCGGCCGCCTGACCGTCAACGGGCGCATCGACGCCAGCGGCGCGCGCCCCGGCGAGATCCGGTTGGCCGCGCGCGACGATCTGGTGCTTGCTTCCGGCGCGATGCTGGATGCGCATGCCAACCAGCTGCAGGTCGACGGACGCAGCGCGGCCATCGACGCCGCCAACCGGGGACGGGTGGAACTGACCAGCGCGGAGGGCCGCGTTTCGCTCGCCGAGGGCGCGGTGATCGATCTGCGCGCGGCCGATGGCGTCGCCCGTGGTCACCTGGACATCAACGCGCGGCGCATCGGCGCGGACGACGTGGCCGTCGATGCCGCGGACGGCGTGGTGGTGCGGGGCGCGGGCAGCCTGGCGGTGAATGCCTTCCGCCGCTACACCGCGGAGGATGGCCGGATCGATCAATCCGATCTGGAAGCCATGCATGCCGACAGCAGCGCCTTCATCGACGCCGCGCTCGGCAACGCCGCGTTGCGCGATCGGCTGAGCGGCCTGTCGGCCTACGGCGATGCGTTCCACCTGCGTCCGGGCGTGGAGATCCGGGCCGCGACGCCGGACGGCGATTTGATCGTCGATGGCGATCTCGACTTCTCCGGTCACCGCTATGGCCCGGGTGTCGATCCGGGACTGCGCGGCAGCGGCGAGCCGGGCGTGGTGGTCCTGCGCGCCGGTGGCGATCTGATCGTCAACGGGAGCATCTCCGACGGCTTCGCGCCGCCGCCGGCGACCCCGGACGACAATGGCTTCTACCGCTTCGACCCGATCCTGCGCGGCGGCCAGGCGGCGGATCGCGACATCACCTTCCAGGCGCCGTTCAATCCCAGTTTCGGCGACATGTGGTTCGTGTTCCCCGGTGCGGCGACCGGCGTGGATCTGCCGGTGGTGGAATCGGGCTGGGTCAGCGACGGGCTGGGCAGTTACTACGGGCCGGGCGATCAGATACCGGGCATGCTCTACGGCACCATCACCCTCGGCGCGGGCACCCGCCTGCGTACCGCGGATCCGGCCAATGCGGACATCACCGTGGAAGCGCAGGTGGACCGCCGCAACTGGGCGGCGGCGCCGATGCTGGCGCCGGGCATGCAGTCCTGGTCGATGCGTCTGGTGGGCGGCGCGGATCTGGCCTCGGCCGACAGCCGCACCCTGGCCGCGGCGTCGCGGCTGGGGGGACGCGGCGACGTGGTGCTGGATGCGTCGGGCAAGGTCGGACCGGCGCGCCAGCAGTCGGCGCTGTCGGTCATCCGCACCGGCACCGGTGATCTGGATCTGCTGGCCGGCGGCGACTACCTGCAGAAATCGCTGTTCGGCGTCTACACCGCCGGCACCCAGCTCGCCGACACCGGTGCGCGGGATCAGGCGCGCGCGCGCCAGCCGGACGGCACCGTGCTGGGTTCCGGCAACGAGGCCTACGAGGCGACGCTGGACGCGCGCCGCATGTTCTTCACCGGCAACGGCGGCGATCTGCGGTTGTCGGCGCAGGGCAACGTGCGCGGCTTCATCGAGATCGGCCAGGGCGCCAGCGCCGACATCGGCAACTGGCTGTGGCGACAGGGCGGATCGGACGGGCAGCCCGCGGCGTGGGGCGTGAACTTCGGCCAGTACGTCTACAACCCGAATTCGTTCGCGCTGGAGTTCGCCGGATTCTCCGGCATCGGCACGCTGGGCGGTGGCAACGTCAACGTGGAGGCCGGTGGCGATATCGGCTCCACGGTGAGCCGCGGCCTGAACGATGTGCAGAATTCCAACGACGGCCTGTCCATCGTCGTCGCCTCCAGCGGTCGGGTCGATGCCGCCGGGCGGGTCGCGCAGGACGGTGGCGGCCATCTGAGCGTGGTCGCGGGCGGGCGGATCAACACCGGCGTGAACCAGAGCCCGAAGGCCAGCGCGATCACCGGACTGATCGCCAGCCTGCGCGGCGACGCCAGCATCCGCGCGGGCGCCATCGGCCAGTCGGCCGCGACCGGTCATGGCATCAATCGCGCCGGTGATCCGCGCGCGGTGGATACGCAGGCGCCTTCCACCCACACCGGTTATTCGCCGCTGGCGCTGGCGGTCGGCGATGGCGGCCTGCGCGTGAACACGCGCGGCGGCATGCGCGTGAGCACGGGCCTGGACGCGGGCCGGGTGGCGATGAACGGTGGCCGCACACGCGTCGATGGCGCGCAGGGCGAGGGCGGGATGGCGACGTCCTTCAGCCTGTGGACCGATCGCAGCGGACTCGATCTGTTCGCCGCGGGCGGGGATCTCCTGCAATCGAACATCGTCTCCGCGATCGGCGTCTACACGCAGTACGACCCGGGCCGCTTCTCCGCGATCGCCGCCGGCGGTTCCGTCGTGCTGGATCGGGTGCTGCTGGCGCCGTCGCGCGAAGGTACGCTGGAAGTGCTGGCGCGCGATCACATCATCGGCAAGGCGGCCATGTCCGGCGCCACGACGGAAAGCATGGCCACGCCGGATCGGCCGCTGTGGGTGCTGGACACCGCGGGGGTGATCACCAGCAACGCGCACGCCGATGCGAACGCGTCGCTGGACAACAGCCAGCCCTACGACGGGCTGACCGGGAGCATCCTGTTCGCGTTCGCGCCGGACACCGCGGGCGAACGGGATGCGCAGGTACGCAATCCGATCCGGCTGTACGCGGCCAACGGCGACATCGTCGCCAGCACCGGCCGGATCCAGCGCAGCCTCGACGGCACCCGGACCTGGTACGTCGCGGCCGGACCCACCTACCTGCGCGCGGGCCGCGACATCCTGGCCGGCAGCCATGTGCTGCTCAACAACGAAACCACCGACATCACCCTGGTGCGCGCGGGCCGCGACATCCTCAACACCAGTTTCCGCATCGCCGGCCCGGGCCTGCTCGATGTCGCGGCCGGACGCAACGTCTACCAGGCGTTCACCGACGAGGTGGCCAGCAACCAGCCGGATCAGAATCTGAGCCTGTTCCGCAGCATCGGACCGGTGGTCGCCGGCGACAGCCGGCCGGGCGCGGGCATCGTGCTGTCGGCTGGCCTGGGCGCCGGTGGCCCGGACATCGACGGCTTCGCCGCGCGTTACCTGGATCCGGCCAATCTCGCCGATCCGGAACGCCCGTTGGCCGATCAGCCGGGCAAGGTGGTGCGCACCTACGAACGCGAACTGGTCGACTGGCTGCGCGCGCAGCATGGCTACGAGGGCGGCGCGGACGGCGCGCTGGCGTGGTTCCAGGCGCTGCCGGCGGAAGCACGCGGCGTGTTCCTGCGCGGCATCTATTTCGAGGAACTGCGCCTGGCCGGGCGCGAGTACAACGATCCTGAAAGCCGGCGCTTCCAGAGCTATCTGCGCGGACGCGACGCGATCGCCAGCTTCCTGCCGGGCATGGCGGAAGACGGCAAGCCCGGCGACTACCGGGGTTCGATCGTGTTCCGCGAAGCGGCGGGCGTGCACACCGATTTCGGCGGCGACATCCAGGTGCTGGCGCCCGGCGGCGGGCTGACCCTCGGCGTCGATGGCGTGGCACCGCCGCCCAGCACGGGCCTGCTGACCCAGGGACGCGGCGACATCGAAGTGTTCACCCGCGACAGCGTGCTGCTGGGCCTTTCGCGTGTGTTCACCACGTTCGGCGGCGGCATCACCCTGTGGTCGGCGCAGGGCGACATCAACGCCGGCCGCGGCGCGAAGACCTCGGTGGTGCACACGCCCACGCGGCTGGTCTACGACGACATGGGCAATGTCGGCCTGTCGCCGCAGGTGCCGAGCACCGGCGCGGGCATCGCGACGCTGGCGCCGATTCCCGATGTGCCGGCGGGCGACGTGGATCTGATCGCGCCGCTGGGCACCATCGATGCGGGCGAGGCCGGCATCCGCGTCTCCGGCAACGTCAACCTCGCCGCCTTGCAGGTGATCAACGGCGACAACATCCAGGTCCAGGGCGACGCAAGCGGATTGCCCACGGTGGCGGCGGTGAACGTGGCCGCGCTCAGCACCGCCAGCGCGGCGGCGACCAACGCCGTGCAGGCGGCGCAGGAAACCGTGCGCCGGCAGGCGCAGCGGGCGCGACCCTCGATCATCAGCGTGCAGGTGCTGGGCTTCGGTGACAGTCCGAGCAGCCGCGCGGCGCCTTCGGCGGGCATTCCCGCATCGGCGGTCACCCGCGCCGGCTATGACCCGGGCAGCGCGTTCCAGGTGCTGGGCAACGGCAAGCTGGGCGACGCGCAACGCGCGCGGCTCAACAGCGCCGAACGCGATCGGCTGGATCAGCCCTGACGGGGCAAAGGCTCAATGGGCGTCAAGGACGATGCCCGCCCATCCGGTCCAGCGGTCCGCGCCGAACATGGCGCGGACACGGAGGCCCGTCCGGAATCGGGGCATATCGAATCTCATGGAAAAGGAGCATGCGCAAATGGACAGACGAGCACGGGGGGCGTCATGAATGATGCATTCGTAAGCGTGTACGAGTTCCGCAAGCGGCTGGAGCAGCACATGCTCCATGCGCGGCAGCCCATGGTGGTATCGCATGGCGGCATGCCGATCGGTTACTTCATTCCCGCCAAGGTCTGGCACGACCGCGCCACGGTTGAAGTGTTCAATGAACTGGTGTCCGCGATCCTGGAGATGAGCGGATACGACGAGAAGGACGTCAAGGAAGCCATCGAATCATATACGTCGGCGAACGCGGAAGTGACCCGCGAGCGGATGTTGCGACACCTGGCGCGCGTGCATCCGGAAGCGACCACGCATCGCAACGGGAACATTGCGAAACGGTGACGGTGGGTTCACCGGAACGACACCGTAGTTTCTTCGCGCGGGAACAATGACGGCGCAGGCTTCCTCCTGCCACCCGTGATCACGGGTGGCAGGCAACCGCGGACGAATCCGCCGCGCGGTTGGTTTCCTTCCTCGCCATGGTGATCCCTTTCAAAGGAGTTTTCGTTATGCGCCGTACAACGTTCTTGCGCGTCCGCCCGCTCGCCGTCGTCGCGTTCGCCGCGATGACCGCCGCCGGTTCCGCCGGTGCCGCCGATCTGTTCGGTGGCGGTGCCACTTTCCCGGTCCAGTCGTACGTGGGTGACAACTTCCTGACCACGGTTCCGGTCCGCGCGCGCCTGTCACGCAACACCACCAACGCGGTGACCACCTCGCCGATCGCCACGCTGACCCCGCCGGACACGCTGTTCGCCCGTTTCTCTTCCGGTACCGGCAACAAGATTTCCTACTGCCAGACCGGCAGCGGCACCGGCAAGACCGTGCTGATCGGCGTGGGCTCGGTCATCAACGCCAACGGTGAATGCGGCAGCTACCAGACCGGCACCAGCCCGGCCGGTTTCAGCGGCACCGCCGCCGCGCCGAACTACATCGGCACCGATTCGCCGATCAGCCAGGCCGATGTCACCAGCTTCAACGGCGGCCCGCGCGCCGCGCGCGAGCTGTGGCAGGTTCCGACCCTGGCCGGTGCCATCGCGCTGCCGAATCATTCGGCCCTGGGCTTCACCAACCTGACCACCGAACAGGTGTGCCGGATCTTCTCGGCGCGCATCACCAACTGGTCGGGCATCCCGGGTTCGGGTTCCACCGCGCCCATCAACATCGTGTACCGCGCGGAAGGCAGCGGCACCAGCTTCGCCTTCACCAGCTACCTGGCCGCGGCCTGCAACGGCAAGTTCACCATTCCCGCCGGCTACTTCAAGCCCAACCAGAGCTTCGCCGCCGCGGTTCCCGCCGTGCCGGGCCAGCCGGGTTCGGCCGCGCCGCTGTACGCCGCCTCCACGCCGATCAACGGCAATCCGGGTGTGGTGACCTCCGTCATCGGCACCGCCTCGGCCATCGGTTATGCGGACTATCCGGAAGTGGATGCGCAGGGCGCCGAGTTCCCGACCGTCAACAGCGCCAGCCCCGCCGCGCTGCCGGCCTCCATCAGCATCCCCGCGCCGCTGTCCGGCCAGGTGCTCAACGCCAGCAACACGCCCGTGGCGGTGACCGGCATGACCAATCCCGCGTGCCTGCGCCTGATCAATCCGAACACGATTCCGGCCGGCGTGACCTATCCGATCCTCGCGTACACCTACATGGGCGGCTATCGCAACACCAACGGCACCAGCACCACGCCGCTGCGCCAGCTGCTGGGCTACTTCCTGGCGAGCCAGACCAACCGTCCCGCTCCGCCGGCCGGTTTCGCCTATCTGGATGGCGATGCGAACTATCGCCTGTCGGTGCAGAACACGATCAACACCTGCGTCCTCTGAACCATGCCATCGGAGGCGCCGGTGAACCGGCCCTCCTTCATGCCGGCGGCGGGGAAATCCTTTCCCCGCCGCTTCTTCCATTGCCGGAACAGAATCGAGGAAACGAATCATGCGTCCCAACCACTGGAAAGGAACCACCAAGAAGGCGGCGGCGTTGCTGATGACGCTGGCCGCGTGCCTGGCCGCGGGCCAGGTGTTCGCGCAGCAGAATGATGATCCGGAACATTGCGGCACCATCGTCCACTATCCCGGCGCGGTGACCGTGGTGGGCAAGGCGTGGGGCAACGCCACGCAGGGCGACTTCCGCGCCTGCAGCACCACGTACCAGTGCGGTGCCAACGCCAAGACGGTCGAGGTGTTCGGCGTCGGTTACACCAGTCACCAGGAAGGCGTGATCGGCGTGGACAACTATGCCGTCGCGAGCGATTCCTCCGAAGCGATCCTCGCCAGCTGCGAAGCCGTCAGCAAGGATGCCGGCAAGCTCCGTTCCTGCCTGGCCGAGAAGCACAAGTTCCAGTCTCAGGCCGCGGTGGCCGAACAGGCGACCTGCTCGGTGGTCGTGGGCGCGCCCGCCAAGGGATGGACGGCGGCGTCGGCCACCTGTTTCTGCGAAGGATGAGGAAAGACAAAGAGACGCGGATGCCGGAGCCATCGCGGCATCCGGTGACGATGATGGTGGACACCGCGACGTGCGGTGCACGCGACTCCCGCGTCCCGGCTGGCCAACCGCCAGGCCGGGCGCGGTCTCCGATCATCACGCGCATGCATGAGGCGGGTGACGCCGTATCGCGCGCAACCGCGCGAAGCCACGCCCGAATATGACAGCACTGTCATAAAAATGTTTGCGGCCCCCGGCGGCTGCAACCGTCTAGAAAAAAGAGACAGGTGGATGCGCGATCGCCGCGTCCATCAGGGCCATTTCCGTTTCGGGTGAACAATCGATGCAGGGATCAAGAGCAGCCTCCACGCTCGCGCTGCGGATCGCGTGCGCGTTGATGACGACCACTCTCGCGCAGGCGCAGGCCGGCGAGCCGGGAGCGGGGGCGAGCGCGCCGGTGGCGCGGGTGAACATCCAGGAGTACCGGGTGCGGGGCAACACGGTGCTGGAGGCGCGGGCCATCGAGCAGGCGGTGAGCCCGTACCTGGGCCCGGGGCGGACCCTGGCCGACGTGGAAGCCGCGCGCGCGGCGCTGCAGGCGGCCTACCAGCAGCGCGGCTACCAGTCCGTGTACGTGGACCTGCCCGGGCAGCAGGTCAGCGGCGGGGTGGTGCTGCTGCAGGTGACCCAGACCCGGGTGGGGACGGTGCAGGTGGTGGGGGCGCGTTACCACGACCCGGCGCGGCTGCGCGCGGCGGTGCCGGCGCTGGCGGCCGGCCAGGTGCCGGACTTCACCCGCGCCCAGGCCGAACTGGCCGCGCTCAACCGCACCGCGCGCCGGCAGGTGGTGCCGCTGGTCAAGCCCGGGGCGGGCGAGGGGACGATGGACGTGGACCTGAAGGTGGAGGACGCCTCGCCGTGGCGGGTCAGCGCCACGGTCAACAACGACCACAGCGTGGACACCACCCCGACCCGCAGCATTCTGACGGTGGGCCACGAGAACCTGTGGCAGCGCGAGCACAGCGCCTCGCTGACCTGGTTCGCCGCCCCGCAGGACCGGGACGAGGCCAGCGTGTGGTCCGGGTCCTACCGGCTGCCGCTGGGCGGCCCGGACGGGGCGCTGGAGGTGTCCGGCTACCGTTCCGACAGCAACGTGGTGTCCAGCGGGCAGACCCAGGTCACCGGCAAGGGCCACGCGCTGGGGGTCAAGTTCAGCCGCACCCTGCCGGTGAGCGGGCCCTGGTGGCACCAGGTCGCGGTGGGGGTGGACTTCAAGGACATGGACGAGGCGGTGGCCCTGACCGGGATGGCGGCCGACTTCGCGCCGCTGAAGTACGCGCCGGTGAGCCTGGCCTACAGCGGGTTCCGGCAGGGCGAGCGGCACCAGTTCGCGCTGGGGCTGCAGGCGGTGTTCGGGGCGCGCAGCCTGCTGGGCTACGGCAGCGGCGCGGACGCGTTCGACTGGAAGCGGGCCTATGCCGATGCCAGCTTTTTCGTGCTCAAGGCCGATGTCAGCGACACCCTCACCCTGGCCAGCGGGGCGCAGTGGTTCGCCAAGGTCTCGGCGCAGCTGACCGACCAGCCGCTGGTGTCCGGCGAGCAGTTCGCCGCCGGCGGCATGTACACCACCCGCGGCTACCGCTCGGCCGAGGCCATCGGCGACTACGGGGCGATGTTCACCCTGGAGTGGCGCAGCGCGCCGGTGGCGCGCTGGGGCCTGCGCGACTGGCGCTTCCACGGCTACCTGGACGGGGCCTGGCTGGGGCTGCGCAAGCCGCTGCCCGAGCAGGCCGCCGAGGCCTCGCTGGCCGCGCTGGGGTTCGGGACCAGTTTCCAGGTGACCGAGCATTTCAACGTGCGCCTGGACTACGGCCACAGCCTGCTGGACGGCCCCACCACCACCCGCGGCGCCGACCGCCTGCACATCAGCGTGGGCGCCAGCTACTGAGCGCCTTCCCCCGTCTTTCTTTTCTGGAGATTCACATGCAACGCGTGCTCATTCTGTTGTTGACGTGCCTGGGCCTGTTCCTGCCCGGGCTGGCCTGGGCCCAGGCCCCGGCCCCGTGGTGGCAGGCCGACTGGAAGTACCGCAAGCCCATCACCGTGGACGCCGGTCCGCAGGGCGCCGGGCTGGGCGCCAGCGTCGGGCGCATGCCGGTGCTGGTGCGCCTGCACACCGGCAATTTCGCTTTCGACGGGGTGGGCCAGGGCGGCAAGGACCTGCGCTTCCTGGCCGCCGACGGCCGCACGGTGCTCAACCACCAGGTCGAGCTGTACGACGCGGACCTGGGCATGGCCCTCATCTGGGTGGACGTGCCGGCGGTGACGGCCAGCGCGCAGACCCTGTGGATGTATTACGGCAACCCGAAGGCCCCGGCCGCCGGCAACGGGCAACTGGTGTTCGACCCGGACTACACCGCGGTGTACCACTTCGCCGGTCCGGACACCCAGGCCCGCGACGTCACCGCCTACGCCAACCACGCCACCGGCGCGTTCACCCCGCTGGCCGCGGCGGTCATCGGCCGCGGCGCGCAGCGCGGGGAGGCGTTGCAGTTGCCGGCCTCGGCCTCGCTGGCGGTGCCGGCCGGCGGCTCCCTGACGTTCTCGGCCTGGGTCAAGCCCGAGCAGCTGGGCCCGACCCAGGCGGTGTACGCGCGCCGCGACGGCGAGCACGTGCTGCTGCTGGGCGTGGACAACGGCGTGCCGTTCGTGCAGGTGGACCAGGCGCGCAGCGCGCCGGTGCCGGCGCTGACGGCCGGGCAGTGGAGCCACCTGGCCTTCACCGCCGATGCCGGCGGGGTGGTGCTGTATGTGGGCGGGCGCGAAGCGGCGCGGCTGGCCAGTCCGCTGCCGGCGCTGGCCGGCCCGGCGCGGCTGGGCGCCGACCCGCTGGCCGCCGAAGCCAGCGCCCCGGTGCCGGCCGCCCAGCCCTTCGCCGGGGCCCTGGACGAGGTGCGCCTGTCCAAGGTCGCGCGCCCGGCCGGCCTGCTGCGGGCCGAGGCGCTCTCGCAGGGGGCGGCCTCGCGCCTGACCGCCTTCGGGGAAGACGAACAGAACGCCGGGGTGAGCCATTTCGGGTTCATCCTGAAGGCCATGCCGGTCGATGCCTGGGTGGTGGTGGCCATCCTGACCGCCATGCTGCTGCTGTCCTGGGCCCTCATGCTGACCAAGGGCCGCTATTTCGGGGCCGTGACCCGGGCCAACGCGGCCTTCTCGGCCCAGTACCAGCAGGTCGCCGGCCAGCCGGCCGCCGCCCTGCAGGAACGCGCCGGCACCGGCGCCCTGGGCCAGGACGTGTGCCAGGCCTCCTCCCTGTGGCGGCTGTACGCCATCGCCATGGCCGAACTCAAGGGCCGCCAGGCCCACGCCCACGGCCTGAGCGCGGCCGCGCTGGCGGCCATCCGCGCGGCCATGGACGCCGAACTCATCCGCGAGACCGAACGCATGGGCCGGCGCATGAACTGGCTCTCCACCACCATTGAAGGGGCGCCCTACGTGGGCCTGTTCGGCACCGTCATCGGCATCATGCTGGTGTTCGCCGTGGCGGCCATGGCCGGGGCGGTGGACATCAACTCGGTGGCCCCGGGCATGGCCGCGGCGCTGCTGTGCACGGCCGCCGGCCTGGGCGTGGCCATCCCGGCGCTGTTTGGCTACAACTGGCTGGCCGCCCGCGCCGAGGCCATCGCCGCGGACATGGCGGTGTTCGTGGACGAGTTCAGCGCCCGCCTGGCCGAAGAGTTCGACGCCGCCGGCGCCGCGCCGCCGGTGCTGCACTCGGTGCGGGCCTGAGGAGCGCGCCATGGCCGCCAAGAGATTCGGCGTCAAGAAGCGCGAGAAGGGCATCAACGTCACCCCGTTCGTGGACGTGCTGCTGGTGGTGCTGGTCATTTTCATTCTGACCAGCAACGCCACCATCCCCGGCATTGAAGTGAACCTGCCCAAGGCCAGCGCCTCGGTGGCGCTGGAGAAGCCGCAGACCAAGGCCATCACGGTGGACAACGCCGGGCAGGTTTTCCTGGACGCCTACCCGGTGAGCCTGGCCGAACTGGAAGAGCGCCTGCGCACCGAGCAGGCGGTCAACCCGGACCTGCCGGTCATCGTGCGCGGAGACGCGCAGGTGCAGTACGCGCGGGTGGTGGAGGTGCTGGACCTGCTGCGCAAGCTGGAACTGACCCAGGTCGGCCTGGTCACCGGCAAGGTGCCGGGGTGAGCGCATGAGCCTGCCCCCGTCCCCCCCGCCGGCCCGCGCGCGGCGCTGGCCGGTGGCCGCCGGCGTGCTGGGCCTGCTGGCGCTGCTGGCCCTGACGGTCGGGTGGCTGCTGTTCCAGGGCCCGGCCAGCAGCAAGCGGCCGGTCGCCCCGGTGCCGCTGCTGGCCCTGCCGCCACCCCCGCCGCCGCCGCCGGAACCGGAACCCACGCCCGAACCGGACGTGGAACCCGAAGAGGTCATGCCCGAGCCCGAACCGCTGGAGGACGTGCCCAAGCCCACCGAGGAAGCCCCCACCCCGGACACCGCCGACCCGGTGACCATGAACGCCGACGCCCAGGCCGGCAGCGACAACTTCGGCATCCAGTCCGGCAGCGGCGGCGGCATGAGCGGCGCGGGCGCGGGCGGCGCGGGCAACGCCGCCTATGGCCGCTACCTGGGCTACGTGCTGCAGCAGGCCGTGGCCCGCGAGGAGCGCCTGCGCCCGCTGGCCTTCCAGCTGACCCTCAACATCTGGCTCGACCCCGGCGGCGAACTGAGCCGGGTCGAACTGGTGCGCGGCAGCGGCAACCCCGAGGCCGACCAGGCGGTGCTGGCGGCCATCCGCGCCGTGGGCCGCCTGGACGAACGCCCGCCGGCCTCGCTGGCCTTCCCGGCCCGGGTGCTGGTGCAGGGCCGCCGGCCGGCCGGCTGAGCCGGCCCGTCCGCCTTTCTTCCTCTTTTCCTGATGACTTTCTGCGAGCCCCCCATGACCCGTTCCCCCCTCCGTAGCGCCCGCCCGCTGGCCGCCCTGGCCGCCGGCCTGGGCCTGGCCCTGGCCCTGTCCACCGCCGCCCGGGCCCAGGACGCCCCGGCCCCCGACAGCACCCTGGTCAAGCTCATCCGCGGCCTCATCGACAGCGGCGCCCTCACCCCGGAGGTGGGCCAGGCACTGCTGGACGAGGCCCGCCGCGAAGCCGCCGCCCGCCCGGCCACCGCCGCCGGCCCGGCGCTGGAACCGGGCGACGTGCGCGTGCCCTACCTGTCCGAGTCCGTGCGCCAGGGCCTGCGCGAGGAGGTCAAGGCCGACGTGCTGGCCCAGGCCCAGGCCGAACGCTGGGCCGCCCCGGACGCGGTGCCCGAGTGGACCCAGCGGGTGCAGGTGACCGGGGACGTGCGCGTGCGCAACGAGTCGCGCCTGTTCTCCGAACGCAACAGCCCCATCGAGACCGACTGGGCCCGCATCAACGCCGGGGCCGGCTACGACATCAACCCCAACACCCACCTGGACCTGCCGCCGCTGCGCAACACCCGCCAGGACCGCAACAACTCCTGGCGCATCCGCGCCCGCCTGGGCGTGCTGGCGCAACTGGGCCAACACACCCGCGCCGGCGTGCGCCTGGCCACCGGCAACGACACCAGCCCGGTCTCCACCACCCAGACCCTGGGCGGCGGACTGGCCAAGAAGGACGCCTGGCTGGACCAGGCCTGGCTGGCCTGGACACCGCTGCCGGGCCTGGAACTGACCGGCGGACGCTTCGCCAACCCGTACCGCTCCACCGACATCCTGTTCTCCAATGACCTGAACTTCGACGGCGTGGCGGTCAAGTACGAACGGGCCGCGGGCGAAGGGCTGGACCTGTTCGCCACCCTGGGCCTGAGCCCGCTGGAGTACTCGGCCGACAACTTCCCGGCCACCAGTCAGGACAAGCAGGCCAGCCGCGACAAGTGGCTCAACGGCCTGCAGGTGGGGGCCAACTGGCGCTTCGGGGACGACCAGCGCCTGCGCGCGGCCCTGGCCTACTACCAGTTCCGCAACATCTCCGGCGAGTACTCGGCCCCCTGCGCGCTGTATGCCGGCGCCCAGGTCTGCAGCACCGACGGCACCCGCCCGGCCTTCATGCAGAAGGGCAACACCCTCATGCTCCTGCGCAACCTGGCCCTGGACCCGCTGGACCCGGCCAACACCCCGCTGCCGCAGTACGTGGGCCTGGCCGCCAGCTTCAAGCTGGTGGACGTGAACCTGAGCTGGGAAACCCCGGCCCTGGCCGACACCCGCCTGCGCCTGGAAGGCCACTGGCTGAAGAACACCGCCTACGACCCGCAGGCCCTGTGGACCCGCGCCCACGGCGGCATCGTCACCAACCTGGCCACCCCGGCCGGCGCGGCCCCCACCGCCGCGGACATCCGCAGCGGCGACACCGCCTGGCTGTTCCAGGCCACCTTCGGGGACCTGGCCTTGCGCCAGGCCGGGGACTGGAACCTGTGGCTGGGCTACAAGCACATCGACCCGGACGCGCTGCCCGACGGGTTCAACGACTCCAACTTCCACCTGGGCGGCACCAATGCGCGCGGCTACACCCTGGGCGCCTCGTATGCCTTCGACCGCAACGTCTGGCTCACCGGCCGCTGGATGGCGGCCAAGGAGGTGTTCGGCCCGCCGCTGTCCATCGACGTGTTCCAGCTGGAGGTCAACGCCGGGTTTTGAGGCCGTACGCCGCGGCCCCCCTGCGGTGGCCGCGTATCC
>NZ_JBYMTH010000009.1:0-199748 GCF_057773065.1 Pseudoxanthomonas sp. 134C1
GATCAGGGGCGATCACCGTAGCGGGTTTCCAGTTTCAGCCAGAACTGCAGCAGGTGATGCTGGTTGAGCACATGGACCCGCGGCACGCGCAGCGGGTCCACGCCCGCCCGCGCGCGGCCGCGCACGATCGTGGTCGCACCCTCGAAGCCGGCATCCCGCACCGCCTCCACCACCCGGTCGTCATGCGCGCCCCAGGGATAGCAGAACTGGGAGACGCGGACGCCGAAGCGGTCCTCCAGCGCGCGCTTGCCGCCGCCCACTTCATCTTCCAGCCGCGCGGCGTCCAGAGTGGTCAGGCGCGCATGGGTGCGGGTATGCGCGCCCAGCTCCATGCCGGTGTCCATCCACTCTCTCAGGGCGCCTTCGCCGGTATCATCACGGGTTTAGTGCATGACGGACCTTTTCATCTTCTCAAATCTTGGAAACTGTGATGGCAGGGGAGGATAAATGCTGTTGTGAATGGTTCTTCTGATCAACACCCCATTTTTGACAACGGTCTTGGGTGTTGCATACAGTCTGGCCGCGCCACGGCGCACGCCGGCCTAGAGGGGCTGTGTAGTAGCTAGGCCGAATCACAGGAAGTTGAGGGTACGTCCAGGAGGAACTATGAAAGCGGCGATAGCTCTCGTAGTAACGCTGTTTGCAGGTGCCTACGCAAGCAGCGCAATAGCGGGGACGCAGTGCGCGATAGTAAGAACAGTCGTTCATGATGTGCAAACCGGGGCGGAACTAACCAGAACCCAGACCGTGTGCTGGGAAAGCACGGAAGGTAGTGGGCCGCCTCCATCAGGTGGCGGGGGCGGCCTGCCGTTTCCCGGAGGCGTCGGGGAAGGCGGAAACCCCGCCGTATGCAATTCGCTGCTGATGAACAAACCGTCACCGTGCGCCGGGCCTGAAGTACTGGCTGGCCCCACCTTCGGGCAAGGTCAGTATCATCCCGGATCCGGTCTCGCGGCGGCGATCAACAATCTATCCAATTCGGTGCTTGCGCCCGGAACACGAACGGCGATTTCCAACGCACTCGCTGTCCATACATCCTCGCTCGCGACTGGGACTGTGCCCACGGATCTCGCGAATGCAAACCTGCTCGCGGACATCAAGTTTGCCTGTAGCTATCAAAAGGCTTACGACGAGTTGCACCCGCCGCTAACGCCATGGACCGGAGGAATTTCTCCGGCACTACGGACGTGCTTAGGCATGATGAGCCGAATCAGCGGAGAGAACGGACTTACCTTCGGCGCTTTCTATCTGGATTGGTTGAACACGATTGGAGTGAGTCTTGCGGACCTGAACGTCCCTCAAACCCTGATCAATTGGTTCGCCCCGGAAAATTCGCTCCGGGTCAAGTCTGAGCTGATTCTTCCAAAGCTCAAGTGTAACGCTTGGTACAAGGAGATTCTCAGAAATGGCTGCTAACAAAACAATCGCGGCGGTACTCGTCTTGGCGTTGGCAGTGGGCATTGGCTACTGGGCGCTCACACAACAGGGTGAAGCGGTAGGCGTCGGATCCGCCGAACAAAGGGCCGCATCCGCTCCGCCAGAATCTACTGACAAGCCAGTGGCACAGGCAGAAAGCCTTCCTCAATCCAGTCTCCGAGCCACGGCTCAGGACCTTGCGCGGAAGTACGAATGTCCAGGTGCCGATGTTGACTGCGCGAACAGTCCCAACGTTGCGTCCTCGGCGGAGGAAGCCAGGTGGTTACTCGACCACGGCTATCCCACGCTGGCGCAGATTCGGGATCTGAGTAGCAGGACGACATCCGACTACGAATCAGAGTATCGGCGTACCGGGAGTAAAGTTGCACAAAGCTTGTGGGCGTTGAGCCTTTCAACGAACGACGAGCTGACGAACGCAGTTGGGATTCTCAGTGAGTCGATACAAGGTGGAAACGTGTTCGCCTACTACGTGTTGTCCGATGTTTATATGCGGTCACCGCACTACGCCAACCTTACGACAAGTGCGGGTTATATGCGTGCCGCATACCTGGCCGGAGATCCAAAGGCTGGCACCATCTATCAGCAGAAATACTCGCACCTGAGTCCGGTTGAGCATTCCCTCGCGGACAAAGATGCATACCAATTCTTCAAGAACCTCGGAAAAGGCCGCAATTACCCGAGGCCGTAGCCGTAGCCACTGCAAAGATGGTGACGAGTGCCGCCCTCCGGGGCGGCTTTTTCACTGTAGGGCGGTTTTCAGTTCCAGCGCGGCGGTGAACCCGCCGCTACCGGTTATCGTGTAGGTGCTCTTTTTGATGAGTTACCTCGCGTCATCGAACTCAGTGCCCCCCGCACGCGGATCTTCGTCTCGTCAACGTACACCTGGATGGTGTCGAGGGGTTTCTGGAAGCGGAAGACAAGGTCGCCCAGGTCGTGCTGACCCGGCAAAATGCGGTGATGGTCGCGTTGAACGGGAAGTACCGGATTGGGCGTGGGACGCCTACCTCGGGGACACCGGATACCTGATGCCACTTCCATCCGCGGTCGTGGCGCCGGTAGCGCAGGCGCCTCACGATCAGGGGCGATCACCGTAGCGGGTTTCCAGTTTCAGCCAGAACTGCAGCAGGTGATGCTGGTTGAGCACATGGACCCGCGGCACGCGCAGCGGGTCCACGCCCGCCCGCGCGCGGCCGCGCACGATCGTGGTCGCACCCTCGAAGCCGGCATCCCGCACCGCCTCCACCACCCGGTCGTCATGCGCGCCCCAGGGATAGCAGAACTGGGAGACGCGGACGCCGAAGCGGTCCTCCAGCGCGCGCTTGCCGCCGCCCACTTCATCTTCCAGCCGCGCGGCGTCCAGGGTGGTCAGGCGCGCATGGGTGCGGGTATGCGCGCCCAGCTCCATGCCGGCGTCCATCCATTCGCGCAGCGCGCCTTCGTCGGCGAGCGGGCTGGTCACCCCCAGCACATCCTCCGACCACGCGTTGCGTTGCCCAATCCGGTCCGACACCGCGTAGCAGGTGGCGCGATGGCCGTGCCGTTTCAGGATTGGCAGCGCGGTGCTCACGTTGTCGAAGAAGCCGTCGTCGAAGGTCAGCGCGCACAGCTTTTCCCACGAGGGCGTCCCGCCCTGGAGCACCGCGTGCGCCTCGTTCATGGTCACGCCGCGATAGCCGCAGTGGGTCAGCAGCGCCATCTGCCGTTCGAACGCGCGCACGCCGACGAAAATGCTGCGCCGACGGCTGTCCACCGGCACCGGGCCGATGCTGTGGTACATCAGCACCGGCAGTATCCCGCTCACGCGGACGGCTCCAACAGCCGGCGGTACAACAAGACGGTGTCATCGACCATGCCGCGTGCGCTGAAACGCAGCCGCTGGGTGCGACGCGCCTGCCGTCCCAGGCGCTCCCGCTGCACGGGATCCAGCAGCCTCTTCAGCTGCCAGGCCAGGTGGTGGGCGTCGTCGGAAGTGAACAACAGGCCGTTGACGCCGTCCTCGATCACTTCCGGCATGCCACCGGTGCGCGCGGCGATCACCGGCAGGCCGGCGGCCATCGCTTCCAGCAGGGACAGCGACAACGCCTCGCTGCGCGAGGGTTGGACGAACACATCCATGCCGCGCAGCAGTGTCGCCACGTCGTCCTGGTAGCCCGGCAGGCGCACCCGCGCGTCGAGTCCGAGCCGGCGGATCAAGCCGACGAGTTCTTCCGGCCAGTCCCCCGACGCGTCGCCCAGCATCACCAGATCCATCGGCTCGCCCACCGCGCCCAGCAGCGACAGCGCGCGCACCAGCAGGTCATGGCCCTTGTGCGGCACCATCCGGCCGACCATGCCGATCGCCAGTCGCTCCGGCATGATGCCCAGCCGTTCCCGCGCCGCGATGCGCTCGACCTCGCGCGTATCCGGCAGCGCCTCGACGCCGTTGTAGATGCGCTCGATCCGCGCCGCCGGCAGCCCCTTGCGGATCAGGAACTCGCGCACCGCCTCGGACACCGCGATCATCCGCTGGTTACGGCGGAATCCCTTCCATGTCTGCAACGAGTGGATGGTCGCCACCGAACGGCAGCGTCCCAACCCACCGGCAAACGCACTGTAGAAGGCGCTGCGTCGCGAATGCCCGTGGACCACATCGATGCCACGCTCGCGCACCAGCCGGCGCAGGCGCAGATGCGACACCGGATCGATCAGCCCGCGAAAGCGCAGCGGCATCCACTCCAGCCGCTCCGCCTCGGCCTGCCGCTGCAACCAGGATCCGGCCTGCAAGGCCAGCGTCACCGAATGGCCGGCGTCGCGCAGGCCGCGGCTCAGCGACAACACCTGCCGTTCCAGGCCGCCATAACCCTGGGTATGGACGACCTGAAGCAATCGAAGGGGGCGATGGGAAAGCATGGGAAGGACGCGCGCAGGAGTGTTGCGCGACCTTGCCGTCCGGCTGACGGGCGGACCATCGGACGACTCTGAAAGTGGTCAGGGGCGCTGTGGGCACGCCTGAAGCTACGTGCGGAGCACGGCCCCGGCTCATCTGAGCGCGCCCGGCCAGCTCATGCCAGAACCGGCGAACCAGGCACTCGCATCGTATCTGCAATCGCCTGTTGTTCCGTCGCAGGGAATGAGAGCGGGGAGGAACATCGGCCAGATTCGCGCCCGGGTGTCCGTGCGATTCGGCCCCGCCATGTAACCAGTATTCCCTTCCCGACAAACGGACGTCCGAGGTCGCGCGCGTCACTCGTTCGTCCTTGCATTGGTCATGCGTGGCGGATTGGCTCCACACCTTCCGCACCTCACTACCCATCTGTGCAAATCGGGGGGCCACCGCAAACGGAGCAAGACCATGCCGCAGGTTGACTTCATTCAAGACGTCGATGGATTTGCGTTCCCAAACAACTGGACGTTCGACGAGCGCGAGAAAGATGAAATCGCAAACATCCTCAAGGACGCACTGCCGATCGCCGCCGCCGCGCTGACGCCCATCGTCATGGCGGCATCGCCAATGATTGCGCCCGTCGCCGGAATCGCCCTAGGCCCGGTCATCCCGCTGATCGCGGCTGCGGGCCCGTTCCTGTTCCTGGCCGCACCCAAGATCTCGGAGATGATCGTGGATGCCGTGGTTGGCCAGATCGCAAAGGGTAACGGCAATGACAACCTCTGCGGTGGAATGACGGCCGCCGCCCTGGACTACCACCGTCTGGGATGGTTGCCACCGCGAGGCGAGGCCAACCCGGTGTATGACCCCGACGACCCAACGTCCGTACAGAGCTGGCTGCGACAGCGAATGTGGAATGGACAGTTGGAGAGTCATCTCGACAACACGCCACGCGTCGTGATGTGGAAGGCGATCGCGAGCGTCTTCGGCGACTGGGGACATGACTGGCTGCGGGACAGGACCCGGGAGGAGCTTGCGAAGATATGGACCGAGTTGTCGGCGGGCAATGCCGTTCCGGTCGGACTGGTCTGGAACTACGGCGACGCCGTCGGGCATATCGTGGTGGGGTATGCCCTGGAACGCTACGGGGCAGATCAGTACGCGCTGACCGTCTACGACAACGAACATCCCGATGCGCCGCGAATCTTCGACATCGATCTTGCGCAGAGTCCGGCGATGATCATGGATCGCCAGGGCCGCGGATGCGACGGACTCTTTCTCGCCCAGGTCAGAGCCAAGTTGCCTCCGCCGGCGATTGTGCTGTCACAACCGCTTGCGATCACGCCAGAGGACTATCTGGTTGAGGGTGAATCGCTCCAGGCGGTGTTCGGGATGTGCAATTCCGGTTTTGGACCAGCGCCAGATGTCGCTGGCGCCATCGCCTCAACGAACGGACAGATCGTGGCGCCGCCGGCAGCCAGACAGTTGCCGATGGTGTCGGATCCGGCGACGCCGCCCGGAACACCGCCCGACGAAGTCGAGACCGTCCCGCAGCTGTCGCCGCTTGCCGTCGACGACGAGTACGCGGTCAGCTTGCAGAGTACGACAGTGACCGCTGGCGCTTACCAGTTGGAACCGATCGTGATGGCCGGTTCGGTTCTGCTCGGAAGGCGCGTCGTCCGCAAGCTGCCAAATCCGGATGGAAGCCATGCAGTTACGGTTCCATTGCGCATCAACCCCCGCCTGAGAATCAGACCGCGTCGCGAGGCAACGGGATTCGGTTGCGCGAGGATGATGGTCGGGGGGGAATCGTTGACACTCGATGTAGACCTGACGTCCGTCTCTGGTCGCGGTGTCCACTTGATCGTCTGGTCGGTGACCGGGGCTTTCTCGATGACGGTATTGGGACCCACGCTAGTGATTCCGGCTTTGCCCATGTATCCCGCCAAGTGCGATGTCATGGTGAAGGTGGAGTTGATGGACGGCACCGGGACTTACGGCACGACGAATGTATTTGGCGTCACGGCAGCCATGGCGGAGCGCGTCAAGCGCATATGTGAGTTGGCACACGTCATCCAGCGTGTTCCCTTGACCCGGGTCCCTTTGGATCCATTGATCAACCCCGTGCGTTCGCGTGGCCTGGTATCGCACGGGAAGGGAATGCCGGAAGCGGGGCGCATTGCGGCCGAGTTGCAGAAGGCGCTGGAGCCCTTCGCTCGAATGCCGCCGCAACGGTAAGGGATAGTGAAAGGGAGCGGTTCACTGAGTGGCAGGCCGAGTGGCTTGCCGGCAGTCAGCGCACGCCGCACAGCGTTCCGACTTTCCTGTCCGAGTGCCTATCGCGTGGTCCAACTTACTGAAAACACTATTTGACCGAACAAATTTCTAGTTTCCTGGTTGAGGACCGCATCACTTGGGCGCTCCATTGCCATGCAGACCGATCCATCAACGTCTACAAACCGGCGTACTCCGCGGTGGTGGCCGGCCCACGAAAGTACAGGCGGGCCACCACCAGGGACATAGGATCCCAGTGCGGGCAATCAAACCTCATCCATCCTCTCGTCATCGCCTCCCCGGGGCGCTTGCAACGCATCGGCCAGCGTTAGCGGCAGGGGAAGATTGCCCAGGTACTCGGCCAGTTCGTGGCCCAGCAGGTCTTCGTGATCGCGGAAGAATATCGGTTCGGCGGTCAGCATCCAGCCGTCAGGAATGCGGCGCCAGCCGCGTGTGCTGCGCACCATCAGTCCGCCCATGTCGAGCAAGCCGGACAGGGCGATGCTGTCTTCGCTGACACGCATGGTGATCTCGGTCGAGACGCGTGCGCGCGGGGTTTCGGGGGCGTCTGGATGATGCGATGTTGAATCGCTTCGTTCATGTTCAAAGACTGGTTGTGGCGGATGAGGCGGGTGTTGCGGGAAGACGGATGGGGTGTGATTGCCTTCCCGGGTTTCGCGGATGCGATCATGGATTTGACGCAGCGTCAGATCGCCAACCGGCAGACCGGATGCCAGCATGCGGGCGCACAGCGCCCACCATGTTTCGTCGTTCCATTCCAGGGTTTCGGCGATGGCGCCGAAGTAGGCGACCATCTGCGCCCGTGGGTTGCTGTCGGGGGTGGTTTGACCGTGCTTGCGCATGGTGCGGGACTCCCGAGTTGAATGGAGTCCGCCGCCCCGAGACCAATCAGGGTGGCGGACGGTACGGGTTGGTCTACCGGACTCAGGAGCCGGCGGGGCCGAAGCCCCCCGCGTACCGCCCGCCGTGAAGTTGGCAGGTGTGCGCCAGCGAAAATGCCGGGCAACAAAAAAGCGCCGTGCATCGTCGGTGGGCGCTTGTACGCCTGAGTGTCTGGGAGACCAATCCCGGCCGCCGGATTTGCGGCGACGCGGGGCTGCTGGCCCCACTCCCATGCACCCGTCAACGCACATTGAACCAATGATCTGCCTCTGACATTTATGGCGTCAAGGGCGCGGAACGCCACAACGCGATTGGCCCAGGATGGTCGCGAACAGGAACCTGCATGGAAAACAGAGTGTCCAGCATGGTGGACACATGGCGACCATTCAGACCACGGATGTGTTTGAGCACGGGTTCGAAAAGCCGCGCGACAGGGAGGCGAAAGTGCATATCAACGTACGGATACGGCGTTTGTCGATGGATAATCCTGGCGATCACCGCAATCTGACGAAAGGCGTGTCGGAACTCAGGGTCAACCACGGCCCCGGCTACCGCATCTACGACGTCACGCGTGCCGGCATTACCTACCTCCTGCTGTGCGGAGGCGACAAGGACTCGCAAGAACATTGCCCAGGCACTCGCCATGGTCGACGAGACTTGGCTTCCCGAAGGACCAGATTCCCCGCGATTGACCGTCTGCGCCACAACGATTATTCAGCTGCAAAGGGAATCAGACCCATGAGCCCAGAAATCAAAACCCGTCCCTGGGATGCTGCGGAACATCTGCGGGACGAAGAAGATATCCGCCGCTACATCGAGGCAGCCCTGGAAGAGGCTCCGGAGGATGCGACCTTTCTCGCGGCGGTGCTGGGCGATGTGGCTCGCGCGCAGAAGCTGACCAAGCTCTCACGCGATACCGGTATTGCCCGGGAGACGCTGTACAAGGTGATGCGGGGCGAAGGCAATCCAACGCTGGACACCGTCGAAAAGATGGCAAAGGCGCTCGGAGTTCGCCATGCGCTCACGCCTGAAAGACCGGTCGTCAGGAAACCGGCCGTAACTCACAGGATTGTCCAGAAGCGAAAGGGCATCGGAACGGTCCAGGACACTGTGGAAATTCAGACCAACAAGGCCAAGTAGAAGCATGAACCGATGGCGGGCGTGTCGCTGGCGGCTGAAAATCGCGTGACCACCCTCGTTACGCCCTCTTGCGACCCGTGGTGCCACCTAGACCTGACCGCATAGGCGCCGCTCGCGTGAAGGTGCGCGCTCGCTGGGAGCGGGCAATACGATTTCCCTCCGCGCCTGCTCTAGGTGAGTATCCACGCTTCCACCAACCTTTTAAGAACATTCCTAGTTCTCCGCGATACAGCGCTGTCTACGCTAGCACTTCCGTGCTCGCTCTCCGTCCCCCCATGCCACTCCGCTTACTCCCCGGTCGCGTCGGCCGCCTTCGCGCCGCTGGCCTGCTGCTGGCGACGTTCGCGGCTGCCTGCTTCGATCTCTGTGCCCAGAATCCGCTGTCCGCCGTGGAAGCCACGGATTTGTATCTGAGTGCCTATCTCCAGGCCGACGCCGCCAGCGTGGGGCGGCTCAATCGCTATCTGCGGGAGGAAGGGGAAATCTCCCTCTTCAACACCGACGACCTCGCCTCGATGCCCCAGGCCATGTACCAGCTCATTTTGCTGGATCTGCTGGAGAAACGCGGCGTGCGGCTCACCGAGCGCCGCAAGGTCCGCGTCGCACGCATCGCGCAGGCATTGGCCGATGGCGTGCGGCGATCGCGCTGCCGGGCCCTGGATGCAGCGCACGGTGATTCACAACTTCTCGACCGCGTAGACCGCTTCATCGGTGTGGACGGCGACTATACCCAAGTTCGTATCCGCTGCGACCTCCCCGATGCGGCGCGCGCGATGCGGCGCATGGTGGCGCTGATGGACCAGCCGCCCGGGGTCTCCTCCCATGCATTGCTGGGCGCCATGCAGGACATGGCGGACGCGATGGCAAATGCTGAGCTGAAACCGGCGCTAGCCGTCATGCCCGTCCATCAGGGCGGAACCGGTGCCTGGAAAACGACCTGGCCACCACCGTCCTGGCTGGAGTATTTCTTCGGTCTGCTCATGCACGCTGACGCGCCCGCCACGGCGGTGCAGGCCGCGAATCTGCATCTGCGCGCCTATCTCCGCTTCGATCCGGACAGCCAGCGGCGTCTTGATGCTTACCTGCTGTCTTCCCTCCCCAGTCCCGGCGATCCGAATGGGGCCCGACCACGTGTCAAGCTGAAAGCGTTCCTGGATAGACTCGGCCTAGCGAAAGCGTGGAATGAAAGCCGAATGGAAATCGAACTGACCCGGCGCCTGGAGGGCATCGGGGTAGCGGCCAACGGCAGTGATACCCGCTTGTTCGGGATCCCGCCGGAAGGACGCATCGATGCGCTGGCCATGGCGATGAGATCCACGCTGGAACATGCGGACTGCGAAGCCACACACGCCGAAGCCTTGCCGATGGGCGCTTTCCACAAGCACATCCAGGTCGGTATCCGCTGCCAGATTCCCAATACCTCGCAAACCGGCGCTCGCATCTGGCAACGTTCCAAACAAGGGCTCCCGGCAACCAACGACGATGTCGAGAAGCTGACGACTGCGCTAGCGTCTGCGCAACGTCAACCACGTACCAGCAGGTTGGCGCTTTCGGTCGTCCAAGCCAACGAGGCGTGGGTCTGGTACGCCGAGCCATTCCAGCTTGTGGGAAGCGTCTTGTCCATGGTGTTTGAACCATCGGAGGAAACGCCATGACCCAGGTAGCGGAGGCGCCTGTTGTCATTCAGGCTGTTGACAGTTCCCGATGCTGCTGTTGGAGCGACCATCCACCACCGCGAGCGCGTTACGATGACGCGACGCAAAATGGCGTCACCACCAGCCATCATCAAGGCATCGCGGCCACCCGGATGATGAAGAGGGGCCAAGCCATTCATTTCATGAAAACCCAACCAAAGGTTCAGAACTCAGGGACACACCGTGGATAGCGATCACGTGAACGCGGTCCAGGCATTGGTCGGGGCATTTTGCCAACTCATCAGTCAAGGCGATCTCCCGGCACTTTCGGAAAGATTCGGTATCAGCGCCCCAGTATTTGAGGAGATCGTCGAGATCCTTGATGCGTACGGAATTTCACCCAGCGAACTGGAATCACCCGACTTCGGTCGAAGCCGGGTGAGCGACATCTTCCAGATGAACGCCCCAGACTCCATCGGGGTCGAGGTCAATCTATGGGCGGGAGGACGACCTCTTGAACCCATACTCCATGCAGAAGTCAGCTTTACGACCGCAGAGCCGGTTTTCCATCTTCAATACATCGGCAGCTGATCCCCACATGTACGCGGAAAGACCATCGCACGCCTCCGGAATCCATTTGCTGCGATGGTCCACCGCCATCGCCTGCACGCTGTTCCTGCTTGCCGTTTTTGCGCCGCAGGCGCTGGCCCAGACCAAGGCGCCGTTTGAACTGCGCTGGCCGCATGAAGGAGAGAGCCTGATCTATGGATCGGATGGCTGCGCCGACGAGTGCTGGTATGCCGAAGTCCGACAGAAGCGTTCGCCGCATGTGCTGGCGCGGCTGTATTGCGATGGCGCGACACTCACCCTGGCGCCGTCCGGAAACGCCGAAGCGCGCGTCGTGGGGCGTTGCGACGACATCAACGAGAATGGCGTGCGCGGGATCAAGAGCAAGTTCGACGCCATTCCCGAGATCCTGGAAGGACTTGTGCCGGGTCGCGAGCGGTAGTTTTCCGGAACCGCGTCTGGCCGCGACAGGCGTCCTGCCCGGCATCCGCTCGAACTTTCGGAACTTTCCCAGGTTGCGCGGAAGATCCCGCCCCCAGACTGGACACGCCTGTTCCGCGATCATCGTCTCCCTGGCTCCATTTCCGCTGTCGGTCGTCCCATGAAATCTCCATCCCCCTTCGCCCTCTCCGCCGGTCAGCGCGTGGGTGCCGCCGCGTTCACGCTGCTCGCCGTGCCGCTGCTGGCATCCCTCGCCTGCGTCGGCTTCTGGTTGACCGCCTGCGGCGGCGGCGGTTGGATACTGGGGGTGATCGTGCTGTTCGGGGTTGGCGTGCTGGCGCCCGTGGCGTCCGCGACGGCGTGGGCGGTGGGCCTGGCGGCGATGTTCGCGTGGCACCTGCATCGCCTGCGACGCCACGGACGGTTTTCGGTGCTGTTTTCCGATGCGGCGATCATCGCGGTGGTGGCGTCCGTGGTTGGCGCGATGCTCGGCGCGGTGCTGGGCAAGGGCGTGCGTTGCAGTCTTTTCTGAATCCGTGCGGGTGGATCATGGATCCCCGCGCCCGCCGGTTCGGGGTCGTGCCACTGCGCTAGAATCGCTGCGATTCCGCTCCGGACCGCCTGCATGTCCTCGTCGTCTTCTTCCTCCCCGACTGCCGCGACGCTCGCCTTCATCGGCGGCGGCAACATGGCGCGCAGCCTGATCGGCGGCCTGATCGCGCGCGGACACGCGCCGGAGGCCATCCATGTGGCCGAGCCGGTCGAAGCGTTGCGCGACGCGCTGGCGCGGGACTTCGGCGTGCGGGTCCACGCGTCCGCCGCCGATGCCGCCGCCGACGCCGATGTCTGGCTGCTGGCGGTCAAGCCGCAGGTGATGCGCACGGTGTGCGGCGATCTGTCCGCGCTGGCGCAGGCGCGGCGGCCGCTGGCGATTTCGATCGCCGCCGGCATCACCGCCGAACAACTGGAGCGCTGGCTGGGCGGCGACGTGGCGGTGGTGCGCGCCATGCCCAACACGCCGGCGCTGCTGGGCGCGGGCATCACCGGGCTGTATGCGAATGATCGCGCCGACGCCGCGCAGCGCGACGCCGCCGCTGCCCTGCTGGCGGCGGTGGGGCCGACGGTGGCGATTGCCGACGAAGCGCTGATGGACGCGGTCACCGCGGTATCCGGCAGTGGACCGGCCTACGTGTTCCTGCTGGCCGAGGCGATGCAGGCGGCCGGCGAAGCCGAGGGCCTGTCCACGGACGCGGCGCGCGAGCTGGCGGCGCGGACCCTGCTGGGTGCGGCGCGCATGCTGGTGGAATCCGGGGAGCCCGCCGGTGTCCTGCGGGCGCGGGTGACCTCACCCAACGGCACCACCCAGGCCGCGATCGAAACCTTCCAGGCCGGCGGCTTCGAGGCACTGGTGGCGAAGGCCATCCATGCCGCCACCGAACGCGGACGCCAACTGTCCGCCGCCAACGACTGAGACCGACACCCGCCATGAAGATGATCAAGACCGCCTGGATGGCCTGCGCCCTTTCGCTCGCGCTGGCCGCGTGCTCGTCCGGCGAAGCGCCGCGCGTGGCCGAGTTCGTGCCGCCGGCGCAGGCGCAGCAGGATTTCGGTTCCCTGCGCGTGCACTTCAACGCGCTGCCGACGCTGTCGCTGAGCGAGGCGGTGGCGCGCGAATACCAGGTCCAGCGCGAGCCGGGCACGGCGCTGGTCGTCATCGCCCTGCGCCAGGTCGCCGGTGGCGAGGAGAGCGTCGCCGAGGGCGAGGTCGAGGGCGAGGCGCGCGACCTGTCCGGCAAGCGGCAGGCGCTGGCGTTCCGCGCGGTGCGCACCGGCGATTATGTCGATCACATCGGCACGCTCAAGGTCGGTCCGCGCGATACCTACCGTTTTGATCTGACCGTGCGCGCCGACGGCCGCAGCGAGAAGCTGCAGTTCCAGCGCAATTTCTGACGACACGGCGAGTCTTGCGCGCTTTCCCCGGCTTGCGATGCGGGCATCGCCGGTATCGCAAGCGCGTGAACGCGGCGGTTGACCTCAACCACGCTTGAGGGCGCATGCTCCGCGCCTCCCCCGCTCCACCGTCCCTGTCATGGAATCGTCGTCCCTGTCTTCATCCGTCCCCCCCGACATCGCGCCGGATCCGGCTGCCGCGGTCATCGCGACCGCCGATGAAAGTCTGCTGTCGCCGCGCCGTCGCGCGATGACGCTGGGCATGGTGGCGCTGGTGTCGCTCGGCGCGTTCGAGGCGCTCGCGATCGCCACCGCGATGCCGACCGTCGCGCGGGCGCTGGACGGTCTGTCGCTGTACGCGCTGGCGTTCGCCGGCACCCTGGCCGCGAGCGTGGTCGGCATGGTGCACGCCGGCCGCGCCAGTGATCGGCACGGCCCCGCGCGCGTGGTCTGGTGGGGCGTGGCGTGGTTCGTCGCCGGCCTGATCGTGGCGGGACTGGCGCCGAACATGCCGGTGTTGCTGCTGGGGCGCGTCGTGCAGGGTTTCGGCGGCGGCGCGATGTCGGTGGCGCTGTACGTGGTGGTGGCGCGCGCGTATCCGGAAGCGCTGCGCCCGCGCGTGTTCGCCGCGTTCTCGGCCGCCTGGGTGGTGCCTTCGCTGATTGGCCCGAGCATCAGTGGGTTGATCGTGGAGCACGTCGGCTGGCGCTGGGTGTTCCTCGCGGTGCCGCTGCTGGCGATTCCGGCGGCCTGGGCATTGCGCCCCGGCCTGAAGGCGCTGCCGCCGACGGTCGCCGAAACCACGGGCGGGCGTTCGTTGTTGCCATGGGCCGGGCTCGCGGCGGCGGCGGCCTGCCTGCTGCATCTGGCCGGACAGCGGCACGACGCGCGCGGCGCGCTGCTGCTGGTCGTCGCGTTGATCGCATTGATCTGGGCCACGAGAAAGCTGTTGCCGGACGGCAGCCTGAGTCTGCGGCGCGGTTTGCCGAGCGTGATCGCGTTGCGCGGACTGGCGAGCGCGACCTTCTTCGGCGCCGAGATATTCATTCCGCTGATGCTGGCGCAGCAATTCAAACTCTCGCCGCTGTGGGCGGGCGTGGCGCTGAGCGTCGGCGCGCTGGGCTGGTCGATGGGCTCCTGGTACCAGGGCAACACGCGGCGCGCGTGGTCGCGCGCGACGCTGCTGCGGCTCGGTCTGACGATGATGGCGATCGGCATCCTGCCGTTGCCGCTGGCGGTGTTTCTGCCGGGCGGGCTGGGGCTGGCGCTGGCGGGTTGGGCGATCACCGGCATCGGCATGGGCCTGACCTACCCCAGCCTGTCGGTGCTGACGCTCTCGCTGTCACCGCCGCAGGCGCAGGGGCGCAACAGTTCCGCCTTGCAGCTGATGGACGCGCTGGCGATCGCGACGGTGCTGGCGCTGGCTGGTTCGCTGGTGGCGGCGCTGCTGGAACGCGCGCCGACGCTGGCGTTCGGGCTCAGTTTCGGCATGACCGTCGTGCTGGCGATCATCGGCGCGCTGCTGGCCGGACGGGTGCGTCCGGCCGCCCAGGCGTGAAGCGCGGCGCGCAACGCCGCCGCGCCGATGGCTGCTCCTGCGGGTTCAGCGCTGGCGCGCGGCCCAGGCCTGCACGATGTCGGCGATCGCGCGCACGCCGTCGGTGAGCGCGGCCGGGCCGGGCTGGAGAATCAGCGGCGATTTGATCTCGTGGAGTTCGCCGTCGCGCACCGCCGGGATCGTGTCCCAGCCGGGCCGCGCGGCGACCCGCTCGGGGCGGAACTTCTTGCCGCACCACGACCCCAGGATGATGTCCGGCGCGCGCCGCACCACTTCGTCGCCATTGGCGAGGATGCGCTGCTTCGCCAGCGGTTCGGCCGACAACTCGGGAAACACGTCGTCGCCGCCGGCGATGCGCACGATCTCGGCGACCCAGCGGATGCCGGTGATGATCGGTTCGTCCCACTCCTCGAAGTACACGCGCGGGCGGCGCGGCAGCGCGGCGGCGGCCTGCTCGATGACGCACAGGCCATCCTCGATGCCGCGCGCGCAGGCGTCGGCCTTCTCCGTCGCGCCGACCAGCGCGCCCAGCCGGCGGATGTAGTCGAGGATGCCTTCCACGCTGCGGTGGTTGGCGATCCACACTTCCACGCCCTGTTTGATCAGTTCGGCGGCGATCTCCGACTGGATGTCGGAAAAGCCGATCGCCAGATCCGGCTTGAGCGCCATGATCTCGCCGATCTTGGCGCTGGTGAACGCGCTGACCTTGGGCTTTTCGCGGCGCGCCTGCGGCGGCCGCACGGTGAAGCCGCTGATGCCGACGATGCGGTGCTGCTCGCCGAGTGCGTACAGCGTTTCGGTCGGTTCCTCGGTCAGGCAGACGATGCGTTGCGGGCCCATGCGTCAGTCGTCCAGGCGTTTGCGGAAATACACCACGCGCTCGGTTTCCTCGAAACCGCAGGCGGCGTGCGCGGCCTGGCTGTCGCGGTTGTCCAGCAACGCGTCGGAAGCCAGTTCGCTGCAGCCCTGTTCGCGCGTCCACGCTTCCACCGCCTGCACCAGCGCGCGGCCGATGCCGTGGCCGCGCCAGGCCGGATCCACGTACCAGCCTTCCAGGAAGCCGACCGGCGAGGCCTCGGTGCCGTTGACGTAGTCATGCCGCAGGCTCGCCTCGGCGAAAGCGATCACCTGCCCGTCCGCATTGGTGGCCAGGAAACCGGCGGCGTCGCCGGCCAGGAAATCCAGGATGTCGGCGGCCTGCTGCCCGGGTTCGTCCATCGGCCACAGGTCCTGGCGCAGGCGCGCCCAGCCGGTGGTGTCGCGCGGTTGCGCCTGGCGGATGCTCCAGCCATCGCTCACGGGAACAGCATCCGCTTGGTCCACTGGCCGGCCGCGTCGCGCTCGTAGCGCCAGCGTTCGTGCAGGCGGAACTGCGCGCCGTACCAGAACTCCAGGGCCTCCGGCATCACCCGGAAACCGCTCCAGCCACTCGGACGCGGCACCTCCTGTCCGGTGAAACGCGCTTCCGTCTCGGTGATGCGCTGCTCGAAGGCCTCGGCCGAGGCCAGCGTTTCCGACTGCTGCGACGCCCACGCGCCGATCTGGCTCATGCGCGGGCGCGAAGCGAAATAGGCGTCGGCCTCGGCGGCGTCCACCTGCTCCACCACGCCCTCGATGCGCACCTGGATGCCCGCATCGCGCAGGCTGCGCCACAGGAACAGCAGCGCCGCGCGCGGGTTGATCTCCAGTTCGCGGCCCTTGTGGCTGTGCAGGTGGGTGTAGAACACGAAGCCGCGTTCGTCGAACGCCTTCAGCAGCACGGTGCGCGCGGACGGATGGCCGTCCGGGGTGGCGGTGGCCACGGTCATGGCATTGGCTTCCAGTTCGCGCGGGGAAGCCTGGGCCTCCTCGTAGAGTCCGGCGAACGTGGTCAGGGCTTCGGCGTACAGATCGGTCATTGCGCACCCGGCAGGTCGAGGGTGCCGCGCGATGCGCGGCGGTCATGCGCTATTGTCGCGCGATGTCCGCATCCACGCATCCCGGCGACGGCGAAGGCTTCGCGCCCGAATGGGTCGAGGCGGCGCTGGCCGACGCGCTGGCGGTGCCTGCGGCGGTGCCGGTGCTGGCGATCAGCGGGGTGCAGGGGTCGGGAAAGTCCACGCTCGCCGCCCAGATCGCGATGCTCGCGCGCCAGCGCGGACGGCGCCCGGCGGTGCTGTCCATCGACGATGTCTACCTGACCCGCGCCGAACGGCGGCAGTTGGCCCGGCAGGTCCATTCCCTGCTCGCCACCCGCGGCCCGCCCGGCACCCATGACGTGGATCTGGCCTGCGCGCTGCTGGATGCGCTGCGCGCGGGCCAGCCGGTGGTGTTGCCGCGCTTCGACAAGCTGGCGGACGACCGCGCGCCCGAGTCGGCGTGGGAACGGCTGCCAGTCGCCGATCTGGTGATTTTCGAAGGCTGGTTCCTCGGCACGCCGGCCGAGGACGACGATGCCCTGCGCGCGCCGCTCAACGCGCTGGAACGCGAACAGGATGCGGACGCCCGCTGGCGGCGGTACTGCAACGACGCGCTGCGCCGCGACTATCCGGCGCTGTGGCGGCGATTCGATCGGCTCTGGTTCCTGCAACCGCCGGGCTTCGAGGTCGTCGCCGGTTGGCGCGCGCAGCAGGAACGCCAGCTGGCGCGTGCGCGACCGGACGCCGCGTCGATGGACGCCGCGGGCATTGCGAGATTCGTGCAGTTCTTCGAACGGGTCAGCCGGCAGGCGCTGCGCACGCTGCCGGCGCGAGCCGATCGGACGCTGGCGCTGGACGAGCACCGGTGTCCGCGGTGACCCCGCATCGCCTCGTTGTGGGAACGACGCGAGTCGCGATAGACGTCGCGGGAAAGCCTCATCGCGACTCACGTCGCTCCCACAGGGGAGATTCCGGCGATTCGGCGGTGGTTCCGCAACCGCCGGGCTTCGAGGTCGCCGCCGGTTGGCGCGCGCAGAACCTCCTTGTGGGAGCGACGCAAGTCGCGATGGCCGTCGCGGGAAAGCCCTATCGCGACTCACGTCGCTCCCACAGGAGAGATTCCGGCGATTCGGCGGTGGTTCCGCAACCGCCGGGCTTCGAGGTCGTCGCCGATTGGCGCGCGCAGAACCTCCTTGTGGGAGCGACGCAAGTCGCGATAGCCGTCGCGGGAAAGCCCTATCGCGACTGACACCCTAGGAAAGCCTCATCGCGACTTGCGTCGCTCCCACAAGGAGGGTTGGTCCGGTTACGCCACCACGAAGCTGATCCGCAGGTTCACCCGCCACTCGGTGACGTTGCCGGCGTCGTCGGTCACCACCTTGATCTCGTTGACCCATGCGCCCTTGATGCCCTTGACGGTTTCCGAGGTCTTCTTCAAGCCGACCTTCACCGCGTCTTCCATGCTGGTCTTGGAGGCGGCGTTGATTTCGATGATCTTGGCGACAGACATGGCGTTTCTTCCTTTTGCTGTGGCTGGGCGGGCATCCGCCGGGGTGTCCACCCTAGGACAGAGCGTGTTAAGCCCCCGCCACGGGTGCTAGCATCCCCGGCGATGAATCCCGCCCCCAACCTCGTGCTGGTCGGCCCCATGGGCGCCGGCAAAACATCGATCGGCAAGCGTGTCGCCGAGCGGTTCGGGCTGGTGTTCGTCGATGCCGATCAGGCCATCGTCGAACGGGCGGGCGCGACCATTCCGGAGATCTTCGAGCATGCCGGCGAAGCCGGCTTCCGCGAGCGCGAGACCGAGGTGCTGCGGGATCTGCTGGCCGGCGAAGGCCAGTTGATCTCCACCGGCGGTGGCGCGGTGCTGTCGTCGGACAACCGCGCGATGCTGCGGGACCGCGGTTTCGTGGTCCACCTGGAAGTCAGCGTGGAAAGCCAGCTCCGGCGGCTGGCGCGCTGCACCAACCGCCCACTGCTGCAGCGTCCCGATCGCGAGCAGGTGCTGCGCGAGATGGCGCGCACGCGCACACCGCTGTACGCCGAAGTCGCCGATCTCAGCCTCGATACCGATCACCTGATGCCGCCCGAAGCCACCGTACGCCTGTGCCATCTGCTGGCCTCGCGCTGGCGACGCCCCGAGACCCTCGCATGAATCCGCTTTCCCGCACCGTCGATGTCGGCGGCGACACTCCCTACACCATCACGATCGGGCCCGGTCTGCTCGCCGACGGCGCCGCGCTGGCGCGGCACGTGCGTGGACGCCACGCGCTGCTGGTCAGCGATTCGACGGTGGCGCCGCTGTATGCCGCCGCCGTGCGCGAGGCCCTGCACGCGGCCCGCCCGGAACTGGCGATCGGCACTTTCGTGCTGCCGGCCGGCGAGGCGTCCAAGACGCTGGCGCATTTCGGTCACGCCATCGACGCGCTGGCCACCCTCGGCGCGACCCGCGACGCCTGCGTGTTCGCGCTCGGCGGTGGCGTGGTCGGCGATCTGGCCGGGTTCGCCGCCGCCTGCTGGATGCGCGGCGTGGACTGCGTGCAGTTGCCCACCACCTTGTTGTCGATGGTGGATTCCTCGGTCGGCGGCAAGACCGCGGTGGACATTCCACAGGGCAAGAACCTGGTCGGCGCGTTTCATCCGCCGCGCGCGGTGTTCGCCGACACCGCGGCGCTGCGCACGCTGCCGCCGCGCGAACTGCGCGCCGGTCTGGCCGAGGTGATCAAGTACGGCGCGATCCGCGATCCGCTGTTCTTCCAATGGCTGGAAGCCGAACGCGCCGCGCTGCTGGCGAGCGAACCGACCGCGCTGGCGCAGGCCATCGCGCGCAGCTGCGAGCACAAGGCGGAAATCGTCGAACGGGATCCACTGGAACGCGGCGAGCGCGCCCTGCTCAATCTGGGCCACACCTTCGGCCACGCCATCGAGACCGAGCAGGGTTACGGCAGCCCCGACAACGACAATCTCAACCATGGCGAGGCGGTGGCGGTGGGCATGGTGCTGGCCGCGCGGCTGTCCGCCCTGCTGGGGATGTCGGAGGCTGCCGATGCCGAACGGTTGATCGCGTTGCTGCACGCCTATGGCCTGCCGACGGCCCTTCCCGCCGGATTGGCGCCCGATGCGCTGCTGGCGCGGATGCGCCTGGACAAGAAGAATCAGGCCGGACGCCTGCGGCTGGTGCTGTGGCGCGGCATCGGCCGTGCCGAAGTGGTGCCGGATGTCGACGAGGCGCAGGTGCTGAAGGTGCTTGGAGAAGGCTGAATTCCTCCTCCCTTGTGGGAGTGACGTCAGTCGCGATGAAGATCGCGGGAAAGCCCATCGCGACTGACGTCGCTCCCACAGGTGAAGTCCCGCGCGCACGCGATGCGGTTTCTTTCCTCTCCGCATGCGGGGAGTCGAACGACCCTCGGACTTGGCTCCCCCTCCCCCGCTTGCAGGGAGGGCTGGGGTGGGGGCGAACGTCCCCTGTGTTCCCGCGCCGCTGGAAGCGGCCCCCATCCCGACCTTCCCCCGCAAGCGGGGGAAGGGGCACAACCGCGTGCTGCGAGGGCCTACACGCTGCCTTCGCGTTCAATCACCAGGATGTGCGCCGCGCCGAGCGGCTCGGCCCGATGTTCGGTGCCCGTTTCCGCATGGAACGCGAACGAATCATGGATTCAACTCCCTCCCCCGCTTGCGGGGGGCTGGGGTGGGGACGAACGTCCCCGCGTTCTCGCGCTACTGGAAGCGGCCCCATCCCGACCTTCCCCCGCAGGCGGGGCAAGGGGCAACAGCCGGGCGCTGCCGGTGCCTACACGATCGGCGCCTACGCGCTGCCTGCACGTTCGATCACCAGGATTCGCGCCACACCGAGGGGCTCCGCCCGGTGTTCGGTGCCGATGTCCGCATGGAACACGTCGCCGGCCTCCAGCACCGCCGAGTGTTCGACACCGCCCTCGCGCCAATGCATGCGCACCCGGCCATCCATCACCGCGAAGACCTCCTGGCCGTCATTGACGTGCCATCGGTATGGCTGGTCGGTCCAGTGCAGACGCACGCTGATGCCGTCCAGATGGGCGACGTCGAGCGCGCCCCAGGGGCGATCGGCGGTGTAGTCGCGGCTGCGGATGAGGGTCATGGGGCGCTCCGTGGAGGCAAGTGGCATCGGGATCCGGCTGCTCCTTGTGGGAGCGACGTCAGTCGCGATGAAGATCGCGGGAAAGCCCCATCGCGACTGACATCGCTCCCACGGGGTTGTGGATCAGGCGAGTGCTTCGCGGGCGCGCTGGTTGGATTGCGGCACGTTGTCGACCGGCAGGGGCGCCTGCGCGTCGAGCGCGGCGATCCATTCGTCGGTGGAAGCCACGGCGGCGAAGTTGCTGTGGAAGACCACGCTGAAGACACGGTGGATTTCCTCGGCGCTGGCCGCGCCGGCCGCATTGGCGTACGGCAGCGCGCCGGTGGCGTCGTGCAGGAATTCCATCCGCAGGCCGCGGTGCGCGCCTTCGTAGATCGTCGAGGCGTCGCAGTTGTGGGTCATGTAGCCGACCACGGCGAGGGTGTCGATGCCGCGCGCGGCCAGCCAGTCGGCCAGATCGGTGCCGGCGAAGGCGCTGGCGAGCGATTTTTCGATGTAGTGGTCGCGCGGGCGCCGGGCCACGTCCGGATGCAGTTCCCAGGTCGCGGTGCCGGGAGCGAACACCGGCGCGCCGGCCGGGGCGGTGTGCTGGACCACGATGACCGGGATGCCGGCCGCGTGAGCGGCGTCCATCGCCCGCAGCAGGTTGGGCAGGGATTCGCCGACTGGCGGATGCTCGATGGGCAGGTGGCCGGTGAAGTACTCGTTCTGGACGTCGATGACGATGAGGGCGCGGCGGGGGGAGGACATGGCGTTCGGTTCCGGTGGGGTGTGGCGGCATTCTGGGCGGCGGGTCGAAACGCCACGAGTGGCCCGAAGCACATCTTTCGATAGAATCAGGCCATGTCCCTGCACCGCATCGCCGTGGTCGCCTTCGACCGCATCAGCCCTTTCCACCTGTCGGTGCCCTGCCTGGTGTTCGAATCGCGGCCGACGCCGGGCCTGCCGGATTTCGATCTGCGGGTCTGCGCGGTGGAGCCCGGCCCGCTGCGCACCGACGCCGGCTTCGCCCTGCAACCCGAACACGGCCTGGAGGGGCTGGAGGGCGCGGACACCGTGATCGTTCCGTCCTGGCGGGACCAGGACGAACCGGCTCCCGAGGCGTTGCGCGAGGCCCTGCGGCGGGCCCATGCGAACGGCGCCCGGCTGGTGGGCCTGTGCCTGGGCACCTTCGTGCTGGCTGACGCCGGGCTGCTGGATGGGCGTCCGGCCACCACCCACTGGGCCGCGCTGGACACCTTCGCCCGCCGCTATCCGCGGGTGCGGCTGGAGCCGGACGTGCTGTACGTGGACGACGGCGAACTGCTGACCTCGGCCGGCACCGCCGCCGGCATCGACTGCTGCCTGCACCTGATCCGCCGCCACCACGGCGCCGAGGTCGCCAACCGCATCGCCCGCCGGCTGGTGGTGGCGCCGCATCGCCAGGGCGGCCAGACCCAGTACATCGAACAGCCGCTGCCGGCCGATCCGGGCGATGACCGCCTGCGCGCGGTGCTGGCCTGGGCGCTCGCGCACCTGGACCAGCGGCTGGGCGTGGACGAACTCGCGGAACGGGCGCTGATGAGCCGGCGCACCTTCACCCGCCGGTTCCGCCGGGCCACCGGCGCCAGCGTCGGCGACTGGCTGGCCCACCAGCGGCTGGCGCGGGCGCAACGGCTGCTGGAAACCACCGACCGCCCGCTGGACCACATCGCCGCGGAGGCCGGTTTCGGCAGCGCGGTGTCGCTGCGGCAACGGTTCGCCACCGCCCTGGGCACCTCGCCCTCGGCCTACCGGCGCAGCTTCCGCGGCGGCTGAACGGCCGCCGCTTCGCTACAATCCGCCCCATGCGCGTCTTCCTGCAGCAACGCCCCGAGACGGGCGAAGCTCCCCGCTACGTCCAGCTGACCCTGCAACCGGACCTGTTCGGCGGCTGGGAGCTGCTGCGCGAGAGCGGGCAGATTGGCGGCCGCGCGCAGCTCAAGCGCGAACAGTACCTGCTCCAGTCCGAAGCCGACGCGGCCTTCGAGAAAGCCCGCGACACCCATCTCAAGCGCGGCTATCAGATCACTTTCACGCAGGGAGCGTCCCAGCCGTGAGCACTTCCACGGCGGCCGGCTTCCGCGCCGCCTGAACGGCATGCCCGCATCCTCCGCGCCACGCGCGATTTCTCCACCCGGCGGAACCACGCCGGACTCCCCCACAAGGAACATGATGTCCAGCTCCCTGAAGAACGATCGCCTGCTGCGCGCCCTCAAGCGCGAACCCGTCGACTGCACGCCCGTCTGGCTGATGCGCCAGGCCGGCCGCTACCTGCCGGAGTACCGCGCCACCCGCGCCGCCGCCGGCAGCTTCCTGGGGATGGCGAAGCATCCGGAGATCGCCTGCGAGGTGACCCTGCAGCCGCTGCGCCGCTTCAAGCTGGACGCGGCGATCCTGTTCTCCGACATCCTGACCGTGCCCGACGCGATGGGCCTGGGTCTGTACTTCGTCGAAGGCGAAGGCCCGAAGTTCGAACGCACCGTGCGCACCGCCGCCGATGCGGAAAAACTGGCGGTGCCGGACATGGAAACCGAACTGCGCTACGTGATGGACGCAGTGCGCCTGATCCGGCGCGAACTGGATGGCCAGGTGCCGCTGATCGGTTTCTCCGGCAGCCCGTGGACGCTGGCCTGCTACATGGTCGAAGGCGGCGGCAGCAAGGACTACGCGCGGATCAAGGCGATGGCGCTGAACGATCCGGCCACCCTGCACAAGCTGCTGTCGGTGAACACCGACGCGGTGATCGCCTACCTGTCGGCGCAGCGCGCGGCCGGCGCGCAGGCGCTGCAGGTGTTCGACACCTGGGGCGGCGTGCTGTCGCCGGCGATGTACCGCGAGTTCTCGCTGCCCTACCTGACCCGCATCGCGCGTGAGCTCGAACGCGGCGAAGGCGCGGATCGCACGCCGCTGATCCTGTTCGGCAAGGGCAACGCCGCGCACCTGGAAGCGCTGGCCGACAGCGGCGCCGAAGGCGTGGGCGTGGACTGGCTGATCGAACTGGCCGACGCGCGCCGTCGCACCGGCGGCAAGGTGACGTTGCAGGGCAACCTGGATCCGGCCGTGCTGTACGGCTCGCCCGATGCGATCCGCGCGCAGGTGAAGGCGACCCTGGACAGCTACGCCGAAGGCGCCGGCGGCAGCCGCGACGGCCACATCTTCAACCTCGGCCACGGCATGTCGCCCGACATGAATCCCGAGCACGTCGCCGTGCTGGTGGATGCCGTGCACGAATTCAGCGCCCGATAGGCGCGACGCTTCCGGAGCCCGCAATGGACGGCCGCCCCCACGCGCTTTCCCTCGCCTTCGTCCTGATGACCACCGGCCTCGCCGCATCCGCGGCGCTGGCCGGCGAACGCGCGCCGGTGACGATCGAAGTCCGCGGCGACGACTTCCCGATGCTGGTGCAGGACACCGGCCTGCCGCCGCCGCTGGACGACAACGACCTGCCGCGCGCGCCGGGCTGCGAGGCCGTGCGCGCGCGCCGCGTGGACGAACTGCCGTATCCCTGGCGCGAGGCGGCGGACCGCATCCATCTGGATTGCCAGCCGATGGAGGCGCCCGAAGGCGAAACCGCGCTGATGGCGCTCACCGCCACCGCCTTCCTCAAGCCCGGCCGGGTCTGGCTGGCCGGACACGCGGTCATCGAAATCCGGCGGATGGATTCCGAACTCTGGGGCGATCACCAGTACGTGCTCGCCGAGCCCTACGCGCGGGTCGCCACCGATCTGCGCGCGCAACTGGAAGCCGACTGCGCGAAGCGCCACATGCGCCAGGAGCGCGAAGGCGCACCCGAGTGCCGGATGGAAGAAAGCGAAGGCGCGCTCTATCTGCGCGTGGACGAAATCAGCGGCATCTGGATCCATGCGGATCCCGATGATGCCGGTCGCACGATCTATGCCGAAGGCTGGGCGGATTAGGCGGGGATTGGGGATTGGGGATTGGGGATTGGGGATTGGGGAAGACCCGGCTTTTGCCTCCCCCTTTGAAAAAAGGGATGACCCGCCATGCGGCGGTTGAAAAAGCCCTTGAGGGGGATTTGCTTCAGGCGCAAAGAGCAAATCCCCCGTCACCCGCTTCGCGGGTGCCGCCCCTTTTTGGCTTCCAACAGCCGAATGGCGGGTCAAGGACGCTGATCGGATGGTTTGTCGGACTGATGTTCTTGCAGCAACAAAAAGGCTGAAAAGCAAAAGCACGCATCGTGCCACTCGTATCCCGTTGCCGTTACCCCACGCCCGTACGCTGCCCGCGCAGGCGGGGTGATTTCCCGTCACTGTCTTCTTTCGGCGCGCTGTATTCGAAGCGCAGTTCGCGCATGCCCTCCGGCACCGGCGGATTCATGTCTTCCGCCGGCACGCAGCCCGGCCCGATGCGGCCGGTGATCGTTCCCGCCAGCAACTGCATGAGCCGCGCCTGGGGCGACTGCGGTTCCAGCGCCTCCACCCGATCTGCGTACGCCACGGCCGACGGCACGCCATTCTCCGCGGTGCTGACCACCACACCCGGCTTGCCGGTATCCAGGGGCGGGTCCGTTTTGAGGATCGGTGCCGGATTCCAGCACCGTCCGGTGTTGGACACGCGCAGCGCGCGAACGAGTTCGACGGTGTTTTTCTCGAGCAGGGTTCGCGCGCGCTCCTGTTTGATCTTGTCTTCGGCCACGGTCATGCGGGTCTTGATGTAGTACATGTCGCTGACCAGCATCACCATCGCCGAGTGATAGCGTTTGCCGTCGCGCTGGATCCGCATCGACACCGAATAGGCTTCCAGGCTGCGCTTGTCCCGGCCTTCGCCGAGGTTGATGGAGAAAGGCTTCAGCGTTCCCATCTCGACGCGTTCGTAACCGTCCGGAACGCCGACCCGGCCGCTGATTTCGTGCATGGTCTGCTCGACGTCCCTGCGCAGGCGTCCCGAAGGAAGCACGCCGGCGGGATAGAAATACGCATCCATCCAGCGATCCTCCCGGGAGGGATCTTCGTAGCGTACGGAGGCGCCGAACTCGGCCATTTCGTAGCGGCGTTCTCCCAGCGCTTCCCACCCATCGATGCTCAGCGGATACAGGATTCGCGTTTCGGTCAGGAAAGCGCCCAGGAAGGGCGCGCGCGCGTCCTGCGCCGGCGGTTCGTCCGCCATCGCGGTCGGGATGGCGAACAGCAGCAGCCACCCGCCCAGGCGACTCCGATATCCACCTCCGGGCTTTGCATTCCTCCGCTTTCCGTTCCCGCTGCGCATCATCCGCCTCCCCGTCACTGCCGGACATGCCGGCATGCATCACGTATTGCCCGCCACCGCATCGCAGGCACGCTGGATCGCTTCGGCCAGCATGTCGCCGGTCACCGGCTTGCGCAGGAAATCATCGAATCCGGCCGCGCGCGCCTGCGGTTCGGCCTCGGCGTCGGCGCGCGCGGTGATGGCGATCAGGGGCGCGCGGAAACCACCCAGCCGCAACTGCCGGGCAAGGGCCAGACCGTCCAGCCCGGGAAGATCCAGATCCAGCAGGGCGACGTCGAAGACCTGGCTGGCGGTTTCGCCCAGCGCGGCCAGGCCATGGGCGGCGTGCACGACATGATGGCCGCGCGCGCGCAGCAATCCGGCAATCACTTCCGCCACGGTGGCATCGTCCTCCACCAGCAGGATGCGCCGTGCCTGCGCCGATGCCGGCGTGGCGCGTGGCGCGGCGGCGCTGGCCGGTATCACGTGCTGCAGCGGCAGATCGACGATGAAGCGCGTGCCCAGCCCGGGCCGGCTTTCGACCCGGATGCTGCCGCCCATCGCCACCGCCAGTTCCTGGCAGATGGCCAGCCCCAGGCCGCTGCCGCCATAGCGCGACGCGGTGCGCGCGCCATCGGCCTGTTCGAAGCGCTGGAACAGGCGTGCCTGCTGTTCGGCATTGATGCCGGGGCCGGTATCGGTGACCTCCAGGCGCACGCCCTGCGGCTGCAGGCCCAGCACACGCAGGCCAACACCGCCGCGCTCGGTGAACTTGATCGCGTTGCCCAGCAGATTGAGCAGGATCTGGCGCAGCCGCAGCGGATCCACGATCACATGCGCGGGCACGTCATCGGCGCATTCGTCGGAGAACGACAATCCACGCTTTTCCGCCATCGGCGCGGTCATGTCGACGACCTCGCGGATCAGGCCGCGCAGCTCGACGTCCTGCATGTCCATGTCCAGCTTGCCGGCCTCGATGCGCGCCAGATCCAGCGCATCGTTGACCAACCGCAGCAGGTGCGCGCCCGCGCCCTGGATGGCGGTGGTGTAGTGGCGCTGGGTTTCGGTGAGTGGAGTGGACAGCAACAGTTCGCTCATGCCCAGCACGCCGGTCATCGGCGTGCGCACCTCGTGGCCCAGGGTGGCCAGGAAGCGGGTCTTGGCCAGCGAAGCCTGCTCGGCCACCTCGCGCTTGTGTTCGGCCAGTTGCCAGGCGGTGCGCCGGCGGACCCGCCGCCGGTAGGCCGCCGCGAGCAGCGCCAGGAGCAACGCGCCGGCCGCGACCAGCAGGCTGATGCCCCAGACGCTGCGGTACCACGGTGGCAGGACTTCGAATGAAAGCTGCCGTTCCTCCGAGGCGTTGCCCGCCGCGTCGAACGCCTGCATCCGCAGGCGATAGTGTCCCGGTCTCAGGTTGGAGAAGGAGCGTTCGCCGCTGGCGCCCTGATCGACCCAACCCTGATCGAACCCTTCCAGCCACGAGCGGTAGCGGTGCGCCAGCGGGTCCTCGAAGCTGAGCAGGCGCAGGCTGAGCTGCAGATCATGATCCTCGGGCAACAGCTGGAATCCGCCCTTCATCGGCAATTGCACGATGCGATCGCGCTGGTTCACCTGCAGACCGTCCAGCAGCAGGTGCGGAACCAGGGGCGGCGGGTCGGGCAGCGCGGTGTCCAGCAGCATCACCGAGCCATCGGCCGTGCTGCCGACCAGCAGGCCGCCGCTGGCCAGCAGCAGGCCGCGATCATTGAACTCCTGGCTCATCAGGCCATCGCGCACGCCGAAGTTGCGCACGCGGACCGGCGCCTGATCGTCGGGCGCCTCGATGCGGAACAGACCGCGCCGGGTCGCCAGCCATACCCGCTTTTCCGGATCGATGAGCATGCCGGTCGATTCCAGCGCCGGCAGGCCCTGGCGAGGCGCGATCTGGCGCACCTGGGTCCAGCGGCCATCGCGTTGACGCCAGTGCTCCATCCCGGACAACCGATGCAGCCAGAGCTCGTCAGGCGCGGCGAAAGCGAAGGAAAGCACCCGCTCCACGCCCGCGCCGATCACGGTGACGAACCGGTGCTGCGCGGGATCCCATCGCTCGATGCCACGGTTGCTGGCGATCCACAACTGGCCGTCGGGGCCGGCCAGCATGGTGTCGATCTCGCTCGGCTCGCTGTCCTGTTCGGAGCGGGCCAGGTTGTCGAGGACCTGCCCGGTATCGCTGTCGCGGTGCTGGAGCGATCCCATCTGGGTGGAGAGCCAGAGGGTGCCGTCGCCGGTCTGCACCAGCCAGTCCACCGAGGTGCCATCGGGAACCTGATCCGGTCCGTCGGCGTTCGACCATTCGCGCTTTTCTCCGTTGCGCGGATCGATGCGGATGATGCCGTTGCGGTGCCCGAGCCACAGGCGGCCCTGGCGATCCTCCAGCACCGAGGTGAAGCGCAGTTCCTTCAGGCGCTGCGCATGCAGTCTCAGCGGCTCGACTTCGCCGCTGGCGGTATCCAGCCGTTCCACCCCGCCGATGCTGCTGACCAGCCACACGCCGGCCCCCGACGCCGAGGTCGCCAGGCCGCGATACAGCCCGCCTCCCAATCCCTGCGCGGGCGTGAACGAGGCAATCCGCCGCCAGTCCGAGCGCAGATAGGCCACGCCGCGCGTGGGCACCGGCACCCAGAGGCCACCGTCCGGCTGCATGAGCAATGTCTGCAACACGCGCCCCACGCCCACGCCCTGGCTGTCCTGCGCGATCGGCGCGGGCGCGCGATCGCCATCGGTGTGCCACAGGCCGCCCTGGCTGGCCAGCCAGTACTCGCCATGGCCGTCCGCGGTCATCGCCATCACCGCATTCGGGCGTTCGAACATCGGCGACCACGGCGGCGTGCTCCAGCCTCCGTCGCGACGCCAGCGGTACACGCCGGCCGAGGTGCCCGTCCAGATCGAATCACCGTCGACGGTGACCGAATAGATGATCAACGACTCGCCACCGGGCAAGGCTTCGCGCTGCATGCGCTTGCCGTCGTAGCGGACCAGGCCGCTCATGGTGCCGATCCACAGTTCGCCGCGGGGATCGAACGCCAGCGACAGCACGTTGTCCGACGGCAGGCTGGCCGGATCGCCCTCCACCGCGCTGAAGCGCTGGACCTGGCCATCGGCGCCGATCCGGTGCAGGCCGCCGCCGAACGTGCCGAACCACACCTCGCCGCCGTGGCTGGTGATGGCGAAGGCATCGTCGCTGCCCATCTGCGGATATTCGGCCCTGCGGAAGTGGCGGAACCCGCGGCGCTCGGGTCCCATCATGCTCAGGCCACCGTTCTCGGTGGCGACCCAGACCCGATCCAGGCCGTCCACGTGCAGCGCCTGGACCACGTTGCCGGGCAGCGACGCCGGATCATCGGGATCGTGCCGCCATACCTTGAAGTTCACGCCGTCGTAGCGGGCCACGCCGTCCCAGGTGGCCAGCCACAGATAACCGGCCCGATCCCGGGCCATCGCGGGAATGGTGGTGGACGGCAGGCCATCGGCGACCGTCATCATCCGGAACCGGGGAATCTCCGGCACGCCCGCCTGCACCGTCGCGCAGACCAGCCACGCCGCCAACATCCAGATCCGCCATCCCATGCCGTCGTGTTCCTTTTCTGTCGTTCCCCCGGCGAATCGTCGCAACGGACCGTTGCAGGTGCAAGCGGAGTATCTTCAGCCGGGCCCGCCTAGAATCCCCGCCCATGACTTCAACGTCCCCACGCCATCGCCATGCCCGGACCGGCGCGCTGTTCGCCCTGCTCGCGATCGCCTGCCCCGCGCTGGCGCGGGGGCCGGTGGCCTACGCGCTGGACCCGGTGCATACACGGGTGATGTTCGCGGTGGAGCATGCCGGCTTCTCCCAGGCCATCGGCACGGTGTCCGGCAGCACCGGCACGCTGGTGTTCGATCCCGACGACTGGATGACGGCGCGGCTGGACGTCAGCGTGCCGCTGGCCCGCGCGGACCTTGGCGACGCGAAATGGAACCAGGCGGTGCTGGCCGGCAATCTGCTGGACGCCGAACGGTTTCCCGAAGCGCGTTTCATTTCCAGCCGGGTCGAAGCCGCCGCCCCGGACCATGCGACGGTCTGCGGCACCCTGACCCTGCACGGTGTCAGCCGCGAGCTGTGCCTGGACGTCAAACTCAATGCGATCAAGCGCCATCCGTTGCCGCCGTTCCGGCGCACGGCCGGCTTTTCCGCCACCACCTCGCTGCAACGCTCGGATTTCGGCATCACCGCATGGAAGTCGGTGATTGGCGACACCGTCGCGTTGCGCATCGAAGCCGAAGCCACCCGGACCGGCAAGGCCGATGACAGCGAAGACGAGGCCGCCACCGCGGCCCCCGCCCCAGCCACCCCTCGGGAGCCCACCCTCCATGACCCTGAAGAACACCCCTGAACGCTGGGGCGCCGTCAGCCAGACCCTGCACTGGCTCATCGTCATCCTGCTGCTGGTCATCGCCTACATCGGCCTGACCATGGGCGATCTGCCGAACGGCCCGCGCAAGATCAACATCTACGCGCTGCACAAATCGATCGGCCTGACCATCCTCGCGCTGGTGGCGCTGCGCCTGATCTGGCGCGTATACGCCGGCGCGCCGCTGGCGATCCCGGGCACGCCCGGCTGGCAGCAGCGCATCGCCTCGCTCACCCACGTGGCGCTGTACCTGCTGATGTTCGCGATGCCGCTGTCGGGCTGGGTGCTGAACTCCTCCGCCGGCTATCCGCTGCAATGGTTCAAGCTGTTCAACCTGCCCGCGATCACCGCCCGCAATCCCGAACTGCACGAACTGGCCGAGACCCTGCACGAATCGATGTTCTGGGTGCTGGTGGCCGTAGTCGTGCTGCATGCCGGCGCCGCGTTCTACCACCATCTGTTCCAGAACGACGACACCCTGCGGCGGATGCTGCCGGGACGCCGTCGTCCGGCCATCGCCTCCCCCACCACGTCTCCCGCCGCGCCCACCCCCGAGGACACCGCACCATGATCCGTCTCCCCCGCGCCCGCCTCATCGCCGCCGCCCTGCTGCTGGCCACCGCGCCCGCGTTCGCTGCCGATTACGTGCAGGCGCCCGGCTCCACCCTGGTGTTCGCCAGCAACTACCAGGGCGAAACCTTCACCGGCAAGTTCGGCGGTTTCAACACCACGCTGAGTTTCGATCCGGCCAACCTCGCCGCCTCGAAGCTGGACGTCACCATCCAACTGGCCGGCACACACACCGGCAACGACGATCGCGACAGCACCCTGCAGACCGGTGATTTCTTCAACGTCGCCAAGTTCGCCCAGGCCCGCTACACCGCGACCAGGTTCCGCGCGCTCGGCGGCAACCAGTACGCCGCCGACGGCAGCCTGAGCCTGCGCGGCGTCAGCAAGCCGGTCACCCTGACCTTCAGCTGGACCCCGGGCGCGCAGCCGGTGCTGGCCGGCAAGGCCACGGTCAAGCGCCTGGACTTCGGCGTCGGCGGCGGCGAGTGGGCCGACACCAAGACCATCCCGAACGACGTCGCCATCAGCACCAAGGTCGTGCTGAAGCCGGCGAAGTAATCCACGCCCATGCGGCGCGTCATCCCGCGCGCCTTGCTGGCGGTCGCGCTGCTCTGCCTCGCGACCGTCCTGGCGGCCTGGTTCGTGGGCGGTGCATTGCTGGCCCCGCGTTTGGCCGCCCTGGGTGACGCGCCCACGGATCTGCCGATTGAAACCGTCACCATTCCGGTCCCGGATGCGCCGCCCCTGCGTGGCTGGTGGGTGACAGGCGCCACCGCGCGCCCGGCCGTGCTCCTGCTGCACGGCATCCGCGCGGATCGGCGCGCCATGCTCGGACGCGCCAGATTGCTGCATCGTCATGGCTATTCGGTCCTGCTGGTCGATCTGCAGGCCCATGGCGAAAGCCGGGGCGATGCGATCACGCTGGGCGCGCGCGAATCGCGTGGCGTGATCGCCGCACGGGACTGGATGAAGCGGCGCGTGCCCGGCAGCCGCCTGGCCGCCATCGGCGTATCCCTCGGCGGCGCCTCGATACTGCTGGCCCCGCAACCCAGCGGGTTCGACGCGGTGGTGCTGGAAGCGGTCTATTCAAACGCGCGCCAGGCCGTGCGCAACCGCATCGCCATGCGCCTGGGCGACGGCATGGCGGGATTGCTCGCGCCACTGCTGACCCTGCAGGCGCAATGGCGGATCGGCGTGTCCATCGATGAACTGTCGCCGCTGGACCGGATCCGGGATCTGGATGCACCCGTGCTGGTCGTGGCCGGAGGTCGGGACCGGCATACCCTGCCCGCCGAATCGCGTGCCCTGTTCGAACGCGCGCGCGGGCCCAAGGCATTCTGGTTGTTGCCGGACGCGGCGCACGTGGATTTCCTCGCGCACGCGCCCGGGGAATACGAAAAGCGCGTGTTCGGCTTTCTCGATCATCAACTTTCCGGTGCGCCCCCTGCGCCCGACCGCGCAAAACACATCGCCGGATCCGGGGCACGCTCCCGCCCTCCGCCAGGCCCCGTGAACGATCCGCATCGCGGCAGCAGCGGGTGAACAATTCCGGAAGCGCCCCGTGGCTCAAGCAAAAAGCCCGCGCCATGGCGCGGGCTTTCTGTTTTCTGACGGGAAAAACCCGCCGACGCGATACCGCCAACGCCGGCGGGCGGCGCCCGGTCAGCCTTCGACCACCATCCGCGTGCGCATTTCCAGGTGCAACGCGTGGCAGAAGTGGGTGCAGTAGCACCAGTACACGCCCGGCTTGTCGGCCACGAAAGTCACCGACTTGGTCTCCTGCGGATTGACGATGAAGTTGATGTTGTACTTCGGGATGCCGAATCCGTGGGTCAGGTCCTCCACCTTGTCCAGGTTGGTCAGGGTAATGGTGACGATGTCGCCCTTCTTCACCGTGAACTCGCGCAGCGAGTACGCCGGTGCCTGCGAGGTCAGGCGGACATGGACCTTGTTGCCGTTGCGCTCGACTCCGGCGGTCTGCGCGCTGACCGCGTTGGGAAACTCGTCGAGGCTGTAGATCTGCCGGGTCTTGATGACGTCGGCGGCCACGATGATCGCGTCATGCGGCTCCGGATAGGCGGTATGGTCGTGCACCAGCACCATCTTGTCGCCGGAGATGTCGATCAGCTGCTCGGTTTCCACGTGCAGCGGGCCGACCGGCAGGAAGCGGTCCTTGGAGAACTTGTTGCCGGAGTTGAAGAACTTGCCGTCCGGGTTCCTGGTCTCGCCCATCGAGGTGAAGCCGTGGCCGGGCTGGTAGTGGACGTCGATGCTGTCCACGACCACCTTGACGCTCTTGTCGCCCTTGAACTGCTTGATGGCGGCATCGACGTTCCACTTGACGATCTTGCTGTCCAGGAACAGCGTGGTGTAGGCGTTGCCGCGGCCGTCGAAGCCGGTATGCAGCGGGCCCAGGCCCAGGTTGGGTTCGGCCACCACCGCATCGCGCGCGTTCTTGATTTCGCCGGCGAACCACTTCTCCACCAGCGACAGATCGATCACCGAGCAGGTCGGTGACAGCTTGCCGGAACAGACGAAGTATTTGCCGTCCGGGCTGGCGTTGACGCCGTGCGGGTTCTTCGGCACCGGCACGTAGCAAGTCAGCGCGGTGGCGGCATCGCCGTTGGCGGCCTTGCGGCCATCGACCACCGGCACCTTGGAATCACCGACGGTGGCGTACTTGCCGGCCTTGATCGCCGCCTCGATGCGGGCGATGTCGAAGAACACGCAGGCGTCGTGCTCGGCCGACATCATGTCCTCGTAGTGGATGCCGCCCTCGACGTTGTACTGGTTGGACGCGGCATACTTGCCGTCATAGCTGGTCGCCACCAGGTCCATGTTTCCGTCGACGCGGCATTGCCAACGCACTTCCATGGTCTCCGCGTCCAGGCACGAGAACAGGCAGCCGTAGGCCTCCGGCTTGTCCATGTCGTGGCCGTCGTTGGGCAGCGGGATGTGGAACTCGGCGCCGGCGAACACGCGGGTGGTGTGGTTGACGCTGCTGTCCACCGGGTCGCGCTTGTCGGTGAAGATGCCGTGGTGGCCCTGCACGTTCGGCAGCTCGGTGATGCGATCGACCTCGAAGGTGTCGCCACGGATGCGCGCCACGCGGCTGTGCAGTTTGTCGTTCACCCAGAAGCGCTTGCCGTCGTACGTGCCATCGGTGTACGAGCCATGCACGTGGTGGGTGTCGCCGGTCCAGTACTTCAGCTGGCCATCCGGACGGGTGCCGATGATCGCCTTGGATTCATTGGTGATGCCCCAGCCCACCATCGGATCGATGTTGAACACCGGAATGCGCTTGATGGTGCGGCCCGACGGGCAGCCCAGGATGCGTACTTCGCCGGAATGCCCGCCCGAGGACAGGATGTAGTAGTCGTCGAGCTTGCCGGGCGGCACCTCGAAATGGCCGGCGCTGCCGCCGGCCGCCTTCGCCGCGGCTCCGGTCGCGGCCGCGCCCTTGCCGTCGGATGCCGCGCCGCACCCGGTCAGGCTGAGCGTCAATCCCGTTCCCGCCAGCGCGGCGGCTCCCCCGAGAATCTTCCGGCGTGATGGATCCCGGATCTCCATCCCGCTCTCGTTGTTCTTCATCGCTGCTTTCCTCTGATGGACAGTTTCGTCTGGATGTAACGTTGGGTTGCGGCGCAACGATACGCGCGGGGATACGGCGTTCTCCTTGACTCAAATCAAGGCGGTCGGAAGTTCGGCCCACTACCTTTTGCGTCGACCGCGCCCGGTGTGCGCACGCGGACCGGTTCCGCGGAACGACCTCTTTCCTTTTCCTCCGAGTCCCCTCCATGAACAATCGAAACCCTGGTCTGCTCGCGCTCGCGGCGGTCGTCCTCGTGCTGGCCGCCTGCTCCGGGCAGGCGCCCGAATCAGCGGACGCCGTCGATGCCGCGGAATCCGCCCCCGTCGTCGCGTCCGAGGCGGAAGCGGCGCCGGCGGAAGCGCCCGCCGCCGATGCCACGGTGGCCGCGGCCGACAGCGCGCCCGCCGCCGACACGGCCGGGCATCCGGGCGAGGAGACCTACAAGAAGACCTGCGCGATGTGCCACAGCACCACCGCGCTGGGCGCGCCGATGGTCGGCGACAAGGCCGACTGGAGCGCCCGCGCCGCGCAGGGCGCCGACACCCTGCACAAGCACGCGCTGGAAGGTTTCAACGGCGCCAAGGGCGTGATGCCCGCGCGCGGCGGCAACCCCAGCCTTGACGACGACGCGGTCAAGGCCGCCGTGGATTACATGGTGAGCAAGTCCAAGTAACGACCAGCACGGGTTCCGCCATGCCTTCGATCATCCAGTCCTCCCCCGCCGGGGAGTTCGCTCCGCGCGCATCGCATCCGGGCATCGCGCGGCGAACGCGACGGGCAAACGCGAAGGGATGGCCGTGCCTGGTCTTCCTGCTGCTTTGCCTGTTCGCGGGCTGGGCCCAGGCGGGTTCCTACGAAGCGCAGTTGCCGGAAGCGCTGTTCACCGATCCCGACATGTGCCGCCACGTGGCCTGCGACAGCGTGTTGCCGCAAGCCACGCGGTTCGGCCTGCGCGAGGGCAATCCCGCATTCGTGCGCGGGCTGCGCGAGGAAGGCGGCAAGCTGCGCACGGTCGGCTACGTGTTCCTGTCCAGTGACGTGACCCCCGACATCGTCGGCTACTCCGGCAAGCCGATGATCACGCTGGCCGGCATGGACGCGGGCGGCCGGATCACCGGCGTGCGCATCCTCAAGCACAGCGAGCCGATCCTGCTCGCCGGCATTCCCGAGAAGGAACTGAACCGCTACGTCGAACAGTACGTCGGCGAGCCCGCCGGCTCCCGCTTCGAGCTGGGCAAGGCCGAGGAAGGCGAAGTCTCGATGGATGTCATCAGCGGCGCGACCGTGACGGTGATGGCGGAGAACCAGCTGGTCAGTCGCGGCAGCTACGCCGTCGCCCGCCAGGTCGGGTTGATCAAGGCGGTGGCGCGGCCGCAGGCGCGGCTGGTCGAAGACGCCGTGCCGCCACGCGACTGGAACGCGCTGGTCAAGGAAGGCAGCGTGCAGCGGCTGACCGTGAGCCAGGCGGACGTCGGTGCGCCCGCCGGCGATCAGCCCTTCATCGATCTGTGGTTCGGGTATCTCAATGCGCCCGCCATCGGCCGCGGCATCCTCGGCGATGCGGGCTATCGCCAACTGATGGAAGAACTGCGGCCCGGCGAGCACGCGATATTCGTGCTCGGCAACGGCACCAGTTCGTTCAAGGGTTCGGCGTTCGTGCGCGGCGGCATCTACGACCGCATCCAGGTCTCGCAGGATATCGACGTCCACCATTTCCGGGACACCGACTACCGCAACCTCTACCGGATCCACGCGAACGGCGCGCCGTCCCACGCGGAATCCGGCATCTTCATCCTGCGCAGCGGTGAGTTCTCCGCCGCCTATCCGTGGAAGCTGTCGTTCCTGGCCCATCGCAACACCGACGAAGGCAACCGCGACTACGCCAATTTCGATGCGGCCTATTGGCTGCCCGCGGTCTACCTGCAGGGGGGACGACCCGCCGTCGCCAGCCAGACGCCGGCCTGGATCCGCATCTGGAAGGCCAAGGCCTGGCAGATCGCGGGCATGTCCGCACTGCTGGTGTTCGTGTTCGTGTTCTACGCCACCCACCGGCGCTGGGCCGCCCGCTCCACCCGCGTGGACAAGCGCTGGGTCCTGTGGCCGCACATCGCGGTATGGCTGATCGCGGTGGGCTTCCTCGGCTTCAGCCAGTTGGCGCAGCCCTCGATCGTGCAGGGACTGACCCTGCTGCACGCGCTGCGCGACGGCTGGCGCTGGGATCTGTTCCTCAGCGACCCGCTGATCTTCATCTTCTGGATCTTCATCGCCATCACCATCGTGCTGTGGGGACGCGGCGTGTTCTGCGGCTGGCTGTGTCCCTACGGCTCGCTGAGCGAACTGCTGTACAAGTTCGCCGGAAAAATCGGGCTGGCGCGCTGGCAGTTCCAGTTGCCGGGCAAGTGGCACCACCGCCTGCGCTGGCTGAAGTACGTGATCCTCGTGGTGCTGGTGGCCGCTTCCTTCCATTCGATGGCGCTGGCCGAGCTGCTGGCCGAGGTGGAGCCGTTCAAGAGCACGTTCTTCGTCTCGATCTGGACGCGCGCCTGGCCGTTCATCGTCTTCTGGGCGGCGCTGCTGGCGGCCTCGATGTTCATGGAACGGCCGTTCTGCAAGTACCTGTGCCCGCTCGGCGCCGGCCTCGCCCTGCCCTCGCGCTGGCGCCTGTTCGGGCTGCGCCGCAAGGCCGAATGCACCACCTGCAAGGCCTGCGCGGTCGGCTGCGGTTCGCAGGCCATCGATCCGCAAGGCCGGATCGATCCCAGCGAATGCATGCAGTGCCTGGACTGCATGGTGCTGTACCACGACGACCATTCCTGTCCGCCGCTGGCCAAGGAACGCAAGCGCCGCGAGCGCGCCGGCCTGCCGCTCACGCCGGTGGGACGCGACGGCCATTTCATTCCGCTGGAACTGGTGGAATGAAGCGACTGGGCGCCCTGCTCCTGCTGCTGGCCTGCACCGCACCCGTCGCGGCGGCGGTGTGGCGGGTCCAGCCGGGCGAACGCATCGGCGAGGTGGTCGAACGCGCCGCCCCGGGCGACACCGTCGAAATCCCGCGCGGCCACTACGCCGAACGCCTGCGGATCGAAAAGCCGCTGGCCCTGCGCGGCATCGGCCGGCCGACGATCAGCGGCGGCGGCGAAGGCGACGTCATCCGCGTCGTCGCGCCCGACGTGCGCATCGAAGGCCTGATCGTGCGCGACAGCGGCGACGACCTGGGCGGACAGAACGCCGGCATCTACATCCAGCCGGGCGCGCACCGCGCGGTGGTCCGCCACTGCGACTTCGCCCACGTGCTGTTCGGCCTCTGGATCGAGAAATCCGACGACGTCCGCATCGAAGACAACCTGATCACCGGCATGCGCGAGAAGCTCTCGTCGCAGCGCGGCAACGCCATCCAGTTGTACAACACCCGCGGCGCCCGCATCGCGCGCAACCACATCAGCTTCGCCCGCGACGGCATCTACGTGGACGTGTCCCATCACGCGGAGTTCATCGGCAACGTCATCCACCACGTGCGCTACGGCAGTCACTACATGAACTCCTACCACAACCTGTGGCAGGACAACGAAAGCCACCACAACCAGGGCGGGCTGGCGCTGATGGAAGTCCGCAACCTGACCGTGCGCGGCAACCGCACCTGGGCCAACACCGATCACGGCATCATGCTGCGGACCCTGCAGGACTCGACCATCGAGGACAACATCTCGGCGGGCAACGGGCGCGGCTTCTTCATCTACGACGCCGAGTACAACGTCCTGCGCGGCAACCTGGTGATCGGCAACCGGGTGGGCATCCATCTGTGGGCCGGATCGTTCAACAACCAGGTGGATGGCAACGATTTCGTCAACAACCAGGAACAGATCCGCTACGTGGCCTCGCGCGACGTCGAATGGGGCAAGCGGCGCGGCAACTACTGGAGCAACTACCTGGGCTGGGACGGCGATGGCGACGGCTTCGGCGACACGCCGATGGAAGCCAGCGACGCGGTCGACTGGCTGGTGACGCGCTATCCGTTCACCAAGCTGCTCGACAGCAGCCCCGCGATCAGCACCCTGCGGCTGATTTCCCGGCAATTCCCCGTATTGCGGGTGGCCACCGTGACCGACGCGCGCCCGGCGATGGTGCCGCGACACAAGGACTGGAGGGCGTGGCTCGAAGCCACGCGGAACGATGCAGCACGCGATTGAAGTGGAGCGGGTCGACAAGCGGTTTGGTCCGGTGCAGGCCGTCGACGGCGTGAGCCTGTCCATCCCGGCCGGCACGACGTTCGGACTGGTCGGCCACAACGGCGCCGGCAAGAGCACGCTGTTCAAGATGATGCTGGGAATCGAACCGGTCAGCGCCGGACAGATCCGCATCCATGGCACGCCGGTGCGTGGCGCCGCCTTCCGCTGGCTGCGCCAGCGCATCGGCTATCTGCCGGAAAACGTCGCGCTCTACGACAACCTGAGCGGCCTGGACACCCTGCGCTTCTTCGCCCGGCTGAAGGCGGCGGACGCGCGGCAATGCACCGATCTGCTGGAACAGGTCGGGCTGGCCCACGCGATGAAGCGGCCGGTGCGCGAGTACTCCAAGGGCATGCGCCAGCGGCTCGGTTTCGCCCAGGCCCTGCTGGGCCAACCGGAACTTCTGTTTCTCGACGAACCGACCAATGGCCTGGATCCGCAGGCCATCCACGATTTCTACGACACCCTGGCCGCGCTCAAGCGCGCGGGCGCCACCATCGTGCTCAGTTCGCATCTGCTCGCGGAAATCCAGCCGCACCTGGACAGCCTGGCCATCCTCGCCAACGGCCGGGTCATCGCGCAGGGCAGCGTGGACAGCCTGGCCGCCGCGTCGGATCTGCCCAGCCGCGCCCGCCTGCACACGCGCGACGCCGACGCCGCGCGGCGCATCGGACAACGGTTGGGAGACGCCGGCTTCCCGGTCATCACCACGGCGGACAACGTGCTGACGATCAGCGTGGCGCGCGCGCACCGCACCGGCCTGCTGCCGCTGCTGGCGGAATCCGGCGCGGCCCTGGTCGACGTGGAGATCCATCCGCCGACCCTGGAAGACCTGTACCTGCGCCAGCGCCACGCCGGAGGCCACGCATGATCGGCGGACTGCAATGGCGCGCCCTGCGCACGGTGGCCGGCAAGGAACTGCGCGACCGGTTGCGCAACCGCTGGATCCTCGCGGTCGCGGTGGTGCTGGCGGCCTTTGCGCTGCTGATCGCCTACGCCGGTGGCGCGCAATCCGGCACGGTCGGCTTCCGCAGCATCGGCGTGACCGTGGCCAGCCTCACCAGCCTGGCGATCTACCTGGTGCCGCTGATCGCGCTGCTGCTCGGCTTCGACGCCATCGTCGGCGAGCGCGAGCGCGGTACCCTGGACCTGATGCTGTCGATGCCGCTGACCCGCGCCGAACTCCTGCTCGGAAAATACCTCGGACTCGGCGCGGCGCTGGTGCTGGCGACCCTGATTGGCTTCGGTGCGGCGCTGGTGCCGCTGGCCGCGCAACTCGACGCGGCCGGCATCCGGTTGTACGCGCTGTTCGTCGCCAGCGTGATCGCATTGGGCCTGTCGTTCCTGAGTCTGGCGATGCTGGTGTCGGTGCTGGTGCGTGATCGCGCCCGCGCCACCGGCGCGGCCATCCTGCTGTGGTTCGGCTTCGTGCTGGTGTTCGATCTGGCCCTGCTCGGCGCGCTGGTCGCCACCGCCGGCCGGCATTCCTCGGCCTGGGCGCCCTGGGCGCTGCTGCTCAATCCCGCGGACGTGTTCCGCGTGTTCAACGCCATGTCCACCGAAACCCTGCGCAACGCGTTCGGGCTGGGCACGCTGCTGCCCGATGCCTGGGGCGATCCGCGCGTGCTCGGCTCGGTGATGGTGGCCTGGATCCTCGCCCCGCTCGGGGTGGCCCTTTGGAGATTCCGATGAAAGCGTTACGTGTTTCGCTGGTGGCCTTGCTGGTCGCCGGTTGCGCCCAGCCGCTGGCCAGCGTGGAGCCGGTCGATCCGGACGCCGGACAGCAATGCGAACTCGACGGCATGGTGCTGCGCGACTATCCCGGCCCGAAGGGCCAGATCCGCTATGCCGACGGCAAGGTGGAGTACTACTGCGACACCCTCGAACTGCTGTCGATCACCCTGCGACCCGAGCAGGTGCGCAAGGTCGCCGGCGTCTATGTCCAGGACATGGGCAAGACCGACTGGGACGTGCCCAAGGGTCACTGGATCGACGCCACCGGGGCGTTCTACGTGCAGGGTTCCTCGCGCACCGGCAGCATGGGTCCGACCTTCGCCAGCTTCGCCAGCCGCGAGGACGCGGACAGATTCGCCGCCGCCCATGGCGGCAAGGTCCTGGCATTCGCCGACATCAGCGCGGACATGGTCCAGCTGGACGGCGGGGCCAGCCACGACATGCACGGATGAGGCACTGACATGGATCCCTTCTTCACCGGTATCGAACCCGTCGTCGCCACCCGCATGGCCGGCCTGTCCCGGCAGATGTTCGAACTGCGCGAACGGCACAAGGAACTGCTGGAACAACTGGACTGCGGGGACGCCGACGCCGTGCTCGCGGCGATCCGCGAAGGCCGCCTGCCCGAACATCCCGGCTACGAGGCTTGGCTGGCGCTGGAGCTCATGCGCGAGCGCCAGCAGGCCGCGCGCGAACTGCTGGACTGGCATTGCCGGCATATCCGCGACGATGGGGAATGGCCGGCGATCGCCGACGGCATTCCGGACGAGCTGCCGGCCACGTTCCTGGTCCATCCGCCCGAACGGCACCTGGACGGGCTCGGCCTGCGCGGCGAAGACGGACTGGAAGTGCTGGCGCGCGTCCTGACGCCACGCGACTGGTCGTTCGAATGGCGACGCGGCGATCGGCTGTGGCGGCTGGATACCGCGCCGGTGTCGCACCCGCGCCTGCCGGCCGCCGGCGGTCCGCATCTGCATCTGCCCGACGGCGCGGTCGTCGCGCCGGACGTTGACGTCGAGGCCGCCGATTGCGCTGCCTTGATCGGTATCGTCCTGCGCGCCATCGCCGATGGACGCCTGCCCGCCGCCCGCGAATGACGGACCGGACCGCGGGCACGCCGGCATGAATCCCGCGCCCCGCCCGCGCGTCCGGCAGGGCGTGTTCGCCTGCGTGGCGATCGCATCACTGATCGTCGCCGCGATGCTGTGGTGGCGCCCGCCGGTCGAGGCGCGCGGGGAATACCTGGCCTTCGGTACCCGGGTTTCCGTGCAGTTGCGCGCACCGGACCGGGAATCCGCCGCGCGCGCACTGGCCGCGATGGGCCCGCTGCTGATTCACGATCACCGTGCCTGGCATCCCTGGGAACCCAGCGATGTCACCCGCCTCAACGCCGCGCTGGCGGAAGGGCGCCCGCATCGGGTCGAACGCGACATCGCCGGCCTCATCCATGCCGCCACGAGAGGCGACACGCGCAGCGACGGCCTGTTCAATCCCGCCGCCGGCCGGCTCATCGCCGCGTGGGGATTCCACACCAGCCAATATCCGGTGCGCACCGCCGCGCCGACGGAACGGCAGGTGGCCGCGCTGCGCGCCGCAATGCCACGCATGCGCGACGTGCGGGTCGACGCGCAGGGAATCGTCACGTCGCGCCGCCGCGAGGTGCAGCTGGATTTCAACGGACTGGCCGAAGGCTATGCCGCCGCGCAGATGCGGCAGCTGCTGCGCACGGAAGGGGTCGACGACGCGCTGCTCTATGTCGGCGGTTTCGTCCTGGCGATGGGCCGCGACGGCCGCCGTCCCTGGACCGCCGGCGTGCGGGGGCCGGGCGGCGTACTCGGGGCGATCGATCTGCGCGACGGTGAAGCCCTGTCCTCCTCCGGCGACTACCAGCGCCGACGCACCGGCACGCGCCAGGACGGCGGCCACATCGTCGATACGCGCAGTGGCCGGCCCGAGCGGGCCAGCGCCGCGGCCAGCGTGATCGCCACCGACCCGGTGCTGGCGGACATGGCCGCGACCGCGCTGATGGTGGCCGGCCCGGCGGGCTTCGACGCGATGGTCCGGCGCATGCGCCTGAACTGCGCGCTGCTGGTCACCCACGAGGGCGAGGTGCTGATCACCCCCGCCCTGCGTGACCGCCTGCGGCTGCACGATGGCACCGCCGCCGGCGCCTTTCGCCTGCATCCGGGCGCCGGTGACGGCGGCTGCGACGCGACCGGCGGGCTGCCGCCGATTCCGATCGAACTGCCGCCCGCTCCCGCCGGATCCGGTTAACCGGCTAACCGGCCAGAAAACGCGCCAGCCCCGACGCGTCGAACGGCCAATCCAGTTCGGCCCCGTCCGCGCGGCGCAGGACCGGCACCCGCACGCCGTAGCGCGCTTCCAGATCGTCGTCGTCGTCGATGAACGCGCTCTCGAATTCCGGCACCCGCGCCTCGGCCAGCACGGCCAGCGCCAGGTCGCACAGGTGGCAGTCGTCGCGTTGGTAGAGGGTCAGCGGCAAGGAAACGACCTCCGGAATCCGATCTGTTGCGTCGCGGGAGCGGCTTTCGCCGGCGACGGCATAGAATACGCGCCATGGCAGTCAGTACCTTCGACCTCTTCAAGATCGGCATCGGGCCGAGTTCCTCCCACACCGTCGGCCCCATGCGGGCGGCGGCGCGGTTCGTCGCGCGCTGGCTGGAGGAACCCGGCCGCCTGCAAGACGCCGCGCGGATCCGCGCCGAGGTGTTCGGCTCGCTGGCCCTGACCGGGCGCGGCCACGGCACCGACAAGGCCGTGCTGATGGGCCTGGAAGGCCATTACCCGAACGAGATCGACCCGGACATCATCCCTCCGGCGCTGGAGCGCATCCGCGGCAGCAAGACCCTGCAGCTGGGCGGCGTCCACGCCCTCGCCTTCGACGAGAAGCGTGATCTGCTGATGAACAAGCGGCAGAAGCTGCCCTACCACACCAACGGCATGCGCTTCACCGCCTACGACGCCAACGACGAGGTCATCGCCACCCGCGATTACTACTCGGTCGGCGGCGGCTTCGTGGTCAACCAGGACGACGCGGCGGTGGATCGCATCGTCGCCGACGAGACCCCGCTGCCGTACCCGTTCAAGAGCGGCGACGAACTGCTCGCACAGTGCCAGCGCAGCGGGCTGAGCATCGCCCAGCTGATGTTCGAGAACGAGACGTGCTGGCGCGGCGAGGACGAGATCCGCGAAGGCTTGCGGGCGATCTGGAGCGCGATGCAGGCCTGCGTGACCCGTGGCATCCGCGAGGAAGGCACCCTGCCGGGCGGCCTGCACGTCTCGCGCCGCGCCCCCGCCCTGCACCGCGAACTGGCGAGCAAGCCGGAAGCCAACATGCGCGATCCGCTGACCACGCTGGACTGGGTCAACCTGTACGCGCTGGCGGTCAACGAGGAGAACGCCGCCGGCGGACGCGTGGTCACCGCGCCCACCAATGGCGCGGCCGGCATCATCCCGGCGGTCATGCACTACTTCGACCGCTTCTGCCCCGGCTCCAGCGAACAGCGGATCTTCGACTTCCTGCTCACCGCCGCCGCCATCGGCATCCTCTACAAGGAAAACGCCAGCATCTCCGGCGCCGAGGTCGGCTGCCAGGGCGAGGTCGGCGTGGCCTGTTCGATGGCCGCCGGCGGTCTGGTCGCCGCGCTCGGCGGCTCGCCCAGCCAGATCGAGAACGCCGCCGAAATCGGCATGGAGCACAACCTGGGCCTGACCTGCGATCCGATCGGCGGGCTGGTGCAGATTCCCTGCATCGAGCGCAATGCGATGGGCGCGGTGAAGGCGATCAACGCCAGCCGCATGGCGATGCGCGGCGACGGCAAGCACAAGGTGTCTCTGGACAAGGTCATCAAAACCATGCGCGACACCGGCCGCGACATGCAGGACAAGTACAAGGAAACCAGCCGCGGCGGCCTGGCCGTCAACGTCATCGAGTGCTGATTCCCGAACCGCGCCCCGCCCCGTAGAGCGGCGCTCGCTCCGCCGCTCTTCTCTTCGGACGTCCCGCCAGCCCGGGCAAGCCCGGCGCTACAGGCCTCTGGTGATCGCCAGTACGTCGTCGAGCAGCGCCGCCGCGGTCACTTCCGCGCCCGCGCCCGGCCCCTGCACCACCAGCGGCTGATCCGGATAGCGATCGCTGAAGATCGCCACGCGGTTGTCGGTGCCACCGCCTCCGCACAGCGCATGGGTCGACGCCAGCGCCTGCAGGCCGACGCTCGCGCCTTCCGCATCGAAGCGGCCGAGGAAGCGCAGCTTCTCGCCATTGCGATAAGCCTCGCGGAACTGCACGCCCAGCGGCGCGTCGAACTGATCCAGCGCACCGTCCAGTTCGCCGATCGGCAACGCCGCCAGCGCTTCCGGCACCAGCGATTCCACCCGCACCGCTTCCGCGTGCAGCGGCAGGCCCGCCGCGCGCGCCAGGATCAGAAGCTTGCGGCGCACGTCCTCGCCGGACAGATCGATGCGCGGATCCGGTTCGGTGTAACCCGCGTCGCGCGCCTGGCGCACGAATCCGGAGAACGGCCGCATGCCGTCGTAGTGATTGAACAACCAGGCCAGCGAACCCGACAACACGCCTTCCACCCGGTGGATGCGATCGCCGCCGGCCACCAGCGCGCGCAGACTGCGCAGCAACGGCAGTCCGGCGCCGACCGTGGCGCCGTCGCCGTAACCGGCGCCCGAATCCCGGCGCGCACGCTGGATGGCCTCGGCCCGCGCCAGCGCGCCGCCGTTGCCCAGCTTGTTGGCGGTGACCACGTGGATGCCGCGCGCCAGCCATTCGGCGTGCCAGTCGGCCACCGCGTCGCTGGCGGTGGCATCGACGATGAGATCGCCATCGCGCAGCGATTCGGCTTCCGCCCACGGGGGAAGATCCGCCTCGCGCGCCGGCGCGGAACGCGCGGCGTCCAGCGCATCGGCGGGCGCGGCCGCGCATGCCTGTACGCTGCGCGAATTGGCCAGCCAGACGAACTCGGGCAAGCCTTCGATCCGATCGCGCAGCCGCTCATAACGCGCCACGAAGGCGCTGCCGACCACGCCGGTGCCCAACAGCGCGAGCCGCGGCAACGGCCGGCGGCGCGCCGCCGGAAGCTGGACGACCGCGTTCATGCGTCGGCGAGTTTTCGATCGGCCTCCACGGCGGCGCGCTGCGCGCGCGCCAGGCCGGCGGACAGATCGGCCAGCAGATCCTCGGTGGCCTCGATGCCCACCGACAGACGCAGCAGGCCGTCGGAGATGCCCGCCTTAGCGCGCGCCTCGGCGGTCATCGCCGCATGCGTCATCGACGCCGGATGCGCGACCAGGCTCTCGACGCCGCCGAGCGATTCGGCCAGAGTGAAGTAGCGCAGCCCCTCGACGAACGCGCGCACCGCCGCTTCGCCGCCGTGCAGCTCCACGCTCAGCATCGCGCCGAAACCCTTCTGCTGGCGTGCCGCCACCGCGTGGCCCGGATGCGAGGCCAGGCCGGGGAAATAGACCTTCGACACCGCCGGATGGCCATCCAGCAAACCGGCGATGGCATCGGCGTTCTCCTGATGCACGCGCAGGCGCGCGTCCAGCGTGCGCAGGCCGCGCAGGGTCAGGAAGCTGTCGAATGGCGAGCCGGTCAGGCCCAGCGCGTTGGCCCACCACACCAGTTGCTGGTGGACTTCCGGATCGCGCGCGACCACCGCGCCGCCGACCACGTCGCTGTGCCCGTTGATGTACTTGGTGGTCGAATGCACCACCAGATCCGCGCCGAATTCGATCGGCTTCTGCAGCGCCGGCGACAGGAAGGTGTTGTCGACCACGGCCAGCGCGCCGGCCTTGTGCGCGGCGTCGATGACGAAGCGCAGGTCGGTGATGCGCAGCAGCGGATTGGAGGGTGTTTCGATCAGCACCAGCCGCGGCGACTGCGCCAGCGCGTCGGCCAGCGAGCGCGGGTCGGTCAGATCGGCGGTGATCAGCTCGAAGTGGCCCTTCTTCGCCAACGCGTTGAACAGGCGCCAGCTGCCGCCGTACGCGTCGTGCGGCACCACCAGACGATCACCCGGCTGCAGCAGCGCATTGAGCACCAGGTTGATCGCGCCCATGCCGGTGGAGGTGATCACCCCGCCGACACCGCCTTCCAGCTCGGCCAGCGCCTCGCCCAGCAGATCCCGGGTCGGGTTGCCGCTGCGGGTATAGTCGTATTCGCGCTTGTTGCCGAAACCGTCGAAGCTGAAGTTCGACGACAGCACGATGGGAGGCGTCACCGCGCCGTAGGCGGTATCGCGGTCGATGCCGGCGCGGACGGCGGCGGTGGCGGGACGACAGTGGCTGTCGCCGGCGGCTTCGAACTGGCTCATGCGTTTTCTCCGTTGCCGCGCAGGGCAGTGCTGAGGATCGCGTCGATGCGATCGGTTTCTTTCAGGAAGGCGTCGTGGCCGTACGGCGAGCGCAGCACACGCAGGTTGCCCCGCGTGCCCAGCCCCTCGACCAGGGCCACGGAATCGGACAGCGGCACAAGCCGGTCACCCTCGACCGCGACCACCGTGGTCGGCACGCGCACGGCGGCCGGATCGATGCGGTGCAGGTCGATGGATTCGGACAGGCGCAGGTAGGCGGTGACCGGGGTACGCGCCACGTACTGCGCGCCCGCGGCGTCCAGGTAATCCTCCGCGGCGCAGCGCACGCGGCCATGCACGATCTCGGCGGCGGCGTCGAAACGCTCCTCGAATTCCTCCGGCGTGCGGTAACTGAGCATGGCGAACTGGCGCGCCAGAGAAAGCCCTTCCGCGTCGGCGCACTGCAACTGGCCCAGGCTGACCGCGCGGCGCTGCAGCGCGCGCCAGGCGGCGGCATAGGGATGGGCGCGATGCGCGCCGCTGACCGCCACCAGCTTCGCCAGCCGGGCCGGATGGCGCGTCGCCAGCTGCAGGCCGACCAGCGCGCCGTAGGAATAGCCGACGAAGGCATGCAGCTGGCGGATACCCAGCGCATCCAGCAGCTTCACGATCGCGTCGGCCTGGTCGGCGGTATCGATCGGCGCGTCTAGCTTGCCGTCGGCGCCGATGAAATCGATCGCCAGCAGGCAGCGGTGTGCCGGATCCAGCGCGCGGCCGGTGCCGACCAGATCGTTCAGCCAGCCCTTTTCCGCGAACGTGGCGCTGGCGGCCAGGTGCCGGTGCGCGGAAATGCCGCCGGCGACGAACACCACCGGCGCGTCCACCGCGCCCGAGAGTTCGTAACGCAGCCGGATGAGATGCCGTCCGGCGTGGCGCATGTCCAGTTCCAGCGCGATTTCGCCGCGGCGGGCGGTGATGCCGTCCTGGGCAAGGAGGACGGCATCGGCCGTACAGGACGCGGGCAAGGACGACAGGGAAGACGCGGCGGCGGTGGCGAAGCTCATGGCGGTGTCCGATGAAGAGGGGACTTGCGGCCATCGAGCTTTCGCGGAGCTCGCGTTCGCCGTGCAGAGGCACGGTACGAACCATCTTTCGGGCAGACGCGGAGGTCCCCGCAGGATTTGGCACCGACCACGGCGCTTGCGCGTCGCTGGTTGCCCCGGCTTCTTCGGGCCTGTCCCTCTGCCGGTCTCGATGGTGACCGCACTTTGCCAGCGGTTTTTGCCCCTGTCAATCGCTTTATACGGATGGAGCGATGGATCTTCCGGAATACCCCTCCCGGCTCCGTGACCCATGCCGCATAATTCCGCGATGATGAGGAAATACCTGTTCGTCGGCGCCCTCGCCCTGCTGGCCGGTTGCGCCACCCAGACCCGCCACACTTCCCGCCCTCCCGCGCCGACGCCGACCACCGCCGCCGACGCCATCGTTCCCGAAGCCTGGGTGTCGGCCCCGGTTCCGGAAGATGAACTGGACTCGCTGGCCGCCTGGCCGACCGAGGATGGCCAGGTCTGGCTGATCGCCACCGCCAAATCCAGCCATCGGCTGGCGGTCTACGACGCCGATACCGGCGAGCGCCTGCGCACCGTCGGCGGCCCCGGGCCGGGGCCCGGCCAGTTCGGCCGACCCAATGGCATCGCCGTGTTCGGCGACCTGCTGTTCGTCGCCGAACGCGACAACCATCGGGTGCAGGTCATGCGCCTGCCCGGTTTCACCCCGGTGGCCCAGATCGGCCAGGACGTGCTGAAGGTGCCCTACGGCCTGTGGCTGGACGAGACCGGGCCGAACCAGTTGGACCTGTTCGTCACCGACAGTTTCATGGCCGACTTCCGCACCGGCCAACTGCCGCCGATGTCCGAACTCGACCAGCGCATCAAGCATTTCCGGGTCGAGGAGAACGAGGACGGCACGGTGCGGGCGCGCCTGCTCGGCACCTTCGGCGCCACCGACGAGGCCGGCGCGCTGCGCATGGTCGAATCGATCGCCGGCGACCCGGCGCACGACCGCCTGCTGATCGCGGACGAGGACCGCCGGATCGGCTCGACCCTGCGCGACTACAGCCTGTCAGGCCAGTACCGCGGCTACAGCCTGCCCACCTTCGACGCGGATGCCGAAGGCGTCGCCTTGTGGACCTGCGCGATGGATCGCGGTTACTGGATCGCGGTGGACCAGCTCACGCCCACCCTGTTCCGGGTCTTCGATCGCGCCACCCTCCAACCGCGTGGCATCTTCCGCGGTGAACAGGTCGCCAACACCGATGGTGAGACCATCTACGCGGCGTCGACCCGGCGCTTCCCCGCCGGCGCGTTGTTCGCGCTGCATAATGATCAATCACTCGCCGCCTTCGATCTGCATGACGTCGCGCGCGCCCTGGATCTAGGAAACGACTGCTTGCCGTGAACCCCGTCCTGCGCTCCACCCTGCTCTGTCTCGCCGCCGCCGCGCTGCTCGGTGGCGCCGTGCCGGGCGAGGCCGCGCGGCTGTACCGCTGGAAGGACAAGCAGGGCTACACGCAGTACGGGGACCGGCCCCCGGAAGCGGGCGAGCTGGTGGATGCCAGCGTGGACGTCATGCGTTTCCACAACACGCCCAGCGCGCTGGTGCGCTTGCGGCTGGAACGCAGCGGCATGCGCTACCAGGCCTGGGCGGACAACCTGCTGCACGGCCCGGTCGAAGTACGCCTGGGCTTCAAGCGCAACAGCAATGTCATCGCCCAGCCGCTGCTGCCGGCCACCGCGGTGGTGCCGGCGCGCAGCAGCGTGGTGGTCGCCAGCATCGCCATGCGCGATCCCATGCATGGCGGCGACTTCGAGCTGGCGCTGGACAGCCTGCCCGGCGACCCGTCCGCCCAGGCCCAGGACTACGAGTACCGCCTGCCCTTCGAATACGGACGGGTGCGGGTGGATCAGGGACCGGGCGGCAGCTTCAGCCACAACGACACCCAGAACCTGTACGCGATCGACTTCGCGGTTCCCGAGGGCACCCCGATCCTGGCCTCCCGCGAAGGCATGGTGATGCAGGTGGAATCGGACTTCGACAAGGCGGGACTGAACCGTGAACGCTTCGGCGGGCGCGCCAATTTCATCCGCATCGTCCATGGCGACGGCAGCATGGCCGTCTACGCCCACCTCAAGCCGGAAGGCGTGCAGGTGCGTGAAGGCCAGTACGTGCACAAGGGCCAGCGCATTGGCCTGTCCGGCAACACCGGCTTCAGCACCGCCCCGCACCTGCATTTCGTCATCCAGGTGAACCGCGGCATGGCGCTGGAATCCATCCCGTTCCGGATGTTCGGCCCGCTGGGCCTGCTGCGGTTCCCGAGCCAGCACGCGGAATCACCGCCCATCGGGCCCGCGCCGGCGGGGCGGCCAGGTCCCTGACAACCCGACCCGGTATAATCGCCCTCCTTTCCCCTGTTCCCAGCGCCCGCGCGGGCGCCGTCGCCATGTCCGAAGTCGCAACCGAAGCCGCGCGCCGCCGCACCTTCGCCATCATTTCCCACCCTGACGCCGGCAAGACCACGCTGACCGAAAAGCTGCTGCTTTTCGGCGGCGCGATCCAGATGGCCGGTTCGGTCAAGGGTCGCAAGGCCGCCCGCCACGCCACGTCCGACTGGATGGCGCTGGAAAAGGAACGCGGCATCTCGGTGACCTCCTCGGTCATGCAGTTCCCGTACGAAGACAAGATCGTCAACCTGCTGGATACGCCCGGCCACGCCGACTTCGGCGAGGACACCTATCGCGTGCTGACCGCGGTCGACTCCGCGCTGATGGTGATCGACGTCGCCAAGGGCGTGGAAGAGCGGACCATCAAGCTGATGGAAGTGTGCCGCCTGCGCGACACCCCCATCATGACCTTCATCAACAAGCTCGACCGCGAGGGCCGCGAGCCGATCGACCTGCTCGACGAAGTCGAACGCGTGCTCGGCATCCAGTGCGCGCCGGTGACCTGGCCGATCGGCATGGGCAGCCGCCTGAAGGGCGTGGTCCACCTGCTGACCGGCGAGGTCCACCTGTACGAGCAGGGCCGCAACTTCACCCGCCAGGACTCGACCATCTTCGCCTCGCTGGACGATCCGCAGCTGGAAGCGCGCATCGGCACCGAGATGCTGACCAACCTGCGCGACGAACTGGAGCTGGTGCAGGGCGCCTCGCATTCCTTCGATCTGCAGGCCTACCGCGAGGGCCGGCAGACCCCGGTGTTCTTTGGCTCGGCGGTGAACAACTTCGGCGTGCAGCCGCTGCTGGACTTCTTCGTCGAGCACGCGCCCTCGCCGCAGGCGCGCGCCACCACCGGCCGGAGCGTGCAGCCGACCGAGAACAAGCTGACCGGCTTCGTCTTCAAGATCCAGGCCAACATGGATCCGCAGCATCGCGATCGCGTCGCGTTCATGCGGGTGTGTTCAGGCCGCTTCGAAGCCGGCATGAAGGCCTTCCACGTGCGCAACGGCAAGGAGGTCAAGCTCGCCAACGCGCTGACCTTCATGGCCAGCGATCGCGAGATCGCCGCAGAAGCCTGGCCGGGCGATGTCATCGGCATCCACAACCACGGCACCATCTCCATCGGCGACACTTTCACCGAGGGCGAATCACTGGGCTTCACCGGCATCCCCAACTTCGCGCCGGAACTGTTCCGCCGCGCGCGCCTGCGGGATCCGCTCAAGCTCAAGCAGCTGCAGAAGGGCCTGGCCCAGCTCAGCGAGGAGGGCGCGACCCAATTCTTCCGCCCGCTGATGAGCAACGACCTCATCCTCGGCGCGGTCGGCGTGCTGCAGTTCGACGTGGTCGCCTATCGCCTGAAGGACGAGTACGGCGTGGACGCCAGCTTCGAGAACGTCAGCGTCGCCACCGCCCGCTGGATCCGCTGTGACGACGCGAAGAAGCTGGAAGAGTTCCGCGACAAGAACGCGATGAACCTGGCGCTGGATGCGGCCGGGCAGCTGGTCTATCTGGCGCCGACGCGGGTCAACCTGCAACTGGCGCAGGAACGCGCGCCGGCCGTGCAGTTCCTGGCCACCCGCGAACACGCGCACGTTGCAGCGGTCGACTGATCGCCTCGCTCCCCCCGTGTTTTCCGGCTCCATGCTGAAGGCACGGGCGGCGTATGGATGCAGCGCTTGCTGCATTGCGGTAACGTCCGCGCATGACCGCCGAACACCCCCACCCGCGCGCCGCGCACATCCGTGACGAAATCGCCAGCGCCCTGACCCATGGACTGGGCGCGATGGCCGCCCTCGCCGGCGGCGCGGTGCTGATTACCCTGGCCGCCATCTACGGCGACGGCTGGCAGCTCGGCGCCTCGATCGTGTTCGGCGTGACCCTGTTGCTGCTGTACACCGCGTCCACGCTCTATCACGCCATCCAGCATCCGGTCGCGAAGGGCCGGCTGAAGGTGTTCGACCACTGCGCGATCTACCTGCTGATCGCCGGGTCATATACCCCCTTCACCCTCATCGGCCTGCGCGGGCCGTGGGGCTGGAGCCTGTTCGCGGCGATCTGGACGCTCGCGGTCGCCGGCGTGATCTTCAAACTCTTCTACACCGGTCGCTTCAAGCGGCTGTCCACGCTGATCTACATCGCGATGGGCTGGCTGGTGATGGTGGCCATCAAGCCGATGCTCACCTCGCTCGATGCCTGGACCCTGGGCTGGCTGCTCGCCGGCGGCCTCTTCTATACGCTGGGCACGTATTTCTACCATCGCGAATCAATCCGCTATTCGCACGCGATCTGGCACCTGTTCGTGATCGCCGGCAGCGTCTGCCATTTCATCGCCGTCACCGAACAGGTCCTGCGGCCTCGCCTCTCGGGCGCCTGAGCGCCCCATCCACCGGCTGAACCCGCGAAATCCGGCTTGACCCGGCTTTCGCACCGCCTGAACAACCGGGCTGGCTAAGTGGACGCATGAATCGCGTCCCTGCCCGCAAGACGCCATTCCGCTGGCCCCGGCCATCACGCCGCACCGGGCTCATCTTCGCGGGAGTGGCTGCCACCCTGATCATCCTGTTCCTGCTGTTCGACTGGAACTGGTTCAAGGGTCCGCTGGAACGCCAGGTCCAGGCACGCACGGGCCGCGAATTCCGGATTGGCGGCAATCTGGACGTGGATCTCGGACGCATCACCACCGTGCGCGGCGACGCGCTGCGCTTCGGCAACGCGACCTGGTCGAAAGAACCGACCATGGCCACGGCACGGCGCGCGGAACTCGACATCACGATCTGGCCGCTGTTGCGCGGGGAAGTCCGCATTCCGGAAATCCGCCTGGTCGAACCTGCGCTGCGCCTGGAAACCGGCCCCGGCGAAAAAGGCAACTGGGACTTCGGTTCCAGCGGCAAGACCGACGTCCGCTTCCATCGCCTCTGGGTTCGCCAGGGCCGCCTGCGTTATCTCGATGCGCCGGAGAAAACCGACATCGACATCCGCCTGGACAGCGTGGCGCAACGCGGAACGGAAAGCGCGCCATCGGTGGCCGTTCGTGGCGGCGGTCGCTGGAGCGGCGAGCCGTTCCAACTGCGGGGACATGCCGGCTCGCCACTGGCGCTGCGCGACACCCAACCCTATCGCATCGATCTGCGCGCGCAGGCCGGCGCCACCCGCGCCCATGCGCGCGGCAGCCTGCTGGATCCTCTGCGCCTGCGGGGCTTCGATCTGAATCTCCAACTGGCCGGACGCGACATGCAGGATCTGTATCCGCTGCTCGGCATCGCCATTCCGCCCACGCCACCGTACCGGCTGGACGGGCGCTTCACCCGCGATGGCGACACCTGGCGCTACGACGGCTTCACCGGCCAGGTGGGCGACAGCGACCTCGGGGGTTCGGCCAGCGTGACGGTGGGCCGCGCGCGGCCGCTGTTGAAGGCCGATCTGGTTTCGCGCCGGCTCGACTTCGACGATCTGGCCGGTTTCGTGGGCGCCCCGCCGCAAACGGGAGGCGCCGAAACCAGCAACGCCGAACAGAAGGCCGAGGCGGCCCAACAGCACGCGGATGCGCGCGTGCTTCCGGATACCCCCTACCAGTTGGCGAAACTGCGCGCGATGGACGCGGACGTGCGCTGGAAGGCGCATCGCATCAACGCGCCGAAACTGCCCCTGGACGACATGGACGCGCACCTGCGCCTGGACGGCGGACTGCTGCAACTGGATCCACTCAATTTCGGTGTCGCCGACGGCGACATCCGCTCGACCATCCGCATGGACGCGCGCACGGACACCATCCGCACCCGCGCCGACATCGCGGTGCGCCGGCTCAACCTCGGCGAGCTGTTCCCGGATGCGGAGATCACCCGCACCGCCATCGGCCGCATCGGTGGCGACCTGGCCATCACCGGCACCGGCAACTCGATCGCCCGCATCCTCGGCAGCGCCGATGGCGACATCGCCATCGGCATGGGCAAGGGCCGGATCAGCAATCTGCTGATGGAACTGGCGGGACTGGACATCGCCGAGTCGCTCAAATTCCTGCTGACCCGCGACAAGACCGTGCCGGTGCGCTGCGCGTTCGCTGATTTCGCCGTGCAGGACGGCGTGATGCACGCACGGACACTCGCGTTCGATACCACCGACACGCTCATCGTCGGCAAGGGCGACATCAACCTGAAGGAGGAAACCCTGGATCTGGAACTGCGTCCCCGCCCCAAGGATCGCAGCCTGCTGGCCCTGCGCTCGCCGCTGGTGGTCGGCGGAACGTTCCGGGATCCGTCGTTCCGCCCCGACTTCAAACGCCTGGGATTGCGTGGCGCCACGGCCCTGGCGCTGGGCAGCATCGCGCCCCCCGCGGCGCTGCTGGCCACGCTGGAACTGGGCCCCGGCAAGGATGCCGGTTGCGGTGGCCCGTACGCGCGCTGAGCCTCAGCTCGCGATGTAGCGCTGCAGCTGATCCAGTTCCAGTTGCTGGTCCTCGATGACCGCCTTGACCAGATCACCGATGGAAATCACGCCCACCACCCGGTCGCCTTCCAGCACCGGCAAGTGGCGGATGCGATGCTCGGTGACGATCTGCATGCAGCGATCGACCGTGTCATCCGGCCCCACCGTGATGACCCGGCTGGTCATGATGTCGCGGACCGGCGTATTGGCCGAGGAACGTCCCTGCAACACCACCTTGCGCGCGTAGTCGCGTTCGGAAACGATGCCGCACAGCCTCGCCCCCTGCATGGACAGTACCGCGCCCACGCTCTTCTGCGCCATCAGCTTGATGGCATCGAGTACCGAGTCGTCCGGAGAAACCGCAAAAACCTCAGGGCTCTTCGCCCCCAACAGCTGGCGTACCGTGCGCATGACTGCCTCCATCGGAAGGTCGATCGGGCTGGTCCAAGGATACTCCTGCCACGCCGGCTTGCCACTCGTCCACCAGATACAGCGGACGCTGCTTGGATTCCTCGTAGAGTCGGCCCAGGTATTCGCCGATGATGCCCAGCGCCACCAGTTGCACGCCGCCCAGGAACAGGATGACCGTCATCATCGTCGGCCAGCCGGCGACCCTGTCCCCCCACAGCATCGCCTTGACCACCACCCAGATCGCGGCCAGGAACGCCAGCAGCGCGGTCAGCACGCCCAGATAGGTCGCCGCCCGCAGGGGTGCGGTGGAGAAACTGGTGATGCCTTCCAGGGCGAAGTTCCACAACCGCCAGAAGCCGAAATTGCTGTCGCCCGCCAGGCGTGGCTCGCGCCGGTAGGCGATGGCGGTCTGGCGGTAGCCGACCCATCCGAACAGCCCTTTCATGAAACGATGGCGTTCGCGCAGGTCGCGCAGCGCCTTCAGCGCGCGTGGCGAAAGCAAACGGAAATCGCCGGTGTCGGCCGGAATCGGGGTCTTGGAAAGACGGCCGATGAGCCGGTAGAACACATGCGCCGTCGAACGCTTGATCCAGCCCTCGCCCTCGCGTGCGATGCGGGTGCCATGCACGTTGTCGTAGCCCTGTCGCCACAGCTCCACGAAGCGGGGAATCAACTCCGGCGGATCCTGCCCGTCGGCGTCGAGAATGACCGCGGCGCCTTCGGTTACCTGATCCAGCCCGGCGGTCAGCGCGGCTTCCTTGCCGAAGTTGCGCGACAGCCGCAGCAGCGATATCCGCCCGTCTCCGGCCGCCAGCCGCCGCATGGTTTCCCAGGTGCCATCCGTGCTGCCGTCATCGACGTAGAGCACCCGTCCGCGGACACCGGCCATCCCGTCCAGGGTCGCGACGATGCGGGGATGCAGCCGCGGCAGGGCCTCCGCCTCGTTGCGCGCCGCAATCACCACGGTCAGCAGATTCTCGCTCATGGCCGCTCAGTCCAGTTGCTCGATGTACGCCGTGCCGCCGATCTGCCGCACCTGGCGCTGGATCCAGTTGGCCCGGCGCTGCACATAGGGGCCGGGGTTGCGAGCGTTGTAACGGCGCGGCGCCGGCAGCACCGCCGCCAGGCGCGCGCTTTCGGCCGGCGACAGGCGCGATGCATCCTTGCCCCAGTAGTGGCGGGCCGCCGCCTGCGCGCCATAGACACCGTCCCCGAACTCGGCGATGTTCACGTGCATTTCCAGGATCCGCGACTTCGGCCAGAAGGTTTCGATCAGCAGGGTGTACCAGACCTCGAACCCCTTGCGCACCCAGCGAGAGGCGCGGTTGCTGCCCTGCCACAGGAACAGGTTCTTGGCGACCTGCTGGCTGAGCGTGCTGGCGCCGCGCAGCCTGCGTCCCTTGGCGTTGCTGGCGCGGGCCTTCTCGATGGCCTTGAAATCGAAACCATTGTGACCGGCGAAGTTCTGATCCTCCGCGGCCACCACCGACAGCGGCAGGCTCGGCGCGATCCGATCCAGATCACGCCAGGCGTGCTGGAGGCGGAAGCCCCAGTCGCCTTCGCTCCAGGCTTCGATCTGGCGCGCGGCCATGAACGCAGACAGCGGCGGGTCGACAAAGCGCAGGACCAGCACCTGGAGCACGCTGGCGGTCGCGAACAGGAACGGCAGCGCCAGCAGCCAGCGCCTCCAGCGTCGCCGCCGGATTGCCTTCGCATCCTGGCCCGCCGTCTTGAGGAAGGCCGGGTTCGCCCCCATCGTCAATCCACCCATCGTCATCGCAAGACCGCATTATGCCGATGCGGCCCGTTTTCCCGCACCCCGGAGACTTCGTGAATCCCAGCCCCGACAACGACACCCAGGTCCGTTTCCTGCTGCCCAGGGCCGGCGTGCGCGGCGTGACCGTCCACCTCGACGCCTCCTGGCGCGAATTGCTGTCGCACCAGGCCTACCCGCCCGCCGCCGCAGGACTGTTGGGCGAAGCCTGTGCCGCGGCGGTGCTGTTCACCGGGCACACCAAGGTCGACGGCAGACTGTCGATCCAGCTTCGCAGCCGGGCACCACTGCGCACCCTGTTCGCCGAGTGCACCGCGGCGGGAACCCTGCGCGGCATCGCACAACTCGAGGAGGGGCACGACGCCCCGCGCGATCTGCGCGAACTGGGCGACGATGCGCTGTTGGCCATCACCATCGAGAACCCGGGGCTGGACCCGCGCGAACCCCAGCGCTACCAGAGCCTCGTGTCACTGGACGCCGAATCGCTGGCCGAGGCCTTCGAAGACTATTTCCGCCAGTCCGAGCAGTTGCCCACCCGTTTGCTGCTCGCCAGCGACGGGCAGCGCGCGACCGGGCTGATGCTGCAGAAACTGCCCGGCGACGAGGGCGATGCCGACGGCTGGAACCGGGTCGGAGCGCTGTTCGACACCCTGTCGGACGACGAACTGCTCGCCACGCCGCCGCACCTGCTCATCCACCGCCTGTTCCACGAGGAGGCTCCCGAGCGGATGACCGAGCGGCCTTTGCATTTCGGCTGCTCCTGCTCGCGCGAGCGGGTTTCGGCCATGCTGCAGTCGTTGGGAGAGGAAGAAGCCCAGGCCGCGCTGATGGAGGGGATCGCGGAAGTGCGCTGCGAGTTCTGCGGGCAAAAATACCAATTCAATGCCAGTCAAGTCACGGAACTTTTCGCCCTGCCGTCGGTCGGAATCGAGGCCCCTGCCAGGCTCCAGTAGCGTTATTTTGGGGACCAGCGGGTCTTGGGGACTTGTTAAAGAAACATAAACGGCATAGCATCGGTTCCCCTTCGGGAGGGGAACTCCGTGTCAACGATCGGGGTCTGAAGCGAGCCATGAAACTGCGCCATCTGCGACTACCGTTAGCCGTTCTGCTCGCCCTTGGCGTGGCAACGGGTGCGGCTGCGCAGAACAAGCAGAAGAAGTCCGAGCGCGCCGCGCCGACCGCCCTCCCCATCCTGAACAACGCGAACGGCAAGGTCGAAGCGGTGCTGCTGCTCGAACCGACCGGCGAAACCGCCGCCGGTGCGCGCTGGCGCTTCGGCAGCAATACGCTCAGCGCGGCCTTCGGCTTGGAAGCCGGCGACTCGCTCGGCCTGGTCTGCAACCGCCAGAGCGGCATCGTCGGCAACATCGGCAGCCTGGCCAGCCATTGCATGCTGGCGGCGCTGGACAACGACGACGCCACCGGCGGCAGCCAGCGCATCAGCGCCGGCGCCACCCTCAACCGTCCTGGTGGCCGCCTCGGCCTGTCAGCCGGCACCGGTCGCGACACCCTCCCCGTCTGGCTGTCCGGCGGCAAGGTGTCCGGCGGTCGCGTCGAGCAGAACGATCTGGCGGTCTTCGGCGAGAAGAACATCGGTCGCGAGGGCTTCGTGTCCATCGGCGGCGCCGTCGCACGGGCCCGCCTGGTGCCGGCCTCGGACCTACCCGCCATCGCCGATCACTGGAACAGCAAGACCTTCACGGTCGGCGGCGGCTACGGTCCCTTCAGCGCCAACATCATCGGCCGCGTGATCGATGTGCCGGGCCAGCCGGGCAAATGGGAAGGTCTGGGCCTGGGCTTCACCTGGCGCACGCCGTGGAGCGGGCAGCTGACCGTCGGCGCGGAGAATGTCATCAGCCGCGGCAAGAATCCCTTCTCGCTCAGCAACGACAAGGCCGATGAAGGCACGGTGCCCTACGTGCGCTACGAGCAGGATCTCTGAGTTTCAAAGAGATCACCGCGGTGTTTCACCGTGAAAAAACCGGGCAAAGAAAAAAGGCCGCGATTTCCGCGGCCTTTCTGTTGCTGCGCTTCGCCAATCCTCACTCGAACCGCAGCTCCGCATTGCCGGAGAAGGTCTCCAGGCTGATATCGCCGTCGCCGCTGCCATAGCGGGTCTGGAAACTGGCACCCGGCCCGGCACCACGTTCGACTTTCACTCCAGGCGCCCGAAGATCACCGCTGAACGTCTCGCCCCGGACCTCGGCCGACAGATTCTTCGGCACGACCAGCAGCACGTTGCCGCTGACCGTCTCCATGTGGAACTCCGCCTTGGGCGCCACGCCGGTGCTCACCCGGAGATCGCCGCTGACCGTATTGGCCTTGAACTCGCGCAGGCGCTCGTCCTTGACCGCGACATTGACGTTGCCGGAGACGCTCTCGACGGTGACTTCGCCATTCAGGCGTCCGTTGAGGGTCAGGCTGCCGCTCACGGTCTGGGCATCGACTTCCGCGCTGTTGAGGGTCAGGCGGACGTCGCCGCTGACCGAACTGATGTCCGCGCTCCGCGGGGCGCCCACCGCCACCACCTGGCCGCTGACCGATTCGATCGACAGCGAACCCGCCGCCACGCCCTCGACGTCGACGTCGGCCGACACCGAATCGATCTCGAGGTCCGCGCGCAGCGGCACCATGAGCTGCAGATCGGTGGGTTCGCTGCGGCGCTCCCCCCAGCCGCCGCCGTTCGGGTACTCGACGGAGACATTCAGGTGCTCGCCGCCGCCGTCGATCTCCAGCTTTTCGACACCGGCCCCCAGGGTCCCGGTGATCTTCACCTCCGGTCGATCCCAGGTGCGGACCTGGATGCGTCCCTTCACGTTGCTGACGTCCACGCGTCCGCGCGGATCCAGCGACCGGCTCTCGTTGATGGGCGTACCGGCCAGGGCCGGACATGCCGTGACCAGCGACAGCAGCAGCAGGGAAGTTCTGAACATGTGCATGGAAGGCTCCTTGGTCAACTCATCATCGCGCGCTGGGTCAATGCCAGGCGCTTGGCATAGGTACGGCGCAGCTGCTCGAGCAGGAAGCGCGTGTTGGGTGCGCGATCCAGCGCGGCGAGGATTTCCTCGGCGCTGCGATCAAGTTCCTGCAGGGCGCCGCCGAGTTCGGGATGGGCTTCGGCCCCCTGGATCTGCGCGAGCGCTCCTTGGTAGTCCCGGGTCAACTGCGCCGCTTCCCGCCGGATCAGGGGTTCCTGCGGTGGTGCCAGATGCGTGGCCTGCCACAGGAAACCGACCGTGAGCAGCATCGAGGCCGCCATCGCCCAAGGCACCAGCCGGCGCGGTCCGGTGCGAACGCGGGTCGTGCCCGCAGCCGGCGTCGCCGTCTTCGTCCACGGAAACCGACGGCCGGGTTGCGTCCGGTGTTCCGGCGCGGTTTCCGCCGGCTGCGGCAGCTCCGCGATCCGGGCAGCGATCCCGGGCCACAGATCCCGGGTGGGCGGGGTGTCCTGGCGCAGCCCTTTCAGCTGCCAGCGCAGGCGGTCGTTTTCTTCGTTCATGCTTCTACTCCCAATCTTTCGCGCAACAGCTGCCGGGCGCGATGCAACTGCGCCTTGGAGCTTCCGACCGCCATGCCCAGTTCGCCGGCGATCTCTTCATGTTTCCAGCCTTCCACGTCGTACAGCACCAGCACCGCGCGTGCGCGGGGCGGCAGCGTCGCCACGGCCCGTTCCAGATCCAGCGACAGCGCGGTGTGGTGGCCGGCGGAATCGGCCATGCCCAGATCGTCCAGGCGATCCTCGTCTTCATCGAACAACGGCTGCGCCCGACGCGAACGCAGTTCCATCAGCGCGGTATTGACCGCCAGCCGATGCAGCCAGGTGCTGAAGGCGCTTTCGAAACGGAATTGCGGAAGCGCCTGCCAGGCGCGCACGAAAGCTTCCTGGGTCAGGTCGTCGGCGCGGACGCCCTGCCCCCCCACCAGGCGCTGGATGACGCCATGGATGCGGCCGGCGTGGCGGCGGTAAATCGCTTCGAAGGCGTGCATGTCGCCGCCGACGGCGGCCCGGACCAGGCCGTTATCGGTCTCGGCGGCCGCCAGGGCGGTCGTGTCGGTCATCAGGTCGGTCACGGCAGCGTTCAGCATATCCCTTTGGATGTGCCGTCGCGGGGAAAGGTTTAAGCGGTTTCCGCCTTCAATCCGCGTATGAGCGGCTGGAGGTAATCCTCGTAAGGTGCCCACTTGGGCCGTTCCAGCGCCACCACCCGGTCCCGCACCTGCACGGCGCTGGCCGTGGCCACCCCCCGCGTCCGCTCCTGCAGCGCCAACATGCCCGGCTCGAAGTCGAAGCCGCAGAAATCCGCCACCTCGCGCAATACCGTCTCGGTATCCCGGGTCAGCCGGCCATAGTCGACATCGAGCACCCGCCCGGGGTACACCGCCCGCCAGTGCGCCATCACGCGCTCGTACTGGCGGTAGTAGAACGCCAGTTCCTGCTGGTCATAGGAATAGGGGTTGGCGTCGGAGAACAACTCGCGCAGGTTGGAGAAACAGGTCTCCACCGGATCCCGCACCATGTGCAGGATCCTGGCCTGCGGCAGCGCCTGGCAGATGAAACCGATGTTGAGGAAGTTGGACGGCAGCTTGTCGGTGAAGAAGCGCTCCTTCCCCAGCCGCCACTCCATCTTCTGGAGATATCCCCGCCCCGCCGCCGCATAGTCCACGCCCGCCGCCGCCTTCCGCACCAGGGTCTCGTCGATGACGCCCCGGCAGTGGTAGTCGGTGGCCCAGCGCATCTGGCTGGTGAAGTCATAAAGCTCACCGACGCCGTGGATATCGCCATGGCCATCCAGAAGCTGCTCCAGCAGGGTCGTCCCCGAGCGGTGCATGCCGACGATGAAGATCGGAATCCGGCTCGAGTCGCCGGCGACCGCGGATGGCGCCAGGCCGGCCGGCGGCGGGAGTTCGATCAGCGCGTCGACCAGGCGACCCGACTCCTCGCTCTGGTACTTCAGGGTGGAGCGCTTGGCCCGGCAGGCCAGCGTCAGCGCCTCGCCGGCACCGGCGATATCGCCGATGTCATCCAGCTCCTTGTGCAGCGCGTAGGCCAGCAGCGCCACCTCCTCGGGCCGCTTGCCGGGGGTGGCCAGCAGGCGGCGCAGGCGATCCACATGGTTCGCTTCCCGGCTCTGCTTGCGCAGACGGGAGACCAGCCACCAGGCATGTGCAATTTCGGGTGCCCTTCGCAGGCTGTATTGCAGATCCTGCTCGGCGGCCTGGAATCGCCCCAGGTAGGTCAGGATCTGCGAGCGCGCCATCAACGTCGGGGGATAGTCAGGATCCGCACGCTTGGCTTCATCCAGCAGGCGCAGGGCGTCCTCCTGGCGATTGAGGTAGCTGAGCTGGGCGGCGAAGGCCAGGAGCACCGGAATCGGAATACGGTCCGGGCTACCCAGGTTCCGCAGGCAATCCAGCAGGACCTCGCCTTCGTTGAAGGTACGCAGGCGTTTTGCCAATTCCGCCAGAACGGATAGATCCTTCGGCCTGGCACCCGCAGCCTTCAACGCATAGTCGTGTGCCGATCGATACTTTCCCTGCAGGGACGCGATGTAGGAAAGCTGGACCAGCGCCCCCGGATGTCCTGGCTGACGAGCCAGGATTTCCTCGTAGAGGGCCTGGGCCCCGTCCCAGTTCCGCTGTCCCGCCAGTTGCTCGGCGCGCCGGGACAACTCGAAAATTGATGCATTCATGTAGCCGAATCATACAAAAAAGCGGCCATCCGAAGATGGCCGCCAGAACATCGAAACGGTGAAGGAAATCGGTCAGAAGTCGTACTGGACCATGAAGCGGACCGACCGGGGTGCCTGGAAGGTCACCGGCGCCAGATACGTTTCCACCGGCAGACCGGAGGCCTGATCCTCGGCGATCTCGTTCACCGCCACCACCTTCTGGGTATCGAACAGGTTGAATACATCAACCTTGAACTGCAGCCCCTTCGCGAAGGACGGACGATAGGCGATGTTCAAGTCGAACGTGCTGGTCCAAGGCAACCGGCCTGCGGTGCCGCGTGGCACGGGGATGTTGTTGCAGCGGAAGAACGAAGCCCCATAGGGGTGCGGGTTGTAGGTACCGTCGGGCGCCGGCAGGCTCGGCGGATCGCCGGGCGCGCGGTTGGGATCCCGGTCGAGGACGCCGATGCAGTTGTACGGCCGGCCCGACTGGATCAACAGGTTGCCACCCACCGACCACTCTTCGGTGATCTCGTAGTTGCCGAACAGCTTCAGGCTATGCCGGCGGTCGTTCGGCAGATAGCCGTATGTATTTTCCGTCAGTTCGATGTAGTCGAAGTCCTGCGTGACGTTCGTGTCCGCCTGGCCGATATCGGACTTCACGCCGCCTTCGGTATTGCCCTTGCTCTTCGCGTAGGTATAGGAACCTTGCAGGAAGAACCTGTCCCAATTGCCATCGACAAAAATCTCCAGGGCCGAATACGTGCGCTTCGCCTTGGGACTGAGGCGGTCACCGGGGATGGTGATCGTGCGCAGCGTACCGTCGGCTTCGATATCGGTCACGAACACCGCATCCTCACCCGGATTGAACATCCGGCAATAAGGGAAGCCAGGATTCGGTATCACCGGATCCAGGCCATTCGCCTCCGCGTACTCGAGGATCGCCGTGTAGTCGCAGTTGTCGTCAATCGCCTGCTTCAGTTCACGGAAGATACCGCGCGCTCCCAGGGTCAGGTGGTCAGTCAATGCCGCCTGGAAGCCGATGATGTACTCATCCTGATACTGCGGATCCAGCGTCTTCGACGCGATGGTTGCGGGATTCTTTCCTCGCCCGTCTTCTCCGTTGATGAAAGCCGGTCCAGTGGTACCGCGCGGAGTCAGTCCCAGCGGTACGCCGGTAATGGGATCGACACTTGTGAAGTTGAAATTCTGGCGCGTGAACAAGGACGCACTCGCACCACGCAGGGCGACACTGGGCGTCAGCGGCAGCGCATAGCGACCTGCATTGGCGAACAGCTTGAAGGTCGAGTCACCGTTCACGTCCCATGAGAAACCCAGGCGCGGGCCGAACTGGTTGTCGATCTTGACGTAGGTCTGGCCACTACCGTTCAGGTTCTCGAAACTGTCCCAGCGAACGCCGAGATAGGCAATGAAGTTATCGGTGATGTTCCAGCTGTCCTGCAGGTAGAAGGCACGCTGCTTGACCTTGAGCTTCGCGCCTGACGTGGTGATCTGCTCACGCACGATGTCGAACTCGTCTCCCGAGTTGGCGCCAGTCACGCCTGGCGTGGGATCGACCGTGGAGTAGCGCCAGAGGCGACCACCCTCGTTCGCCTGGCCCGCCACGGACTCGTAATCGTCCAGGTCGTAACCGAATCGGAACAGGTGATCGCCCAATTGCCATTCGGCGTCAAGACGGAACTGATCCCGAGTGTCCTTTGAATTCTCGGCTTGCAGCAACGCGCCCGCGCCAATGTTGCACTGGCTGCTGTAGGCGCCACCGGTCGCCGCGCGCCGATAGGCCGGACGGACATCGAGAATGAACGGGCAACCACCGACGGGCTGGTTCAGATTTCCGTTGTAGCTGACGTTCTCGCCATTTGCCGTCTTGATGCTTTGGCTACGGGAGAATTCGCCGTGACCCGCCAACGCCGACAGCGTGAAATTGTCGGTGAAGTAGCCCGTATATTTCAGGACATAGTTCTCACCACCTTGTTCGCTGTGCAGCGTGCCGATGTAGTTCTTGCGATCGACCCGTCCCACGGTATTGAGATAGGTATCGGCATCCTGCTTTTGCTTGTCGGAAAACGCGGTGAATTCGAGCAGGCTGTTATCCGTGATGTTCCAATCCATCTTCAACAACCAGTTCGGGTTCTTGGTTGTCGTGCTGGTGTTGGTGGGGGCCAGGATGTTGCCCCACGCTTCGGCTTCTGTACGCCCGTACTGGACCAGGCCATACGCGAAGAGCCTGTCCTTGATCAGTGCACCGCTGGCCCAGACCGCGGTCGTCGCATTCCAGGTCTCGTCACGCGAGTTGTCGGCGCGCAGCGTTCCGTTGGTCAGATAGACATTGTGCGGATTGGACGTAAGGCTCTCGGGGGTATAGAAGACGTTGGCGCCGGCATGGAACTCATTGGTACCGCGCTTGGTGATCTGATTGACCACGCCACCCAGCGAGCGTCCGAACTCCGCGCCGTACCCGCCGGTCTTGATCTGTTGCTCCTGGATCGCCTCGAACGGGACTTGCGAGAAGTTCAGGCTCCGGAACGAGTTGGTGATGTTGAAGCCATTGACGAAGTACTGGTTCTCAGCGACCGACGCGCCGCCGAACGAAGCCAGGTTGCCGAACGCCGCATCGCCACGTACGGTGCCGGGCGCCAACAGGGCGACGCTGGTGGTGTCGCGCGGCACTGGAATGCGCGCGATCTGTTCGGAGGTCAGGATTGTCGTCGATTCAACCGAAGTAACGTCAATCGGATTGACGAATCCACTCCCCACGACGGTCACCGCATCCAGCGTCGTCGCACTTCCACCGCTACGGCTGACGAAATCCGCGTTGGCCGCGACGCCCACATTGACCGATACGTTGCGGGATCCGCCGGCACTGCTGGTGACCGTGTACTGGCCGGTCGGCAGCGCCGAGAATCGAAAGGCGCCATCCGACCCAACCGTTATCGTTCTCGAGAAACCGGTGTTCGGGTTGGTGATGGTTATCGTGTCACCGGCATTGGCACGTCCGGCGATCGCGCCCGCTGTATTCGACTGTGCATTTACATCAGCGGTGACACCGAGGGCGAGGCCAATCGCCAACACTGTTCTATTGATATGGGAATCATAGATTCTCTTTTTCTTCTTGACAGCCATTTCTGCTCTCTCCACTCATGGTTGGGATTGGTTTTCCGGCAAACATGAAAAGCGCCTAGGCACCGGCGCGCGGAGAGTAACGCTTTTTTAAGGAAAAATATGTGCAGTAAGAAGGTAACTTTCACGCCACTAAGATAAAACTTAATAATATTCCTTATAATAAGAACAATTACATTTGCTATATCCGGTAGATAACACCGCTGCATTTATTGGAGCCATCGTACGGCCAGAGGCACTAGGTTGGCTGCTCGGAATTTGTTGCGGAGCGCAAAAAAAGCGGCCCCATTTCTGGGGCCGCCAAACAACTAACAAACCTACCTTATATTAGAAGTCATACTCGACAGTGAAGCGGTACTGACGCGGAGCATTCGCCGACAGCGGCTGATGGCAGCCCGCCAGTGTCGTGTTCGCCGCGCTTTCGCACTGCTCGTTCACGGACAGCACGCTGCGGTCATTCAGCACGTTGAACACGTCTGCCGAGATACGCAGGCCTTCCAGCCAGTTGGGCTCATAGGTCAGGTTCAGGCTGAGGCTGCTGTTCCACTCCAGACGACCGAAGGTACCACGCGGGACCAACTCGTTGTTGCAGTACATCGCATAACCCGCATAACCCGGCTCCGGCCACTGCGAACGGGGGTAACCCAAGCAATTGACCGGACGGCCGCTCTGCGCGATGAAGTTGCCGCCGACTCGCCATTCGTCGCTGATCTGGTATGCACCGAAGATCTTGAAGACATGACGGCGATCGTTCGGCAGGTAGCCGTAACCACCATCCGCCAGCGCCGGATAGTCGAAGCCCGCGGAGATACCCGCGTCATCCTGACCGATGTCGGACTTCACGTAGCCTTCGGTATTGCCCTTGCTCTTCGAGTAGGTATACGAACCCTGCACCGTCCACTTGTCGTCCCAGATGCGCTCGAAGAAGAACTCCAGCGCCGCGTACTTGCGCTTGGCCTTCGGAATACCCAGAGCGGAAGCCGGAATGGTGAGCTTGGTCAGATTACCATCGCCATGCAGGTCGGCATTCATGGTCAGGTCTTCGCCAACGTTCATCAGGAAGCAGTGATTGACGGCGGTACCAATGGCATCGGCTTCGTCAGCTGTGTATCCGTTCTCGATCGCCCAGTCATACGGCATCTGGTAGGAGCAATAGTCGTCCATGACCGTCGCCAGCTTGCGGTAGACACCGCGCACACCACCCACCCACTTTTCCGAGAGCTGTGCCTGGAAGCCGAGGATCAACTCATCCTGGTACATCGGCTTGAGATTGGGGTCGACGACGGTACGGGGATCCGGAGTTCCGCCGTCGGAGACGACCCAGCGGTCACCCAACTGTGCGCCCAGGCCCGGCAGTTGGTACTGGTCGCCGGAGAACGTGCCGTCGAAGACGTAGTAGTCCGTGTAGTCCAATTCGGCACCCGCCAGACGCATGTTGGTGTTGCCCATCACCGGGATATAGTACCGGCCCAAGTTACCGAACAACTTGAAGCTAGCGTCACCATTCACGTCCCATGAGAAGCCCAGACGGGGCGCCCAGGTGTCGTCGATCTTGATGAAGCTCTGGCCCGCGGCGTTCAAGTTCTCGAACGACTCATTGCGCACACCGATGTATGCCATGAAGTTGTCGGTAATCTGCCAGCTGTCTTCCAGGTAGTAGGCAGAGTTGGTAAGCGTGAATACACCGCCGTTCTCGAAGTGGCGCATTTCGACATAGTCAATCGGAGCGCCGGTGTCGTTGGTATAGCCGTTGTTGGTGATGACGCCACCAGGAGCCAGCGTGCGGATGATACGGCTGGTGCCGTCGACATCCTGGCCGGTGTACTTGGTACCACCAACGAAGTCATAGTCTTCGTTGTCGATACCGAAGCGGATGGTGTGGTCGCCCACGACCCACTCGCCGTCGAACCGGTACGCCTTGCGCTCTTCGCTGGCGTCGGGCCGGTCGGCAGAGGTCACCGTCCAGCAGCCGTAGTTCCTTGCCGGTGAAGTACGCGCATCGGTGACACGCGGGCAGCCGAACGCACCGATCTGCGACGTATGGTCGTACTTGCCGATGCCGTACAGGGCGGACAGGGTCAGGCTGTCGCCGAAGTAGCCGGTCCACTTGCCGATGTAGTTGTCACCACCCCATTGGTAGGAGTTCGGGAGCTTCTGCGCGCCCTTGCCCTTGCCGTACGAACTGTTGGAGAACCAGTAGTCGGAATTCTGCTCTTCGCGATCGCGGAAAGCGGTCACTTCCAGCACGTGGTTATCGGTGATGTACCAGTCCAACTTGGCGTAATACTGCGGCGCATCGGACTTGTTCTCCGACTGCTCGGTATTGCCGTAGGTCTTGGTCGTGCTGTCCGTGCCCTGGGCCAAGGCATAGAAGAACAGCCTGTCCTTGACGATCGGACCGCTCGCATAGACGTTGTAGCGCAACGATTCGTTGTAGCCCGGGGTTTCAACCGCAATCCAGTCCTTGTCCGACGGCGTACGCTGCCATTCCGGAGCGGTGTTGGCATCCGGGCCGTCGAAGTACACTGCGGGATTGGGAATGTAACGGATCGGGCTGCCACGCCCCTGGTCGGGCGAGTAGATCACGTTTCCACCGAACTTCCATTCGTTGGTGCCGCGCTTACCGATGACGTTGACCACGCCACCCAACGAACGGCCGAACTCGGCGCCATAGCCACCGTTCTTGATTTGGACCTCGGAGACGGCTTCGAACGGAAGCTCGCTGAACGCTACTCCGTTGATCAGGTTGGTGACGTTGAAACCGTTGATGTAATAAACATTTTCGGCGACAGACGAGCCACCGAACGAAGCCAGCTTACCGCCCTGCTTCTGGTCGCCACCCAGGCGACTGTCGCCCAGGGTGGTACCCGGGGCCAGCAAGGCCATGGACGTCGCATCGCGGGCAACCGGGAGCATGTCGATCTGCTGCTCGGTGAGGACCACGGTCGACTCGACCGATGAAACATCGATCGGGTTGATCAGGGTTCCGGTGACCGTTACCGCATCCAGCGTCTGCGTGCTGCCACTGGTGAAGTTGATGTTGGTCGAGGTGCCCACGCTTACCGTCAGGGTGCGCGGTTCTCCACCGTTACGGGTAATCTCATACTGACCGGTCGGCAACTGAGCAAAGCGATAATTGCCATCATTGCCCACTGTAGCGGTGCGGCTGAAGCCGGTACTCGGGTTGGCGATCTTGATGGTATCGCCAGTCTCCGCATGACCGGCTACGGCGCCCGCAGTATTGGTTTGTGCCTGTACGCCGCCAGCAAAACATGCACCCAATGCGATGCTCAACGCCGTCCGCTTGATCCCATTCGAAAGGTAGTTACGACCCTTGTGGGTAGTCATCTGTGCTCTCTCTCTCAAGTCATAAAAAGACCGGGAATTTCCTCCCGAGCCGAATAGCAGACGTGACAAAACTAAACGTCTGGTAACCAGAGAATAACGTAACTTTTACGACGTTGAGCGGAATGAAAATTACGCTTTCAAGCAAAATTAGTCATATAAATCAATAACTTATAGGATACCCGTTCGTGAATGTTTTGTCGTCGTGTTCGCTTGAGATGACCGTTCCGGAGCTTCTCAATACTGAACCGGGCTCGCGTCGCCGGTGGCTGGTTCGGCTCAGAAGCGTGCTCTCAGGAAAGCGATCTGAGGGGTGTAGCGCTCCCATTGGCCAACGTGGCGCCTGGAGACTCCTTCCCGTATCTGCGAGGCACTGGCCGTCGCCGAGGGCTTCGGATTGCTGGCGATATCCACGAGCCCAGGAACGAATTCCAGACCGCAGAACGCGGCCACCATCCCCATTGCCCGCTCCGGGTCCTCGACAAGATCCTCGTATTCGACCACGTGGAACGCCGCCGGCATCTGGCGCTGCCAGTGATTGGCGAGTTCGTTGAAGCGGTTGTACTGGCCGGCTGTTTCATCCAGATCATAGCTGTAGGGATAAGCATTCCCCGAGAACAGGTGCCGATAGACCGAGAAACAGCTGTCCATCGGATTGCGCCGCAGGCACAGGATTCTCGCCTCGGGCAGCGACGCATGGATCAGACCTGCATGTGCCAGGTTGCCGGGCAGCTTGTCGATCAGGTAGCGTTTTCCTCCGGTCCGCCAAGCGGTCCGGGCCAGGTATCCCTGGCCCAGGGACTTGAAATCGATCCCTTCCAATGCGCGCACGGCACCGGGCTCCGGAAACTCCCCGACAAAGGAATTGAGTTCCCAGGCCATCTGCAGGGGGAAATCATTCAATTCGCCCGCCGACGTCACCTCCGGGTGATTGCCCAGCATCCGCTCCAGGAGCGTGGTGCCGCTCCTTGGCAATCCAACAATAAAGATGGGGACTTGGGATCCGGTCCCTGCGCCCCGCGGGTCCAGGACCTCGTCGCGTATCGCACTGCCCCGGAGCGCTGCATAGCTTGCGTCGGCCATCGCATCGTCGTAGCGGAAGCGCTTCCGCTTCAGTTGGCTGCCTGTCTGCAGTACAGCCCAGGCCTCGTTGATCTCGTCCGCATCGTCCAGTTCCTTGGACAGGGCGTAATGGAGATAGATAGCTTCCTCACTCCCCGGAACCACATGCATCAAGGCCTTGCGCAAACGCGGTACGCGACTCCCGGGCTCAGGGCTCGGCAGATGGTGCGCAAGGGCCCAGTGTGCTTCGGCATGCAAAGGGTCCAGCGCGAGGCAACGTTCGTACATTTCAGCCGCGTCCACCGTCTTGCCGAGGTACCTGAGGGCATTGGCACGTGCGTAGAGCAACGGCGCCGGGGCCGCGTTTCCCAGGCGTGACACTGCCAGGTCCGCCAGGGCTAGCGCATCCTCGTGGGCTTCGGCCAGGCCCAGGTACTGGACCAGTCCCATGCTATGACGCAGAACCATGGGGTCGGACCAGTCCGATGACACTATGAGATCCCTTGCCTGCTCGTACTCCCCCAACACCAACAATCTCATGCCCACTTCGGCGATGAACTGGTGGCTGCCACTCCGCCGCCATGCCTGCACCGCGGAGCGTGCCGTGCGTACCGACTCCCTGAAATCACCCCGATTCTGAGCGAGCGCCGACAACGCCAACCATGCTCGCGGCTGGGCGGGATCCAGGGTGAGAATCTGCTCATAGATGAGCCGTGCGTCATCGAAGCGGCGCTCCGCGATCGCTTGGCGGCCGCGCCGGACATGCGCATCGATATCGTGGTTCTGCACGCTTCGCTCCCAGTAAAACGAAAGCATAGGGCAAAAGATCTTCCGCGAAGCCCACCTCCCTGGTGGACCAAGCCGATCGGGATGGCCATCCGCCTCCGGAGCGGTCAGCCCACGGCCAACAGCATCATCGCGGGGAATCCAAGTGGTCGCCTGGAGCCGTCACCACGAGTCCCCAAGGGCAGACTGATGCCGCCGCAACGATGATGCTCAATCCCTGGTCTCGGCACACGTCGTTCAGGGCACCGAGCTTCCATCCCGGAACCGACTCCGACTCGAATCTATCGAGGCCGATCATGGACCTGCCAGCAGCATGGAGGCCACAAAGAAAAACGGCCGCCCGAAGGCGGCCGTTTCCCTGACACACACTCTGCTACTTAGAAGTCGTAGCGGACGTCGAAACGAACCGAACGCGGTGCCGAGTAGCTCACCGCACGACCGGTCGAGTGGTAAGGCTGGCCCGGACCGCCATTCTCACCATATTCAACCACGTTCTGCACGGTCTGCTTGTTCAGCACATTGAACATGCTGAGCGAGAACTGCAGCTTGTTGTCGGCGAAGTTCGGAGCATAGCTGACGCCCATGTCCAGGTTCGTCGTCCAGGGCAGACGACCCTGGCTTCCGCGCGGCGACGGCTCGTTGTTGCAGAAGAAGTAGTACGGACCGGCGTACACGACTTCGTTGATGTCCGGATCGTTCGCGTTCTTGCCGTTGTAGTAGCCCGTGCAGTTACGCGGACGACCCGAAGCGGCAGTGAACGTGGCGGCCACGCGCCATTCCGGATTGATCTGGTAGTAACCGAAGGCCTTCAGGTAATGACGGCGATCGTTCGGCAGGTAACCGCCGGCGTACTCCATCATTTCCGGGTGATCCCACGACTGGGTCGCGGAGATGTCGGTCTGGCCGATATCCGAGTTCAACTGGCCTTCCGCGTTACCGTAGTTCTTCGAGAAGGTGTAGTCGACCTTGTAATACCAGCTACCGTCAAACGGATGCTCCAGGAAGATGTCCAGGCCCTGGTAGACGCGCTTGAGCTTGGGGAAACCCAGTTCCTGCGCGGTTAGCGGGACCGCCACCAGGTTGCCGGTGCCATCATCCAAGTAGAACGTGTTGTCCTCGCCCGGGTTGAACATCAGGCAGCCGTCCAGTGTGGTCTTGAAGCTCTGCGACGCTTCCTCGGAATAGCCGTTGCGGAGGCCCCAGGCGTAAGCGGCGCGACCGTCGCAGACGTCATCGATGGCGCTCTTCAGATCACGATAGACGTAACGCGCACCGATATTGAACGACTCACCCAGTTGCTTCTCGAAGCCGAACACGAACTCGTCCTGGAAGTGCGACTTCAGGCCCTTCGCGGCGGCCGTGCGGGGATCCGGCGCCTGGCCATACTCGTTGTTCGACGAATACGGACCGTCACCCAGCGGGCGCAGGCCCTGCGGGATGCCCGTCGCCGGATCGATGCCCGAGAAGCCGAAGTACTCGATCGTGTACAGGGACGGCGAGGCGGCGCGCTTGGCGACACTGGTCGGCAGGGCCAGGTGATAACGGCCGGCGTTGGCGAAGAACTTCAGCGTCGAATCACCGAACACGTCCCAGCTCACGCCCAGGCGCGGCGCCCACTGGTCTTCCTGCTCGATGTAGATGATTCCGTCACCGTTGAAGTTGCGGAAACTCTCGTTGCGGACGCCGAGGGTCAGCAACCAGCGGTCCGTCACCTGCCAGCGGTCTTCCAGGTAATAGGCTTCCTGCTCGACCTTGAAGGTGCCGCCGTTGGCGTAGATGTAGCGCATCACGTAGTCGCCGTTGCCGCCCGGACCGACGGCGCCACCAGCGCCGGGAATCGGCTGGTTGGCAGCATCCGGTCCCATCGTGGCGTACTGCCAGCGGTAACCCGGACCCGAGGTCTCCTCGCCCGAACGGGACTCGGAATCCTGACGGTCATAGCCCAGACGCAGGGTGTGATCGCTCACGCGCCACTCGACGTCGAAACGGCCACCCTTGGTCTTGTCGTACGCGTCGGCGAAGTCCAGCTGCGCCACGCTGCCCGCGCTCACGTTTCCGCCGGGGCGGGAGTCGCTGACGTAGACCACGCTCGGATCGTATCCGGACGGCACCGAGATATGGTCTTGTTCCTGCTCACCGTACAGCGCGGTGATGGTCAGGTTGTCGGTGATGTAGCCGGTGTACTTGCCGATGTACAGCTCGCCGCCGTCTTCGTAGTAGTGACCGCCGGTGCGCGGCCCCTTCTGGAAGGGAGCCAGGCCATACGGATTCGCGCCGGCCGCATAGTAGTACGCGTACTGCGCATCGCTGCGCTTGGTGGTGTCGGAAACCGCAGTCACTTCCAGCAGGTGGTTGTCGGTGATGTTCCAGTCGAACTTGGCCAGCCAGCGCGGCACTTCGTAGCCCAGTTCCTGGTAGCCAGCCACGCCGCCCGGGCGCGCCAGCACGGTGTCGACATCACGCTTTTCGAACTCGCCGCTGGCGTAGAAGAACAACCGATCCTTCACGATCGGACCACCAACGTAGGCACCGTAGGTGACCGAGTTGACCGTGCGCTCGCGCAGGTTCTGATACGACAGACCGTCATTGGCGGTGCCGTTGTTCGGATAGTAGATGCTGCGCTGCTTTTCGCGCAGGCCTTCCGGGTTCCAGATGACGGTGCCGCCAGCCTTCCACTCGTTGGTACCGCGCTTGGTGATGATGTTCACCACGCCGCCGGTGGCACGGCCGAATTCGGCACCGTAGCCGCCGGTGATCGCCTGGAACTGGCTGATGCCGTCGAACGGAAGCGTGGTCGAACCCAAGTTGGTCAGCGGATTGGTCACCGCGTAGCCATTGATGTAGAACGCGTTTTCGGATGCCGCCGAACCACTGAAGGAAGCGGTATTGCCGTAGCGGGAGTCCGCTGCGACAACGCCCGGGGTCAGCAGCGCGATCGACTCGATGCTGCGGCCGACCGTCATCTTCTCCAACTGCTCGGAGGTGAAGACGATACGGGTGTCGGTCGCGGACACGTCGATCGGCGATGCCCCCATGCCGGTGACGGTGATGGTATCCAGGGTCTGCGCGCCCTCACCGGAGGATGCAGCAGCGAACGAAACTTCGCTACCGGCGCCCAGGCGGACGGTGATGTTCTCGCGGGTCGCGATGTTCTGGCCGTCCCGCTTCTGGATGACGGTGTAATTGCCGACCGGCAGCGACGTCGCACGATAACGGCCGCTGGCATCTGCCGAAATTTCACGCGTCACGCCCGTTTCGGCGCTCTGGATGACGATGGTGGTGCCCGGTTCCGCGCTGCCGAAGATGGAGCCCGACGAGTTTGACTGCGCCTGGACACCGCCCACGAAGCACGCCGCCAGGGCGACGCTCAGGGCCGTGCGCTTGACGCCCTTGGACAAATAGTTTGAAGCCATTTGGTCTCTCTCTCTGGATTAAGAACGGCCCGCAAAACGATCCCAAGGCCGAAGTGAGGGCGACAACGTTAATTACCGCCTGAACCAGAGGGTAACGCAAATTTCACGAACTAGGAAGATCTGGCACCCATTATAAATCAATACCTTAGCTATGAACCGGAAAATCAGGTTACATGCGTAACCGCTTTCCCCTATTCATCTTCAGGGATCACTGTTCAGGTGAGCACGCTGCGGATGCGCGCCTGCTCTTCCTTCAGTGCCTCCGGCATCCGTCCACCGAATTCCTCCAGGTAGGCTCCGATGCTTTCGACTTCGGCCCGCCAGCCCTCCTGATCGAACCCGAACAGCTTGGCCTCGCCTTCCGGTGAAAGCGGCACGCCGTCGAGGTTCAGATCGGCCACTCGCGGCAGATGCCCGATCGGCGTCTCGACCGCATCGGCCTGCCCTTCCACCCGCTGGATCATCCATTCCAGCACGCGCAGGTTCTCGCCGAAGCCCGGCCACAGGAACTTGCCGTCGTCGCCCTTGCGGAACCAGTTGACGTGGAAGATCTTCGGCAGCTTCGCGCCAGCCTGGTCGAACGACAGCCAGTGGGCGAAATAGTCGGCGAAGTTGTAGCCGCAGAACGGTTTCATCGCCATCGGGTCGCGGCGCATCACGCCGACGGCGCCCGTGGCTGCCGCGGTGGTTTCCGAGCCCATCGCGGCGCCGATCAGCACGCCATGGGTCCAGTCACGGGCCTCGAACACCAGCGGTACCAGCGACGCGCGGCGTCCGCCGAACACGATCGCGGAGATCGGCACGCCCTGCGGATCCTCGGCACGGGGCGAGTAGCTCGGGCACTGGCGTGCGGAGACGGTGAAGCGCGAATTCGGATGCGCCGCCGGGCCGTTGGCGGGATCGTACGGACGCCCCTGCCAGTCCAGCGCCGGCGTGCGCTTGTCCAGCCCCTCCCACCACGGTTCCTGGTCGTCGGTCACGGCTACGTTGGTGAAGATGGTGTGGTGGCTGATGGTCGCGAGCGCGTTGGGATTGGAACTGTCGGAAGTTCCCGGCGCGACGCCGAAGAAACCGGCCTCCGGATTGATGGCGTACAAACGACCATCCGCGCCGGGACGCATCCAGCAGATGTCGTCACCGACCGTCCACACCTTCCAGCCGGCCTGGCGGTAACCCTCCGGCGGAATCAGCATGGCCAGGTTGGTCTTGCCGCAGGCCGACGGGAATGCCGCGGCGACGTAGTGCGTCTGGCCCTGCGGGTTCTCGATGCCTACGATCAGCATATGCTCGGCCAACCAACCTTCCTGCCGCGCCTGGTGCGAAGCGATGCGCAGCGCGTGGCATTTCTTGCCCAGCAAGGCGTTGCCGCCATAGCCGGAACCGTAGCTCTTGATGGTGAGTTCTTCCGGGAAGTGCATGATGAAGCGGCGATCCGGATCCAGTTCGCCGATCGAATGCAACCCTTTCACGAAGCTGCCTTCGCGCTCGATCCGCGTCAGCGCGGGCGCGCCCATGCGGGTCATGATGCGCATGTTCGCGACCACGTACGGCGAGTCGGTGATTTCCACGCCGCATCGCGCCAGCGGCGAGTCGATCGGTCCCATGCAATACGGCACGACGTACAGGGTGCGCCCGCGCATGCAGCCTGCGAACAGCGCGTCCATCTTCGCGTGCGCCTCTGCGGGCGGCATCCAGTGATTGTTCGGGCCGGCATCCTCGCGTTCCGGCGTGCAGACGAAGGTCAGGTGCTCGACCCGGGCCACGTCGCTGGGGCTGGAACGGTGCAGCCAACTGTGAGGATGGGTCTCCTGGTTCAGCGGCAGCAGCGTCCCGTCGGCCTGCATGTGGGCGATCAGGGCGGCGTTTTCGGCATCGCTGCCATCGCACCAGTGGATGCGGTCGGGCTGGGTCAGGGCGGCGACTTCGGCCACCCAGGCGTTCAGCGATTCCAGCCGGCATCCCCGGGAATCCTGCGATTTGAAAACGTCGACCGCTGCGTTCATGCCTAGCCCTCGGAAAAGAGACCAAAATGATACCAATGTCCGGTCCCGATGACGAGGACAACGCCGAATCGGATTCAGGAAGGTCAGGTCGTGTCCCCACCGGGAACATGCCCGGCCCGGCACGACGGCCTTCCCGCCGGGCGTTCGGATCTCTCATCTGGATATGAAGGCCATCCGGGAGCCCGGTGGCGGACTCAACCGGCACGCGATCGCCGGTAGGGGTTGAACAGCTGCAGCAGCCAGGGCTTCTGTGCCAGCACCAGGCTGACGCCGATGCGTTCGGACGCGGGCAAGGTGGCGTCCCGGGCCAGCAGCGCGTCGAACTCCCGGGCCACTTCCTCCAGCCTCTGCCGGAGCTGCTTGATGCCGTCGATGCTCAGGCTGCCGCTGAGCAGCAGCAATGCATCCTGCTCCCCGTCGAAGGCATCGGCGAAGTAGTCGGTCAGCAGGGTATGGCGGAAGTAGCGTTCCATCGGTCCATCCGCGCGCCAGCGGAAATTGCGGGCGGTCAGCGCGCGCGTCCGGTTGCCGGGCATCAGTTCGATGATGCCGAGACGATCCAGCTTCACCAGCAGGCCGGTCCACTGTGCGGGAGTGAAGCCGAAGTGCTCCAGCACGTCTTCCTGGCGCCAGCGGTTGAGGGTCAGGAACAGCGCCATCAGCAGCGTGGGGTCCTTCACCAGTGCCTGTTCCTGCGCCGCTTCCAGTTGCGCCATCGGCTTGCGCCCGCGTGACGCCTCGGCGCTGAGTTCGGCCAGGCCGACATCCAGCACCTCGCAGATCTGCTCCAGCCGCTGCAGGCTCATGGCACGGCGGGAGAACATCCGCTTGATCGCCGCCTCGCTCATCTTCATCCGCGCCGCCAGGTCGCGGTAGGTCATGTCCTGTCCGCGCAGGCAGCGCTTGAGGGCGTCGACCAGTTCGATGGATACGGCCATGGGTAGCGAATTCCTATACCTTTCGTCCCCCAAGAGCTTACCTTGCCGAAGTCAGTTGAATCCCCCGGCCGTCAGCATCCACCTTGCACCGCGCAAGGAGACCTGCCGATGACCCAGTCCGAATCCCCCATCCCATACGTCCGCGCCCTGTTGCTGGCAACCACGTTGTTCGCCGCGGCCGTTCCCGCCCGGGGTGGCGTCCAGTCCGATGGCGCCAGCCGGCATTCGCAGGCCAGCCTCGCGGCCTCCGTCGAAGTCCCCGTGGCCGTCGTGCACGCGCTGGCGCATGGCGCGTCGGCTGTGGTGTCGGGCGTTGCGGCGGTGGGCGGCAGCGTGGCCGTGACCGTGTCGGCGACCGTCGCCGGCGCTTCGTTCGTGATCTACCTGTCGGTGGAAGCCGTTCGCCGGCTGGGCATCGCGGTGGGAACCGCCATCAGCGTGACCGCGATCGCCACCGGCTGGCTGCTGAGCGCCGCCGGCGAGACGCTCTGCTTCATCGCCAACGACAGCGTCCGCCCGCACATCCACAGCCACCGCTATGGGAGTTGAACCATGAGTCGCCTGTGGATGCGCTTCGCTTGGTTGTTGTGCCTGCCGCTGGCGGCTCATGCCGGCAATGACTGCCGGGAACAGCAACTGCCACCGGCCAAGGTCGCCGCGGCGGCGGAGACCGCGCTGCGCGCCGCCGCAGCGCTGGATCAGAGGGATGCATCGGTGGCGCTGATTGCGCGGGTGGGCACGGATCTGTCCAGGCAGGGCCTGGTCTACAGCCATGCCGGTTTCGTACTCCGCGATCATCCGCGGGGGCGCTGGACGGTGGTGCACCTGCTCAACGAATGTGGCAGCGATCGCTCCGGGCTGTATGCGCAGGGACTGGTGAATTTCTTCTCCGACGATCTGGTCAACCAGGATCTGCGCATCGTCTGGTTCAAGCCCGATGTCGCGCAACGACTGACCGCACGACTGCGACAGATGCCGCGTCACGGCCTGCATCATCCGCACTACAACCTGATCGCGCGCCCCGGCAGCCGGGACTACCAGAACTCCACCGCCTGGCTGATCGAGATCATGGCCAGTGCGATCGCCGACAGGCCGATATACGACCGCGCCACCGCCTACGCCTTCGCGCGCGGCGATGGGTTCGCACCGGACACGATCCACGTCCCGTATACCAAGCGCGTGCTGGGCGGATTGTTCACCGCCAACGTGGACTTCACCGACCATCCGGTCGCCACTCGCCTGTCAGGCGACTACCCCGTGGTCACCGTACGCTCGATCTTCCGCTACCTGGATAGTGCGGGATACACCGAACACGTACAGGAATGGCGCAATGGCCGTCTGATGACCGTGCCCGGACCCGCATGATTCCCGCGCGGCGGCTTCACGTCCCACCCTTGCCTGCTATCTGGTTCCCGGCACGTGAGCCACGCGCGCGAGCTCAGGTCGGAATGAGGGTGGAGATGACGTGCTCCAGATAGGCCTCGAATTCGTCGTGGGTCATGCGCGGCTGCTGCAGCTGCAGCGACAGCTGCAGGAAGCCCACGTACGCCGCATAGGTGAGGCGTGCGCGATGAATCGCATCCTGGCGCGCCAGGCCCGCCTGTCGGAATGAAGCCATCAGGTATTCGAGTCGACGCTGCGACACGCGATCGATGACCGGCTGCACGGCCGGATGATCCAGCGCCTTCAGCAACTCGCTGTAGATGATGTGCGGCTTGACCTCGTGGCCGACCAGTTGGAACAGCGCGCGCAGGCGCTCTCGCGGATCCGGCACTTTTTCCAGATTGCCGAACACGCTTTCCTGCTCCACCGCCTCCCAGCGTTCCAGCGCGGCCTGCAGCAACGCATCGCGGGACGGGAAATGCCAGTAGAAGCTGCCTTTCGTAACGCCAAGACGCCGCGCCAGGGGTTCGACCGCCACGGCGGAAACGCCTTGTTCGGCGATGAGATCGAGCGCGGCCTGGGCCCAGTCTTCAGCACTGAGACGGGCATTCCGCGGGGATGCGGCGGGAGCTGGGTCGGGGCTTGGGGTCGTCATGACCCCATTTAACCATACGGCGAAGTTTGTTGGAGTACGTTTGCTGCATTGCAACAAAACTTTTGGCAAATCAAACGCTTGCGCCGCCCGGGAATCCCGCCAACCGATTGACTGCTCTAAACCGGCAAGCCCATACTAGTCCGTATGGTCAATCCGCACTCTCCTGCCATGTCCCTCTCCGCAACCGGTGTCGGCGAAGTGCTGGGGCTGACCGGAGCGGGAGATCTGCGGCTCGCCGCCAGCCGGTTCGCCTCGCCTGCCCCGCTGCAGGCGGAACCCGCGCTCATTTACTCGCACGGTTTCGGTCAGACCCGGCACGCTTGGACGCGGACCGCGCAGATCCTCGCCGAGAAGGGCTATGCCGGCCTCGCCTACGACGCCCGCGGACATGGGGATTCGCAGCGGAACCCGGACGGCTTGCCGTATGCCGGCGAGCAGTTCGCCGACGATCTGATCATCGTTGCCGGCGAGCAGGCACAGGCGCCCATCCTCGTCGGTGCATCGATGGGCGGGCTGTTCGGCCTGATCGCCGAATCCCGTTGGCCCGGCCTGCTGCGGGCAATGGTGCTGGTCGACATCACCCCACGCTGGGAATCGGCGGGCCTGGAGCGCATCCTCGGTTTCATGACCGCGTTTCCCGACGGTTTCGAGTCCCCGGAACAGGCCAGCGACATCATCGCCGCCTACCTGCCGCACCGCCGCAACCGCAAATCACCGGATGACCTGCGCGCGCTGTTGCGCGCGGACGGGAACGGCCGCTGGCATTGGCATTGGGATCCGCGCCTGATCGACGAACTGGCCCGCGACAGCGAGCAGCACCAGGATGCGCTCGCCGAGGCGGCCAGCCGCATCCGCTGCCCGATCCTGTTGATCAGTGGCGGGCGCAGCGATCTGGTGTCGGAAAAGACCGTCGAGGAGTTCCGCACGCTGGTTCCCCACGCGCGGCATGCCCACCTGCCGGACGCCACCCACATGGTGGCCGGCGACGACAACGATACGTTCACCGCCGCCGTACTCGAGTATCTGGCCGAACTGCGCTCGCCGCAGGCCGCCTTCGCGCCAACCCCCACCGAATCGTCCGCCGATGGCGGATCCGCAACCGGAGCAAGTCCATGAGCATCCTAGCCCCCTTCCTCGCCTTCCTGTTGGCGGGCGCGTTCGCGGCCTATCACCGCCTGCGGCTGGCCTATTGGGCCGCGATCACCGCCACCCTGCTGGTGGCCTGCTGGCTGCTCGGTGCCCATCCGACCGCCACGATCATCGCCGCCGTCATCGTGGCGCTCATCGCGGTCCCGCTGCTGATTCCGGCCATTCGCAAGCCGCTGATCACCGCACCGCTGCTGACCTTCTACCGCAAGATCCTGCCGCCGCTCTCGCAGACCGAGCGCATCGCGCTGGAATCCGGTTCGGTGGGCTTCGAAGGCGAACTGTTTTCCGGCGACCCGGACTGGAACCAGTTGTTGTCGCAACCCAAGCCGGAACTGACCGCCGAGGAACAGGCCTTCCTGGACGGACCGGTCGAGAATCTCTGCCGGATGACCAACGACTGGGAAATCACCCACGTCCACGCCGACCTGCCGCCGGAAATGTGGGAATTCATCAAGAAGAACAAGTTCTTCGGCATGATCATTCCCAGGTCCTACGGTGGCCTGGGCTTCTCGGCGCTTGCACACCACAAGGTCATCCAGAAGCTGGCGTCGGTTTCCAGCGTGGTCAGCTCCACCGTCGGCGTGCCCAACTCGCTGGGCCCGGGCGAACTGCTGATGCATTACGGCACCGAACAGCAGAAGGATTACTACCTGCCGCGCCTGGCCGATGGCCGCGAGGTTCCCTGCTTCGGACTGACCGGCCCGTTCGCCGGCTCCGACGCGACCTCGATTCCGGACTACGGCATCGTCTGCGAGGGCGACTGGGATGGCGCCAAGGTGGTCGGCATCAAGCTTACTTTCGACAAGCGCTACATCACCCTGGCGCCGGTCGCCAGCATCATCGGCCTGGCGTTCCGGATGTACGATCCGGACGGTCTGCTGGGCGACAAGCGCGACCTCGGCATCACCCTGGCGCTGATGCCGCGCGAAACGCCCGGCGTCGAAGTCGGCCGCCGCCACTTCCCGCTGAATTCGCCGTTCCAGAACGGCCCGGTCCGCGGTCATGAAGTGTTCCTGCCGCTGTCGCAGATCATCGGCGAGGAGAAGGGCATCGGCGAAGGCTGGCGCATGCTCAGCGAATGCCTCTCGATCGGCCGTTCGATCACCCTGCCCTCCACCGCCAGTGGCGGCGCCAAGATGGGCGCGGTCGTCACCGGCGCCTATGCACGCATCCGCAAGCAGTTCGGCCTGTCGGTCGGCCGCTTCGAAGGGGTCGAGGAAGCGCTCGCCCGCATCGCCGGCAAGGCCTATGCCATCAGCGCGCTGTCGCAGGCGACCGCGGCGGCCGTGGACCGCGGCGAGAAGCCCGCGGTGCCGTCGGCGATCGCCAAGTACCACTGCACCAACATGAGCCGCGACGTGGTCAAGGACGTGATGGACGTGGTTGGCGGCAAGGGCATCATCCTGGGACCGCGCAACTTCGTCGGCCGCGCCTGGCAGGCCTCGCCGATTGCGATCACGGTGGAAGGCGCCAACATCATGACCCGCAGCCTGCTGATCTTCGGACAGGGCGCGATCCTGTGCCATCCGTGGGTACTGAAGGAAATGAAGGCGGCACAGAACCCGGATATCGTCGCCGGCACCAACGAGTTCGACCGCAACCTGTTCGGCCATATCGGCTATGCGATTTCCAACGCGGTGCGTTCGTTCTGGTTCGGCCTGACCGCATCGCGCATCGGCGCGGCGCCGGGCGACGACTACACCCGCCGTTTCTTCCGCAAGATGGATCGCTACTCGGCCAATCTGGCGCTGATGGCCGACATCTCGATGCTGACGCTGGGTGGCAAGCTGAAGTTCAAGGAATCGTTGTCCGGTCGCCTGGGCGATGTGCTGAGCCACCTGTACATGACCAGCGCGATGCTCAAGCGCTACCACGACGAAGGCGCGCCGGCCGCGGACCGCACCCTGCTGGCCTGGGCCTTCCACGACAGCGTGCACCAGATCGAACTGTCGCTGTCGGCGGCGCTGCGCAACTTCCCGATCCGTCCGGTCGGCTGGCTGATGTGGGCGCTGATCTTCCCGTGGGGCCGCCGCGCGCACGCACCGGGCGACCGCCTGGGCCATCGCGCCGCGGCGTTGCTGATGACCCCCAACGAAGCGCGCGACCGCCTGGCCAAGGGCGTGTTCACCACCCCGTGCGAGAACAATCCCGCTGGCCGCATCGACAGCTATCTGGCCAAGGCGGTGCTGGCCGAGCCGGTGGAGCGCAAGTTCCTCAAGGCGCTGAAAACCAAGGGCATCGAGGCGCTGGACTTCGCCAGCCAGCTGGACGAGGGCGTGCGCGAAGGCTGGATCACCGCCGAGGAGCGCAAGCAACTGGAAGAACTGCGGGTGATGACCCTGGACACGATCACGGTCGACGACTTCGATCCGCACGAGCTGCGCGCCGCCAGTTACTACGACCGGCACCAGCCGGGCGACAAGTCACGCGCGGCGGCCTGAACCCCGTGTTCCCCCTGACGGCGAGCTTCGGCTCGCCGTTTTCGTCTGGAGACCCCATGAGCGCATCCGTCCTGTCGATGTATCGCAAACTCGCCACACGTCCGTTTGGCCAATGGCTGTTCTCGCGGCTGGTCTGCTTCAAGGCGCCCTACTTCGCCAGCATCCGGCCGCGCATCACGGTGCTGGAACCCAACCGGGGCGAAGCGACGATCGCGCATCGGCGCAGCGTCACCAACCATCTCGGCACGGTGCATGCCATCGCGCTGTGCAATCTGGCCGAATTCGTCGGCGGTCTGACCACCGATGCGAGCATCCCCGCCTCCATGCGCTGGATTCCGAAAGGCATGAGCGTGGAGTATCTGAAGAAGGCGGTCGGCACGATGCACGCCGTCGCCACCCCCGCGTTCCCGCCGCCTCCGGCCGAAGAAGGCTACGAGTTGCCGATGGACGTGGTGATCAGCAATCCACATGGCGAGGCGGTGTTCCGTGCCCGCATCGCCATGTGGGTGTCGCCGCGGCCTCCGCGCGCGGGCGGCTGACGCGTGGACGCCGCCGGCGACTGGCTGGTCCGGCTCGCGGGCATCCACAGCCTGGGCTTTGCCCTGTTCCATCTGGCGTTCTGGAAGCTGTTCCGCTGGAAGAAGGAACTGGCGAAGGTCGGATTCGCCACCCGCGCGATCACCCAGATCCTCAACCTTCGCCTGATCTACCTGTTCCTCGGCGTCGGTGCCGCCTGTTTCGCCTTCACCGGCGAATTGCAGCGCAGCGGCCTGGGACGCGCGATGCTGGCGTTCATGGCGCTGTTCTGGGTCGGACGGACGATCGAGCAGTTCGTGTTCCTGCGTCGCCACCATTGGCTGCTGCACCTGCTGAGCGCGCTGTTCGTGTTCGGTGCCTTGTTGTTCGCACTGCCGCTGGGCCTGTCCTTCCGGTAGGAGCGACGTCAGTCGCGACCGGAAGTTCTTCCCTGGCGGCGCCAGGTCGCGACTGACGTCGCTCCTACCGGGAGAACAATCGGTTCACCCGACGAGGATCGCGGCCAGCGCGGCGATGGCCGGAATGCCCTGCACGAAGAAGATCCGCCGGCTGACGCTGTAGGCGCCATACAGCGCGGCGATGGTGACGCAGACGAGGAAGAACACCACCACGTTCCACTGCTGGCTCAGGAGTCCCCACAACAGACCCGCGGCCAGGAAGCCGTTGTAGAGCCCCTGGTTGGCCGCCAGCACCCGGGTCATCGCGGCTTTTTCCGGTGTATTGCGGAAGGTCTTGAGACCGACCGGACGGGTCCACAGGAACATCTCCAGCACCATGAAGTAAAGATGCAGCAAGGCAACCAGGAAGCTCAGTGACGCGGCAATCAGCATGCTTTCGTTCCAGCGAGGCGACCTCGACAGGATAGCCAATGACGCCGACGCGCGCCGTCGGCGTGTTCAGGCGGGCACGCGCGGGCCAACCCGCCGGCCTGCGTTTGCGCCGGGGTGCCGGCTGCGCCATGGTCGCGCACGTGTTCGGCCTGTGCGTCCTGTTTCAAGCGGCCTTGCCTTCCACCGGAACGGCCGATCCTGTTTCCGGCAAGCGACGCTGCGCCTGGATCACGCGCCAGGCGCCCAGGGTCATGCCGGCGGCCACGCCGATGCCGACCAGGAACACCACGCTGGATCCCAGCGCCGACAGCGCCTTGTGCAACCAGACGAAGCTCAGATCGCCGCCGCGATAGACCACGGTGTCGATGACCGCCTTGGCCTTGTAGCGCGATTCGCGATCGACCCGGGTGTAAAGGGTTTCGCGGGCGGGCTTGGCCAGCGAGAACTCGCCCGCGCGGGTCGCCACCTGGACGACCCAGATCAGCGCCGGCAACGGCGCCGCCGCGAGCAGCGCGTAGCCCAGCAGGATGGCGGTGGCTGGTATCAGCAGCAACGGAGCGATGCCGAACCTGCGCAGCAACCAGCGGGTCAGGAACACCTGCACCACGATGGTCAGCAGGTTCACGCCCAGATCGAGGTTGGCGTAATACGCGGTCCGGGAAGCGTCCTGCGCCAGTTGCCGTGCAATGGCCGCCTGCTCGTTGTAGAGCAGGGTGCCGACGCCGACCCCGAAGAACATCAGCATCGCCAGCGAACGCAGCAGCGGATCCCGCCAGACCAGCCGCAGGCCGGCCAGCACCGAACCGCCCATCGCGTCCTCGCCGCTGGCCTCGCGGTTGCGCTGCTCGCGGCGGACCGCCCACGGTCGCAGGCGCAGGATGCACAGCAGGCAGGCCGCCAGGAACAGCGCCGAGACCAGCAGCAGGTTGCCCACGCCGATGCGCTCCACCAGCAGGCTGGTGATCGTCGGCCCCACCAGCGCGCCGATGGTGCCGCCGGCGCCGATGTAGCCATAGACCTTCTTCGCGTTCTCGTTGTCGAACACGTCGGCCATGTAGCTCCAGAACACTGACACTGCGAACAGGTTGAACACCGCCACCCAGATGAAGAAGGCCGCGCCGCGTCCGGGCAGTTCCCGGTTGAAGGCCCAGTAGAAGAACCCCAGGCAGGCGATGAAGGCCAGGTACACCACGGGCAGGAACACCCGGCGGGGAAAGCGCGACACCAAGGCCCCGTAGACGGGTTGCAGCAGCACCATGCAGACGAAGGTGCCGGTGAACAGCACCTGCAGGGTGAAATCCTTGAGATCGATGCCGTGCTGCCCCGCCCAGCCGATCAGTCGCGCCGGGAACACCGCGGCGACGTCGCCCGAGGCGCCCATCGCGTCGCGCACCGGGCGCAGGACGTAGTAGCCGCTGAGCAGGCAGAAGAAATAGAGCAGCGACCACCACAGCGCCGGGGAATCCACACCCAGTTGCGAAATCACCTGGCGGAAGCCGGCGGGACGGGAGGCATCGTGAGTGGCAGGATTCATGCGGATCGTCGTGGCCGCCGGGAACGGGAGGGACGGGCACAGCGGCCGGCGTCTCGCGCGCAAGGTATCCGATGCACTGCAACATCGCCAGCACTTTCCGGCGCCACTGCGTTCCATCAATGCGGAATGCGCGTGCCGGGTCCGTCCATGCCGATGGCCGCCGAGCATTTGCTCTATCCCCGCCCGATAGCTTCGACCGGTCCCGGTTGCAGGCCTCCACGTGTACGACTACATCATCATCGGTGCCGGCTCGGCCGGCTGCGTGCTCGCCAACCGCCTTTCCGAAGATCCCGCCTGCCGCGTGTTGCTGCTGGAAGCCGGTCCCCGTGACTGGCATCCCTTCATCCACATGCCGGCCGGGCTGGCCAAGCTGGTCGGCCACAAGGGCGTCAACTGGAACTACGACACCGTGGCGGAAGCCCAGCTTGAGGGCAGGCGCCTGTGGTGGCCACGCGGCAAGGTGCTGGGCGGTTCCAGTTCGATCAACGCGATGTGCTACGTCCGCGGCGTGCCGGCGGACTATGACGGCTGGGACGCGATGGGCGCGGAGGGCTGGGACTGGCGCGGCGTGCTTCCCTACTTCAAGCGTTCCGAACGCAACACCCGCGGAGCCGACGCGCTGCATGGCGCCGATGGTCCGCTGCATGTGTCCGATCTGCGCCATACCAACCCGCTGTCGTCGGCTTTCATCGAGGCTGGACAGCAGGCCGGCTACCACCGCAACGATGATTTCAACGGGCCGCAGCAGGCGGGCTTCGGCTTCTATCAGGTCACCCAGAAAGACGGCGCGCGCTGCTCCTCGGCCGTGGCCTACCTGCATCCGGTGCGCCATCGCTCCAACCTGGAAGTGTTCACCGGTACCCTGGCCCGCCGCATCCTGATCGAGAACGGTCGCGCCGTCGGCGTGGCGTACGCCCATCGGGGACGCGAAGTTCAGGTGCGTGCCGAGCGCGAAGTGCTCCTGGCCGGGGGCGCGATCAACTCACCGCAGTTGCTGATGCTGTCCGGCGTCGGGCCCGCCGATCATCTGCGCGAGCGCGGCATCGCCGTGCAGATGGATGCCCCCCAGGTGGGACTCAACCTGCAGGATCATCTGGACATCTGCACCCTGCGGCACTCCACTCGCCCGGTGACCTACGATCGCACCAGCGAACTGAAGACAGCCTTCGACTACTTCCTGCGCGGGCATCGTGGCCCAGGCAGCAGCAACATCGCGGAGGCGGGCGCGTTTGTCCGCTCGTCGCTGGCGTCCGGCCCGCATGCCGACATCCAACTGCATTTCGTGCCTGCGATGCTCGACGACCATGGCCGGCACCGCCTGGCGGGAGACGGGTACACCCTGCATGCGTGTTTCCTCAGGCCGCGCAGCCGTGGCCGCATCCGCCTGGACGGCGCGGACGCGCGCACGCCGGCGCGCATCGAGGCCAACTACCTGAGTGATCCCGAAGGCTTCGATATGAAGATGATGATCGAGTGCGCGCGCCTGTCGCGCGATCTGTTCGCCCAGCGCGCGTTCGACGACTACCGCGGCGCGCCGATCTTCCCCGCCCGCGACGATCTGGACGAAACCGGTCTTGCGGCATTCGTGCGCGCCAAGGCCGAGACGGTGTATCACCCGATCGGCACCTGCCGGATGGGCAATGACGGCAACGCGGTGGTCGATCCGCAGTTGCGCGTGAATGGCGTCGGCGGGCTGCGCGTGATCGATGCCTCGGTGATGCCCACCCTCATCGGCGGCAATACCAACGCGCCGACGATGATGATTGCCGAGCGCGCTGCCGACCTCATCCGTGGGCACCCGCCTCTCCGCGTTCCGCACTGAATCGCACGCCGGAATCCCTGCTCAGGGAGCTGAACAGGGCGCGTCAAAAATGCGACGGACCGCACCCGGATCTTCAACTAGATGAACGACATGCGTGCGGAAGTTGCCGCCATTTGTGCAATCTGAAACAGCAACGTTATTATCGTGTCCAGCAACCGTTGCGCAGGCGATCAGTACATGAAGAAGAAGGTAATTCGGCGGCCGTTGCGCCCGTTCCGCATCGGGCTGCTCGGACTGCTGATACCGATGACGCTGGCCTCCACGGCGCAGACGCCTCCCGCCGGCGCCGCCCACACCGCCTCGCCGACGCAACCCGCCACGTCCCTTGCCGCCCCGCATGTCGATACCGCCGCCACGGCTGTCGCAACGACCGTGTCGGCATCCACGCTCGCGCCAGACTTCGACGTCGCCCGCTTCGAAGCGATGGCGCAGCAGCTGACCCTGGGCGAGCGCGTTCCCGGCCTGGCGCTGGCCATCGTCCACAACGGCCGCGTACTGACGGCGAAGGGGTATGGCGTCACCGACGTCAGCGCCCCGCAGACGATCGACGGGCATACCGTGTTCCGCCTGGCCTCGCTCTCCAAGGCCTTCGCCGGCACGCTGGCCGGCCTGCTGGTCAACGACGGCTCGCTGCGCTGGGACAGCCGCGTGGCGGACTATGTGCCGAACTTCCGCCTCAGTGATCCGATGGCGACGCGCCAGGTGACCGTGGCCGATCTGCTGAGCCATCGGGTCGGCCTGCAGGCCCACAACGCGTTCGACCGCGACATCGAAGGCAATGCCGACTACTACGCGGTGACCCAGAAGCTGGCCTACGCGCCAATGAGCTGCGTGCCCGGCCAGTGCTACGCCTACCAGAACGTCGCCTTCAGCGTGTTCGGCGATGTGGTGTTCGCCGCCACCGGCGGCTTCTACGAGCAGGCGGTCGACCGGCGCATCTTCAAGCCGCTCGGCATGAACGACGCCAGCCTGGGGCTTGAAGGCATCGAGAACAGCGCGCGCTGGGCGCGTCCGCACGTGCGCAGCCGCAACGGCTGGGTCGCGCTGACGCCCAAGCCCACCTACTACCGCCTGGCTCCCGCCGCCGGCGTCAATGCCAGCATCAGCGACATGGCGCAATGGCTGGTGGCGCAGACGGGTCATCGCCAGGACGTGCTGCCCGCGCCGCTGCTGGCCACGCTGCATGCGTCGCTGGTGCCCACACCGGGCGAGATGCGGGCCGGCTGGCGCCGTGATCGCATCTATTCGGCCGGCTACGCGCTGGGCTGGCGCGTCTTCGACTACGCCAGCCATCCGGTGATCTTCCATGCCGGCGCGGTGCAGGGTTACCGCGGCATGGTGGCGCTGGTACCCGAGCGCGATCTGGGCATCGCCATCCTCTGGAACAGCGACAGCTCGGTGCCCTCCGGGCTGCTGCCGACGATTCTCGACCGCGCGATCGGCCTGTCGCCGCAGCAATGGCTGGATACGCCGATGGATACCAGCGATCTGCTGATGGCCGATACGCCGCAACCGGACAACAAGAGCGGCGCCGCCGCCAGCCAGGCAACCGCCTCTCCGCGCTGACGGCGGTCGCGGTCGCCCCTTCCGACCTCACGCCCCGCTCGGCGATCCGCGCGGGGCGTTTTCGTTGGTGACCTCGCTGTTCAGCGCGGCGGTGCGGTTTCCAGCAGGGACTTGAGCCTGCTCAGGCCGTGCTCGTAGTCGGGGCCCATCATCCGGTCGAACAGCAACCCGAACCAGCGCGACATCGGGTTGTAGCCATGCTCGATGTCGAAGCCCCAGGTCAGGCGCGTGGCACTCGTGCCCTCGGCCGCCAGCGTGTAGGTGGCAATCGACGGATGCCCGCCGAAGTCCAGCGCCACCACGACGCGTGTCGATGCCTGGCTTTCCGTGATTCGCTGACTGCCGGTGCCGACCGCCTGATTGCCGGACCAGCGCATGCCCGCCCCGACACCCTCGGCCGGCCCGTCGTAGGTGTACTTCGCCTGGGGATCGGCGGCGAACCAGGGCGACCACTCATTGAACCGGCGGAACGAGTTGAGCGTGGCAAACACTTCCGCCGGTGGCCGCTGGATGGTGATCGATCTTTCCACATGGGTGCGTGCCGGCAGCAGCAGACTGCCCAGGACCAACAGCACGCCCAGCAGGATAAGGACGCCAAGGGTCCACTTCAGCAGCTTCATGTCGTTCCTCCGTATCGGACGGCGACAAGCTTAAGCGCCCGCGCAAAAAAAAACTCTCTCCCTGCTGGGCACAGGGAGAGAGTCTGATGGATACGGCTAATCGGGGTTGGCTTAGATCAGCGGAGCCGGGGTGGCCGGCAGCGCGACCGGAGCCGCTTTCTTCTTGGACTTGCGGGCAGGCTTCTTGGCGGCCTTCTTCGCAGCCTTCTTGGCCGGCTTCTTGGCAGCCTTCTTGGCAGCCTTCTTCGCGGTCTTCTTGGCAGCCTTCTTGGCAGGCTTGCGGGCTACTTTCTTCGCAGCCTTCTTGGCGGTCTTCTTGGCAGCCTTCTTGGTGGCCTTCTTGGCAACCTTCTTCGCAGCCTTCTTCGCAGCCTTCTTGGCCGGCTTCTTGGCGACCTTCTTGGCAGCCTTCTTCACGGTCTTCTTGGCGGCCTTCTTGGTGACCTTCTTGGCGGCCTTCTTGGCGGCCTTCTTCACGGTCTTCTTGGCGGCTGCCTTCTTGGTCGCCTTCTTGGCGGCCTTCTTGGCAGGTTTCTTCTTAGCAGCTTTCTTCATTGCCATGTGATGGCTCCTCGTCAGTGAACTTGGATTGGGTACATCGGGGTACGAAACCTCTGCCCGAAGGCAGGCCCAGTTGCGGAATCAGCCGCGGGAGTCGGACCCGCAGGCAACCGTCGACGCGCCAGGCGCGTTGAACCGGATTCTTTTGTCGGGACCCTTCTGACGTGGTCCCCTACAAATACGAAAACACCCGCTTCGCCGGGCGACGCGGGTGCGATAAGGAAGGTGGGGTGCTTTTTTTCGGGGGAAGCGGGCCCTGCGTCCGCCGCTACCTGGGCTGGGACGATTGGCCTTGTTGTCACTCGCGCTGTCGTATTGATCCGACTCACTCGCTTCCGCAGCACTCTCTGCTGCGCGAAACCTAATCACGGTTTTTGGACGTGTCAACACCTCGGCGATTTTTTTTTCCTCCGCCGCCACCGCCTGCCCGGTCGACCGGCCACGCCCAGGCATGGGAAATGAGCGCGACGGATCCGGTCGACAACGCCAGCGACCACGCGACGCAAAAAAAAAAAGCGCAAAAACGAGCGTTTTTTTGACATGGATTCGTGCGGCACGTAATCGGGATCATCGTCCGCCATCCCGATGGGAGCGTCGTCGGGACGGCAACAAACGGCTAAACGGCACCTAAAAATTTTTCCGCCGAACGGTCCGGATTGGGGCGGCGCACAAGCCCGATTGCGCGGATCTGCGCAAAAAAAAACCGCCGTCGCGACGGTCTTCGCGGCCGTCCAGAGATGCATCGGCATCCTCCCGTCGGCATCCGGCGATGCGCATCACCACCCTTCGCGTCTGTTCGCCGAGCGTGTCCGGCGTCCGGATCGCGCGCCTCGCACGCGCTGTCGAGGTTGCCGCGGATGGTGTCGCGTCGGCGACGTGGTGGCGGAATTCCGACGCGCCGGCTTGCCGTGTCCGCCGATGCCCGATCCCGGTTCCGATGCCGCGCCCGCGCATGTCCTCTGGGAGAGGCAAAAAAAACCGGCCGCTCGATGGCGGCCGGTCGGTACTCCGTGCGGTCGGAGGACTCAGTGGTCCTCGTCTTCCAGCAGCTCGGCGTAGTCGTCGGGAGAGAGCAGTTCGTTGAGCTGCTCCGGCTCCTCGGCCTCCACCACGAAGATCCAGCCTTCGCCGTAGGCATCCTCGTTGATGGTCTCGGGCTTGTCGGCCAGTGCCGCGTTGACCTCGATCACCTTGCCGGTGACCGGGCTGTACACGTCCGATGCCGCCTTCACGGACTCGACCACGGCGCTGGCGTTGCCCGCCTCCACCCGGTCGCCGACGTTCGGCAGTTCGACATAGACCAGGTCGCCCAGCAGGCCCTGTGCGTGATCGGAAATGCCGACCGTGACGCGGCCACCGCCTTCGGCGCGGGCCCATTCGTGGGACTTCAGGAATTTGAGATCGCCGGGAATCTCGCTCATGTTGACTACTCCGGATTTGTATCAGGTGGGCGGAAAGAGGACGCTAGTTTAGCTGCTTATGCCGGGCATGAAAGTGGTCCGGCCCAGGGCCGTCACCACCGTCATTTCATTCACCCAGCACGCCGGGCTGGGCCTGGCCGTCACGGACGAACGGGAACTTCACGACCCGCACCGGGACTTCCTTGCCACGGATGTCCACGCGGACCGCACCGGGCTCGCCGGCCGGCACGCGCGCGAAGGCGATGGCCTTGCCCAGGGTGGGCGAGAACGTGCCCGACAGGATCTCGCCGTCGCCATTGGCGGTCAGGACCGTCTGGCCGTGGCGCAGCACGCCCTTCTCGTCCATCACCAGTCCAATCATCTGGCGCGGCGCGCCGTTGGCCTTCTGCTGTTCCAGCACCGGACGGCCGATGAAGTCGCGCCCCGCGTCCAGGGCGACCGTCCAGGCCAGCGCGGCCTCGTAGGGCGACACCGACTCGTCCATGTCCTGACCATAGAGATTCATGCCCGCCTCCAGGCGCAGGGTGTCGCGGGCGCCCAGTCCGGCCGGCTTCACGCCCGCCTCCAGCAACGCGTTCCAGAAGGACACCGCGTCCCGCTCCGGCAGCACGATTTCGTAGCCATCCTCACCGGTGTAGCCGGTGCGGGCGACGAAGAGCGGCACGCCGGCGCTGCTCTCCGCCTGCACGGCGGCGAACCGGGACAGCTTGTCGGCGGCGGCGCGATCGGTCTCGCGCAGCAGGCCGATGACCTTCGCGCGGGCGGTCGGCCCCTGCACGGCGATCATGGCGAACTCGGGGCGCTCCTTCACCTCCACGTCGAACGCGGCGGCCTGGGACTGGATCCACGCCAGATCCTTGTCGCGGGTGGCGGCGTTGACGACCAGACGGAAGAAGGCCTCGTCCATGAAATAGATGATGAGGTCGTCGATGACCCCGCCATTGGCATCGAGCATGCAGGTATACAGCGCCTTGCCCGAAACCTTCAGCTTGTCGACCGAATTGGCGACCAGGTGGCGCAGGAATTCGCGGGTGCGGTCACCGTGCAGGTCGACCACGGTCATGTGGCTGACGTCGAACATGCCGGCGTCGCGGCGCACCTGGTGATGCTCCTCGATCTGGGAGCCGTAATGGATCGGCATGTCCCAGCCGCCGAAATCGACCATCTTGGCGCCAAGCGCGCGATGGGTGTCGTTGAGTATGGTCTTGTTGGTCATGGCGGCTCCCGGGGCAAAGAGCGCCATTATCCCAGATGGGGCGCGGCAGCGCCCCCGACGCCGCCGCATGGTGCGGACGCATGCCGCCGGGAACGCCCCCGGCGATCCATCCCGGGAATCGCCGGACGCGGACGAGCGGAGCCCGGTCGGTTCCCACCCGCTCCAGGCGGTGCGCCCGCCACGGCCGTTTTCAGTTCCGAAACCGTCGTGCCGATCCGCCTGGGGGCGCAGGCGCGATCAGTGCGCCTGCACCTTCAAGGTCATCCCGTCCACGGCGACCACGCGCACGCGCGCGCCGCTGGGCAGGTCGGGACCGCTGACCGACCAGAAGGCATCGTCCACCCTGGCCCGGCCGCGGCCGTCGACGATGGCCTGATCCAGTTCCAGCACCCGGCCGACCAGTTGCTCGGCACGACGGTTCAGCAGCGGCTGGTCGCTGCGCCGGCCACGTCCCCGGAACCACTTCAGATAGATGCCGACCGAGATGACCGCGAACACCGAGAACAGGATCGCCTGCCACAGCCAGCCCAGTTCCGGGAGTACCAGGACCACCACCGCCATCGCCGCGGCGGCGAAGCCGAACCAGAGCATGAAGGCGCCCGGCGCCATCGTCTCGGCCGCGAACAGCAGCAGCGCGGCGCCTGCCCAGAACGCGAACTTGAAGCTCATCTCAGCCCCCGATGCGCGGCGGCCGCGACGCGATCGACGCCTGCTGCTGGTTCAATGCGTCCTTGGCCAGCTCCGCGATGCCGGCGATGGAGCCGATGACGCCGCTGGCCTCCATCGGCATCAACACGAACTTCTGGTTGGGCGCGGTCGCCAGTTCCTTGAACGCCTCCACGTACTTCTGCGCGATGAAGTAGTTGATCGCCTGCACGTCGCCCTTGGCGATGGCCTCGGACACCAGCGTGGTCGCCTTGGCTTCCGCTTCGGCCAGACGCTCGCGCGCCTCGGCCTCGCGATAGGCGGCTTCGCGCTTGCCCTCGGCTTCCAGGATCGCCGACTGCTTCTCGCCCTCGGCGCGCAGGATTTCCGATTGCCGCGAACCTTCCGCTTCCAGGATCGAGGCGCGCTTGTCGCGCTCGGCCTTCATCTGCCGCGCCATCGAATCGACCAGATCCCGCGGCGGCTGGATGTCCTTGATCTCGATGCGGTTGACCTTCACTCCCCACGGACTGGTCGCATGATCGACCACGCCCAGCAGTTTGGCGTTGATGGTCTCGCGCTGGCTCAGCGATTCGTCCAGGTCCATGGAGCCGATGACGGTACGGATGTTGGTCTGCACCAATGCGATCATCGCCTGGTCCAGGTTGGCCACTTCATAGGCCGCCTTGGCCGCGTCCAGTACCTGGAAGAACACCACGCCGTCCACCTTCACCACGGCGTTGTCCTTGGTGATCACGTCCTGGGACGGCACCTCGAACACCTGTTCCATCATGTTGACCTTGCGCCCCACCCCCTGCATGTAGGGAATCAGGAAGTGCAGGCCGGGGGACATCGTGTGGGTGTACCGGCCGAAATGCTCGACGGTGAACTCGTAGCCCTGCGGCACCACCCGCACCCCCTTGAGGAAGGTGACGACGATGAAAATGCCGATTGCGATGACCACGAACGTGGTCAGACCCGAAGAAAACATCACTCACCCCCTCTGTCCCTAGTTATAGGGGAGTATAGACGCCCCCGGAGCGCGGCCGGGACGAAACCGGCCATCGCGAGCCCGGCTGCAACCCTTTCGCCGTCACCGGCATCTGGATGGATGCATGCCACCCGTATCCAGCTTCGCCATCGATGTGCCCGACACCCTCCTGGCCCGCGCCCGCGCGGGGCGGCAGGACGCCTTCGAGCAGTTGTACCGCTGGTTCGAGCGGCCCGTGTTCACCCTGGCGCTGCGCATCTGCGGCGACCGGGAGGAAGCCTCCGACGTGTTGCAGGACACCATGCTGAAGCTGTTCCACCACCTCGACGACTTTCGCGGCGGCAGCCCGTTCTGGGGCTGGCTGCGCCAGATCGCCGTCAACGAATCGCTGATGAAGCTGCGCCGCAACCGCCGCTTCGACATGGAGATCGCCATGGACGAGGAGGATCTTCCCGAGGACCAGGGACACCTGCCACCGGCCGCCGCAGATGCGGCGATGCTGCAGCGCGCCCTGGGGGCTTTGCCCGCCGCGACCCGCAGCGTGCTGTGGCTGTACCACGCCGAGGGTTATACCCACGAGGAAATCGCCCGGCTGATGCAGCGCACGCCCAGTTTTTCCAAATCGCAGCTTTCGCGCGGCACCCGCCGCCTGCGGGCGCTGCTGCACATCGAGGAACCCGCCCATGCCTGATGCACGCCATCCGGCCTCCCCCGCACCCGAAGACTGGAGCCAGGCGTTCGCCGCGTTGCCGCTGGAGACGCCACCGACGGGTGGCTGGAACCGCGTGGCGACCACGTTGCCCATGCGCCGGTCGCGCAATCGGTTCTGGATCCCGGCCGCCGCCGCGGCCTGCCTGGCGCTCGCGATGGCGGTGCCGTGGCGTGGCGCCGGTCCCGATCAGTCACCGCCGGTCGCGGTTTCCGATCCGCCGTCGACGGTGGTGCCGGCGAACGCACCCGCGACGTCGATTGCCACTTCCACACCTGCGCCCGCGCCGACCAGAACCGGCACGGACATGGCCGACGGCGAACCCGCGCAACCCGCATCCGTCACCGGCGGCGCGCCATCCGATACCGGTCTGGCTACCGCGCCCGTGCGCGCCACCACGAACGAAGACGCGCCCGTCCGGCCGCATCCGGCGGATGCGGACACATCCAACCGGCGGCACGCGACGTCCACTGCCGTGGCGAAGCACATCGACACGCCAGCCCGTCCCGCCACCGAAGCTGCCGAAGCCACCGTCGCCGCCGGAACGCCGGCGTCACCCGCCGCGCTGGAAACCCTGTACGCCGAGTCGGCGCGGCTGGAGGCCTTGCTGTCGCAGATCCGCGACGATCGCATGGCCAGTGGCCCGGCCATGGCGCTGAGCGCCGCGCTGAACGAGCGCGTGGCCGGTATCGACGTCGCGCTGTCGCAACCGGATCTGGCGGCAGACACCCGCGTCGGCCTGTGGCGCGAGCGGGTCGCGGTCCTGCAGCGGCTGACCGGCGTGGAAAGCACGCAGCGCTGGATGGCGGCCAACGGCTACCCGACCGATGGCGCGGTTGCCCAAGTCTATTGAGGAACACGAGGAACAACCCGAGGTGATCATGAAATCCCATACCCGAAACCTGAGCATCGCAGCGCTCGCCATCGCCGTTGGCCTGGCTTTCTCCAGCCAGGCCCAGGACAACGCCGCCGCTTCGCGGGAGGACGCGAGGGTCGCGGCCCAGCGCGCCGCCACGCAGGAAGCGCAGCGCAAGGAACTGGATGCGGCGCGCGCGGAGTTGCAACGCGCCGCCCGGCGCATGGCCGAACTTTCGCGCGCCGACGAAATGGCGGCGATGCGCCAACGCATCGAGCGGCGTCCGATGCTGGGCGTGCTGCTGGCACCGGATTCGCGGACGGGCGTCCGCATCACCGGCATCACTCCGGACAGCGGCGCCGCGCGGGTCGGCCTGCGCTCCGGCGATCAGTTGCTGAAGATCAATGGCAAGGCAATCACCGGCAATACGCCTGATCAACGCCTGGAACATGCGCGCGCCGCCCTGTCGGGACTGGAGACGGACGTGCCGGTGAAGGTCGAGTTCCAGCGCGATGGCCGCCCGCAGGTCGTGGAAGTGCTGCCTCAGGCTGGCCGTCCGGTCCTGGTCTTCACCGACGACGGTTCGATCGATGAACGCGGCACCCGCATCGTGTTGTCGCCGGACGGGGACGGCATCGCGACGGTCGACAACTTCAACTTCGGCGCGTTCGACTTCAAGCCGGCCGAACTGGCCATCACCCCGGAAATCCAGCGCGAACTGATGCGTGTGCGGGAACTCACCGACTGCGGTGAAGGCAAGGATTGCCTGATGCCGCGGCTGGCCGAAGCCTATCGCTGGAACGGCCTGAACCTGTCATCCGTGGATCCGCAGCTGGGGCGCTACTTCGGCACCGATCGCGGCGTGCTGGTGCTGTCGACCGGACCGGAGCTGGAAGGCCTGCAGGCCGGCGACGTGATCCGGCGCGTTGAAGGCAAGGAGGTGGGGACGCCCCGCGAGGTGATGGAGGCGCTGCGCGGCAAACCCGCCGACAGCCGCGTCAACGTCGAGTACCTGCGTGATCGCCGGAGCGCGACCAGCGCGATCCGGATTCCCCGCGCGACCCCGTTGCGGATTCCGGTCCCGCCGGCGCCCCCTGCTCCGCCAGCGCCGCCGCCGGCTCCCCCTTCGCCAGCGGCGAAAGCGCCACCCGCGCCCCCGACGGCGGCCACGATTCCCGCACCGCCGTCTCCGCCCACCGTGATCACCTCCCGCGGGCAACAGGTGGTGATGGTCGATCGCAACGGGAAGATCCACGAGTACAGCAGCGACTCCAACGCGCCTTTCCCGGCGCCGCCCACGCCACCCGTCGCGCCGAAGGCGCCCTCCATGCCTCCGCCTCCCGCACCGCCGCCGCCGCCGCCGCCACCACCGGGCGTACCGGTCTGAGCATTCCCATCAGAAACGCGCAAGTGAATTCCCTGCCCCGGAAATCCCGGGGCATTTTTTTCGCCTTGCGTCAGGTGGATCCGTCCGCGGTCGCGGCGATGCTCCGGTCGCGCGCACCACCGACCCAGAGCGCGACCAGCGCCAGCAGCGCGGCTCCGGTCACGAACGGCACCGCCGGCGCGATGCCGTACAACAGCGCGCCCAGCAGCGGTCCCAGCACCATGCCCATGCCTTGGGCCGCGGATACGGTGCCGGCGGCCGCGCCCTGCTCATGCGCGGCCACCGCGTTCGCCGCCATCGCGGAGAACGCCGGGAACACCAATCCCATGCCCAGCGCCATCACGAAGTAACTTGCGACGAGTTGCCAGGATGCGGTGGTGAAACCGGCGACGAGGAAGCCCAGCATCGCCAGCCCCGCGCCACGCCGGATGAGCGTGCGTGGTGGCCATTGCAGACGCCGCACGCCCAACTGCGCGGCGATCAGCGCGATGCCCACCGCGGTCAGGGCGTGCCCCGCCACCCGGCCGGCATGTTCGCGCGACAGACCCCAGCGATCCATCGCATAGAAGCCCACGCAGATCTGGGCGATGGCGACGCTGCCCATCGCCACGAACGCGACCACCACCGGTACCCGCAATCGAGGATCCCCCATTCGCACCGATGGTGCGGCAGGCGGCATGTGGGCGTGTCCGGCGCTGAGGCCGGTCAGGGCAATGATCAGGGCCAGGACCGCCAGGCCGGCCATCGCGTACAGCGGCAATACCAGACCGCCGCCCACCAGCCAGCCCGCCAGCGACGGGCCGAGCACCAGGCCGATCGCGCTGGACGCGCCCAGCGTCGCCATCGCCGCGGTGCGCCGCTCGACTGGTGTGCGGTCGGCGACCATCGCGTTGGCCGCCGCCGGAACCGCGGCGAAGAAAGCGCCGATTGCGCCCCGCCCGGCCAACAGCAGCAGAAAGCCGATCAGCGCGCCGGGAGCCGTCAGCAGCGCCCAATGGATACCCACGGCGAGCGCAAGGCAGGACAGCGCGAACCCGACGATGCCCGTCACGATCACGCGCTTGCGTCCCAGCCGGTCGCTCAGGCGTCCCCAGCGCCGCGCCAGCAGGAACCACAGCACACCGGCCACGGTGACCGACGCCCCGGCCTGCCATTCGGCGAGTTCCAGCGTCCGCGCCAACGGCCCGAGCAGCGCGATGAAGGCGTTCATCGCCATCATGCAGGCCGCGTTGACCAGGATCAGCGGCAGCAGTTGCAGGGGCGGTGGCGAGGTATCCCGCATCCCGGATTTATCGGGCGACGGTGCGGACGGCCGGCGCCGGCTCCACCCATGCCGCGAACACCTTGTCGATCTCCGCATCGCTGACCGCCTTGCCTTCCTGTTCCGCTTCGGCCTGGGTGAACAACGGGATGATCATCGCCATGCCGTCGATCTTGGTCTTGAGATGCACGCCGGTATCCCGGTCCAGGAACCGTTCCCAGCGGCCGCGCACCCTGGCCCAGTAGTCCGCGGTGCCCTTCCAGTATTCGTACGCCGGCTTGAAGTCGATCCCGGTGGTCTTGATGTAGTCGTTGAATCCGAATTCGCGCGCCAGTTGCACCTGGCTTCCGTCGGGCTTGCGCAGCACCTTGGTGTTGAACTGCTCGTGGGTCCAGCCACCCGGCGTGAGCGTATGACGATTGACCACCGACATCGCGTTGTAGTCGCTGCGGCGGGTGTACTCGCGACGCGGCAACGGACGCCACGACAGGTCGCTGGTCCAGGTAGCGTGGCCATCGCGGTAGTCCCAGCGGCCGGTGCCGCAGTAGCGCGGCGCATCGCTGACCTCGTAGACGCACTGGGTCCAGGCGCCACGGGTGACCTCGGCGGAAATGGCCTGACGGGTCCAGGTCTGGTCCGCGCGGAATTCGAAGCGCTGCGGCGCTTCATAGACCCAGTCCTGCCGCCAGTGCTTGGTGACGTGGCCGCTCTTGGCATCCACCAGGATGTGCTGCAGGACGATCCGGCGCGGCGTGTCCTCGACCACGATCACGGTCTCGTCGCCACCGCTGCGCATCGCCGCCTGGCGCTCGTAGCCCGGCTGCAACAACACGGTTTCGTCGAAGGCGAAATCGACGGTGTACTCGCCCTGCATGGCGAGAATCGACTGGCGGTCGCGCGCGGGATCGGCGTTCTGCGCGGCGACGTCGCCGACGCCGGCCAGCAGCACCGGCAGGAGGAAAAGGGGCAGGAGTTTCATGCGTGGGTTCTCTCGTCTGGCTTCCAGGAAATCACGGCGTCCGGGTAGCTACCGTGGGACATGTCGCGGATTCGCGACGGTGCGGACGAGAGACAGCAGCACTCGTCCGACAGGGTTTCATCATCGATGCACTCGCTGCGGGCAATCGCACGCGCGGTGGCGGCGCCGAGCGACGACAGGCGCGCCAGGCTGGCGGCCAGCACCGGTCGTCCGCCCTCGCCCGGCAGTTCGTGCAACCGGAGGATCGCGGCGCGCCACTGCTCCCCGCGCAGACGACCGGCCAGGCGACGCCACAACCGCTCGCCGACACCCGTCGGGGCATCCATGCCCATTTCCTGCGGCCAACGCGACAACAGGCGATCCCAGGCCAGGAAGTCGCTGTCGGGGAGCAGGAACAGGCGCCAGCAGCAGCGGCCCGCGGCGTCCAGGAATTGCAGTGACTCGCGCAGGCCATCGCTGTCCAGGCCCGCACGGACCCGCACGCTGATGGCCTGGTGCCAGCCGGTCAGTTCGCCGCCGTGTTCCGCGCGGTACAGGCACAGCACCGCGCCGAGCGCGGCGAGCTGATACGGGTGCGGCAGGCGCGCGGCCTCGCGCCAATCGCCCGGCATCCGGACTTCCGGCGGAAGCGCGCGCGCCACCATGGCTACCAGCTCACCGCGAAGCTGGCCGACACGGTCCGGCCCGGCGCGGTGTAGCGATCCAGCGTGTTGCGCGGAACCGCGACCATCGCCAGATCGCCAGCATCGAAGTAGCGGCGATCGCCCAGGTTGAATACACCCAGGTTGAACTTCGCGCCGGGCGCGAATTCCCAGTGCGCGAACAGATCCAGCACGCCATAGCCGCCCGGTCGATAGATGTTGTCGCCCGACGCGCGCGTCTTGTGGCCGACAAAACGACCCGCCAGCTCCACACCCCACTGCGCCTGGTCGTAGGCCAGGCCCAGCGCCGCGGTCAGCGGATCCACGCTGTCGAGCCAGGTATCGTTGGTCTTGTCCTTGCCGCGCGACCAGGCCGCCGAACCGCGCATCGACCAGCCGTCCCAGGCCGGCGACAGCGCGCCGAGGTCGACGCCCGCCTTCACTTCGGCGCCATGGATCTCGGCTTCGGCAATGTTCTGGGACTGGAATACCATCAATCCTTCGGCATTGGTGCCGATGTTGCGGTTGGACTCGATGAAATCGTCGTAGCGGTTGTAGTAGCCGGACAGGCTGGCGTACACCGCGTCTCCGGAGAAGCGCAGACCCAGTTCCACGCCGTCGCTGGTTTCGGGTTTCAGGTCGGGATTGGCGATGGCGGTATAGCCGAACTGGACGTTGGTGAAGCCGATGTTGACGTCGTTGTAGGGCGGCGAGCGGAAGCCGCGCGCATAGCCGCCGAACAGCGACCATGCATCGTTGAAGTGCCAGACCATGCCGAACTTGGGCGACACGCTGGTTTCGTTGAGGCTCACCGCGCGCACGCCGGGGTTGTCCTCGGCGAAGATGTTGTCGACCTTCGGCTTGAGCCGGTAGTGATCCACGCGCAGGCCCGGCACCAGGCGCAGGCGGCCATCGGCCAGCGCGATCTCGTCCTGCACGTACAGTGCGCCCACCGTGGTTTCGCTGTTGGGGAAATCGCGCACGGGGAAGGTGTCCGGCGCCATCACCGGCGTGGTCACGCCGGTGAGCGGGAAGGTACGCACGCCATCGCGCTTCTGGCGGGTGCGGGTCCAGGCCAGATCCACGCCATAGCTCAGGTCATGCCGGGCCGCGCCGGTTTCGAAATGCTTGCGGAAGTTCGCCTGCAGGCCGTGGGTGCGCTGGTCGAAATTGAACACGCGATCGCGGATGTCACGCAGGACCGGCGGCGCCAGCGTGCGTTCCTCGTGGGTGTGCTGCGTGGTTTCGCTGTCCTGCCGATAGATCTGCCAGTCCAGGCTGTCGGCGAAACCGGCATCCAGGCCATCCCACTCATGCGCCAGCGACAGGCGCGCGCGGGTCTGCCGATCACGGGCGCTGACCGCGGTGTTGGTGGCGCGGGTCGCCGACTGGAAGCCTAGCGCATTGAGCAGATCGGTGTCGGCGTTGTCCTCCATGCCTTCCACCGTCAGGCGGAAGCGGTGCTGCTCGTTCGGCGCGAACACCAGACGGGTCAACAGGCTGCGGCCATCGCGTTCCTGCGGGTTGGGCTGGGTGCGATTTCCGCCTTCGCCGCCGACGCGCCCCATGTTCTCGGTTTCCTTCCCTTGACGATGGCCGACCACGGCCAGGCCGCTCCAACGCTCGCCGCCGAAGGCGGCGGTGGCGCTTCCGAACAGGCCTTTCCAGTCGCCTTCGTACCCCAGCTTCAGGCCGAAGTAGGCGTCCTTGCCATCCCCCAGGTAATCGGAGGGATCCTTGGTGATGAACGACACCACGCCACCGAGGGCGTCGGAGCCGTAAAGCGAACTCGACGGTCCACGAACGATTTCGACCCGCTTGATCGTATCGAGGTCGATCAGGTTGCGGCCCGCATTGGAAAAACTGCCGATCGAGAACGCATCGGAAACGGCGATGCCGTCGGTCTGGATGCGCACGCGGTTGCCATCCAGGCCGCGGATGCGGAATCCGCCCATGCCGAACCGGCCGAAACTCGAAGTGACGCTGACACCCGGCTCGTAGCGCACCAGATCCTTGATGTCGCGCACCAGGTGATCATCCATCTGCTCGCGATCGATCACGCTGACGGTGTTGGGGACGTCGGCGATCTCGCGTTCGCTGCGCGTCGCGGTGACCTGGATGCGTTCGAATTCGCGGGTGGGCGCTGTGCCGGCGGATGCGGCGTCGGCAGGCGTTTCCGCCTGGGCCATGCTTGCGCAGGCCAGCCACAATGCGGAGGTAAGCAGGGTTGGACGGATCATCGGGGTACGGCAGTCCTTGTTCGGTTTCCCGGCGCGCACGCGTGCGCACCGTTGGTGGAAGGAAACCTGGAAGGCTGGCGGGCCGGTCGAACCGATGGCTGGCGCCCAGGTGGAGAGAGAAGGTCACCACCGCGGCGGCGCGCCCCGTCGGGGAGAGAGCGCGTTGGGGCGCGACCGCGGCGGCGGTGTTACTTGGTCAGGATCAGCTTGTCGTTGCTGGTATGGCGCAGGCGATAGATCTTGTCGCCGTGGCGGATCAGGACTTCGCGCTGGCCCTTGAGCAGGACATGGCTGTCCAGCGGTTCCTCGGGGCTCACGGCCGGCCGCGCCGGCAGGCGATCACGCAGGGACAGGGGTTCGACGTTCGGCAGTGAAGTGACGTTCGAGATCATGGTGGTGGCTCCGGGTCGGGCCACTCAAATGATAATGATTCTCATTGTCTAGTCAAATCTTTTTTTCAAGTCCCGGCCACACCCCGTTTTCCTCAGGGAAGCCGGCTCAGGCGTATTCGCGGCGCAGGAAGTCCCACAACCCCAGGGCGACCGCGGCCAGGCCGCCGGCCAGGCCGGCCACGGCCACCTGTCCCATCAATTCGCCCTGCCCGGCGAACACCTGCATCGGCAGGGTCCACGGGTACCAGGGGCCGAAGCGGGCCGATTGCCCGATCAGGAACCCGGCCACGGTCGCGGTCATGCCGGTGGCGACCGCGACGGTGAAACTGGTCCAGCGCAGGGCGATCCACAGGTGCAAACCGATCATGCAGCCCGACGCGGCGAAGACGACCAGCGCGCGCACAGCGAGGAATGTCCACGGCACCGCGCCACCGATGCCCAGCGGGTTGCGCACCTGCATCAACACCCATCCACCCAGCGGAATCAGGACCACCAGCACCAGCGTCGCCAGCGCCACCATTCCGACCAGGATGGTCAACTTGCCCAGATAGTGCGCGCCGCGCGGCAACGGCAGGGCGAGCAGATGCTTCCATTGCCGCTCCCCGTGCTCCAGTCCGGCGAGCAGCGCCGATTGCAGAGTCACGTACAGCGGCAGCATCAGGAACGCCCACAGCAGCATCACACCCTGGATGAACCGCTCCCACGCCAGCGCCGGCGTCGCCAGGGGCTGTCCGCCCTTGCTCAACAGCAGTTGCAGCACCGACAGCAACACGACCAGGCCGGGCGCGATGAAGCACAGGCGCAGCGCCAGGGTGCCTTTCAGTTTCAGCGATTCCGCGGAGACCGCGCGCAGGCTCGCGATGACGATGTCATTCATGCCGCCAGCTCCCCGGGCAGATCGCCGGTCAGGGCGAAGAAAAGCGACTCCAGCGAAACCGCCTCGCGCGCCAGGTGGGAAACTCCAATCCGGCAGCCGACCAGCAGACGGTTGATGTCCTGCTCGCTGCGCGGCCCGAGGTGGACTTTCAGGCCCTCCGCGTCGATGTCGCTGATCCGCTCGCCGACCTGGCGCAGCGTCTCCGCCGCCTGCGCCGGATCATCGCAACGGATCTGCAGGCGCGGGCGCGCACGCGCGCGCAGTTCTTCCAGCCGCCCTTCGAAACGCAGATGCCCCGCCTGCAAGACACCGACGTGGCTGGCAATCAATTCGATCTCGCTGAGCAGGTGGCTGGATACGAACACCGTGATGCCCTGCCGGGCCAGTTCGCGCAGCAGGCGGCGCATGTCGAGGATGCCCGCGGGATCGAGACCATTGCTGGGTTCATCCAGGATCAACAAGCCGGGAGAAGGCATCAGGCTCAGCGCCAGCGCCAGCCGTTGGCGCATGCCCAGCGAGTACTCGCGCACGCGCCGGTCGCCGGCTTCATGCAACCCGGTCAGCTCCAGCACTTCGTCGATGCGCGCGCGCGGCAGATCCACCAGCCGCCGGGTCACTTCCAGATTCTGGCGTCCACTCAGATGCGGATACAGGGAAGGTGATTCGACCAGCGCTCCCACCCTGGCCAGCACCCGGCGATCGTTGCGCGCCAGCGACTGGCCGAACAGTTCGACCCGCCCCTGATCCGGCTGCAGCAGGCCAAGCATGAGGCGCACCGTGGTGGTCTTGCCGGCGCCGTTGGGGCCAAGGAAGCCATAGACGGTTCCCTCGGGCACGTTCAGATTGAGCGAGTGCACGCCGAATCCGCCTGGGAAGCGGCGTTGCAGCTCGAAGGTCTGGATGGCGTAGTCCATGGCCGCTCCTGCGGATAGTGGCGCAGTATCGGCAGTGATGCGGCGCGTGCTCCCCTGCCGGGAGTCACGCCGTGTCGTTGGTCATGACCACACAAACCTGGGATGTGGCGACGTTCGACATCCCGCTGACGAGTGCGATCCCGGCTTCGGTCTGTACCTGCCCCAGCCCTCCCCGCGAACGGGGGATGGGGCGATGCGCTTGTCCGTTGTCAGCTGGCGGCGGCGCCGAGCCGTTCCCACACGGTGTCGTCGTAGCGTTGCGCCAGCTCGATGGCCGTCAGATTCTGCTGCAGTTGTTCGATGCGACTCGCACCGGTGATCACGGTGGAGACATGCGGATTGCGCAGGCACCAGGCGATCGCCAGCGGCGCCGGCGCTTCGCCGAGTTCGACCGCCAGCGCCGTGAACCGGCGCGCGCGCTCCAGCTTGCGATCACCGGTGGTGCCGATCACCATGCGCTGCAACTCCTCGTTGCCGGCATGCCCCAGGCGGGTGTCGCCCGGAATGCCGTCGTTGTATTTGCCGGTCAGCAGGCCGGAGGCCAACGGCGACCAGACGGTGGTACCCAGTCCCAGTTCGGCGTACAGCGGCGCGTACTCGAGCTCGACCCGCTGCCGCCGCAACAGGTTGTACTGCGGCTGCTCCATGGTCGGGGCGTGCAGGTGGTGCTGGCGGGCGATGCGGGCGGCTTCCCTGATCTGCACCGCCGACCATTCCGAAGTGCCCCAATACAGCACCTTGCCCTGACGGATCAGTGCGTCCATCGCCCAGACCGTTTCCTCGATCGGCGTTTCCGGATCGGGACGGTGGCAGAAGAACAGATCCAGATAGTCGACCTGCAGCCGCGCGAGCGCCGCATGGCAGGCGTCGGTGACGTGCTTGCGCGAAAGCCCGCGCTGGGTCGGACCGGGATCTTCGGCCGAACCGAAGAACACCTTGCTGGAGACGCAGTAGCCATCGCGTGGCAGGCCCAGGTCGCGCAGCGCCTGGCCCATCACCGTTTCCGAAGCGCCGTGGGCATAGCTTTCGGCGTTGTCGAAGAAATTGACGCCATGGTCCCAGGCGCAGGCCAGCAGGTCGCGCGCGCCTTCCCGGCCGACGCGATCACCGAAGGTCACCCAACTGCCGAACGACAGCGCCGACAACTGCAATCCGGAGGTTCCCAGGCGGCGATAGTGCATGGACGGCGACCTCGCGTGAACGCGCAAATGAGAACAGTTTACGCCCGCGCCCGCGGGCCTCCGCTAGAATGCGCGCACTTACCTCCGGGGAGTAGCCCGTCCGCCACGCGCGGATACCCTGCATCAACACACTTGGCGGCACGCCATGGTGCGGGGGATGAAGCCAGAGGCTTCATCGGGCAAGACCGAAGGCAAGCGCGACGCGACCCGGGCCGGGCTGCGTGCGTTTGCCTTCGCGTCCACGCGAAGCCCGGCCCCGGAGTTCCTGATGTTGCTGTCGTTCCAGGCCCTGCTGGTCTCCACCGGCACGGTCGCGCTCGCCGAGATCGGCGACAAGACCCAACTGCTTGCCCTGTTGCTGGCCGCGCGCTATCGCAAGCCCTGGCCGATTGCCTGGGGCATCCTTGCCGCGACCCTGGTCAACCATGCCATTTCCGCCTGGCTCGGCGCCGAACTGACCCGCTGGCTGTCGCCGGAAGTGCTGCGCTGGATCGTGGCCGCAAGCTTCCTGGCGGTTGCGCTGTGGACGCTCAAGCCGGACAAGCTCGACGAGGACAAGGAAAAGCTGCCGGCCTACGGCGCGTTCGTGGCGACCACGATCGCCTTCTTCCTGGCCGAAATCGGCGACAAGACCCAGGTGGCCACGGTACTGCTGGGCACCCGCTACGACCCGCTGTGGCAGGTCATCGCCGGCACCACCCTGGGCATGCTGGTGGCCAACCTGCCGGTGGTGTGGCTCGGCCATCGCTTCGCCGATCGCCTGCCGCTGAAGCTGGCCCGCACGGTCGCGGCGCTGCTTTTCCTGGGGCTGGCCGCGTGGGTGGCCTGCTTCGGGGTCGGCTGAACGCGGCGTTTCCCCCGCCCGGTTCAGGCAGGCCGGGCGGGCCGGCCTGCTAGACTGCCCGCCTTTGAACGACGCTGGGTTGTCTGGGGGATTGCATGGTGGAAGCTCTGGGGCGGATTGGCTTCGGCCTGTTCGGCCTGGCGGTACTGATCGGTATCGCCTGGCTGTTCTCGAACAATCGCCGCGCCGTCGACTGGCGGCTGGTGGTCACCGGCATCCTGCTCCAGATCGGCTTCGCCGCCATCGTCCTGCTGGTTCCCGGCGGCCGCGACGTGTTCGACTGGCTGGGCCAGGGCTTCGTGAAGGTGCTGAGCTTCGTCAATGAAGGCTCCAACTTCATCTTCGGCGGCCTGATGGACACCTCCAAGGTCGGCTTCATCTTCGCCTTCCAGGTGTTGCCCACCATCATTTTCTTCTCCGCGCTGATGGGCGTGCTCTATCACCTGGGCGTGATGCAGGCCGTGGTGCGGGGGATGGCCTGGGCGATCACCAAGGTGATGAAGGTGTCCGGCGCTGAAACCACCAGCGTCTGCGCCAGCGTGTTCATCGGCCAGACCGAGGCGCCGCTGACCGTGCGCCCGTACATCCCGCGGATGACCGAATCCGAACTGATCACCATGATGATCGGCGGCATGGCCCACATCGCCGGCGGCGTGCTGGCGGCCTACGTGGGCATGCTGGGCGGCAGTGATCCGGTCCAGCAGGCGTTCTATGCAAAGCACCTGCTGGCAGCCTCGATCATGGCCGCGCCCGCCACCCTCGTCGTGGCCAAGCTGCTGATTCCCGAAACCGGCACGCCGCTGACCCGCGGCACCGTCAAGATGGAAGTGGAGAAGACCACCAGCAACGTCATCGATGCGGCCGCGGCCGGTGCCGGCGACGGCCTGCGCCTGGCGCTGAACATCGGCGCGATGCTGCTGGCCTTCATCGCCCTGATCGCGCTGCTCAACGCCCCGCTGACCTGGCTGGGCGAAATCAGCGGTCTGCAGGCGATGCTGGGCAAGCCGACCAACCTGTCCACCCTGCTGGGCTATCTGCTCGCCCCGATCGCCTGGGTGATCGGCACGCCGTGGACGGATGCCACCACCGTGGGCTCGCTGATCGGCCAGAAGGTCGTGATCAACGAGTTCGTCGCCTATACCGAACTGGCCAAGGTCGTGAACGGCCAGGTGCCGGGCATGATGCTGAGCGACGAAGGCCGCCTGATAGCGACCTACGCGCTGTGCGGTTTCGCCAATTTCAGTTCGATCGCGATCCAGATCGGCGGCATCGGCGGCCTTGCGCCGGAGCGCCGCGCCGACCTGGCCCGCTTCGGCCTGCGCGCCGTGCTGGGTGGTTCCATCGCCACCTTCATGACCGCCACGATTGCCGGCGTGCTGACCCACTTCGGCTGATCCCGTCCACGCTTCCTCCCACCGCCGGCGCGCTCGCGCCAGCGGCCCCGCCCCCACCTGCTGCCGATCACCTCCATGTCCACCGTCACCCTCGTCGGTTCCTTCAATGTCGATCATGTCTGGCGCTGCGATCAGCTGCCGGCGCCGGGCGCCACCATCGCCGGCCGCTACGACACCGGCCCGGGCGGCAAGGGTTTCAACCAGGCCATCGCTTCGGCGCGCGCTGGCGCGGACACGCGCTTCGTCTGCGCGCTGGGCCAGGACGCCGGCGGGCAACTGGCACGCGGGCTTGCCGCCGACAATGGCGTGACCCTGCGGGCGCAGGCTTCCGGCGAACCCACTGGCACCGCAGGCATCTACGTGGATGCGATGGGACGCAACACCATCGTGATCGGCGCGGGCGCCAACGCCGAACTGTCGGTCGATTTCGTCGATGCGCAACGCGATGTGGTGACCGACTCCGGTGCCCTGCTGGTGCAACTGGAATCGCCACTGGACAGTGTGCTGGCCGCCCTGCGCATCGCCCGCGAACACGGCGTGCCCACGCTGCTCAACCCGGCGCCCGCCAACGCCGCGACCAACGCCGAACTGCTGTCGCTGGCCGACGTGCTGACACCCAACGAGACCGAGTTCGCCGCCCTGCTTGCCCGCCATGTCGGCGAGCGCATCGCGCCGGAAGACGTCGCCGCCCTGGATGGCCAGCGCCTGCACGCGCTGTGCCGCGAAGTGCTGCCGCGCGGCACCGTGGTGATCACCCTGGGCGCCACCGGCGTATTCGTTTCCCACGCGGAGGAACAGCCGCGCGGCGATGCCAAACCGTTCTATCGGCATCCGGCCGAGCCGGTCACCGCGATCGACACCACCGGCGCGGGCGACGCTTTCAATGGCGCGCTGGCCGCGTCCCTGGCGCGCACGCCCGACGCGGCGTTTGCGGAACATGTGCGCTTCGCCAATCGCTACGCGGCGTTGTCCACCGAGCATGCCGGCGCGGCACTGGCGATGCCGGTGCTCGCCCAGGTCGAGGAACGGTTCGGGAGCTGAGTCCGGCGTTCGGCGTACCGTCAGCGATCCGGAGATCCATCGAAATCCGGTGCGTACGGACGCACCGAATGGCCCGGTTGCCTTCCGTTTTCCTTTGGATCGCGCACCGCGAAGCGCCGGCCTTCCTACCTGCGGTCCCATCGTCTGGAAAGCAGGGCAATCTACGTCAGGTCCCGCGCCACGCCCCATTGAACGCGCAGTTTCCTGATTTCCCAGACGCGCTGCGCCGTGCGTTCCATCCGGCATTTCGCCCGCGCTTCGGAGCGCCACGCGACGTCACACCGTTCTTGCGTCTGCTTCAACCACGACCGTTGCGCTTCACGCAGGCCCTTGCCTGCTTCCGAGCCCGAGCCCACCGCAGACAGCGTGTGGCGGTACAGCAGGTTCAGGCGGTCATCGTAGTACTGGTACAGGAAGGCGTACGGTTGACCGGGATCCAGTACGCCCGGCAGTCGGCTCAGGTCGAAGAATTCGTCATCGTTCCCGTTGTAGAAGCCGTTGTAGCCCACCGTGAGCTCAAGAAAATGACTGCCCGGCCCACCGCCCTCATCATCAGCGTGCCACTGCAGGAGCAGGTAGTCGGTATTGCCCAGCCGGGCAAGCATGTTCGACCTCAGATTCCGCACCGTCAGATCGCTATCGCGAAGTTTTACGGCATAACAAGCGCCCCTGACGTCGACATCGTCTGGCAGCGGCGCGAGGCAGGCTCCCGACTGGATCACATCGCCACTGGATTCGTCCTCGTTGCGATCGATGAAGATCACCGCGATCAGCGCGGCGACTTCATCACCGTGACGGGCCATGTCCATCAGGTCCACCACCAGCAGGGCCTCGGCGCGAGCCGGGGCCGTGCCCGCGATCGCCGACGACAGGGCCACGGACATCGCGGCGCGCCACAGTCGGCCTCGCGACAGGCCGCGGTACCTTGTGCCCAGCGCGTGAGCGGATCGGACAAGGCGGAACTTCACGGGGAAGAACCTCATGTGAGGGGTCTGGTGGCAGGCCGCACCGAAAGCACGCACGCTCCCTCTTCTCCAGACCTGACCGCGGTCAGCCAGCGCCAGAAGCGGTCCTCCGAATGGCTGTCGTGGATGCTGGCGGTGCGGCGGACGATCACCGACGCGGTGGTGGGAACATCCAGATCCAGATCGCGCTCGACGTGCGCGCGGAAGCGCGCCGGAGGGAGGTAGTTCACGGGCGGACCATAGCCCATCGCGTAGGCGTCGGCCGCGGTCATGCCGAAGTAGTCCGGTGCGGACAGTTCCGGATAGCCCAGCGCCAGAAGGCGCAGCAGGTGCACCGGGTCATCGGCGAGCTCGCACAGCAGGCCGGGGCCTTCGGATGCTCCGACATGGACAAGGCGCTGGTGGCCCTGATCGTCCAGCCACAGGCCCGCCAGGGAACCGTCCATTCCTGTACGGGCGAACAGGACAAGACGATCCGTCACGCTTGCCCGTTCGCTGCCCGTGCATGCCTGTGTGTCTTCGACGCTCGGCACGTGCAGCGTGACCCGCGATGATCCCCGTTCCGTACCGGGATACAGCCGCGCAATCGAGCCCTTTTCCCCGGCGGTGACGAAACCGCCGGCCTCCAGCCATTCCAGTGTCTGCCTCAATACGGCCGGCATCGGATTGGCCGCCGGGAAGGCGGCGGCGAAAGAGGCCGCGAAACCGGGAACGCGCTTCATGCGAGGCTCCCCGACGCATGCGCGGGGTCGTTGACGTGCCCTTCGGGCACCCTGCCCAGACGCTCGGCCAGCTTCCGCACCTGGCCGATGAAACCGCCCTCCTCCGATTCCATGGCAAGACGGCGTGACGCGGGCACAAGGGTCAGCGCGACCGCGCTCACCGGTCCGTGAGGTGTCGAGAACCGCGCAGGAACACTGGCGGCCGGCACGCCGACCAGAACCGTCGCCAGTCCACCGGCGGAAAGCCAACCGTCCGGAAGCCCGGTCACCGCCATCTGCAGGCTGATGGCGCCATGTTCCCGCAACAGCGACAGGAACCGGCCGTGGACCACCGCGTTCTGGCTGACCTGATGGACGAGATCGAACAGCCATGACGTCGCCACGTCATCCAGCCGTCCCCGCGCTTCGGCATAGATTTCCAGGCCCAGTCCCGGCGTGACCACACGGCTCCCGGTAGCCCCGAAAGGATTGTCCGGGTCGAATGGATCGAAGGGATCCGACAGACCGTCACTGAACACCAGCGTCGTATCCGGACGGTGGATCACCCGCCATGCCTGCCGCAGCGCCGGCCAGATCGGGCCCCCGGCGAACACCGGATGCCGGGGAGGCGCCAGCGGCTGCGCATCGATCCGGCCCAGGCCGGCGAAGAACGCCTGCCGCGCACGCGCCATCGCGCTCAGCGCGGCCTCGTTGAGCCTGGGCTCCTGCGGGGTCGAGAAGGGCGAGGCCGATGCCGGCCTGGACAAGGTCGGGGTGGAGCGGAGTGACGTGGCGCCGGGTGGGTTGGCGTCCGGTTCGATGTTCCAACTGTTCATGCGGCTGCTGGGGATTCCGGGCAGGGATTCCCGGGTTTGGAGAGCCCGGGAAAAAGACCATGCCGGCCGCACTCCGGGCCATCGGAAACCTCCTAAAAGGCCTCGCCACTCCTCGCCGACACGCCCTTGTCTGATTCGTACTGATAACGCATCTCATTTACAATGGGGCGATCTTTTACTCCCCACCTCCCCATGCACGCTCTCCGTCCCCACCTGCTCGCCGTGGCCCTGCTGGCCGCCCTTCCCTCCCTTGCCCATGCCCAGGCCAGCGCGGACGCGCCGGTCGAACTGGACCGCGTCAGCGTCTCCGCCAGCACCAGCCGCATCCCCGACTCCGCCGCCGCGCTGCCGAACACCATCACCGTGATCGACAAGGCGCAGCTGGATCAGCAGCTGGCCGTGACCCAGGATCTGTCGCAGGTGCTGGCCAACCTGATTCCGTCCTTCACGCCCTCGCGGCAGAAGCTCACCAACGCCGGCGAGAACCTGCGCGGACGCAAGCCGCTGTATCTGGTGGACGGCGTGCCCCAGTCCACGCCGCTGCGCGAGGGCGGCCGCGACGGCCACACCATCGATCCGGCGATGATCGAACGCATCGAGGTCATCCACGGCGCCAACGCGCTGCAGGGACTGGGCGCCTCCGGCGGCATCATCAACATCATCACCAAGCGCGCGCCGCGCAAGGATGGCGATCGTTTCCATGACGTGTCCGTCGGCGCCAGCACCGCGCTGCCGCATGAGAGCGACAGCGCCGGTTACCGAGCCTCGTACGTGTTCGGCATGCGCGAAGGCGCGTTCGACTTCGTCGGCGGCGCCTCCTACGCCAGCGAGGGCCTGTACTACGACGGTGACGGCCACGCGATCGCCGTCAACGACGTGCAGGGCGATCTGATGGACGCACGCAGCCACAACCTGTTCGCCAAGGCCGGCTGGAACATCGACGGGAACCGTCGCCTGCAGCTCAGCGCCAACCGCTACGAGCTGGTGGGCAACAACGACTACGTGACGGTGAACGGCAACCCGGCCACCGGCCGACTGGCGACCTCGGTGCGCGGCAGCAAGCCCGGCGAGGGCACCCGCAACCTGTCCACCTCGCTGAGCGTGGACTACACCGACAAGGATCTGGCGGGCGGCTATCTGCAGGCGCAGCTGTACTGGGTGGACTTCAAGGGCCGCTACGGCAGCACCGATTGGGAAGACTTCTGGGGCGACGGCCGCGATCCGCACTGGTTCGATCAGTCGCAGAACCTGTCCGGGAAGCTGGGCGGCAAGTTCAGCTGGTCGCGGGGCAACCTGTTCGACCAGAACCTGCGCGTCACCCTGGGCCTGGACATCGCCCGCGACAAGACCCAGCAGGAACTGGTGCGCGCGCGCATGGCGTGGGTGCCGGAAACCATCTACGAATCCTGGTCGCCGTTCGTCCAGGCCGAGTGGTGGATGACCGAATCGCTGATGTTCACCGCCGGCCTGCGCCACGAGCGCGGCAAGCTGAAGGTGGACGACTACCTGACGGTTCCGGATCAGCGCACCAGCCCGCCGGGCGTTCACGGCACCCGCTACTTCGTCGAGGGTGGTCAACCGGAAACCCGCGAAACCATGCCCAACGCGGGCGTCGTCTGGGAGGTCACGGACACGCTGAAGCTGTACGCCTCGTATTCCGAGGGCTACACCGTCGCCGACATCGGCCGCGTCCTGCGTGGCATCAATGCGCCCAACCAGCGTGTCGACAGCCTCGTCGATCTGCAGCCGGTGATCGCCGACAACCAGGAGATCGGCCTGGACTACGACAACGGCCGCTGGCTGGTGCACCTGGCCGCCTACTGGTCGGATTCCGATTTCGGCGCGCGCCTGAACTACGACACCGCCACCCGCACCTACAAGGTCGTGCGCGAGCGCACCGAAATCAACGGCATCGACGGCAGCGTCGCCTACCAGGCCGAGAACGGCATGCGCGCCGGCGTGGCGTACGCCCGCAGCGAGGGGCGCTACGACAGCCACACGCCCAAGGATGGGCGCGTCGACAGCGACCTGCCCGGTGTCAACGTCAGTCCGGACCGCTGGACCGCGTTCTGGGAAATTCCGATGACGCCTTCGGCCGATCTGCGCCTGCAAGCCAGCCGCGCCGAGGACCGCGGCTTCAAGTTCCGCGGCGTCACCAACCCGAGCACCCGCTTCGACGGTTACACCACCGTGGATCTGCTTGGCCGCTTCCGCCTGCCGGTCGGCACGCTCAGCGTCGGCATCGAGAACCTGTTCAACGAGCAGTACGTGACCTACTACTCGCAGAGCACGCCGCGCGAGGACACCTATGTCGCCGGGCGCGGGCGCGTGCTGTCGTTGAGCTGGGCGCACCGCTTCTAAGCCGCCACGACCACAATGCCCCGCATGCCGCACCGCCAGGCCAGCACTCCATCCACGCCGCCACGCCATCGCGTGCGCGGCGCGCTGAAATGGCTGCACCTGTGGCTGGGACTGATCGTCGGCACGGTGTTCGCGCTGGTCGCGCTGAGCGGCACCGTGCTCGCCTTCCAGCGGGAAATCCTGCTCGCGCAGCATCCGGAATGGACCCGGCAGCCGCTGCCGGATGCGGACACGCAGGCGAAGGCGTTCGCGCGCCTGCTGGCCGAATGGGAGCCGCGCGGATTGCGTTCGGCGGACATTCCCAGCGCGCGCCTGCCGGTCTGGCAGGCGTATTTTCCGGACGGGGAGCGCCGCTATTTCGATCCTGCCAGCGGCGAACTGCTGCTGATCCGCAACGCCGACAACGATCCGGTGCTGTGGCTGCGCGAGCTGCACACCCACCTGCTGTACGGGGAAACCGGCGAGGATCTGCTCGGTGTGTGTGGATTGATCGCCGTATTCCTGCTGCTGTCCGGTCTGTACCTGTGGTGGCCTCGCAAGGGCGCGCTGGCCGCCAGCCTGCGCTGGCACGCCGGCCCGCCGACCCGGCGTTGGCTGAGCTTGCACCGCAGTACCGGCGCGCTGCTGTTGCCGCTGCTGCTGCTGGCGACGGTGACCGGCGTGGCGATCGTCTATCACGACGCGGTGCGGCCGGCGCTGCGCTGGAGCTTCGACGACGGTCCCGAGGTGGTGCCGCCGCCGCCGATGGTGCCGCGCGAAGCCGACGTCGACTGGGCGGCGATCCTGCGCGCCGCGCAGGCGGCGGTGAAAGGCGGGGAACTGCGACGCATTTCCCCGCCGGACGACAAGGACGCCCTGGTCACGATCCGCTACCGGGCCATCGGCGAATGGCATCCGAACGGGCGCAGCCAGGTCTGGCTCGATCCGTACACCGCCCGCGTGGTCCAGGTCCACACGGCCACCCGCCAGGGCCCCGGCGCGCGCATCGACGAGGCGATGTACCCGCTGCACGGCGGCTTCGTCGGGGGCTGGCCGTGGCAATGGGCGGTGGCGGCGTCCGGCCTGTTGCCGCCGTTCTTCCTGGTCACCGGCTTCCTGTTCTGGCGCGCGCGCCGTCGTCGCACCGTCACCTGAACTTAAGATTGCACCGCTAAGCTCGCCAGGTCATTCCACAACACGGAGAGTCCCATGGCAGGCAAGTTCGTGATCGGCAAGCGCACCAACGGCGATTTCCAGTTCAACCTGAAGGCCGGCAACGGCCAGGTCATCCTGAGCAGCCAGGGTTACGCCGACAAGGCCGGTTGCAGGAACGGCATCGATTCGGTGAAGAAGAACAGCACCGACGACGGCCGCTACGAGCGCAAGGTGTCCAGCAACAACAAGTTCTTTTTCAACCTGCTGGCCGGCAACGGGCAGGTCATCGGCACCAGCGAGATGTACGAATCCGAATCCGGCCGCGACAACGGCATCGCTTCGGTGAAGAGCAACGCGCCGGATGCCGAGGTGGTCGACGAAACCGTCTGATTTACTTCCGAGCGGCTCGATCCGTCGTTCCCGTCGACGGCGGACGGGTGCCGCAACGCCCTGCCAACGCGATATGGCACGGCGATGGCGTCGGCCTCACGCACCCCGTCCGGGACAGCGGTGAAAAAGCGGTTGTCGGCTTGACAAAAATCGTCCTCTGCTTCGTTTTTCTTCACTGCGACCTTCCGTCGCATTGAGCCCGCGCACGCGCGCTGCCAACATCGGGCTCCGATTCAGGAGACTCCCTATGGAAGGCAACAACGGGTTGCTGTTGGCCGCCATCGGCACGGCGCTCGCCGCCGCCCTGCATGTCGGCTGCATCGTTTTCGGTCCTGCCTGGTACGACGCCCTGGGCGCCGGCGAAAGGATGGTCCGATGGTCGCGCGACGGTCGATGGCAGCCGACACTCATCACCGGCGCGATCACGCTCGTGCTGGTGATCTGGACGCTGTACGCGCTGGCGGGCGCGGGAATGCTCCCCGCCCTGCCGGCCGCCCGCTTCATCCTGCCCGCGATCACCGCCCTCCTGCTGTTGCGCGGCGTGGCCGGCCTGGTCATCGCCGGACTTCGGCCCGGCTACAACGGTGTCCGTTTCTGGATCATCAGTTCGGCGGCCTGCCTGGCGCTCGGCGGGCTGTACCTGGCCGGCACCCTGCAGGCCTGGCCCCGGCTGTAGGCACACGTCCCGCGCATCCGCCGCACTACAATGTGCGCATGCGCATCGGCCCCCACCGCATCGATACCCCGGTGATCCTGGCCCCCATGGCCGGGGTCACCGACAAACCGTTCCGGCAGCTGTGCAAGCGGCTGGGCGCGGGGTTGGCGGTGTCGGAGATGACCATCAGCGACTCGCGCTTCTGGAAGACCGACAAGTCGCGCCGGCGCATGGACCACGAAGGCGAGCCGGCTCCGATCAGCGTCCAGATCGCCGGCACCGAGCCACGCCAGTTGGCCGAGGCCGCGCGCTACAACGTCGATCACGGTGCCCAGATCATCGACATCAACATGGGCTGTCCGGCCAAGAAGGTCTGCAATGCCTGGGCCGGCTCGGCGCTGATGCGTGATGAACCGCTGGTCGCGCGGATCCTGGAAGCGGTGGTCGGCGCGGTCGACGTCCCGGTGACCCTCAAGATCCGCACCGGCTGGGATTGCGATCATCGCAACGGACCGGTCATCGCCCGCATCGCCGAGGCCAGCGGCATCGCCGCGCTGGCGGTACATGGCCGTACCCGTGATCAGCAATACACCGGCCAGGCCGAGTACGACACCATCGCCACGATCAAGGCCGGACTGGGCATCCCGGTGTTCGCCAACGGCGACGTCGATTCGCCGCAGAAGGCGGCGGCGGTGCTGAAGGCCACCGGCGCGGACGCGGTGATGATCGGCCGCGCCGCGCAGGGCCGGCCATGGATCTTCCGCGAGGTGGCGCATTTCCTCGCCACCGGCGATACCCTGCCCGCGCCCGCGCTGGCCGAAGTCCGCGACGTCCTGCTCGGCCACCTGCATGCGCTGCATGCCTTCTATGGCGAAACGCAGGGTGTGCGCATCGCCCGCAAGCATCTGGGCTGGTACGCGAAGGATCGGCCCGAGAACGCCGCCTTCCGCGCGGTGGTCAATCGCGCCGAGACCGCCGAAGCGCAAATGGCGCTGACCACCGACTACTTCGACGCCCTGATCGCGGGCGTCATCCCGGAGCTGCCCGCCGCCGCCTGACCGGAGCCATGCCATGAGCGAATCCCCGTCTCCCGCCTATCTGCACGGTTTCTCTCCCGTCGAGCAGGCCCGGCTGATGAAACAGGCACGGCTGGCCGAATCCACGATCTTCAGCCGCATCGACTACACCGGCGCGCGCCGGGTGCTGGAAGTCGGCAGCGGGGTCGGCGCGCAGACCGAGATCCTGCTGCGCCGCTTCCCCGACATCCACATGACCTGCGTGGATCTGAATCCGCTGCAGCTGGAAGCCGCACGCCGCAACCTGGCGCAGATGCCCTGGTACCGGGATCGCTACGAACTGCACCAGGCCGACGCCACCAACCTGCCCTTCGAACCGCGCAGCTTCGACGCCGCGTTCCTGTGCTGGGTGCTGGAACACGTGCCCTCGCCGCAGCGCGTGCTCAACGAGGTGCGCCGCGTCCTGGCGCCCGGATCGCCCGTGTACGTGACCGAGGTGATGAACTCCTCGTTCCTGCTGCATCCCTACTCGCCCAACGTCTGGCGCTACTGGATGGCGTTCAATGACTTCCAGTACGACAACGGCGGCGATCCGTTCGTCGGCGCCAAGCTCGGCAATCTACTGCTGGCCGGCGGCTATCGCGACGTGCGGACCGAGATCAAGACCTTCCATTTCGACAACCGCGAACCGGCGCGGCGCAAGACCATGATCGCGTTCTGGGAGGAACTGCTGCTGTCGGCGTCGGACCAGTTGCTGCAGGCCGGACGGGTCACCCCGGACGTCGTCGAGGGCATGCGCCGCGAGATGAACGATGTGCAGAACGATCCGAACGCGGTGTTCTTCTACGCCTTCGTGCAGGCCAGCGCGACGGTCTACTGATTACTGACGACGGGTGCGCGCGCCACCCCGTCGAATCACTTCACTCACGGCGCGCCCGGAACCGCGGCCTCCGCCGACGACTCCTTCACGATGACGCTGCGCAACGGGCGCGCATCCGGATGCCAGATGCGGTGCCACGTCGCCGCCAGCAACGTGCGCAGCCCGCTCCAGCCGGAAATCGGCGCATGCCACGGCTGCTGCACCGGCGGCACCGGTCGCCAGCGGCCGTCCTGCCGGTGCGCGACTTCGAAACTGAAGGTGTAGTCGGGCTCCAGCCCCATCCGCAGATCCGACAGCACCAGCGTGCCGTCGTCCTTTACCCGCGTGCGCATGAAGCCGCGATTGAACCATTGCAGCCGCCGCACCGCCGGAATGTCGCGCGCCTCGGCCAGTGCCTGGACGTTGGAGGGATAGCCGCGGAAGTTCAGCGGGCCCTGGTCCGAAACAAGCGAATACTCCGCTTCCACGTAGCCCGCCGGCGTCATCGCCACGACCCGCCACAGCAGCGTGTTGAACGGCATCGGCACGCTGAAGTACGGCGCGTTGCCCAGCCCCATCGCCGCCAGCGAACGCTCCGCGATCCGATCGACCTGGGCCTTGGCCAGCAGCGACCAGCCCAGGTAGGCGCTGCTCAGCACCAGTCCGGCCAGCAACACGCGTTGCGCGGCGGATCGATCACGCCACCACCACGCCAGCACGCAGGCGATCAGCAGCCAGATCGTGTACAGCGGATCGATGATGAAGACGCTCGACCACATCGTCGGGTGGGGTTGCAGCGGCCACCACAGCTGGGTGCCGTAGACGGTGAACGCGTCCAGCAGCGGGTGGGTGATCAGGGCCAGCTGGATGGCCCAGAACCAGCGTGCCGGCGCCTGCGCGACACGGCCGTTGCGCCGCTTGCACAGCCACCAGATCAACCAGCCCACCCACGGCAGCACAAACAGCGAGTGACTGAAACTGCGGTGCATCGTCATCAGCGCCACCGGGTCATCGGTGAACAGCAGGATGGGCAGGCTGTCGAGGTCGGGCAGCGTGCCGAGCGCGGCGCCGGCCAGCAGGGCGGCGCGCCGGTGACCTGCGGGAGCGATGGCGGCGGCGATGGCACCACCGAGGACGATCTGGGAGAGGGAATCCATGGCGGGATGCTAGCAGTTGCCTGGTTGGGGGACGGGTGAGACGAACAGCAAATCCCCCTCAATCCCCCTTTTTCGCTTTCAACAGCCGCACGGCTGGTCAAGGGGGAGGCTCTGTGTCTTTCAACTCAAAGGAAGCTGGCTTTTCATGCCCCCTTTGAAAAAGGGGGCGGCGGCCGCGCAGCGGACGACGGGGGATTTGCTTTTCGCGCCGAACCAAACCGGCGATCAGGCCGCCTTCGCTTCCGGTCGTTCCAGCGCCACCAGCCGCAGGCGCGGTGGGACTTCACTCAGCACCTGGCCAGTATGCGACAGCAGGCACAGGGTGCCGTCGGCTTCCTCGCTGAGCGCGGTCAGGCTTTCCACCCAGTCGCCGTCGTTGGCGTACAGCAAGCCATCGCGCTGGAACAACGCGGCGCGATGGATGTGGCCGCACAGGATGCCATCCAGCCCGCGCCGGCGTGCGTCGTCGAGGCCCGCCTGCACGAACCGGCCGATGTAGCGTTCGGCCGCGTCGCTCTGGCGCTTGAGGTATTCGGCCAGCGACCAGTAGCGCAGGCCGAGGCGACGGCGGATGCGGTTGGTCAGGCGATTGCCGGTGAGTATGCGGTAGTACAGCCAGTCACCGAACTTTTCCTGCAACCCGCCGAAATGGGTGATGCCGTCGTAGTCGTCGCCATGGGTGACCAGCAGGCGGCGGCCGTCGGCGGTCACATGGATGGCGCGCCGGCGCACCTGCATGGCCGGCAGCATGAGTCCGCAGAAGCGGCGGATGGGGCGATCGTGGTTGCCCGGCACATAGACAAGTTCGGTGCCGTTGCGGACCAGTGCGTGCAGTTGCTCGATGACCCGGTTGTGCGCGGCGTCCCAATTGGCGCGGCGCTGCGCCATCCACCACAGGTCGACGATATCGCCGACCAGATACAGCCGCCGGCAGCGCAGCGTGGCCAGGAAGTCCGCGAACTCGGCGGCATGGCAATGCTTGGAGCCCAGATGGACATCGGAAACGAAGACCGCCCGCCGGATGCCCGCGTCGACGGTCTGCGGGCTCATGCCGGCACCGCCCCGGTCGCCGGCTGCAGGTAGCGCGCGCGTTTCCTTGGCCGGATGCGATGCAGATCCACTTCGATCAATCCGTCGATGGAATCGCAGAACGCGGGATCCACGCCGAAGGCGAGGAAGCGGGCGCCGCCGGGTTCGCACAGATCCGTGTATTGCTTGTACAGCATCGGCACACTGGCGCCGAGCGCGTCCAGGTTGGCCTTGAGCACGCGGAACGCGGTGTCGGCGTCCATCTCGCCGTAGCTCGGCGGCGCCATGGAATAGCGGAACGGATGCCGCGACACCGCGTCGCGGCTGTCCACGCCGTAGTAGCGCGCGTAGTACGAGACGATCTGCTCGCGGGCGTCGCGCGGCAGCGCCGCGCTCATCGAGACCGCGCCGAACAGATAGCGCACCCGCGGATGCCGGCACAGATAGGCACCGATGCCCTGCCAGAGATAATCGATGCTGCGGCTGCCCCAGTATTCCGGAACGACGAAGCTGCGGCCCAGTTCCATGCCCTCGGCGATCCGCGGCAACGCATCGTCGGCGTAGCGGAACAACGAAGCGGTATACAGGCCCTTCAGTCCATGCTCGGCCAGCACCGGCGCGCCCCGCGCGATGCGGTAGGCGCCGGCGATCTTCCGCGCCTGTTCGTCCCACAGCACGATGTGCTCGTACCAGGCGTCGTAGGGATCCACGTCCAGGCGCTTGCCCGTACCCTCGCCCACTTCGCGGAAGGTCAGCTCGCGCAGGCGGCCGATTTCCCGCAGCACCGGCGAATCCGGGGCCAGCCGGCCCACGCAGATGCGCTTGCCGTCGGTGGTGCGGCCAAGCCGCTCCAGCGCGTCGACGGCGACGGCCAGCCGCGCCGGCTCCACCGGCGGCACCAGCGGTTCCGGGCCGGCCGGTTCGGCGCGCGCGCCTTCGCGGCGGCCCAGCGCGTACAGCGCGCGGCGCACCCGTTGCAGCGCGGCCTGGCTGTCCCCGTCGGCGGCGATCGTCATCGGCGTGCCGATGCGCAGGGCGATGCGGCGCTGGCTGCGCTTGAACATCTCCCGCGCCAGCAGCGCGGTGCCGGCCGGCTTGAACAGGGCCGACGCGCCGTAGAAGAAAGCCGAATTGCGCGCCTGAACCCGGATCGGCAGGACCGGGGTGCCGGTGCTGCGGGCGAAGCGCAGGAAGCCGCGCCGCCAACGGGTATCGGTGACGCCGCGCGGTCCCAGACGGGACACCTCGCCGGCCGGAAACACGATCACGCACTGCTCCGCCTCCAGCGCCTGCTCGACCGCGCGGATGCTCTCCGGGCGGGGCTGGCCGCCCAGGATGCGCACCGGCAGCAGCAGGCCGGACAGGTTGTCGATGCTGGAAAGCAGGTCGTTGGCGACGATCCTCACGTCGCGGCGGACGCCGCCGACGAAGTCCAGCAGCGCCATCGCGTCCAGCGCGCCGGAGGGATGGTTGGCGACGATCAGCAGACGCCCGGTCGCCGGCACCCGCGCCCGCTCGGCCGGATCGACGGCGTAGCGCAGGTTGAGGAAGTCGATGGCCGCCTGCAGGAAGGCGAAGTCGCGCAGGTGGGCGTGTTCGGCCAGGAAGGCGTAGGCCCGGTCCAGCCGTGACCAACGACCCAGGGTGCGCAGCAGCGGCCGGGTCAGGCCGGCCCGACGGCCACGGAACCAGTGGGGATAGCGTTCGGCAATCTGCTGTTCCAGCGGGCGCATGGTCGCTCGGATCCGGCCGGGGACGGCGGGTTTCGCCGCGCAGCCTGCGCCCGTGGCGCGACAGCCAGATGGCAGCGGCGTGGCGGTTCCATGACAGCCCGGAACCGGCCCGGCTTAACGCAAGGAACATCCTGAACGGAGCAGAATGCACGCACCGCCCGGCGCGTGTATCATTCGCGCCCATCTTTTCATCCGAATACAGGGATATAAGCCTGATGTCCAACTACCTGTTCACGTCCGAATCGGTCTCCGAAGGCCATCCGGACAAGATCGCCGACCAGATCTCCGACGCCGTGCTGGACGCCATCCTGGCCCAGGACAAGCGCGCTCGCGTGGCCTGCGAAACGCTGGTCAAGACCGGCGTGGCCATCGTGGCCGGCGAGATCACCACCTCGGCGTGGATCGATCTGGAAGCGCTGACCCGCAAGGTGATCCTGGACATCGGCTACGACAGCAGCGACGTCGGCTTCGACGGCGCCACCTGCGGCGTGCTCAACCTGATCGGCAAGCAGTCCCCGGACATCAACCAGGGCGTCGACCGCAAGAAGCCGGAAGAACAGGGCGCGGGCGACCAGGGCCTGATGTTCGGCTACGCCACCAACGAGACCGACAGCCACATGCCGGCGGCGATCCACCTGTCGCATCGCCTGGTCGAGCAGCAGGCCAAGATCCGCAAGAAGAAGAACTCGCCGCTGCCGTGGCTGCGCCCGGACGCCAAGAGCCAGGTCACCCTGCGCTATGAAAACGGCAAGGCCGTGGCGATCGACGCGGTGGTGCTGTCCACCCAGCATGATCCGGACGTCAAGCAGAAGGATCTGGTCGAGGCCGTGCGCGAGCACATCCTCAAGCCCGTGCTGCCGGCCAAGTGGCTGCACAAGGGCACCAAGTTCCACATCAATCCGACCGGCAAGTTCGTCATCGGCGGCCCGGTGGGCGACTGCGGCCTGACCGGCCGCAAGATCATCGTCGATACCTACGGCGGCTGGGCCCGTCACGGTGGCGGCGCGTTCTCGGGCAAGGATCCGTCCAAGGTGGATCGCTCGGCCGCCTACGCCGCGCGCTATGTCGCCAAGAACGTGGTCGCCGCCGGCCTGGCCGATCGCTGCGAAGTGCAGGTCTCCTACGCCATCGGCGTGGCCGAGCCGACCTCGATCTCGGTGACCACCTTCGGCACCGGCAAGATCAGCGACGACAAGATCGAGAAGCTGATCCGCAAGCACTTCGATCTGCGTCCATACGGCATCATCCAGATGCTGGACCTGATCCACCCGATGTACCAGGCCACCGCGTCCTACGGCCACTTCGGCCGCAAGCCGCACGAGATCAGCTACCTCGACGGCGCCGGCAAGAAGCACACCGGCACGGCCTTCTCCTGGGAGAAGACCGATCGCGCCGAGGCGCTGCGCAAGGACGCCGGGCTCAAGTAAGCCGGCAACCGCGACAGCCTCCGGAAAGACCCCGCTTCGGCGGGGTTTTTCTTTTTCGGCCGCGTGTGGCCGAGCGTCACGCGGACCGCTGCGTACCCAACGGTCATGGCCGGTCGCGTCCTGCGCTGACCGGTCCCAGCCCCGCATTTCGTCTATTCTTCCCGTCATGGGGAAATCATCCGAACGACGACCGATCGCCGCGCGCGGCAGCGGCTGGGCGAAGTCGCTGGCCGCGGCGCTGGCGCGCTCGCGCGTCACGCCCAACCAGATCTCCGTGCTCAGCATCTTCTTCGCCGCGGTGGGCGCGGCGATGCTGGCGTGGACGCCCTCCACCGCCGGCCTGTTGCTGTGCGCGATCTGCGTGCAACTGCGCCTGCTGTGCAACCTGCTGGACGGCATGGTCGCGATGGAAGGTGGCAAGCAGACGCCTACCGGCGCGCTGTACAACGAATTCCCGGATCGGATCGCGGATTCGCTGCTGATCGTCGGCCTCGGGTATGCGGCCGCATTGCCCTGGCTGGGCTGGCTGGGCACGCTGCTGGCCGCGCTCACCGCCTACGTGCGCCTGTCCGGCGGCAGCCTCGGGCTGGCCCAGGATTTCCGCGGACCAATGGCCAAGCAGCACCGCATGGCGGTACTCACCGTGGCCTGCCTGCTCGCCATCGCCGAGCGGTATCTGATCGGCACGGCGTGGGTGTTGCCCGCGGCGGCGTGGATCATCGCCATCGGTTCGCTGCTGACCTGCGTCACCCGCACCCGGGCGATCGCCGCGCAGCTGCAGGGAAGAACCTGAGATGGCCTCGCGCCTGCTGGCCGGCCTGGCCCACCTGTTCTTCGGCGCGTATCCGCGCTGGCAGGGCTCGCGTCCGGAACCGCGCCAGCGGATCTATTTCGCCAACCATGCCAGCCACATCGACACGGTGGCGCTGTGGGCCGCATTGCCGCCGGTCCTGCGCGCGCGGACGCGTCCGGTGGCCGCGCGCGACTACTGGGGCCATGGACCACGGCGCTGGCTGGCCCGGCACGGCTTCAACGCGGTGCTGATCGATCGCCAGCGCGCCACGCCCGATCAGGATCTGCTGGAGCCGCTGTACCAGGCGCTGGATGCCGGCGATTCACTGATCCTGTTCCCGGAAGGCACGCGCAACCACGACATCCATCCGCAGGCGTTCAAATCCGGCCTGTTCCATCTGGCGCGCCGGTATCCGCAGGTGGAGTTCATCGCGGTCTATCTGGACAACGCGCGCCGCTGCCTGCCCAAGGGCAGCCTGGTGCCGGTGCCGCTGGTGTGCACCGTGCGCTTCGGCGCGCCGGTCGCGCTGCGGCCGGACGAGGAGAAGGACGCCTTCCTCGAACGCGCCCGCGCGGCGGTGGTGGCGCTGGCATGAACCTGATTCCCTCCGAGCTGCCCGTGGGCGGTTTCCTGCAGGCCGCCATCGCCCGCGCGCCGCAGACGTTCTGGGGCGTGATGGGCGGCATCGGCGCGCTGCTGCTGCTGGCCAGCCTGATCGGCTGGCTGCTGCACCGGCGCAGGCCCGGCCCGGTGATCGACAACCTCAATGCGCGCATCCGCGCGTGGTGGGTGATGGCGGCGGTGCTGGCCACCTGCTTCCTGCTGGGCAAGGTGGCGACGCTGGTCCTGTTCGGCCTGCTGTCGTTCCTGGCGCTGCGCGAGTTCATCAGCCTGACCCCGACCCGGCGCGGCGATCATCTGGCGCTGTGCCTGTGCTTCTACATCGCCATCCCGTTGCAGTACTGGCTGATCGGCATCGACTGGTACGGGCTGTTCGTGGTCTGCATCCCGGTGTACGGCTTCCTGCTGCTGCCGGCGGTGTCGGCGCTGTCCGGCGACACCGAGGATTTCCTGGCCCGCAGCGCCAAGGTCCAGTGGGGCCTGATGCTGGCGGTGTACTGCCTGAGCCACGCTCCGGCGCTGCTGCTGCTGCGCATCCCCGGCTACGAGGGACAGAACCTGATGCTGCTGCTGTATCTGCTGTTGGTGGTGCAGCTCAGCGACGTGCTGCAGTACGTGTTCGGCAAGCTGTTCGGCCGGCACCTGCTGGCCCCGCAGGTCAGCCCGTCCAAGACCGTGGAAGGCTTGGTCGGCGGCGGTCTGGCCGCCGCCGGCGTGGGCGCCGCGCTGTGGTGGATCACCCCGTTCACGCCGCTTCAGTCCGGCCTGTTGTCGCTGCTGATCGTGCTGTGCGGCTTCCTGGGCGGGCTGGCGCTGTCGGCGGTCAAGCGCAGCCTGGGGGCCAAGGACTGGGGCGAGATGATCGAGGGTCACGGCGGCATGCTGGATCGGCTGGACTCGGTGGTGTTCGCCGCGCCGATCTTCTTCCACGTGGTCCGCTACGGGTTCCAGTAGAGCGGAGCAAGCTCCGTTCGAGTGGTTGCCGGAGCCAGGGCCGGCGGATCGTGCGGGTACGGGCGGGTACAATGGCGGCATGTCCCTTCTGCAATTTCAGCGGGTCGACTTCAGCGTCGGCGGTCCGCTCCTTCTCGAACACGTCGATCTGTCCATCGAAGCCGGCGAGCGCGTCTGCATCGTCGGCCGCAACGGCGCCGGCAAGTCCACCCTGATGCGGCTGATGGCCGGGGAAATCCGGCCCGACGACGGCGACATCCGGATCCAGGGCGGCGTGGTGGTCGCGCGCATGGCCCAGGAAGTCCCGCAGGACACCGCCGGCAGCGTGTTCGACGTGGTCGCCCAGGGCCTGGGCGATCTGGGCGCGCTGCTGGCGCGCTATCACCATGCACTGGCCGAGGGCGACATGGACGCGCTGGGCGAAGCGCAGGTGCAGATCGAAGCCCGCCAGGGCTGGGATCTGGATCGTCGCGTGCAGCAAGTGCTGACCCGGCTGGAGCTGCCGGAGGACGCCGACTTCGCCGCCCTGTCCGGCGGCATGAAGCGGCGCGTGCTGCTGGCCCAGGCGCTGGTGCGCAAGCCCGACATCCTGCTGCTGGACGAACCCACCAACCACCTCGACATCGAGGCGATCGCATGGCTGGAAGGTTTCCTCAAGCAGTTCGAGGGCAGCCTGGTGTTCGTCACCCACGATCGCAGCTTCCTGCGCGCGCTGGCCACCCGCATCGTCGAGATCGATCGCGGCCAGCTGACCAGTTGGCCGGGCGACTACGACAACTACCTGCGTCGGCGCGAGGAACGCCTGCATGCCGAGGCGCAGGAGAACGCGCGCTTCGACAAGCTGCTGGCGCAGGAGGAAGTCTGGATCCGCCAGGGCATCAAGGCCCGCCGCACCCGCAACGAAGGCCGCGTCACCGCGCTCAAGGCGATGCGTCGCGAACGCGCCCAGCGCCGCGATCTGTCCGGCAACGTCAGGATGGAGGCCGCCGCCGCGCAGGCCTCCGGACGCAAGGTCATCGAGGCCACGGACGTCACGCAGGCCTATGACGGGCGGGTCCTGCTGGATCGCGTGTCGGCCACGATCATGCGCGGCGACCGGGTCGGCATCATCGGTCCCAACGGTGCCGGCAAGTCGACCCTGCTGAAGATCCTGCTCGGCGACCTCGCCCCGCAGCAGGGCGAGGTCAAACTGGGCACCGGCCTGCAGATCGCCTATTTCGACCAGCATCGCAGCCAGCTGGACGAATCGCTCAACGCACTGGAAAACGTCGCCGAAGGGCGCGACTTCATCGAAATCAACGGCAGCCGCAAGCACATCATCGGCTACCTGCAGGATTTCCTGTTCTCGCCCGAACGCGCGCGCGCGCCGATCACCCGCCTGTCCGGCGGCGAGCGCAACCGCCTGCTGCTGGCCAAGCTGTTCGCCCAGCCGTCCAACCTGCTGGTGATGGACGAACCGACCAACGATCTGGACGTGGAAACGCTGGAACTGCTGGAAGAACTGCTGCTCGACTACAAGGGCACGCTGCTGCTGGTCAGCCATGACCGCGACTTCCTCGACAACGTGGTCACCAGCACCCTGGTGCTGGAAGGCGAAGGTCGCCTGGGCGACTACGTCGGCGGCTACAGCGACTGGCTGCGGCAGCGGCCGGCGCCGACGGCCGCCGCCCCGGCGAAACCGGGCCTCGCGTCTTCGCCTGCGGCCGCCGGCCCCGCGACGGCGGCGCCAAGGCGCAAACTCAGCTACAAGGACGCGCGCGAACTGGAGCAGTTGCCGGCGCGCATCGAGGCCCTGGAAGCCGACATCGCCGGCCGCACCGACGCGATGAACGGTCCCGCCTACTATCAGCAGGATCCGGCCAGTCTGCAGCAGGCCAACGAACAGTTGGCCGCGCTCCAGCAGGAACTGGAACTGGCCTACCAGCGCTGGGCGGAACTGGACGGCTGATTTCCTTCACCTCGATTACGTTCGGCACCCGCGCCCCTTGACCGTCGCGCGGGCCCAAGCGATGTTGCGCCATGTCGACCGCTCTCCCGATCTCGTCTTTCCTCACCCCTGACGGTCTGCGCCTGCACCAGCGCGACTGGCCCCTGCCACGGCCACGTGCGCGCCTGCTGCTGGTGCACGGGCTGGGCGAACATTCGGGACGCTACGCCCGGCTGGCGGAGGAACTGAACGCCACCGGCGTCGCGGTGCGCGCCTACGATCAACGCGGGCACGGACGCTCGGAAGGCGCGCGCGGCTGCGTGGACGAATTGACCCGCCTCCCGCGCGACACGGTCTCGGTGTTCAACGCCTATGCCGCCGAAGGTGGCGACCTGCCGTTCCTGTTCGGCCACAGCATGGGCGGTCTGGTCGCCATGCAGGCCGTCCTGCTTGAAGACCTGATCCCGCGCGGCCTGATCGCTTCCTCGCCCGCGCTCGCCACCCACGCCGGCGGCATCCAGCGCGCCTTCGCCCGCTGCCTGACCGGCTGGTGGCCCGACCTGACCCTGCGCACCGGCCTGGCCGCTGACCGGCTCTCGCACGATGCGCATGTCGAACGCGAGTATCGGGAAGACCCGCTCAACCACTCGCGCATCAGCGCCCGGCTCGCGCATTTCATCTTCACGGGTGGTCGCCGGGTGGTCGCCCTTGCCGCTGAACTGAAAATTCCGACGCTGCTGCAGTTCGCCGCCGACGATCACCTCGTCGATCCGGCCGGCGCGCGCGCGTTCGCCGCCGCGGCGCCGCAGCGCAAGCTGCGTGCGCATGAATACCTGCGGCTGTACCACGAGATCTACAACGAGGCCGATCCGGAACGCAGCCGGGTGGTCGCGGATCTGCTGCGCTGGCTGGATCTGCAACTGGACAAGCCCAAACGCAGCAGCCAGTCCGCCTAGCCGGCGCACGCGGCACGCACGCACTCAGCCGGTGTTCTGGACGCCCTGCGACACGCCGTTGATGCTGGCCACCAGCGCCCGCAGCAGGGTTTCGTCCTCGCGTCCGGTCTCGCGCCAGCGTCGCAGCAGATCCGCCTGCAGCACGCTGATCGGATCGATGTACGGATTGCGCAGGCGGATCGACAGCGCCAGCCGCTGATCGTGTTGCAGCAGCCACTCGTCCCCGGTCAGGCGCAGCACCCAGCGCAGGGTCAGCGCATGCTCGTGCCGGATGCGCGGGAAGAATTCGCCATGCAGGTCGCCGGCCATCCGCGAGAACATTTCGGCGATGCTCAGATCGCCCTTGGCCAGCACCATCGAGATGTCGTCGAGGAACGTGCGGAAAAACGGCCAGTCGCGCGCCATTTCCAGCACCGCCTCCTCGCCGTGCGCGTCCACCGCCGCCTGCAGCCCGCTGCCCACCCCGAACCAGCCGGGAATCACCGCCCGCGCCTGGCTCCAGGCGAACACCCACGGAATCGCGCGCAGGTTGCCCAGCGCGGCGTCCTGGCCGAGCCGGCGCGAAGGCCGCGAGCCCAGGGTCATCCGTTCGATCACGTCGATCGGCGTGGCGCTGCGGAAATAGTCCATGAAGCGCGGTGCGCCGACGAACGCGCGATAGGCCTCGCTGCTGTCCCTGGCGACGGTATCCATGATGTCCCGCCAGCCCGGTTCGCGCGGCTCCAGCGGGCGGGGACGCAGCGAGGAGGCCAGCACCGCGCCGACCGACTGCTCCAGCGAGCGCAGCGCGAGCGCGCGGATGCCGTACTTGCGATGGATGACTTCGCCCTGCTCGGTCACCCGCAGGCGGCCATCGACGCTGCCGCGCGGCGAAGCGTCGACCGCGCGGGTGGTCTTGCCGCCGCCGCGGCTGATCGAACCGCCGCGGCCGTGGAAGAAGGTCAGCTTGATGCCGAGTTCGTTGGCGGTCTGCAGCAGTTCGACCTGACCACGCTGCAGACCCCAGCGCGACGCGGCGATGCCGCCGTCCTTGCCGCTGTCGGAGTAACCCAGCATCACCATCTGCACGTTGCCGCGCGCCGACAGGTGCGCGCGGTACACCGGATCGGCCATCAAATCGCGCAGCGTGTCCGGACCGTGGCGCAGATCGTCCACCGTCTCGAACAATGGCGCGATGTCCAGCGGCACGTGTCCGTCCTCGCCGACCAGCCCGCCGCGGCGTGCCAGCGCCAGTACCGTGAGCACGTCCGCGCGGTTGTGCGCCATGCTGATGATGTAGGCGCCCAGCGCATCGGCGCCATGCCGGCGGCGCGCGTCGCCCAGCGCGGCGAACACCGCATCCAGGCGCGGATTGCCTTCTTCCTCCGACGCCGGCAGCAAGGTATCGCCGCTCGCGTAGGGCGCCAGCAGCGCGCCGCGCTCGACCGGATCGCGCGATTCCCACTGGTCGTCGCCGAGCGCGGCCGCGACCGCGCGCGCGTGCACGCTGGATTCCTGGCGCACGTCCAGGCGCGCCAGATGGAAGCCGAAACTGCGGATGCGCCAGGCCAGCCTGCGCACCGCGAACCAGCCGGCGTGGATGCCGCGGTTGGCTTCCAGGCTGCGCAGGATCAGATCCACGTCGGCGGCGAGTTCATCGGGTCCCGCATAGCCCTGCGGCAGGTCTTCCAGGGTGGCCTGCAGGCGCGCGCGCATCAGATCGTTGAGCAGGCGGTACGGCATGTCGCCGTGCCGCGGGCGCGACTGCGCGGCGGCCTTCGGCAGCAGTTCGCGGTATTCGTCCATGCGCGCCAGCACTTCGGCCGACACGCCGACCAGCGAGGTCGACTGGCTGAGCAGCGTGGTGAGCTGGCGCAGTTCCTTGATGTAGCGGCGCAGGATCAGCGCGCGCTGCGCATTGAGGGTCGCGATGACGGTGCCGGCGTCGACGTTCGGGTTGCCGTCCATGTCGCCGCCCACCCAGGTGCCGAAGCGCAGCAGGCGCGGCAGATGGCGGGTGATCGCGGGCTGTTCGCCATGGACCTGGGTGATGGCGTTTTCCAGGGTCTCGTACAACACCGGCATCACCCGGTACAGCACTTCGATCAGATAGAAACCGACATGCTCGCGCTCGTCTTCCACCCCCGGGCGAACCGGCGAGGAATCGGTGGTCTGCCAGGCCGAGGTCAGCGCCATCCGGAAACGCGCGGTGTCGGTGGCCTGCTCGCCGGGCGTGCGGTTGCCGTCCAGCCCGTTGACCAGGCTGGCGACCATCAACTGCTCCTTCTCCAGCAGCGCGCGCCGCACCGCCTCGGTCGGATGGGCGGTGAACACGGGTTCGATGTCGATGCGCGGCAACCACTGCGCCAGTTCGTCCACGCCCACGCCCTGCGCCTTCAGCCGCTGCAGCACATCGTGCAGGCCTTCCGGCTGCGGCTTGCTGTCGTCGGTGCGCTGGTAGTCGCGGCGGCGGCGGATCCGGTGCACGCGCTCGGCGATGTTGACCACCTGGAAGTACGCGCTGAACGCGCGGATCAAGCCTTCCGCATGCGAAGGTTTCAGCCCGGCCAGCAATCCCGCCAGCGACTGCGGCGGCGCGTCGCTCTGGCGACGTGCGATGGCGGTGGTGCGCACGCGCTCGACTTCATCCAGGAACGCGGGTGACACCTGTTCGGCGAGCATGTCGCCGACCAGTGCGCCGAGCCGGCGCACGTCTTCACGAAGCGGTACATCGGGAGGAGCGAACTCGAGACTGCGGGGCGAATTCATCGAGGCGGCAGACCGTGCAGCGGGGGTGAGCCCCCAACACTACCCCAATTCGGCCGCCGTTTGCTGCACCGCCGCACACCTGTTCCGGGACGTCCCGCGGGCCGGGCGAACCGGACCGCAATTGGTCCGGTTCCGGTCCCGCCGTCGTCAGCGCTTGGCCGGCGCGGCGGGTGCCTGCTTCACGTAGCGATCGAGCCAGGCGTTGGATTCGGCCAGCATCTGCAGGATCGATTCACGTGCACGATAGCCGTGCGACTCGTTCGGCAGCATCACCAGCCGCGCGGTGCCGCCCAGCCCCTTGACCGCGGCGAACATGCGTTCGCTCTGGATCGGGAAGGTGCCCGAGTTGTTGTCCTGCTCGCCGTGGATCAACAGCAGCGCGTCCTTGATCCGGTCCGCGTGATTGAACGGCGACATCGTTTCGTACACGCCCGGCGCCTGCCAGAAATTGCGCTCCTCGGCCTGGAAGCCGAACGGCGTCAGGGTCCGGTTGTAAGCGCCGCTGCGGGCGATGCCGGCCTTGAACAGGCGCGTGTGCGCGAGCAGGTTGGCGGTCATGAACGCGCCATAGGAATGGCCGCCAACCGCGATGCGTTCGCGATCGGCCACGCCCAGGCGCACCGCTTCGTCCACCGCCGCCTCGGCGCTGGCGACCAGCTGCGGCACGTAGGTGTCGTTCGGCTCCTTGTCGCCCTCGCCCACGATCGGCACGGAGAAGTCGTCCCACACCGCGTAGCCCATCGCCAGGAACGCCTGCGGTCCCCAGTAGCTGACCGCGTTGAAACGGTACGGCGAATCGGTCACCTGGCCGGCGGCCTCGGCGGATTTGAACTCGGCCGGATACGCCCACATCAGCATCGGCAGTCGACCGTCGCGCTTGGGATCGTAGTTCGGCGGCAGGTACAGGGTCGCGGTCAGATCCACGCCATCCTTGCGCTTGTAGCGGACCTGCTGCTTCTTCACGCCCTTCAGCTGCGGGGTCGGATGCGGGAAGCGGGTCAGCGCGCGCGGCTCACCCGCGCCTTCGACGACGAACAGGTTGGTGGGTTCATCCGGCGATTCACGGGTGATCAGCAGACGCTGGCCATCGGCGTCCAGCGGCGCCACCGGCGCCGCGTAGTACGGCGCCTGCGAATGGAACAGGCGGGTCTTGCCGCCGTCCGCGCCAGGCTTGTCCAGATCAACCTTGTCCAGGAAGGGACGATCCCCTTCCGGCGACGCGCCATCGCCGACCCGGAAGATGCTGCGGCCGTCGGCCGCCATCATCAGGCGCATTTCGCCGCGCGCGTCCTGCGCGAGCACCGGCGAACCGGGATCGTTGTAGCGGTCCTCGTAGGAGCCTTCGCGGATCAGCTTCGGCGCCTGCGCCGCGTCATCCGGCGCGATCCGCCATTCGCGGATCTGGCGGTTCTTCCACCAGGCCTCGCTGATCAGGGCCAACTGGCCGTCGCCCCACTGGATGTCGGCCAGGCGCATGCCCAGCCGCGCCAGGGTCACGGGCGGTTTGTCGAACGGCGCGGCCTGCGTCATCACCGCGTCGCGGATGGCGGCCTCGCGCGACGGATCGCCACCATCCTGGGCTTCGGCCCAGACCAGGGTGGCATCCGCATCGGCGCGCCACTGGATGTCACGGACACCGGCGGGCACCGCGTCATTGCCGGGCGGCAGGCCTTCGATCAGCGGCAGCTTCGCCACCTCGTGGACCAGTTGTCCCTGCATGTCCAGGACTTCGATGCGGGTCGGGAAAGAACTCACCGGCACCAGATACGAGAACGGTCGCTCGACGCGGCGGCGCAGGAGGTAGCGTCCATCCGGCGAAGCCGACAGCGACAGGTTCAGATCGGGATTGCCCAGCGATTTCACCGCGCCGGCGAGGTCGACCAGCGCGGCCTGCGAGCGCAGTTGATATTCCAGCAGGCGCGCATCGCCTTCGTTGCGGAGCATGTCCTGGTAGGTGCGGATCTGCACCACGCCGCCACCGGCCTGGGTCTGCTGCACATTGGGGCCGGACGGCACCCCGCTGCGTTCGGGCGCTTCGCCCTGTCCCTGCGGCTGCAACTGGACCAGCAACCGGCTGCTGTCGCCCAGCCAGGCATAGCCGCGGCCAACGACGGTATTCAGCGCACGATCGGTCAGGCGTCGCGCGCTGCGCGTTCCCACATCGATCAGCCACAGCTCGTTGGCGGCCGATTGCGGATCGATGCGATTGAAGGCGATGTAACGCTGGTCCGGCGACCAGCGGAAACCGACCATCGACAGCGGTTGCGGCAGGCCCTGGATGCGCAGTTCCTTGCCGGAGGCGACTTCCTGCAGCCAGAAGTCGGTGCCGAAGGAGAACCGGCTGGCGGAATGGCTGCGCGGATGGATGCGCAGGCCCGCCAGCTTCAGTTCCGGCTGGGCGACCACGTCGATGCCCGGCAGCGCGGGGACCTGCATCAGGGCCAGCAGGTCGCGCCGGGGACTGACCGAAATGTCGGGACGGCGCGGCGCGTCGACGATGGCGCGCAGGGCGGGAGGCGGCAACTGGTAACCGGCGGCGTCCACGGTGGCGGGCGGCGCCGGAGCCGGCGTGCGCGCGAAGGCGGGCAGGGCCAGCAGGCCGACCGCCAGGGCCAGGGCGGCGATGCGGGGCATGGAGGTCATGCGGGACTCTCGTTGGCGTGGATTCATCCGAGCTTAACAACCCGGGGCCGGGCCAGGCCAACGCCATCGGTCATGCCCGGCGGCATCCATCGCTCCATCCGGAACAACCGATATAATGGCGGGCCTCGCCGAGGGGCGCTGCGACCGTGACGACTTCCAGGGGAAGTGCGCACGGCCAGGCTCGGCAGGACTTTTCTGTAACGGCGCCCGGTCGAGAATGCGAGCCCAGCTCGCCCACTAACCGGAGCCGAACCATGAACGCCGTACGCCAGTTTTCCACCGAGGGTGACTACAAGGTCGCCGACATTTCCCTGGCCGACTGGGGCCGCAAGGAAATCGACATCGCCGAGCACGAGATGCCGGGCCTGATGTCCATCCGCCGCAAGCACGCCGCCGCCAAGCCGCTCAAGGGCGTGCGCGTGACCGGCTCGCTGCACATGACCATCCAGACCGCCGTGCTGATCGAGACGCTGGTGGACCTGGGCGCCGACGTGCGCTGGGCCTCGTGCAACATCTTCTCCACCCAGGACCACGCCGCCGCCGCGATCGCCGCCACCGGCACGCCGGTGTTCGCCTGGAAGGGCGAGAGCCTGGAGGAATACTGGGACTGCACGCTGGACGCGCTGAACTTCGGCGGCGGCAAGCTCGGCCCGGAGCTGGTCGTCGACGACGGCGGCGACGTGACCCTGCTGATCCACAAGGGCTACGAGCTGGAAAACGGTTCGGACTGGGTCAACACCGCTTCCTCCAGCCACGAGGAACAGGTGATCAAGAACCTGCTCAAGCGCGTGCACAAGGAGCGTCCGGGCTACTGGACCGAAGTGGTCAAGGCCTGGAAGGGCGTGTCCGAGGAAACCACCACCGGCGTGCATCGCCTGTACCAGTTGGCCGAAGCCGGCACCCTGCTGGTCCCGGCGATCAACGTCAATGACTCGGTCACCAAGTCCAAGTTCGACAACCTGTACGGCTGCCGCGAGTCGCTGGCCGACGGCCTGAAGCGCGCGATGGACGTGATGCTGGCGGGCAAGGTCGCCGTGGTCTGCGGTTACGGCGACGTCGGCAAGGGTTCGGCGCATTCGCTGCGCGCCTACGGCGCCCGCGTGGTCGTCACCGAGATCGATCCGATCTGCGCGCTGCAGGCGGCGATGGAAGGCTTCGAGGTCAACACCCTCGAGGACACCCTGGGTACGGCCGACATCTACGTCACCACGACCGGCAACAAGGACATCATCACCATCGATCACATGAAGGCGATGAAGGACCAGGCCATCGTGTGCAACATCGGCCACTTCGACAATGAAATCCAGGTCGACGCGCTGGTCAACTTCCCGGGCGTGCAGAAGATCAACATCAAGCCGCAGGTGGACAAGTATGTGTTCCCGAACGGCAACGCGATGTTCCTGCTGGCCGAAGGCCGCCTGGTCAACCTGGGCTGCGCCACCGGCCATCCCAGCTTCGTGATGTCCAACTCGTTCGCCAACCAGACCCTGGCCCAGATCGACCTGTGGGCCAACAAGGACAGCTACGAGAAGACCGTCTACCGCCTGCCCAAGCACCTGGACGAGGAAGTGGCGCGCCTGCACCTGGAGAAGATCGGCGTCAAGCTGACCAAGCTGACCCAGGATCAGGCCGACTACCTCGGCGTGCCGGTGGAAGGTCCGTACAAGCCGGATCACTACCGCTACTGATCGACTCGTTCGATCCGCAGCAACCGCGACGGGCGCCTTCGGGCGCCCGTCGTCGTCTGGGCAGCAATCCCGTTCAAGACGGCGACACGACGACGGCGCAGGCTCATCGTCCTCGTTCCCGCCGATATCCCGCCATGACGCCCGCCATCGAACTGCTCAAGCGCGAGCACGTCGCCCATGCCGTGCACAGCTATGCGCACGACCGCGACGCCGACTCCTATGGCGCCGAAGCCGTCGAAAAGCTGGGCCTGGATCCGGCCCGGGTGTTCAAGACCCTGCTCGCCACCACCGACGCCCGCGAACTGCTGGTGGCGATCGTGCCGGTCGCCGGCCAGCTCGATCTCAAGGCGCTGGCCGAAGCCGCCGGTTGCCGCCGCTGCGGCATGGCCGCGGCGGACGCCGCCCAGCGCGCGACCGGCTACCTGATCGGCGGCATCAGCCCGCTCGGCCAGAAGAAGCGCCTGCGCACGTTCCTGGACGCCAGCGCGCGCGTGCTGCCGACACTGCATGTCAGCGCCGGACGGCGGGGGCTGGAAGTGGAACTGGCGCCGGATGATCTGATCCGGTTGACCGGAGCCGGCGTCGCCGGCATCGGGCGCCCGCGCTGAGGCGCGGCGAAAGCGCCGGGGGCCTCACGGGCGCCAGTTGGCGTTGTTCTCCCAGAATGCCACCGCGCGGCGATAGGCGTCGCGATCCAGCGGCGTGCCGGAACCGCCCTCCTCCACTCCCAGCGCGTTGCGCATCATGGTGATGGGCGCCATCGGGATTTCCTCCGGCTCGGCGGTATACAGACAGCCGACGATGCCCCAGTCGGCGTCGATGGAGCTGCCTTCGCGGGCCAGTTGCTCGCGGCTGTACAGGATCACCACCAGATAACGCGCCACCGGCGGCTCCACGCCCTCGAACCAGCGCACCAGCACGGGCAGTTCCTCGCGCGTGCGGGCCTCGTAGGCCGAGCGCAGCCGAGCGCGGTTGTCGTCGGTGATCGGCACGGTCAGGCAGCGGGTGGAGGTCCAGTTCTCGTGCACGTGCAGCTTGCAGAACGGCGCGTAGCCGTCGAGCACCCTGAGCGGCGCGTGGGTGTTGAGGTAATCCTGGAACTGCTCGGGCGTGCAGTCCTGGATGGTGTTGCGGCGGGCTTCGCGGGGAAACAGGCGGGTACGGGCGAACGGCGTCAGGACGATGGACATGGACGGGCGTGGTGAAGGAATCCGCACAGGGTAGCGCGTGGCCGCTCCCGATTCCGGCCGCCGTTTGCATATCCATCTTGATGGAGAGATATAATGCAGGCATTCCCGTCGCCCGCACCGCCCATGACCGCCCTGAGTTTCGAGTTCTACCCCCCCAAGACCGACGAACAGCGCGCCCAGCTCGACCGCACCGCGGAGAAGCTGAAGGACTACGCGCCGGAGTACGTCTCCTGCACCTTCGGCGCCGGCGGCTCGACGCTCAGCTATACCTCCGAGACAGTCCGCCATCTCAACCAGCAGCACGGTTTCTCCGCCGCGCCGCACCTGTCCTGTGTGGGCGGCAGCCGCGAGGAAATCCGCGAACTGCTAAAGCTGTACCGCGCCATCGGCTGCAAGCGCATCGTCGCCCTGCGCGGCGACCTGCCCTCGGGCATGGGCCATCCCGGCGACCTGCGCTACGCCTCGGAGCTGATCGCGTTCATCCGCGCCGAACATGGCGACACCTTCCACATCGAGGTCGGCGCCTACCCGGAGACGCATCCGCAATCCGATGACGCGCTGACCGACCTGAAGTATTTCAAGGCCAAGGTCGATGCCGGCGCCGATGGCGCCATCACCCAGTACTTCTACAACGCCGACGCCTATTTCCACTTCGTCGACGCCGCGCGCCGGCTCGGCGTGACCATCCCGATCGTGCCGGGCATCATGCCGATCTCGAACTTCACCCAGCTCAAGCGCTTCTCCGAAGCCTGCGGTGCCGAGATCCCGCGCTGGATCAGCAAGCGCATGCAGGCCTACGGCGATGATGCCGACAGCATCCGCGAGTTCGGCGCCGACGTGGTCGCCCGCCTGTGCGAACAGCTCGTGGCCGGCGGCGCGCCATCGCTGCATTTCTACACGCTCAACCTGGCCAAGCCGACCCAGGCCGTGCTGAGCCGCCTGGGTCGCTGACACCCGCGCGTGACCGTGCGCGCCGTTCCCGGCGGCGCCACGCGGTCGCCGCGAGCATTGGCGGATCGCGCGCCGGCCGGTAGGCTGGCGCGATGCGATGTTTCTTCCTGTTGTTGTCTGTCGCCTGCCTGGCCTGGTCCGGCGGCGTTCCGCATGCGCGGGCGCAGGATCCGGTGCAGCGCTGCACCACCATGACCGGCGAAACGGTCTACACCGACAAGCGCTGCGAGGACATCGGCGCGATGGATCGCCTGCCCGGCCCCGCCTCGATGAACATGCGCGGCGCCTCCGGCCTGTACCGCGGGACCTGCTCGCGCACGCTCAGCGATCTGGTCGCCCAGATCACCGCGGCGATCGATGCCCGCGACGTCAACCGGCTGGCCGGCATCTATCAATGGAGCGGCATCTCGGACGCGTCCGCCAACCGGATACTGGATCAGCTGGAAGCGGTGGTGCAGCGCCCGCTGGTCGACATCGTCCCGATCCGCCCGGCCGCGCCGGTGCTGGCCGAGGACGGCAGCGTGCTGGACGCCAACACCGATGGCTACTATCCGCAGACCACCCCGCAGCGGCCAACCGGGCTGCGCCTGGAGCAGACGCTGAAAAACAGCGCCACGCCGTCGCGCACCGTATTCGGATTGCGGCGGGCTTACAACTGTTTCTGGATCACGCTGTGACAGACAGGCGTGACAGGTCTTTTCTTGTCAATTGCGCTGCAATTAACTTTCAATTCCTCTGTGTCGGGATGCCAGGGTTGGTCGCTGAATGATTGCTAGCATCGAGTAGCCATCTCTCATGGCATCGTCAATAGCAGGGAGCTTCAACCATGCGTCTTATCTCAAAAGCCGAAACAGAAGCTGTGACCGGAGGTGCCGGTAACCCTTTTCCTCCCCGGCCCCCCAGCCCGTTCCCGACACCGCTGAAGAACGTGCCCGGAACAACTGTCAGCCGTGGTTCCAACCCTTTTTGGCCAGGTCCGAATCCGCCTGGCACCGTTACTCCCGTCGTCAAATGGACGTGAGTCGACGATGATTCTGAACGTGACTATCCGGGATCGTTCCGATAGTCACGTTTCTACTCCTGCTACGAAAAACGAAGCGTTGCAATCACGCCGCGTTGCTCTCCAGGCCTTACACCCACTCTCCAGCCATAGAGATCACAAAGACGGCTAACGATCGACAAGCCGATGCCACCTCCCTGCGAGTGCCCGGCATGAGTTCCACGATAGCCACGTTCGAACAGACGAGCCGCGTCTTCCTTGCTCAGCCCAGGGCCGGAATCGATGACCTCCACCGCCGTCGGCAACAGTCTCACCACGACTTCGCCTTCCTGGGTGTATTTGACCGCATTGCCAATCAGGTTGCCGAGAGCGACGGACAATGCCGCTTCCGGTGCATCGATCTTCAGCCCGTAGTCGCCTTCAACCCGTAGCTCCAATGTCTTGCCGCCAAGTTGCGCACGGTGTGCGTCCAGAAGTTGCTCCGCGACGCGACCGACATCGGTGTTGCCGTGCCCCCGTTCGCTGCGCGACAGCAGCAACAGGGCGCTGATGAGATCCGTGCATTGCTGCTCGGCACGCTGGATTCGCAGGATTCTGGTGCGGGTCTTCTCGTCCAGATCCTGGCGCGACAGCATCAACTCGACCGATCCTCGAATGATCGCCAGCGGCGTTCTCAGTTCATGGCTGACGTCTGCATTGAATTCGCGGTCACGCTGGACCACTTCTGTCAGGCGGTCGGAGTAATCATCCAGCGCCTTTGCCAACTCGCCGACTTCGTCTTCAGGAAAATGTGGAGCCAGCGGTTTGGGATCGCTGCTGCCTTTGTAGGCCCGTAGCCGGCGCGCCAGGATCGAGACCGGGCTCATCACGCGCGAGGCCGACCACCAGCCGATGATCAGGGACAGTGCGCCGAACAACAGCACGGCCAGGTACAGCCAACGCTTGAGCTGCACCTCGCCCTTTCGGGACTGCGTCATGTCGTAGGCCAGGAAGAACCATTGCTCTGGAGCCTTCCTCACAGCCAGTTTGTAAGCGTACTCGTGCCCGGACTCATCCACACCCGCGACGTTGTGGTTGCCATCGCGCAGCGGGATCCAATCGGGAAATTCGGTGCGAAGCCGCTCGCTGTCGGGCGCGAACACATATGCCCTGATCTGCTGAACCTGGATGTCCGGATTCCTGCTGGGATCCTGATAGAACCGACGCATGTACTCGTTGACGTTCTGATCCATCACGTCTTCCACCAGTTGCGTTTCCACGCGCTGGCGGGCGACATCGGTCAGATAGGCGAACAGGCCCGTCAGGCCCGTGCCCAGCAGGAAGAACGAAAGGATGATGCGGGTGCGCAGCCGGTGGCGGAACTTGGCCGCGCGCCGGGCGGCCGGTTGCCGCCGCTCAGCCGTTGCCATCGGGCGCGGCGATCCGGTAGCCGATGCCGTGGCGGGTCTGGATCAGCGGGATTTCGAACGGCTTGTCGACCACCGCGCGCAGGCCGTGGATGTGCACGCGCAGGGAATCCGAATCCGGCAATTCCTCGCCCCAGACCCGGGTTTCCAGTTCCTGGCGGGTGACCACCGCCGGCGAGGCTTCCATCAGCGCCTGCAGGATCTTCAACGCGGTCGGGTTGAGCTGCAGCAGTTTGCCCTGCCGGCGCACTTCCAGCGTGTCCAGGTTGTATTCCAGGTCGCCGACTTCCAGCACCCGGGTCTGCACGCCCTTGCCACGGCGCGACAGCGCATTGAGGCGGACTTCCACCTCCTGCAGGGCGAACGGCTTGATCAGGTAGTCGTCGGCGCCGGAATCGAACCCGGCCAGCTTGTTGTCCAGGGAGTCGCGGGCGGTCAGCATCAGCACCGGGGTCTGCTTGCGGGCCTCGTTGCGCAGCTTGCGGCAGACTTCCAGGCCGTCCATGCCCGGCAGGTTCAGATCCAGCACGATGGCGTCGAACTCGTGGACCACGGCCAGGTGCAGGCCGGTGACGCCGTCGGCGGCGAAGTCCACGGTGTGGCCGCGTTCCTCCAGGTAGTCCCCGAGGTTGGCGGCGATGTCGCTGTTGTCTTCAATGACCAGAATTCGCATGACGGTTCCTGTGTTGGGAACCGTTCGACCCGTCCGGCCGGTCGCGGTTCCAAAAATGAGGCCCTGAATTTAACAAATTCTCCCTGCACGGCCCGCCTGCATCGTTCACGGCCACGATGCATCGCCTTCCGCCAAGAAAAAGCCCAGGCCGGCGGGCGCCGACCTGGGCCAAGATGTGCCCCGATTACCGTAATCCTGTGCTTTCCAGAAGTAACCCAATCCAGGGAAGACGCAGAGCTAGCGGTCGGGAAAGGCTACGCGGATTCCGACTAAAAAACCGTTAAAGCCTGCGTTAAATCTACGTGAAATAGCCCTGTTCAGGCGGGTGTTCAGCCTGAACAGGAGGCCCCATCCGCCAGGTGGTCGACGATGGCCCCCGCCACGTCCACGCCGCAGACCGCCTCGATGCCCTCCAGGCCGGGGGTCGAGTTGACCTCCAGCACCAGCGGGCCGCGACGGGACCGGATCAGATCGACCCCGGCCACGCCCAGGCCCAGCACCTGCGCGGCCCGCACGGCGACCGCCCGTTCCTCCTCGGTCGCCGGGGCGGCCACGGCGGTGCCGCCGCGATGCAGGTTGGAACGGAAGTCGCCCTCGGGGGCCTGCCGGCGCATGGAGGCGATGACCCGGCCGCCGACCACGAAGCAGCGCAGATCCGCGCCCTCGGCTTCGCCGATGAACTCCTGGACCACGAAATTGGCGTACAGCCCGCGCAACGCCTCGACCACGCTGCGCGAGGCCGACGGCTTCTCGGTCAGCATCACCCCGGCGCCCTGGGCACCCTCGTTGAGCTTGATGACATGCGGCGGCGGACCGAGCATCGACAGCAGATCGGTGGTGTCGTCCGGGTTGTCGCCGAACACGGTGATCGGCAGGCCGATGCCCTGCGCCGCCAGCAACTGGTGGGCGCGCAGCTTGTCGCGCGCGCGCAGGATGGCGTCGGACGGATTCGGGCTGAAACTGCCCATCAGTTCGAACTGCCGCAGCACCGCCGTCCCGTAGCGGGTCACCGATGCGCCGATGCGTGGAATCACCGCTTCGTAGCCGGCGATGGGCTTGCCCATGTAATGCATGGCGAAACCGTGCGAGGCGATCCGCATGTAGCAGCGCAGCGGATCCAGCACGCGCGCCGAATGGCCGCGTTCGCGCGCCGCTTCGACCAGGCGCCGGGTGGAGTAGAGCTTGCTGTTGCGCGAAAGGATGGCCAGTTTCATGGCGGGTCGCCGCGGCTGAGGCTTACAGGATCGCACGCTCCCGGCAACCGCGGATGACGGCCCGGTGACATGGAGGGAAGAAGGGGAACAAGCGTGGAGCGGGTGATGGGAATCGAACCCCGCACACGCAACCTATTGAATTACAAGGATTTGTGCCTCGCAATCCGCATAAAAACGATACCTCAAACGATACCTGCGATATTAGCAAGGGCAGCAATCGAGGTGTTGTAACGGCAGGCAACAACGGTGTTGCAAAGACAGGCAACACGTGGTTGAATACGCATAACAACTGACCCAGCCTGACCACTCCGACAAGAACGGAAGGGCGGCTGGGGGCAAAGGCCGCCGAAAGGCGGTTTTTGCATATCTGGGGGAAGGAAACCCGTGGCAAGCACAAACAAGCCACTTCGCACGCGTGTCTATGTAGATGGCTACAACTTCTACCACGGCTGCTTGAAACGCACGCCGTATAAATGGCTTGATCTGCATCGCCTCTTCGCCCTCGTGCTGCCTACCATCTCGCTGGATAAAGATGGTCAGGAACTTTCATCAGCACTGGATCCGCTTGCCGTTAAATACTTCACGGCACCAATCTTGAAGAAGTTTGCTCGCTCCAATGACTCGGTGCCAAGCCAGGTCGCATATCACAGCGCACTCGAATTGCATCTTGGGTCAGCAATACAGATTTTCCATGGCTACTACGATGACAAGCCAGCGCGTGCCTATCTTCATGAGTCTGGAAAGCAGCCCGATCTTAACGCTGACATGGTGGAGATCTGGAAGCTGGAAGAAAAGCAGTCAGACGTGGCACTAGCACTTCATGCCTACGCAGATGCCATGCGCGGCGAGGTTGATCATGTAGTGTTTGCCACAAACGACACCGACTTGGTTCCAGCAATGGAAATGATTAGGTCTCAAACCTCAGCAAAGATCGGCCTCATCATCCCCACGCGAAATCAAACAAGAATGCCCAACAAGGATCTCGCAGATCTGGCGCATTGGGTGCGAGCAAATCTTCTCGATGACGAACTGGCAGCGGCGCAACTTCCTCTCACGGTGCTCAGTGACGGCAAGAGTGCACGCAAGCCCATGTCGTGGTATCTGCGTCCAGACCTTTTAGAACCTATCTTTGACGAAGCCAAGCGGGTTAAGAAAAGTGCGGGAGCCGCGTGGAAATGGCTGCAATTACCGTGCGCCCATCTCGACGGCCGTGTCCCAATCTCCATGACTGATGACGAAGCATCCGCTGCGGAACTTCGCGAATACATGCAGCGATACGATAGAGAAGTGCTCCAAAAGACAGATCAATAGCACCTAACGACAATTGATCAAACGCCAAGAAAACTGGCTTGCAGGATTGAACCATAGGCCTCGACCGCTGACGTCGCGGCGACGGGCAGCTCCTGGGAGGCCCTCCGCCAATCGTCAAGATTAATCGGCACTTCTACGCCCTCAGGCACGATCCGTATGAGGCGTTCCGCTCCTACGAGAAGTCCTGCCTGCCCGAGCGCATTCTTCGACTGGAACGACATCGCGGCATTGATCGCCCCTCGCCAAGACACCAATCCGCCCCACTCCACCATGCGATCTGACACACGAAAGGGTTCATCCCCACACCCTAGGCTGAGAATTCGGACCTGATGCGGGTCGAGACCGAAGCAACTCAGCGCATCTACCAACCCCACCATTACCGGGTTGTTGGCCCAGAGTCCGCCGTCTATGAAGCGATATCCGCCCGAGTCGAGCGGCTGGAAATAGGTCGGCGCCGCCGCAGTAGCCGCTGCGACAGTCGTCATCCGCTCGTGCTGATCTTTTTTGAAATCAGGGTGATGCGGAGTTTTGAACACGTAAACGTCGCCGTGCCGTCCGTCGCAAGATGGAATGCAAAGGCGATTCCCTGCCTCGCCATATAGCCGGTCACCAAGCGCGTCTTCCAGCAGGTTCATCAGAGCGGCACGATCGTATTGGTGCCGAGCCAACCCGCGCATTAAGCGCCAAAACTTGCCTGCCGCACCCCAGCGTGGGCTTGGAAAGATGGCGCGCCCATGATCCATATAGAGCTTGGCGATATCTCTCGCCGGCAGACCGATTGAGAGTGCGAGCGCGATGATCCCCCCGGTCGATGTGCCGGTGATCATGTCGAAGTGCTTCGAAACAGACTTGCCCGCCAAATATCGCTCCTCGATCTCGGCGAGAAAAGAGGCCGGGAAGATACCCTTAATGCCGCCGCCGTCGATCGAAAGGATGCGGAACTCGCGATCCTTGGGCCAAGGCAGCTGCTCGCGTCGTCTTGTGAGGCTTCCCAGTGAACGTGGTTGCGCTGCGATCACGTCCATTTCGGTGATCCCTCCCGCCACCTTTCCATTCCCCTGTGGCGTGCCAGCCCTCATAACTCACGAGCCAGTCAATCGTCCAAGGAATGGTGGTCTCAGCGATCGCGCAGTCTTGCGACCATTCGTTTTGCAAGGGGTCGAAGAGGCATAGGCTCGACTTGGTGAAATCACCCGTAGTTGGTGGGTAGAGATGCGGGATATTTTCATCAGGAGCGTCCATGCGTTTTTCCAGGCGAGGATGCATAAGCCAGACTTGGGGAAACCATGGGCCAAGCTCGATGTTTCCAAGCCTGGATTTGTTGATGTAAGACACCCGAACGCGATAGGTCTGAGCGAGAGGTCTAACCAGCCCCTCCCATTCCGCGTGCCACCCGCCGTTGAAGCGCAGCTCGAAGCTCGGACACAGTCTCCGCATCCGCGCAATCTGCTGATCCATCGGCATCATTCGTAGCTGCCCCCAAAATGCGTATGGCGAGGCGTGGCCCGTCCAATGGCGGGAATTGCCGCAGCTACTGATGCCGCCGTGGGCAGCACGAAGCGGCCTCGTTCTGGCTCATGGCGCGAGCGCCCATCCACGATGCTCCGGCCCATGTGTTCATTGAACGCCTTGACGACATCAAGCGCCGGGCGCTCACCGAAAAGTTCAGTGAGGATCTGCTGCATGCGGACCAGCGTGCACTCACCGCAATACTCTTCCAGCCGCTCCACAAGGCGATCAAGGTCGCGCAGGAACACACCCTGCTGAGTGAGACTTGCTGGCCAGCGATCCGTGAAGATGTCATCTTGGCACTTCGGGTTGCGCACCTCTACCAACTGCCCAGCCCGTTGGTGAGCCTGGAACACGTCTCGTAGCATCCGCGACTGGTGCAGCACTTCCTCGGAGAGCGTCTGTGTTTGATTGGCGTGCCGAGCGACGAAATACGACAGCATTACCGAAGGCGGGCAGCGGCCTTCTCTCTGGTCGTATTGCACGTTGCGGAAGCGCTTCAACAGCTGCAACGCAATCACCGCCATGGACTTCTCGTACGCCGCTGTCTGGGCCGGCACCGGTTCGACTTCCGCTTCGGCAAGCGTGATCACGCCTTCAAACCCCGAAGCGCGCTCTGCGAATGCCAGCGCGAAGCGCTGATCAGCCGGTGTGTTCTGGGTAAACCAGCGGGCGAAGCCCCAAGGGTTTGCGAGCAGCGTGCGGTCTTCTGGCGAAGCGTGCTCGTTGGGTGCGTGGTAGATGTTTCCACAACGCTCCGGAAGATGCGCCAGCCTCACCATCGGCGTGATGTCCAGATGCATTCCTTCGTAAGCAATCTGGATGCAGCGGCTGTGCCGCTTGACCATTGAGTAGTAGCGCGATCCCCGCTCTCCTCTAATGGCGCGTTCGAGAAGATCCAACACGTCCGAAGGTGCGGTATTGGCAGGGATATCGAGCTCGGCAATCAGATCGATGTCGTGCTCGTCATATTGGAGCTTGGAAGCAACCGTTGCTCCGATCGCCATCGAACCTTGGGTGTGAAACTGCAACACCCGGTCTTCCAAAGGGCTACCCGGGCGCTCAATCCACTTGTGCACGGTCTCGTAGCGTTGCACCGCAAGCGAATACTGGGTGGGTGTGAGCTGGACGCGGATGGCGATGTCCGCCAGGAGGGCATCGGCAGGCTCCGACAAAGCAGCCTTGGTGGGATTAAACGTGTTCATTCAAGGGTCCTTTGTCGGTCTGGGGAGACGGGCGCCACGCTAATGAGATGTGATATGGGTCTCACTTCACGCGACGCCGCTCCGGTTTGGCCACTTCTTGGTCTTGGTGCGATCCACCAGGGTGTAGCTCGAACCCCGGCTCGGAGTGGGCGGCAAGGGCTCGCCCCGCACCACCGTCCGTTCCGGGCCCTTGCCACCGCGGGGTCCTTCAATTTGGTATTGCCCTGAGGTCGGTGCCGTCTGTCCCGGCTTCAAACCGCTGGTCTTGCTCATCGTGTGCTTCCTCGTTTCCATTCCAGGCAACAGCCTGGTTCTAAAAAAGCCCGCCGAGGCGGGCGCTGCCTCGCCAGGCAACACCGAGGGCCAAAATATGACCGCGTTCACGGCCTGATTTGATCTACGGTGTTTCTGGCTTGGGCAACAGCTTATACTGCGCGCAAGAACCGTACAAGTAAGAGAGTAAGTGTATGGATTTAAAGGGTTTTGTCTCCTTGAAGAAGGAGGGCACGAGCTTTCGCCAGCTCAGTGAACGCGTGGAAGACTTGGACCACGTCTACTTATGGCGCCTCGCCAGCGGGCATCGCACGGCACCTTCTGAGGACACGGTTGGGAAGATGGCCCGGGCGTTGGAGCTCGGACCCAGAGACACCGAAATCCTGGCCCTCCTGTCCAAAACCCCGATTGATGATGCGCTGTTCGATCTGATCAACCAGCATCCCGAGATCCCGATCGAAGACATCGAGCCGGCGGCCACGATGAGCTTTCGTGGCACCCGTCCCACCACCCAAGATGACTGGATGAAGATCATCGAGCTCGTGCGCTCGATGTAGGAGATCGCCTCATGGACGAGCTGACTGCAATGGGCAGAGCCCAAGCCCTAGTCAAAGACATTGCGTCAGCACCCGTCGACGCAGTGGGGATCGCCCAAGGACTGGGCTTCGAGGTCAAGTTCGCAGACCTGCCTGCTAATCAGGCTGGCAACACGTTTCCCAAAGCCGGCCGAAAGATCATCTGCATCAACCAGAACGATGATCCTTATCGTCAACGCTTCACCATGCTGCACGAAGTCGCCCATCACGTGCTGGACCTTCCTTCCAAGCATGGCGAGATGCTTCCCTCCAACGAGCTCGAACGCTTCGCAGGTCGTCCGCCAGAAGAGAAACTATGTGATGCCTTCGCGGCTGCATGCTTGGTGCCTCTGCATCTGATCAGACCACTGGCGTCCAGCCTCCCCTTCACGGTTGAAACCCTTCAAACGCTCACCGAACAGTTCCAAGCCTCGCATCGATGCATCGCATCGAGCTTTGTGCGCGCCTCGCGTGAACTTGTCGCCTATGTTTATGCCGAGGATAGAAGTATCCAACTGGCACTGTCATCTGCTGCCGTGCGCGATGCCGGGATCTATATCGAACGAGGGATCAAACTTCCAAGCGGGTCCGCAGCATCCAGGCTGCTTCACAACGGAAGTCGCTTCGATAGCGAAGATCTCGATGCGTCGGATTGGAGCAACAGCGCATCGGCAGACAACTACGCCTGTTATGAAGAAGCGCTCCACATGGCGGCGTGGAAGCAAACCTTGTCGCTTCTAACATTCGAGCACGTAGGTGGATCAACTGAACAGTCTCCTGAGAGGGACGAGGACGATGAGCGATTGCCGGCCCTAACGGGACAACTGCCGTGGCCACGAAAGTAAATTTAGCGGAACTCTGAGTTGCTCGAATTTTCAGTTCCCAGGCCGCATCGACGACCTTGGCTTTAACTCCCTTCGGTTCGAACCGCTTTGCCGCTGTCCACCACTCTCAGTCGCAAGCGGCCCAAAAGGATCTGGCTCAATCGGTCTAATCTTCGTGATGTGATACGCATCGTCCAGTCGAGCGTGTGCTGCCACCATCGCTGCACGGGCCTGGTTGATGCGTTGCTCGCATATCTCCAAGGTCTTACGGGATATCCCCTCTCTGGCCAAGAAGAGTGCGCGCCGTGCCAGTAGGATTTCGCTCTTTGTCGCTGAATCAGCTGGGTTGCAGGCCATGGATTTTCGCGCCAACGCCTGCCACAGCTTGCAACGATTGTCGTGAGGCGCTCGGAGCGCAGCGGCATAGTCTTTGACAGCCTCTGTCAGCGCTTCCGTATCCTCGAACAGTGTCGGCTTGGTGCCATACACCGCAACGCGGTCGACGCGCAATGCCGCTAGTGCATCAACGAATTCCTGTTCGAGACGAATGCCTTCGATTTCCTGGGCCGACGTCAACGCGGCGTCCGCCGCGGCACTCTGAACGGCCAGCCATTGCTCGATTAACTTCGTATGAGAGATAGCGATCTCTGAGCGATCAAGGCCTCGGGAGTTGGCGGATCGGTAGACTCTCGCAAGCCGACGGGCCAGATCACTGGGACGACCGGAATCCGATGATGGATCCTTCTTCGGAAGGGCCGGCGTGGCAGGGGGTTTAGACCGTCTGCCTTCGAGCCGGCGACCTAGCTCCGACATGCTTGCCAGTGGGACGCCGGGTGAACATGGCTGGCACGGTCCTGAGGGAGCGATCAATGAGTTCGTCATGTAGGCGCCCTCACAGCCTGAACCGCGGATTGCGGTTGACCTGGAATAGTCGATCTTGGTGCGAGCGCTTTTTCGCTTTGGCGGTGATATCCCCAGCCGTTGCCAGCGGATACAAGCGATTGAGCTTGTCCACATCCATGAAGAGTTTCACACGAGCCTGATTGATGACATCCATGTCGCGACCAAGCGCTGAGTCCATCAGCGCCTCTTTGGCACGGTTGTAGTTTTCCCTGGCTCGGCGCAGATGGCGCGCGCTCTTCCCCAATAGTTTGACCTCATCCTCAGCCACGCTGATTTGTGCCAAGGCGCGCTGCACGGTCTCACGATCTCTTTGCGGTTTGAGCATCGCATCGGCGTAGATCTGCATCGACTGCACAGCGCTATCAACTGCGTCGCGAAACCCAGGAACTGAGCCCGGCCGCTCACTCCTGCATTCGAGCGCAAACATGGCTTCGAAGATCGGATCCTCGACACGCAGGCCAGTTAGATCCTTGACAGAGTTCAAGGCCATTCGCGCGGCATCTAATTGGGACGCCAACCAATCCTCGATCACACGCGCTTCGGCATTCAGGACCTCAGCACCAGCCCCAACCGCCCTTACGACTTTGGATGGCTGCAAATTGGGCTGATGTGCACATGCCACAATGACGCGCTTGCCCGGACTGGCCTTCTTGGGTGGCTTACGCAGGTTTGCATCCCTTAGCGCAGCCACGCGCTGCCCGGGTAGCGCCTCAAATAAGCGCCCCTCCCGCCGCGCTTGCTCAATGGCTGGGACGGGCGGCGCCTGGTCGACATCGGGTCTGGCTTGCTCGTGTTTCAGAGCCAGAAATGTCTCCCGATCCAAACGGCGCTTGGGTGGCCGCGTTAGCTCGATGGCCTTGGGGTAGTCGCCCTGGGCTGCGGCTTCTGCCGCCTGCACGGTCAAACGCCGATGGTCCACGCGCGCGTTAAGGCCAGCCCTTCGAAGATGTTCATTGATGACGTCGGCCACGATGCCGCGCACTTCTCTGATGGCATCTGCGCCCCGCCCGCCTCGGGCGTCAAACTCAGAGCACGCGCGCTCGCCAAATCCTTCCGGCCCCACTTGGCGGGCAGACATAAGCAGGTGTGTATGAAAGTTGCGATCATCGCTGTGCTTTCCAGGGCCATGGATCGCCACCAGCACCACAACACCGTAGCGATCAACCAAGGCCTGGCCTAACGCGAGCGCGAGGTCTCTGCGCTGCACATCATTGAGTTCGGAAGGCAAAGATGTCTCCACCTCGCGAGCCAGCCTCGCGTTTGCGCGCGCCTCCCATGCCTCGTTTGCGTCCCAGAACACTGACGGATCAGAGCACCAATCCGGAGCACCAGCGGGGGCGAGCATGTGATGTGCAATCACACCTTTGCGATGGGAGTAGCGATGGATCACCCGGGCGCTGGTGTCAACGAGATCGACGCCAGCGCGATAAGCTGCCGCTGCCACTGACGAGTGCTTTTTGCCGCGACTGAATGCCTTGATGTTTGCGTGGAAGATGGCCACATGAGCTCCTTTTTTGATGGAGCTCCTACTAGATATATGAAGAATCCGACGTAAAGGACTTGTCAGTTGCGCCGTCGAAAATATTTTCGCAAAGCTGGGCGCGATGTCGGCCCGGCGCCAGAGCGTTCCGCTCCCCACGGATCACGAAGAGATCCATAAGTGGGCTTTTGCTACTCGATTTGCTGGAAAATGTGATGCCTGTTGCAAGTTTGAGCGCACTCGTCCTGCAAGCCTGTGATCGTTGGGCACTCGCAAACATCGAGCGCGCTTCGACGGCTAGCGCTGACAATGTCTTGCGAATTTTTCGTGTGGCACTTCGATAGCTAGACCACATTTCGTAGGAACATTCGTGAACGACCGACTTCGCGTGGCCTCCATTCTTCTTGGCCACCTCATCACTAGCGACCGAGGAAAAGATCTCCGTGTGCGCCTCCCTGAGGTCCGGCACTGCATCGATCTGGCTGACTTGCTTATAGGATTGTGTGAGACATCTTCACCGGCTAGCACAGAGCTCGGCATCGTCGGCATCGGCAGCAGTGGCGATACCGACAGCGATGACGACAACGAGGCTGGCCGGCCTCCGCTCCTCGCTAAGTCAATGATCAAGCAAATCTATGAGCGTCGGCGCGCTGGCTTGCAGAAACGCCAACCTAGAAACGGATCGGCACCTCATTGAGAGCAGCTCAATTAGCTCTGGTGAGAGCCCAGTGATGCTCTGGTGGCCAAGAGCACCACTGGGACAATTTCTTTACGGGTGGAACTTCTCACGCGATTTCAGCTGTGCTTTGAACTGACCGCGCACGTAGACGGGCAGGCTCACGGGCGGCTTGAAAAGCGATAGCGCAGTGAATTGCTGCTTGACCAGCTCCTCCGGTTGATCATGGAGGTATGTTTCCAGGACCGGCACCGATCTCCTGACATCATGCCCCGTGATCGTTGCGATCAGTTCCTTGTCGACCTTGTGATGCTTCAAAGCTGTCGCAAGCGTGTGCCGAAACACGTGGAACGAAAACCCTTTCGGGAGGTCGAGCACGCCATGCAGATATTTCGAAAAGCGCTCGCTTAGTCCGCGTCCGTATCCTGAACCGTTCGGCTCACCCGTCTTCTGATTGACACCACACGACAAGTGCGGGAAGAGCCGCGGATGCTTTGTCGCGCGAATGTCCGCGACGAAATCTAGGAAGCCTGCGTCAAGTAGAGGCTTAGCTAGCGGAATGAACCTTACGGATGATCTTCCCTTCAACTTCTGGCGCGTGCGCACTCTCGAATTGGGACAAAGATCGGCATCAACGGTTTTCTTGATATCGATACCCCAGTGTCCGTGCCGCTCGACGATGTCCGCAACTTTCAGCTGCGCGATCTCATTGACCCGGGCGCCTGTATAGAGTCCAAGCATCGGCGCCCACCAGTAGTGGGGAGCGCGCTTGGCCCACGGCAGATAGGTCTTGGGCGCAAACAGCGTCGTGAGCTCTTCGTTGGAAAATGGTCTGCGAGAAGCTACCGCGATCAGGTCGTCCTTCACTTCCAGAAAGGGATCGATCGGCGTGTGGTGGATGATGCGCACACGCAAGAGGTGATTGAAGAACGCCGATAGATTGCGTTGCATCGACTTGACGCTCGCCGGTTTAGGTGGGGGCGTATTGGCCTGCTTGCCCGCATCCAGGATCTGACGATCCGTCAGTCCTCGAAGCTTTTTGTAAAGACGCGCATTCCTTGGCCACCAGCGGTGCACGTCCCAGAATTCCAAGATATGGCGGGCTGTGATATCCGATACTGGAATATCTCCGCAAGCGAGCAGCAACTGTCGGAACATGTGGCGCTTGGCCTGGATGGACGCCAGCGCCAAGCCTTTCCTCTCGCTCGCCCTGAGGTAGTCCTCAGACTCGATGGACAGGAGACGCGCAGGAGCGCCTAGCGGCAAGGGCTCTGTATAGCGCGACTGGGCGCCACGGACACGGCGTGTCTTGTCGTTAGCCATCCTGAGGGTGTCATTGAGGTCGTGCGAACCCTCGCGGGAGAGCACATGAACATCTTCAAGGATGAAGCGGCCTATTTTGATCCGCTTCGCCATCCAGCCGGATGGCTTCGCATTCAGATCGATAATGCAATTGGATTGAGCGTTCTTACGGTTGTGAAGCAACATCGCAGTCTCCTTTTTGGTGTGGGGACCATTGGAGTAAGGCGACGATGTTTTCTGTCAACGCGTTGCCACCGCTAGCATCTCAATTGCTCTTCCATCTATGGCATTGCCATTCTGCGCAAGATTATTCGCAGACAATGATGGTAGCAAAAGTTTCAAAACAGCCTATTTTTATAGGACTTTTCGACTGCCATATACGTGTTTATACTAAGGGCTATGGTAATTCTAGCTCTTACAGAGACGTAAGTTCTGGCCCGTTACTTATTCCATAACGTCAGATAAACGTTATGGTTTTTAGAGAACACTCGGGGGCTCTCCGCATCGCAAGCATCCGGATCACTGATGCTTGATGTTCACGACCTGGCTGTATGCCTTTCGCCCATCGACCTCTATGGAGACGAACTGCTGGCTACTGATCCAGCCATCCTTGGGCTTAAAGCGGAAGGTCCAAAAGCTGTTGCCAGGCATCGACACGTCAGACACCTGTTCTTCAACACCGTTGTCCATGCCAGAGAAAACTCGGACTGACAAACGAACGGGGAAGTTCGAAACCTCTTCGCTCGCCGTGTAGCGCACGGTGATAGCCATCTCTTCCTTTGGGCCAAACTGCGTGATGACGTCCGAGACGAACGGCTGATCGCCCGTTCTCCCAATCAGGACGCCGGTGATCGCAACTCGGGACGGCTGTTCCGTGGCAGACACTAGCTCAGCCTGAACCGCTGTCGCAGCAGTGGGCCGATGCTCGGGAGAGTTCGTGCCATCCCGCGAAATCACGGCGGCGGTGATGACTCCGGCCAACCCGATAAGGGCCACCACGATAGGCACCCAGTTGCTTGATCGAGAACTTGCCACGCCGCACCCATTGCTCGGTAGGATTGCAGTATAGGTCGCTCCCCTTCCCAGCTTGAACCGCCTTAGACCCGAGAGACAGGGTCGTTTTTCGGCATGCCTACAACCGTCTGTCGGATGCCTTCTTGGCCTTCTTAGCGGAAGGCGTGGCCGCGGCAAGCTTCCCTCGCACCTGCTCGGCCTGCGCGGCACCCAGTGCCTTCTGGACTTTGGCCAAGACGGCCTGCTGCTCAGCCTTGGGCAGTAGCGCAAAGCTGGCGATCATCTCCGCCATGACGTCATCCCGGCTCACGAGCGCCGGCAAAGGCAAGCCCAGGACTTCGGCCAACTCCTCGGCGCTTTTCAGCGAAGGCGGGTGAACCCCCTTCTCCCACCTGTTGACGCGCGCCGAGCTGGTTTCTTCCGGAAGCCCCATCTGCACCCCGACATCGACCTGGGATAAGCCCAACGCCTTACGCGCGGCTTTGAGCCGGGCTGCAAGGACAAGGTTTATGGCTTTCTCGGGCATGAACGTCTGGGACTTCGATGGTCCCAGATGATGCCAATTGCCCGCCCCTCTGTGATACTACGTGCCACGTAGATTTTCAAGTCCAGCCCACGGAAGGTGGGCATCAAAGGGGGTCTTATGAAAGGAAGTGAGCTTCTTCGCTGGGGGCTGCCCTTGGCTGTGCTGGTCGGTTTCTTCAAGCTCAGCGGTGCCGCAGTGTCCTTCGCCTTCGCAGCGATCGTCTTTGCCCTCATCAGTGCCGCGATCGCTTGGCACAAGCGTGATCCGCGGGGCTTCCACACGGGCGTTCGGGCCTGGATCATCGTTCTGCTGATCGTGCCCGCGGGGTTGGCGGTCCTGGCTACGGCCATTGGCTTCCCGCCCGCCCTGCTGCTGAGCGTCCCCGCGCTGGCCCTGGCGATCTGGCTCTACCGGCTCAACGCCCGGAAGCTCGAAAAGCTCGGGCCGATCGGCGGCTCAGCAAAGGGGAGCTACTAAGATGCGTGCGCTCATCCTTGGGATTGTCCTGACCGGTCTGGCTCATACCGCAGTAGCCGGCGAAGCTGTGCAGCTGGACGACCGCAAGTTGACAGGCCAGATGGCAACCGGCACCTGTGGCGCCGCGTCCATCAAAGTGTCTGGGATCGACGGAGAGTGGATCTCGCCGACCGGGCAAGTCGAGGTCAAAGGCAAGACCGGATCGCTGCGCATCGGTGTCGAGCCCTACGTGTTCCTGGAAGACCGGAACGTGGTCGCCTGCGTTGCGTCGAAAGCCGGCCCCAGGATCTTGCTGCTTGCATACTGCGATGCGCGACAGTGTCCGCCTTCAAATTACTACGTCATCAATCCTACAACGGCGCGAATCGAGACGACGACCGAGTATGGGGAATGTCCCCTCGACTGCGCGGAGAAGGCACTGGGAGCTCGCTTGCCGGAAAATCTCCGCGATGGATTCTCTCCTGCGGACTAACTTCAACTAGGCCGACGGCCAAAGAGCAATCTCTCGCATAGTCAGAGCGAAACCACCTGGCGGAAATTATTCACGACGCGGGTGCGTGTAGATCGCTCATCAAGCTCCCACTGCTGGGATAAGAATGAGATCACGTGATCGCAGTGGCCTGGCGTGATTGGGGAACCACGGTGACTCACGAAAGGCCCATCCGTCTCGGTAAGCACTCGATTGGAAGGCATCAGCGCCATCAGCTCGCGCCCTTTCTTGCTGCGCGTCATCGCATCGCCAACAGAGAACCAGCAGTCCATATCGATAGCTCTCAACAACTCCTTCTTGGTCCCGGAAAACCAGTGCAGAATGGCAACGCCGTAGCCTCCATGCCGCTGCAATGCATCCAGCACCTGTGTCGCAGCATTTCGGCTATGGATGGTGAGAACACGCCCACCCGCCAGGGCACAGGATGCAAGCACATGGTCGAACACGCGCACCTGCTCAGCCCAGAAGGGCTTGCACTCAGTGGACCCGTCAAGCCCAACCTCTCCGACATAGCGCGCCTGGGGAAGAAGTCGATCGAAGAGCGAGAGCTCTCCGAGCCGCTCTGCCGCGAGCTGCGGATGGAGTCCAAGCGCTGTCTTGATCCGAGGGTGGGCCGCCGACAGCGCCTGGGTTTGGAGCCAAGCCGACGGCGTAGTTGTTACGGAAAGCACATACGAACCACTCTTGCCGATTGCTTCGGCTTGCTGCCTCGGCTCTGGATAGAGATCCAGGTGGCAATGCATGTCTACGGTAGGGACCGACATTAGAGAAGAGCTTCGGAGCGCAGGAAGTCGCGCACCTCCATCATGCCACGGCGGGCAGTATTCACCCGACCGGCCCGGTCAGCGGCCACCAATGGCATCGGACCTGTCATTGCAATCCAACGATCGACATCCATGGTATCCAGCCGTCGCGCGGCCAAGAGCATGGCCATCAGATCGTCAGGATCTTCGTCATGCTCGAAGAACTGGTGCAGGTCGATCCCTTTTGCCTGATAGGGCGTTCCGTCTGCCATGCCCGCGCGATGAAACGCGGCACGGCGGATCAGACAAGGCACGCAGCGGCCACACTGCTCGCCCGTTCGCTTCCACTTGCCGCACGATACCGTTCCATTCGCTATCGCCGCGAGACGCGCTTGGTCGCGGCACTCGGCCATCATCTCCCCTTTGGTCTTGTGCGCGTAGGGATTCATCAGATCGATCGGCAGGCCCACCTCGTCCAGCACTTCTCCGATCAGGTGCAAGTAGTAAGGGTGTGTCGTGCGGGTGCTCAAAGCACCTATCCTTCGTCGGGTAAGTGGTGGGTTCAGCGCGATAAGGCCGTTCTCGGGCACAAACAGGATTGTGCGTGCGACGCCGGGCCGAAGGAGTGATGCTGCCATGAGCACCCCCATGGCCAGGAAGTTGAAACTGCGCGTTCGCATCTGAACGTCATTGCCATGATCGAGCCAGCCCACCGGGCTTGCCTGCGCTCCAAACCGCACGGCACCGGCACCTAGCCGCGGAAGAATCGCCTCTTGCTTGGCAGCATCGTGTGTGTAGGCATGGCTTACAAGAAACGGGTTGCGACCACCTGCCCGCAAGTCAAGCGCTCCAATCGCGCTATCAAGTCCTCCGGAAAATAGACAAGCGCTATCGCATGCTCGCGGGTCGATATTGCGACTGACGCGCCGGTTGAAAGCGGGAGGCGCATCGCCGCCGCCCTCGACCCTAAGAGTCCACACGTCGCCGCTCAGGAAATTCAGTGCACGCGTGAGCTTGGGCAGCACAGGCGCCCAAGTTCCGGGGTTGTCCAACGCAACAACCAGGTTGATCTCGCGCGCCCAACCGTCGGCAGCATCATCGCGACTGACAAAAGTGTCAGCAGCAATCACAGCTAGCGAGATCGACAGAAAGTCGAAGGCGACTGGGTTCAGAGGAGCGCGGACCCTCGTTAGCTCATCGTAGATGCTCCATCCTAGCGCCGCCCGGCCCTCCTGATCGGGCCGACTGCCGTAGAGGTGGATGGGAATAAGTGCTTCGGTTGCCCCAGGTAGCTGATCCAGCTCTGGATGGACATAGACAGTGCTCATTACTCGTAGCCCTCCCATTCCTTCCAGACCTCTCGGATTGCGGCGATCTGCGCTGCTTGCATCTGAGCAGGTGAAATCCCGCCGACATCGCCCGCGAGGAGCGGCGCCATGTGTTTCTCACTCACGACCTTGACCAGTTCCATCAACTGCTTTTCAGCGTTCTCGACAGCCGCTGGCGTCGCGCCTTTACCAAACGCTCGATCCGAATCGAGCACGATCGCTTGGAACACAGACAGCGAGACGTAGGTCACCATGAGATTTACAAGGACCTCATCGGTAATGCTACCGAAGTCGAATTCGTCGACGCCCTCCAAACACTCCGATAACGCATCATTTAGCGCTGCCCGGATGCGATCAGCGTCCCCGTTTTCGGGCACGAATGCATCGACAAGCGCATCGATGACCTCACGGGTGGGTCGGCCGGCGAGCGCTCGAAGATTGGCCGGCGCATTAGGCGAACCTATCCGAAGGTCATTAAGGGCTCCAAACATGGCGGCGCCTGACTGCGCGACCGCACCGAAGCGCCTCGGCCCCACCGTCGAGCCACCAGTCGAAGAGCTGGCATAGCTTCGCAGCGCCTTACGGAGCTGATCCCCATCTCCGTTTGCGACGAACTTACCAAGATGAGTCCGAAATGCGCGAAAGCGTTGCTCGTCTGGCTCGGGGCCTGGCCCGGCACCATCGACATCCGCCCACGGCGGCACTAATGGACTACGATCATTCGCACCACGACTTGAAGTTGACGTTCCCATCAGGCGACTCCTTTTGCCCAAGCTCGATCTTTCAGCAATGTCGTCAGCCACAGCGCTTTCTTCCCGGGTATCCCCTTGATGAGCGCATTAAGCTGACCTGCTACTTCTGGGTGCGCATCGGCCAGCATGACCGAGCCATTGAAGGCGTCTGGCCGTTTGGACCAATCTGCTTGCTCTCCCAGCACTGCTACCAACTCACGCATCACCCCGCCAAGTTCGCTGGCCGGAACGGCAGCGATTGCCTGGGTGGCCGCGGGCGACGACAACGTTTTGGCGCTTGTAAGGATGCGAACTGCCTCTGCCGCGGCCTGCGACAGACCGCTTCCGACGGAGCGAAGCACCGTCGTCTCTTTACTTAGATAGACCAAAGGCCGCAGGTCGACTCCACCCAAAGCAGGCTTCAACTGCATCCAATCGCGCAGAAATGGACCTTGCGCCTTCCACTCACTCGGCAACGCTGCCTCAAATTTCTCGGGGTCATCTGCAATCGATTCGAGCGTAGCAACTAGCGGGGGCTTGCCTCCCGATGCTTCGTTGACCAAGCCGTAAAGCTTTCCAATCGCGCCCGCGTCTACGCAGCGCTCGAAGATCGCGAACTTCGCAATCATGCCCTCGTTGATGGGCATATCGCGGCGTTTAGCAATGCGGACCCTGAGACGCACGACATTGAGCAAGCGCTTGATAATTCGCGGATTACCAAGGACGGCTCCCGAAGTAGCAAGCATGGATGCCATACGGTCTGCTGTGTCGAAACTTGCCAGGAGGCTATCGCTGGCACCCGTAATGCCCGCCACATCTTCCAGCTTGACCGGCGCATCGGTCCAGCTACGGCGAAGATTGTTTTCCAGCGCGACCCTCAGCTTGTCCAGCTTACCCAAATCGATGTTGGATGCCTCGGCGAAGAGCATGAAGAGATACGCCCGAATTTCGGTGATACCAAGTTTAGGCACACGCACTGGAACCTGAATTAGCTTGTCTAGGTAATCAGTGATGTGCCGCTCGCTTGCGCCCTCGAAATGCTTACGCACTGAGTCGCGCACCATTTCTTCGTCTGCGGCGACCACGAACGCAGACTCCTCCATGAAGAGGAACAGCCGGAGTGCTTCGAGCGTATGAATCGCCTGCGTGGGGAGGCAGCGATCGAGGTTGTCGACGAATACCACCAAGGTCTTGCCAAGCTTTTCGAGAAGCTCGCCGAATTCCTGCCGAAACGCGTCGATCTCCTTGGGTGGTGTTTGTGCATTAGCTGGGTCGATCAGCTTGAGGACTTCTTTCGATCCATCCGCAACTGCCTGCGTGTCTTTCGGTGATGGATCCCCCTTCACGATATTTCGCACGCCTTCGACTGCACGTGAGGCGGCACCGAGAAGTGGGAGTCCGTGGAACGCCGCCACGAGTTCGATACCAAGCCCAAGCGTTCGGAGTGTGTTGACGCGAGCCAAGAGTCGCTTTGCTAGGTCAAGTAGGGTTTCGTCGTCCTTGGCCGCCTCGTAGAGCGTCCGTGCAATGACCTCCATGAGCGCGGCGCGCGCATCGTCGTAGCCCTGATAGAGCCAGGCATCGAACCTGATCACGATTACCTTCTCGCTCGCTTCGCGACGGATTTGGCTTTCGATCAGGTTCAGAAGACTCGACTTGCCGGTGCCCCAAGTCCCGAACACGCCAACTGAAACCGGTCGCATTCGACGGTCTAATAGGATTTCTGAGACTACCTCCGCGACTTCCAGGTAGTTGAGGTAATCGATTCTAGTTTCGATATCCGACCACATTGGCCCCTCCCTGCGCCCTTAGCGCCATCCAGATTTAAGTGTTTCCTCGACTCATGATCTTCGAGCCCCCTCGGGATTTGACAAACAGCCGTTCTGCCTTATGAGTTGAGTTCCGCAAACTGCGATGGACTTTTATGAACACCAGGAAGAAAGATGACAAGCGTCTTGGGTTCTTGTGGATTCCCTTGACGTTCGGCGCCCTGCTTGTTGGCTATCAACTAGCCCGCATCGTCTATTACTTAGCGTCTTAGTAGAACTTGAAGGTGTCGGCGATGCTGGCGAGCCCACCGGGTGTGCCGAACCAGGTCGAAATCAGCCACATCACGCCTCCGGCGATCGCCGTTAGAAATGCCCAGAATTTCTGATTGATTTGCTTGCAAAATGCCAGCAGGAACGACATAGCCACGAAGCAGAAAAACAGCAAATTGACCCGAGACATCGGATCACGTCCTTGCGCCGGCTCTATAAATGACACTACCACTCCAAAAACGAAAATCAGCGCTGCAAGCGTCAAAAATGATTTGTCTGATTTTGTTGCCATTTGCGTCTCTCCATAGATCTTTGATTAGCTGAGGGAAACCCACCTCGGGAAGCGCATGCCACACTACTTATGCAGCTTTTCGTTCTTGCTCGCAGACAACATCTCCACGCGATAGTGCGGACGGACAACGATGGGAGTAAGCCGCGCCAGCGCTTCTACACGCTCTGATAGAGTCTTCACATCTGCGATATGGATGTAGTGTTTTTCGAGTGTCGGGACTTCTTGCCTGCGCGCATGCCCGGTGATGAGCGCGATTGTAGGTTTGGGAACACCTGCCTCGGCGAGCTTCGTTGACATGTTGTGGCGAAAGGCATGGAATCCCACACCCTTCTCGATCCCTAGCTCTTTCAGGTAGGCCGAAAACTGCCTGGACAACTGTCGCCCATAGCCCAAGCCATTCGGCGTGCCGTCCTGCTTAGTGCCAGCGGGCAGGTGGGGGAATAGGCGTGGATGGCCCGTCTTTCGCATATCCGCAACGAAGTCCAGGAAACCTGCATCGAGCAAAGGCTGAGCCAGCGGCACGAAGCGGATCGAAGATTGCGTTTTCAGCTTTTGGCCGCGTGCGTTCTTCCAGAAGAACAAACCCCAGATACCCTCGATCTGCCGAACATCATCAAGGTAGAGCTGCGCTACTTCGGTAACGCGAGCGCCTGTGTAGAGACCAATCATTGGCCCCCACCATCGATGCGGATATTTGCTGCCCCAAGGAGCGAAGGTTGCCGGATCAAAAATTCTGGCGATCTCTTCGTCGGTAAAGGGTCGCCCTGTATCCAGATCCGTTGAGGTGTCGATCTCCCCGCCCGTTCCCTTCAATGGCGACTTTGCGATGACGTCCGCATCGACCAAGGCATTGAAGAACACGCCCAGCCGTTGACGATGTTTGTTAAGCGTGTGGGCAGAAGGCGATGGCACACCATCCTCCCGCCCGCGTTCCACGATCTGGGGCACCGAAAGTTCGCGATACTGGGGTTTGACGGTGGCATTGGCCGGCCACCAGCGAACTGCGTTCCAGAAGGCTCGGATCTCGTCGCGCTTGATCTCGGCCACGGGACGATCGCCCACGATGCCCAGCAGGATCCGCAGAGAATGCCGACTCTCCGTGATGGTGTCAGGCGAGAGTTTTCGCCGTTCCAGATCCCCAATGTGATGGGCGATCTCTTCGGACAGAAGCAGCGACTTGGGCGCTGGCGCAGACTGCTGGGGCGCTTGGGCGACGCCAGCCCACGCCTTGGCCACCATCTGATCGGCTGCCTTCATCGCTTCGATGAAGTCGAGGGTGTCCTCTCGGCTGGTCGTGTGCACGTTGCCGAAGTCGACACCGCCTACCCGGACGTTGGACGCCGTCCAAGGCCGATCCTCGCCTGACTCCGCGGCCCGTTGGGCGCTTTCTAGGAGCTTTTTGACATCGACCATCCCCACCCCCGTTCGCATCCGAGCGAACGCCTCAGAGAGTGCCACACCCAGCGTCGCTGCGACGAACCGTGCACGGTCGCCGCGGGCCGATCTAAGCGTCCGAATAAGGAAGCGAGAGCCAACGACATCTCGCAGATCCAGCGGCACCAGGAAGCGCACATACAAGCCGCTTCGGCGCGCCAGGAAATAGGGCTTGGGCATGAAAACGATACCTCAAACGATACCTCGGGGAGGTCGTTTGAAGGATCGTTTCGCCAGCCAAAAAACGTTCGCGCTCAATCACTTGCGCGTGTTTTGGCCAAATCTGGAGCGGGTGATGGGAATCGAACCCACGTTAGCAGCTTGGGAAGCTGCAGTTCTACCATTGAACTACACCCGCACGGGAAGGAGTCTATGCGGTGTCGGGGCGCCGATGCAATGCGGCGCCCGCGAGGGGCGCCGCAAGACAAGGCATCACGCATTCGGCGGGATCAGAAGCCGCCGCCCAGGCTGACGAACACGGTCGCGTCGTGGCCGTCCTTCTTGCCGGCGGAAACGCGCGCGCCGACGTCGGCGTCGAGACCGAAGACCTGCGTGCGGGCACCGACGGTGAGGGTGCCGTAGTTGCGATCGAAGTTCAGGCCCGGCACCGCGTACGGCATCACGCCCGGCATCGACTGCAGGCTGGCGAACACCTGGCGATCGGCTTCCTCGAACTCGTGATCGTAGGTCAGCTGCGCGTAGGGACGGGTGTGCTCGGTGGCCTGGATGCTGGCCTTCCAGCCCACGCTGCCGATCAGCGAATCCAGGTCCTGATCGCTATAGGTCAACGCGGTGGAGCTGCTGTTGCTTTCCGAATAGCCATCCAGCTTGACCCGCTGCGCGACCACGCTGGCGACCGGACCATGGCGCAGCTTGCCGTGCTCGAAGTCGTAGCCGGCGCTGATAGCCGCGGTCAGGTTGCTGCCGTCCGGCGAACCGCTGTGGCGGCGGGTGGCGGGACCGAACTGGATTTCGCGATCCACGTCGTAGGACAGCCACGTGTAGCTGATCTGGCCGTTGACCCACACGCGATCCTGGTACCAGCCGACGAAGCCGCCGAGGGTGGCGTCGGACTGCTTGAAGCTGCCATGGCTGTCGCCGAAGTCCATCTTGCCGCGACCGAAACCGGCGAAGCCGCCGAACACGAAGTCGCCGCGGGTCCAATCCAGGCCGAAGGTACCGGTCGGGGTGATGCCGTCGAAATCGCCTTCGTCGTAGCGCAGCGAGTCGCCCCGCAGGTCACCCCACCAGCGCACGCCGTCGGTTTCGGGCTTCGTGTCGATGTGGGCAGCGACGCGGTCGGCACGCGAGCGTCCGATCACCGAAGCGGTGTACGGCAGCACGGCCAGCTGGCGCGGACCTTCCAGCACCGAGATCGCGTACTGGCCCAGCATCTGGTGCGCGGCCATCGACGGATGCACCCCGTCGGCGAACGCGTAGGTGCCGGCGGCCCCCGGGGCGACGTAGTTCTGCGGCACGCACAGTGTCGATGGCGTGTTGCCGCAGGCCGGGGAGGTCACGTTGACGAACCCGTATTGCGCCGGCGACGCGGTGATTTCACGCAGGAAATTGAAGGTGTCCAGCGGGATCACCCGCAGACCCTGCGCGGTCAGGCCGTTGTAGAGCGCGGCGTTGTAGGTGGCCGCGAGCTGGGTGGCGCCGGCGTTGTTGAGGAAACGCGGGGTCTTGCCCAGATCGGGAATATTCGGCACCAGGATGTATTCCGCGCCCGCCTGCTTGAGGCCGGCGACCACGACCACCTGCGAGGTGACTGCCTGGCCGATGATCGCCGGTGTCTGCGACGGGTTGGCGACCGCCGCGAACAGATCGTTGGGGCCGCCCCAGACCGTGTAGAGCGCGCGCGGATCGGCGCGACCACCGGTGCTGCCCAGATAGCTCGCCAGCTGCGTCGTCAGCGCCGGCACGGGCACGGTGATCGGGCCGAGCAGCTGCGTGGCATCGGTGCCGGTGCGCGCACCGCTCACCGCATAGTTGGTGCCCCCTTGATTGGCGCTGACGCCATTGGTTCCGTAGTACTGGGCAACGAATTCGGACCAGACGAAGCCCGGGTTGGTCGTCGCTCGGCCGGCTACGGCGGCCCCGGGATTGAGCTGCACCAGCGTCGGGCGGAAATGACCGCTGTCGGTCAGGCTGTCACCAAAGAAGATGGTCTGCGAAAAGGGACTGCTCTGCGCGAACGCGGGCACGGCGGCGGCGGCCAGCGCCAATGTCAGCAGGCGGCACAGGGGCCGTTGGGTCGATCTCATGGTGTTCTCCCGGGGCAAATAAAAAAGACGTTGTCGTTGTTCTCGGATGCGCGCGACTCACATTTACCGTACGGCGGCGCATGGGGATTATCGTTCCACCAAGCCCGGGGGCATTCACGCTGCATCGCGGCAAACCGGACGTGCGCCAACCCGGCCGGGCGGCGACAATGGCGGCATGGACATCGTACTGAACGGCGAATCCCGCCACATCGAACCCGCCCTCACCATCACCGGACTGCTGCAGTCCGAAGGCCTGGCCGAGCGCCGGGTCGCGGTGGAGGTCAATGGCGAAATCGTGCCTCGCGGCCTGCACCCGACCCGCCAGCTGGCGCCCGGCGATCGCATCGAAATCGTCCACGCGCTCGGCGGCGGCTGAGGACGCCGCCGGCTTTCCCCTTCAGCCCGCCGGCGGCTCGACGTAGATCGGATTGCCGAGCAGCCACAACCGGCCATCGCTCCCGCGCACGTTGGTCCGCACCCAGTGCCGGCCACCGTCGCCGCGCCAGGTGAACCGCAGGGTCTGCGCGGGCGCGCCGGCGGGAATGCGCCGGCGTTCGACGACCCGGCCATCGACGATCAGTTCCGCGCTCGCGCCGCCAACCGAGGTCGCGCCCAGCACGAACGTCGCTTCGTCGCCCGCGGCGACCGGCAACGACTGTCCCATCAGCGCGCGCGCCGTGCCGGCGACCGCTTCCCAGGTCATCGCGCGATCCCGGCTGCCCTGGACATCGACGAACACCCTGCCCTGGCGGATGCCATCCAGCACCGCCGGCATCGACAGCGCGTCGGCGTGGACCACCGTGGTCGGTGCCCCCAGCGCCGCGCCACCGGCGTCGGTCGTCTCGCGCGGCGCGTCGTGATTGTCGCTGCCACCAATCGCGGTCATCCGCCGTCCCGCCGAAAGCTGGCGCTCCCAGAACGGAATGCCCGACCATTCGCTGTCGGCGTCGGCGCCATTGACCACTTCCACCGCCTGGATCCGTGACAGATCCGTCGTCTCCGGCGCGCTCCAGCCACAGCCCATGCAGGCTTCGCCGGACGGGCGCACGGGATGGTTGATGGAAACGATGCCCTCCCCGTCCGTCTGCGCCAGCACCGCGTTCCAGTCCGGCATCTCCTTCGAACCCACCCGGAAATCCAGCGGGGCGATGCTGCCGATCCAGTTGGCGTGGCCGCTGAAGGTGGTGATCTCGCGGCCCGGCATGAGCAGCAGGCGATCGAAGTACGGTTGCAGTTCGCGCAACCCGTTGGCCTGCGACGTCGTGTTGTGGTCGGTGACGGCGATGAAATCCAGGCCGCGTTGCGCGGCCACCTGCGCGGTCAGGAACAACGGGCAGGGCACGCGCACGCCGGCCTGGCTGGCGCAGCCGCCGTCGCTGTGCGCATCGTGCATGTGCAGGTCGCCGCGGTACCAGCCGGCTTCCTGCCGCAATGGCGCGTCATCGCGCGCGTCGTCGAACCAGATGCGCGCGGTGTACCGATCCCGCGCATCGGCGCGGACGTTGGGAAAACCCAGCAGCAGCGACCAGCGTCCCGGCGTGATCGGACCGGGAAGATAGGACGGGGTGGCATCGGTCGCCGCCACCGTGAAGCGCCGCTTGTTGCCGCCGCTCCAGCCACGGAACCCGTCCTGTCCCCGGAAGCCGTCCGGTCCCAGCAGGCCAAGATCGACCGTGGTCCTGCGCTCGCGTCCCGTGTACTCGAACTCGACGGTGATGCGCCGGGTCCCCGTCGGCACATCGAATGGCAACAGCCGATAGGTCTGGTGATCGCCGCCCTGGATGCTGCCTTCCAGTACCTGGTCCGGAACCTCGTCGGCACGCGCGATGAATCCGGTAAAGACCAGCAGACCCGCCAGCATGGCCGACAACACGACTCTCATGGAACGTCTCCGGGGACGGTGCCCGCGCGGGCGGTGGATGCGATCAGGCGCACCACGGGCCCGGTTCCGGCCGGGCCCGTGGTGTCGCCATCAGAAGCGGTACATCAGCGCCATGCGGTACGACCGTCCCAGCAGCGGACGCGCGATGAAGGTATTGGCGCCCGCGTCGCCACTGGCGACCTCGCCCGCGCGCGGGTTGCCTTCCGTCAGGCCCAGCGAGTTGTCGAGGTTGTCGACGTAGCCGTAGAGCGACCAGCGATCATCGATGTCGTAACGACCGCTGAGGTTGATCACGTCGTAGGACGGCAGCCGCACGCTGTTGGCGGTGTCCACGTAGCGCTCGCCCTGCCGCTCGTAGGAGGCCTGCAGGCGCAGCTTTCCGCCGGCCAGGTTGAAACCCGGCACCACCCGCAGGCTGTTCTTCGGCACCCGGATCAACTGGTTGCCGACGAAGTCGCGCAGCACCGGCTGGCCATTGACCACTTCCGTATAGCGCAGCCCGCGATACTCGGGCTCCTGCACGGTCGCGGTCATCGAGATGTCGAACCAGTCGACCGGGTAGTAGGCCGCCTCCAGTTCCAGGCCGAAGGTGCGCGTGTCCGCGAACAGTTCCTGTCGGGTGGAGGCGCCGGTGTTCGCGTCGAACACGTAGTTGCTGTAGCCGACGTTGTCGTATCGGGTGAAAAACGCGGTGGCGAAGAGATCAAACGTCTGGTGGGTGAACTTGTAGCCGATCTCGCCCAGATCCATGGTCTGGATCACCGGCTTGGCGGTCGCGTTGGTGATGAACGAACCCAGGTTCGGCAGGCGGAAGGTCGAGGTCCAGCGCGCGAACAGGCCCGAGTACTCGTCGAACTGCCAGTTGCCGCCCAGCGTCCAGCCGACCTTGTCGAATTCGCGGTCGTAGGTCGAGAAGCGGCCGTTGCCGATCCACATCTGGCTGTCGGTGATCGGCCCGGTGCCGGTGAGGTTCGGCTGCACGCGGCCTTCCACCCAGCCCTCCACGTTGACCTTCTCCCAGCGCACGCCGCCGTCGATGCGCAGCTTGTCGTTGACCTGCCATTCGTCGGCCAGATAGAACGCGTGGGTCTGCGAACGCCCGCTGGCGTTCTCCCATTCGTAGCCGTAGCGCCAGACGCCGTGGTCGCTGATCGTGGCCACCGGATTGCCGCCGGCGTCCACCGCCACCAGGTCCAGCAGGCGGGCGTTGTCGCGCGCATCCAGCAGGACGGTGGAGGAATAGCGATCGAAGTCCTGATCGACCTTGGCGTAGTAGTAGCCGAAGGTCAGATCATGGGACTGGCTGCCGAACTCGAACCGGCGTGATACGCGCGCATCGTTCATCAGTTCCTTCACCGGCGCGGTGACGCCGCGCAGGCCGCCGATGACGATCAGGCCGTTGCCGTTCTGGTTGGCGGTGTCGTAGACCTGGCCCGGCGCGTTGGCGTAGCGGAACTGCAGCGCGGTGGCGCCGGGATAGCGGGCCAGCAATGCCAGGTTGTCGCGGTTCGTCAGAAACGAGCTGGCGCTCTGCAACGCGTTCGGGAACATGCCGTTGCGCTGGGTCTCGGTGTCGTTGTAGCGCGCGCTGTCCACGAAGCGCCAATCGCCGAAGGTCTTGTCGAACTTGACCGTGAACTGGTCGCGCTTGACGTGGGTGCCCTCGCCGTTGTCGAAATCGTAGCTTCCGCCATCGGCCATGCGCATGCGCACGTGTTCGGTTTCCGGTCCGGCCAGGGTGCCGTGGTTGCCGTCGAAGCCCGGGACCGCGCGGATCTTCCCGCCGGTGGTGCGCATCGGGATGCCCAGGTACAGCATCACCTTGTCATCCATGTGCTTGACGTCGAAGGACAGGCTGCCGCCGTCCAGCGCGCGCACCAGGTTCAGTCGCACCTGCCCGCCGTCGTTGGCCTTGAAGCCGGGATCGCGCACGCCGTCGTCCTGGCGGTAATAGCCGCCCAGCGACAGCTTCCAGTCCTGGCCGACCGGCGTGCCGACCCAGAAGTCGCCGCGGTGCAGGCCGTAGTCGCCGAGGGTGTACTTGAACACACCCTCGGTGCGATCGCCCGGCTGGCGCGGAATGTAGTTGACCGCGCCGGCGGGGGCGTTGGAATAGAAGATCGAGGATGGCCCGCCGCGCACCACTTCGATGCGTTCGGTGGTCTCGTCCAGGCGGAATGCCTGATCGCCGTTGAGATAACCCAGCGCGGGGTCGTGCTGCACCGGCATGCCATCGTCAAGCAGGGTGATCGAACCGAAACCATCGACCGGCACGCCGCGCGCGCGGACGTTGCCGCTGGCCTCGCCACCGGACGCCTCGACCCAGAAGCCCGGCACGCTCTTCAGCGATTCGGTGACGCTGGTGGGTGCCTGCAGGCGCAGCCGCTCCTCGTCGATGCCGGTGATCGAGTAGCTGGTCTCGGCCTTGCTGCGCTCCTTCACGCCGGCGCGGCCGGTGACGATGACGGTATCCAGTTGCTTGGCACTGGCGGTCGTGGCGGTGGCCGCGGCCTCCTGGGCATGGACGGGCAGCAGGCCGGCGGTGAAACAGGCGCCGGACGCGAGGACGCAGCGAATCGAACCGCCGAGGCGGTGGAGGCGTATGGGCATGGTTGTTTCCTGGGGGAGGAAGAGCGATCGCGCGGCGACAGGGCCACGCCGTGATCGACGGGATGGTGGCCGGCTGATATGTCGTCGGGGTGACCGCGGCGGGTCAATCCGATGACCACCGCGACGCCGCTCCCGCTTTTCCGGCGCCCCGCGTCCCTCGGCTCACGCACGCCCGGCCGGGATCGGCGATAATCCGCCGATGTCTCACGATACCCACACCGACCCGCTGGTCATTGCGGGAAAAACCTACCGTTCACGCCTGCTCACCGGCACCGGCAAATTCAAGGATTTCGAGGAAACCCGCCTGGCCACCGAGGCCGCGGGCGCCGAAATCGTCACCGTCGCCATCCGCCGCACCAACCTGGGCCAGTCGCCCAACGAGCCCAACCTGCTCGAGGTGTTGCCGCCGGATCGCTACACCATCCTGCCCAACACCGCCGGCTGCTACACCGCCGATGACGCGGTGCGCACCTGCCGGCTGGCCCGCGAACTGCTGGACGGCCACACCCTGGTCAAGCTGGAAGTGCTGGGCGATCAGAAAACCCTGTATCCGGACGTCGTGCAGACCCTGGCCGCGGCCGAGCAACTGGTGGCCGACGGCTTCCAGGTGATGGTCTACACCAGCGACGACCCGATCCTGGCCCGCAGGCTGGAGGACATCGGCTGCGTCGCGGTGATGCCGCTGGCGGCGCCGATCGGTTCGGGCCTGGGCATCCAGAACAGGTACAACCTGCTGGAAATCATCGAGAACGCCAAGGTTCCGGTGCTGGTCGACGCCGGCGTGGGCACCGCCTCCGACGCGGCCATCGCGATGGAGCTGGGTTGCGACGGCGTGCTGATGAACACCGCCATCGCCGGGGCGCGCAATCCGGTGCTGATGGCCAGCGCGATGCGCAAGGCGGTCGAGGCTGGCCGCGAGGCCTTCCTGGCCGGACGCATCCCGCGCAAGCGCAATGCGTCGGCCTCCAGCCCCATCGACGGCCTGATCGGCTGACCCGATGACCGATCCATTCTCCAGCCCCGGCGCCAAGACCCCGCCCAAGCCGTTCACGGTGGAGGAAGGGCGGCGCCAGATCCGCAGCTTCGTGCTGCGCCAGGGCCGCTTCACCGAAGCCCAGCAACGCGCCTTCGACACCCTCTGGCCGCGCTTCGGGCTGCATTACACGGGCATGTTGCAGGACTACGACGCGGTGTTCGGCCGGCAGGCGCCGCGGGTGCTGGAAATCGGCTTCGGCAACGGCGAGGCACTGCGCTTCGCCGCGGCGCAGGATCCGGATCGCGACTACATTGGCCTGGAAGTGCACGCGCCCGGCGTCGGCCGGCTGCTGAACGCGCTGGCCGAGGACGACAGCGATCACGTGCGGCTCTACCACCATGACGCGGTCGAAGTGCTCCGGCACGAGATCGCCGACGGCTCGCTGGATGAAATCCGCATCTACTTCCCCGATCCCTGGCACAAGAAGCGCCACAACAAGCGCCGCCTGATCCAGCCTGGCTTCGCCGCCCTGCTGGCGACCAGACTGCGCGTCGGTGGACGCTTGCACGCGGCCACCGACTGGCAGGACTATGCCGAGCAGATGTGGGACGTGTTCGACGCCACGCCCGGCCTGCGCAACCGGGCCGGCCCGCGCGGCCACGTACCGCGGCCACCGTGGCGGCCGCAGACCCACTTCGAGACCCGCGGCCAGAAACTGGGTCACGGCGTCTGGGATCTGGTTTATGACCGGGATTAGGGAATAGGGATTCGGGATTGGACGTCTTCGCCAAATTGCCTGACAACCGCGCCGACACCGCACCCGGCCCGCGCGACCGGCGCGCCCGCTCTACCGAATCCCAAATCCCGAATATCGAATCCCAGCCGTGATGACCACCGCGCTGACGCTGACCAACGACATGAAGCTCGTCCTCGGGCTGGTCGGCTTCACGATGGCGATGTTCCTGTTCGAGCGCATCCGCGCCGACCTGGTCGCGCTGGTGGTGCTGGTGATCCTGGGCATCACCGGCCTGATCGCGCCGGAGGAAATCTTCGGCGGCTTCTCCGGCAACGCGGTGATGAGCATCATCGCCACCATGATCCTGGGCGCCGGCCTGGACCGCACCGGCGCGCTGAACCGGCTGGCCTCCTGGCTGCTGCGGCGCGGCCACGGGGTCGAGCAGCGGCTGCTGCTGATGACCACCGCCATCGCCGGCCTCAATTCCTCGTTCATGCAGAACCCGTCGGTGATGGCGCTGTTCATGCCCGTCGCCTCGCGGCTGTCCTCGCGCACCTCGCTGTCGCTGCAGCGCCTGCTGCTGCCGATCGCGGCGGCCATCGTGATGGGCGGCGCGCTGACCATGGTCGGCAACTCGCCGCTGATCCTGCTGAACGACCTGCTGGTCTCGGCCAATAACAACCTCCCCTCCGGCATGGCCACGCTGGAGCCACTGCGCATGTTCGCGCCGCTGCCCATTGGTGTGGCGTTGCTGCTGGCGTCGTTGCTGTACTTCCGCTACTACGGCGACAAGAAGCTGAAGGACGAAACCGAGACCAGCGTGACCCCGGCGCGCACCGAGAGCTACTTCGCCAACACCTACGGCATCGAGGGCGACGTGTTCGAGCTGCTGGTCACCGCGGAAAGCCCGCTGGTGGGCATGTCGCTGGGCGAAGCGGAAGCCATGCACGACGCGCCGCTGATGCTGGCGCTGCAGACCGGCAACGACACCCGCCTGGCGCCGCCGGCGGACATGCGCATCTGGGTGGGCAGCGTGCTGGGGGTGATGGGCCCGCGCCAGCAGGTGGCCGACTTCGCGCAGAACCATTTCCTGCGCATGTCCTCGCGGTTGCGGCACTTCGGCGATCTGTTCAATCCCAGCCGCGCCGGCATCTCCGAGGCGGTGATCCCGCCCACTTCCAAGCTGATCGGCAAGACCGCCGCCGATCTGCGCCTGCGCAAACAGGCCGGCATCAGCCTGCTGGCGATCAACCGCGACAAGAAGGTGCTGCGCGAGGATGTGCGCAAGATTCCGCTGCGCGCAGGCGACATGCTGGTCTTCCACAGCATCTGGACCGACCTGCACCAGGCCGCCGAGAGCCGCGACTTCGTGGTGGTGACCGACTACCCCAAGGGCGAGCAGCGGCCGCACAAGTTCAAGATCGCGATGACCATCTTCGCGGTCACCATCATCATCGCCCTGACCTCGAAGCTGCCGGTCTCGCTGACCCTGATGACCGGCGTGGCCGGCATGCTGCTGACCGGCGTGCTGCGCATGGACGAGGCCTACGCGGCGATCAACTGGAAGACGGTGTTCCTGATGGCGGGCCTGATCCCGCTGGGCTGGGCGATGGACAGCAGCGGCGCGGCGGCGTGGGTGGCCGGGCATACCGTCGAGCGCCTGCCCGAGGGCATGCCCGTCTGGCTGATCGAAATCGCGGTGGCGCTGCTCACCACCGGCTTCTCGCTGGTGATCAGCCATGTCGGCGCCACCATCGTGATGGTGCCGATGGCGATCAACCTGGCGCTGGCCGCTGGCGGCAATCCGACCGCGTTCGCGCTGATCGTGGCGCTGTCGGCATCCAACAACCTGATGACCGCGTCGAACCCGGTGATCTCGATGGTCACCGGTCCCGCCAACTACACCTCGCGGCAGATGTGGCGCGTCGGTGGTCCGCTGTCGCTGATCTACACAGCGGTGGTGGTGCTGGCCGTCAACGCGCTGTTCTGGTGGAACGGCCGGGCGGGCTAGCCCCCTGTCACCTCGACTGCGGGAGCGACGTCAGTCGCGAGCTGTTGCCTGAGCGGCCCCCCATGGATCATCGCGACTGACGTCGCTCCCACAGGCTGGCCGTGCGCGTCACGCCAGCCGCACCATCCCCTCGACCACCTGCACCGGCACGGCCCGCAGCGAATCGCCGCGGCACGGGCCGGCCACGCAATCCCCGCGCTGCAGCTCGAACGAGGCGCCATGCGCGGCGCAGACCAGCAGGCCATCCTTGCTTTTCAGGAACTTGCCCGGCGCCCAATCCAGTCGGCGGCCGGCGTGCGGGCACACGTTCAGCCAGGCGCGAACTTCCCCACCCTGCCGAAAGAGCAGCAGAGACTCGCTATCTCCGTCGATCTCGGCTTCGACTTCGGCGAAACCGCCGTCTTCAATGCTGTCCAGCGCAATCAGGGCCATGGTTGTCTTAACGAACTTCTCACACCGTCATATTCTTGTCACCGGATACTGCACGCCACCCGGCCCCGGCCGCATTGTGTCACGACCCATCGCCATGTTCGCACGCAGCTTCCAGTTCAATGCCTTCCGTTCCGCCTTCGCGCCGCGCAAGCCGCGCCATCCGCTGCTGCGGCTGGCCATCGGCCTGCTGGGCCTGGGCGTGCTGTGCGTGCTGGTGTTCTTCAGCGTGTTCGTCGGCGCGGCGATGATCGCCGCCGGCCTGCTCTACAAGCTGTTCAAGCAGCGCGGCAAGCCGATCGCGCGCGGCGGTGACCGCGTGGTCGAAGGCGAATACCAGGTGGTGCGCAAACCGGTACTCCCGCTGTCGCGCTGATCGCGCCGGACGCCTACACTCAGCGGCTGTTTTCCTGCCCGGCGCCGGCCGGCCGCTGACATGACCGATCTGTTCCCCGCTCCCCCTGTTCCGCGCGTACCCGTGCGCGGTGGCGGCGCCTTTCCGGTGCGCCGCATCTTCTGCGTCGGCCGCAACTTCGCCGACCACGCGCGCGAAATGGGCGCCGCCGCGCCGGCCTCGAAGGCCGAGCGCGGGCAACCCGTGTTCTTCCACAAGCCCGCCGACGCCATCGTCACCGGCAACGCGGACGTGCCCTACCCGCCCGGCACCCGCGATCTGCATCACGAAGTCGAACTGGTCGCCGCGCTCGGCCACGACGCGCCGCCGGGCGAACTGGATGGCGTCCAGGCGCAGGCGCTGGTGATCGCCTACGGCGTCGGCCTGGATCTGACCCGGCGCGATCTGCAGGGCGCGGCCAAGGCCAAGGGCTTGCCCTGGGATACCGGCAAGGGCTTCGATCATTCGGCGCCGATCAGCGAACTGATCCCCGTGGCGGACGTGGGGGAACTGGCGCCGCGCACCCTGACCCTGACCATCAACGGCCAGGTGCGCCAGCACAGCGCGCTGACCGATCTGATCTGGGACGTACCCGAGATCGTCCAGGAACTGTCGAAGCTCTACGCGCTCAAGGCGGGCGACCTGATCTTCATGGGCACCCCGTCCGGTGTCGCCGCGCTGCAACCCGGCGATCGCTTCACCGCCTCGCTCGACGGGGTGGTCGATCTGCAGGGCACGATCACCGTCTGACGTGGTGCCGCCGGGTGCCGAAAAGGATGCGTTCTTCACCGGCCACGGTATAGTTTCGCGCAAACGGGCGCGACCGCCCGGATCACGAGGACAACCAGCATGGGCATGATCAGCGAGTTCAAGGATTTCATCGCGCGCGGCAACGTTGTCGATCTGGCGGTCGGCGTGGTGATTGGCGCCGCCTTCGGCAAGATCGTCACCGTGCTGGTCGACAAGATCATCATGCCGCCGATTGGCCTGCTGGTCGGCGGCGTGGATTTCTCCAAATGGGTGTGGACGCTGAAGGAAGCCACCATCGACGCCGCCGGCAAGGAGGTTCCGGCGGTGGTGATCGGCTTCGGCGAGTTCATCAACACGCTGATCCAGTTCGTCATCGTCGCCTTCGCCATCTTCCTGCTGGTCAAGGCGGTCAACCGCCTGCACAAGAAGGCGCCGGAAGCGCCGGCCGCCACGCCGGAGGACGTCCTGCTGCTGCGCGAGATCCGCGATTCGCTGAAGAAGTAAGCCACGACCTGTTTCACAATCGGGGAAAGCCGCGGGCTGCCAGGCTCGCGGCTTTCCCCTTTCCAACCAGCTCCCAGCCAGTTTCCAGCCTGATCCCAGGGGTACTCCATGCGTCTGACGCCGTTGTTGATCGCCCTCAGCCTGTCCTTGTCCGCTCCCCTCGCGCACGCCGCGCAGAAACCCACCCGCATCCCCGACGCCGCCCTGACCACCGCCGCGCAGCTGCGCGAGCAGGCGCTGGCCGACGATACCGGCTGGAAAGTGGTGGAATCGCTGACCACCGAGGTCGGCCCGCGCCTGGCCGGCGGCGAAGCCGACGCGCGCGCGGTGGCCTGGGCCACCGCCAAATTCAAGGCGCTGGGCTTCGACAAGGTATGGACCGAGCCGGTGACCTTCCCCAAATGGGAACGCCGCAGCGAACAGGCCTCGGTGCTGGGTACGCATCCGCAGCCGCTCACCGTCACCGCGCTTGGCGGCAGCCCCGGCGGCACGGTGGAAGCCGAGATCGTGCGCTTCGCCGATCTGGCCGCGCTGGAGGCCGCGCCGGCGGGATCGCTGGCCGGCAAGATCGCCTTCGTCGATTACCAGATGAAGGCGGATCGCTCCGGCAGCGACTACCGCAACGGCGGCGCGATCCGCTCGCGCGGCCCGTCGGCGGCCATCCGCAAGGGCGCCATCGGCTATCTGATGCGCTCGGCCGGCACCGACAATCACCGCGTCGCGCATACCGGCATCACCCGCTTCGACGATGGCCTGACCCCGGTGCCGTCGGCGTCGCTGACCATTCCCGACGCCGATCAGCTGGCGCGCCTGCTGACGCGTGGTCCGGTGAAGGTGCGGATGGCGCTGGACTGCGGCTGGGATGGCGAAGCCACCTCCTACAACGTGATCGGCGAAATCACCGGGCGCAGCCTGCCGAAGGAAGTGGTGGTCATCGGCGGCCATCTGGATTCCTGGGATCTGGGCACGGGGGCCATCGATGATGGTGCCGGTGTCGCCCTGACCATGGCCGCCGGACACCTGATCGGACGGCTGAAGCAGGCGCCGAAGCGCACCATCCGGGTGATCGCCTTCGCCAACGAGGAACAGGGCCTGTATGGCGGCCGCGCGTATGCGGAAAAGCATGCCGCCGACGTGCGCCTGCACCAGATCGGCGCGGAGAGCGATTTCGGCGCCGGCCGCATCTACGCGTTCAACACCAGCGCACCGGATTACGCCCGCGACGCGACCCGCCAGATCGCCGAAGCGCTGGCGCCGCTGGGCATCGAATACCAGGCCGACAAGGGCGGTCCGGGCCCCGATATCAGTCCGTTCGCCGCGCAGGGCCTGGCCTGGGGTTGGCTGGCGCAGGACGGCACCGACTACTTCAACCTGCACCACACCGCCGACGACACCCTGGACAAGATCGATCCCAAGGCGCTGGCGCAGAACGTCGCCGCCTACACCGTGTTCGCCTATCTGGCGGCGGAAGCCGAGGGCGGTTTCGGCAGCGAACCCAAGCAGGTCAAGCCGCCTCGGGAATGAGCATGTCCTTTGACCGGGCATGAAAAAAGAGCGGGCCTTTCGGTCCGCTCTTTTTTCCGCACGCGCCATCGGCGATGGATGCCGCGAGGGAGTTCCCGCTCAGCCCTTCGCGTGGCGCTGTCCCCACTGGGCCAGGAACACGGCCGTCGCCGACGCCACGTTGAGGCTCTCCACCGCGCCGGTGCCCGGGATGGACAGGCGGGCGTCGCAGGCCGTCGCCAGCTGTGCGTCCATGCCTTCGCCTTCCGCGCCCATCACGTAGATCAATCGCTCCGGAAGGCGCGCGGCGAACAGATCATCGCCACCGCGCACCACCGTGGCCGCCAGCGAGAAGTCCGCGCCACGCAATTGCGCGATGGCATTGGCGGTGTTGCCCAGCCGCACCAGCGGCACCCGTTCGGCGCCGCCCTCGGCGACGCGCGCGGCGGCGCCGGACAGCGCCAGCCCGCCCTGTGGCGGCAACAGGATCGCCGACACGCCGAAGTGCGCGGCCGAACGCAGGATCGCGCCGAAGTTGTGCGGATTGCCGACGCCATCCAGCCAGATGGCCGATGCCGGTCCGGCCGGAACCGTGCGCAGCCAGTCGCCCAGCAATTGCGGTTCGGCCTTGCGCACATCGGCGACGATGCCTTCGTGATGCTGGCTGGCGGCCAGGCGATCCAGATCCTCCTCGGCCACCACCCGGTAGCCCACCCGCTGCTTCACGCACCAGGCGAGCAACGGCTTGAATGCCGGAATGCGCGCTTCGGTCAGGTAGATCTTGCGGATCGCTTCCGGCCGCCGTTCGAACACCGCGCGCACGGCGTTGATGCCGTACAGGCGCAGTTCGTCGCGCGCTCCCGCCGGCGCGCGCGGTTCATCGGCGTCCGCGGGCGGACGCGGCGCACGCAGCGGTCGGGAAGCCGACGCGTGGCCGGGGGCGCGTGGACGCGGAGGTCGCTTGTCCCAGGGACTGCTCATGTCAGCCGTGCCGGTTCTTCCAGAAGTCCGCGTTCTTAACGCCCGCCACGTCCGGGTCGAAGACGGGATCCAGGCCCAGCTTCTTCTGCCGCTCGTAGTCGCGCAGCGCGGCCATCGCCGGCTTGTGCAGGATCAGGATCGCGATGATGTTGAGCCAGGCCATCAGGCCGACGCCGATGTCGCCCAGCGCCCACGCGGTCTTGGCGTTGTGGAAGGCACCGAAGATGACCATGCCGATGATGCCCAGCCGCAGCAGCAGCACGGTCAGCGGACGACGCCGGTTGCCGTTGACGTAGCTCAGGTTGGTCTCGGCCATGTAGTAATAGGCCATGATGGTGGTGAAGGCGAAGAAGAACAGCGCCACCGCCACGAAACCCGCGCCCCAGCCCGGCAGCACCGATTCCACCGCCGCCTGCGCGTAGCCCGGACCTTCCTCGACGCCGGGCGGCATGCCGGTGTACAGATGGGGGCCCTTGTCGGGCGAGTAGACGTTGTACTTGCCGGTGGTCAGCACCAGGAACGCGGTCGAGGTGCACACCATCATGGTGTCGAAGTAGATCGCGAAGGCCTGCACGTAACCCTGCTTGGCCGGGTGCGAGACCTCGGCGGCGGCGGCGGCGTGCGGACCGGTGCCCTGGCCGGCCTCGTTGGCGTAGATGCCGCGCTTGACGCCCCACTCCACCGCCAGGCCCAGGATCGCGCCGAACGCGGCATGGGTGCCGAACGCGCTGCTGAAGATGATCCGGAACATTTCCGGCACCTGCTCGGCGTTCAGCGCCATCACCGTGATCGCCATCAGGATGAAACCGGCGGCCATGAACGGCACGACGATCTCGGCGAAGTTGGCGATGCGCTTGACGCCGCCGAAGATGATCACCGCCAGCAGGATCGACACGGTGATGCCGATGCCCAGCTTGAACGCGTCACGCGCCGGCATGCCGAGCCATTCGCCGTCCATGGGACCGCACAGGGCGGTGCCCTGGCAGACGTTGGCGGCGCTGTCGGCGATCGCATTCGCCTGTACGCCGGGCATCAGGAAGCCGGTGGCGGCGATGGTGGCGATCGCGAACAGCAACGCGTACCACTTCAGGCCCATGGCCTTTTCGATGTAGTAGGCCGGGCCACCGCGGTAGCGGCCTTCCGCGTCCTTGACCTTGTAGATCTGCGCCAGCGTCGATTCCACATAGGACGTCGACGCGCCCAGGAAACCCATCACCCACATCCAGAAAACCGCGCCGGGGCCGCCGAACGCGATGGCGGTGGCGACGCCGGCGATGTTGCCGATGCCGATGCGGCCGGCCATCGACATGGCCAGCGCCTGGAACGAGGACACACCGGCTTCGGATTTCTGCCCGCTCACCGTCAACCGCAGCATTTCGACGAAACCACGCACCTGCATGAAGCGGGTACGGAGGGTGAAGTACAGGCCGGCGCCCAGGCACATGACGATCAGTGCCTTGCTCCAGATGATGCCGTTGACGGCATTGATGATGGCTTCCACGCAGTCTCCCCAGCGCAAAAAAGAAAGTCCCCGTCACCGGGGTACCGGTCGATTCTCCACCAATCGGCCCGGCCTGCGAAGCCCGGCCGGGGAAAAATCTCCCGCTGAACAGGGGAAACGCGGTGGTGCGGGCGTCAGTGCCGGGTCGGCGTCAGCAGGCGCGAGAACACGCGCAGGTCGTGCAGTTGCCCATCCTTGCGGATGGCGTGGCGCAGCAGGCCTTCTTCCTGGAATCCGTTCTTGAGCAGCACCCGCGCCGAGGCCGGGTTGATGTCCAGCACGTTGGCCTGCACGCGGTGCAGCTGCAGGTGCTCCATCACCCACGGCACGTAGGCGGCCACCACCCGGCTCATCAGGCCCCTGCCCCAGTAGCGGCGGCCCAGCCAGTAACCCATCTCGGCGCTGCCGGCGCGCTCGCCCTGGCGCGGATGCGCACCGATGCCGCCGCAGGCGCGGCCGTCGATGTCGATGGCGAACACGGGGTCATTCAGGTCCACTACCTCGCCGGCGAGGAAGCGCCAGGCATCCTCGCGCCGGTACGGATGCGGGAAACGTTCGCTCAGGCCGCGCACCACCTGCGCGTCGTTGGCGTGGCGGAGCAGCCAGCGCGCGTCTTCCGCACGCCACGGCCGCAGCCTGAATCCATCGCCCTCAATCGTGTGCTCTTCCGTGCCTTCCAGATCAACCATGACCGCCTACCGGGGGAGTTTCGTCTTCCAGCCGCCGCAGTTCGTGCGCCACGGCCTCGGGAGAACGCGTGAACGGCGCCAGCAGCGCGTAGAACGCCGGCACCACGTACAGCGACAGCAAGGTGGAGAAGGAGACGCCGAAGATGACCACCACGCCAATCGTCGCGCGGCTGGCCGAGCCCGGTCCGCCGGCCACCACCAGCGGCACCGCGCCCATCACCGTGGCCACCGACGTCATCAGGATCGGGCGCAGGCGCACCTTCGAGGATTCGGCGATGGCGCGGGCCACGCTCATGCCTTCGTCGCGCAACTGGTTGGCGAACTCGACGATGAGGATGCCGTTCTTCGCCGCCAGGCCGATCAGCATCACGATGCCGATCTGACTGAACAGGTTGAGGGTGCCGCCGGTGACCCACAGGCCGATCAGCGCGCCCAGTACCGCCAGCGGCACGGTCAGCATGATCACCAGCGGATGGATGAAGCTCTCGAACTGCGCCGCCAGCACCAGATAGACGATCAGCAACGCGAGGGTGAAGGTCAGCAGTACCGCGCCACCGGCCTTCAGGTACTCGCGGGATTCGCCCTTCCAGTCGATCTGGGCGTAGTCGGGCAGTTCCGCCTGTGCGGTCTGCTGGGCCCAGTCCATCGCCTCGCCCAGGGTGTAGCCCGGCGCCAGCGAGGCGGTCAGGGTGATCGCGCGCAGCCGGTTGAAGCGATTGAAACTGCCCGGTTCGGCGATTTCCGACAGGGTCACCAGGTTGGAAAGCGGGATCAGGTCGCCCGAACTTCCGCGCACGTAGGTATTGGTCAGGTCGGCCGGCGACGAGCGGCGTTCGCGGTCGGCCTGCATCAGCACGTCGTACTCTTCGCCGTTGTCGACGAAGGTGGTGACCTGGCGCGAACCCATCATGGTCTCCAGGGTGCGGCCGATCTCCTGCACCGACACGCCCAGATCCGCCGCGCGGCTGCGGTCGATGTTGACCCGCATCTGCGGCCGGGTTTCCTTGTAGTCCGAATCCACGCCGTAGAGGCCGGGGTTCTGCTCCATGCGCGCCATCATCCGATCGCGCCACTGCGACAGTTCGTTGTAGTCCGGACCACCAAGCACCATCCGGAACGGCTGCCCGCCGCCGCGGACCAGACCGGTGCGCTGGGAGGGCTGGGCGCGGATGCCCGGCATCTTCTCCAGTTGGCCGCGCACCGATTCCAGCACCTCGGTGGTGCTCTCGTGACGCTTGCTCCAGTCCTGCAGGAACACGATCACCTGGCCGGTATGCATTTCCTCGCTGGCGCCAAAGCCGCCCGGCACGCGGGCGTTGGCGCGCTGGATCGGCTTGCCTTCGCCGATGTTGTCGGCGAACAGATGTTCCACCTGCTGGATCTGTTTCACGGTGTAGTCGAAGCCCGCACCTTCCGGTCCCTGGATGGAGACGAAGAACGAGCCGCGATCCTCCATCGGCGCCAGCTCCTTCGGCACGCGCAGGCCCAGCACCGCCGCCAGCGCCAGGCAGGTCCCCATGGCCACCAGCAGGATCAACAGGATCCGCCGTCCCGGCATCGCCACCAGCCGCTGCACTTGATGGCCGTAGCCCTCGCTGAGCCGGGCCAGCTGGCGGTTCATCCAGGCGTTGAAGCCCTTCGGCTTGCTGTGCGGACGGACCAGCTTGGAGGACATCATCGGGGTCAGGGTCAGGGCGACGAAGGCCGAAATCGCCACCGCCGCCGCCAGCGCCACCGACAGCTCCCGGAACAGGCGGCCGGTGTTGCCTTCCATGAAGCCGACCGGCAGGAACACCGCCACCAGCACCGCGGTGGTGGCGATGACCGCGAAAGCCACCTGCGCGGTACCGCGGCGCGCGGCCACCAGCGGCGGCTCGCCGAGATCGGCGCGGCGCTGGACGTTCTCCAGCACCACGATGGCGTCGTCCACCACCAGACCGATGCACAACACCAGCGCCAACAGGGTCAACAGGTTGATGGAGAAGCCGAACGCATACAGGGCGATGAACGAGGTGATCAGGCAGACCGGCACGGTCACCGCGGGAATCAGCGCCGCGCGCAGGCTGCCCAGGAACAGCCAGATCACCGCGAACACCAGGATCATCGCCTCCACCAGGGTGGCGTAGACGCGTTCCACCGAGGCCTCGATGAACACGGTGCTGTCGTAGGCGACGAAGATGTTGGTGCCTTCCGGCAGGGTCGGACGGATGCGCTCGGCCGCCGCGCGCGCGGCCCGCGCCACGTCCAGCGCGTTGGCGGTCGAGGTCTTGACGATGCCCAGACCGACGTTGGGCTGGCCGTTGCTGCGGAAATAGGCGCGGCGTTCCGCGGTGGTCAGTTCGACCTTGGCCACGTCGCCCACCCGCACCACGTAGCCATCGGTGCCCTTGGTCAGCGGCATCCGCGCGAACTGTTCGGCGGTCATGTAGCCGCGTTCCACCCGCAGGGTGAAGTCGCGGGTTTCCGATTCGATGCGACCGGCCGGCAGTTCGATGTTCTCGCGGCGCAGGGCCGCCTCCACGTCGCTGGCGGTGATGCCGCGCGCGGCCATCGCCGCACGGTCCAGCCAGATCCGCATGGCGTAGCGCTGCGCGCCGCTGATGCGCACCTGCGCCACACCGTCCAGCGCCGACAGCTGATCGACGATGTAGCGATCGGCATAGTCGGTCAGCTGCAGCGTATCCATCCTGGTCGAACTCATGTTCAACCACAGGATCACGTCCGCATCCGCTTCCACCTTCTGCACTTCCGGTGGATCCGCTTCGTCCGGCATGCGATCCATCACCCGGCTGACCTTGTCGCGCACGTCGTTGGCGGCGGCCTCGATGTCGCGGGTGAGGGTGAATTCGATGGTGACCTGCGAGCGTCCATTGGAGCTGCGCGATTCGATGGTCTCGATGCCTTCGATGCCGGCCAGCGCGTCCTCCAGGATCTGGGTGACGCGGGTCTCGACCACCGCCGCCGAGGCGCCCGGGTAGGTCACCTCCACCGACACCACCGGCGGATCGATGTTGGGCAGCTCGCGCAAGGTCAGGCGCATGAACGACATCACGCCCAGCACGATCAGCAGCAGGCTCATCACCACGGCCAGCACGGGCCGCTTGATCGACAGGTCGGACAGCTTCATGGTTCAGTCCCGTTTGACGGGTGTGGCGGCGTCCGCGATCTTCGCGCCCGGACGCAGCTTGCCAGTGCCGTCCACGACAATGCGCTCGCCCGGCTTCAGGCCCCCGGTGATCTCCACCCGGCCCTCGCGACGCACACCGGTGTTCACCATCGCCTGCTCCACGCTGGCGTCGGCCTTGACCCGGTACACGAACGTGTCGCGGCCCACCTGCACCACCGCGATCTCGGGAATCACCAGCGCCTGCCGCTCGGGCCGGAACAGATTGACGTTCAGCAGCATGCCCGGGCGCAGCGCGCGATCCGGGTTGGCGAACACCGCGCGCACGGTGACCGCGCGGGTGGCCGGATCGACCCGGGCATCGACGGTCTCCACCGTGCCCTCGAACTTGCGCCCCGGCCATGCGGCGGTGGTCGCGCTCACCGCATCGCCGCTGCCGATCGTGGCCAGCGCGGCTTCCGGCACCTGGAAGTCCACGTACATGCGCGAGACATCGTCGAGAGTGGCGATGACGGTACTGGCGGTGATCAGCGAACCCGGACTCACCTGGCGGATGCCGAGCACGCCGGCGAACGGCGCGCGTACGCTGCGATCGCCGATGTCGGCCTTCATCTGCTGCACGCGCGCGGCGGCGGCGTCACGCAGGGCCAGTTGGGTGTCCAGGGTCGAGCGGGCGACCAGTTGCTGTTGGGCCAGTTCCTTCTGCCGGCGGTACAGCCGGTCGGCTTCGGCGTAGGTCGCCTCGGCCTGCTCCAGCGACGCCTTGGCGGCGTCCCCGCGCAGGGTCACCAGCACCTGTCCGGCCTTGGCGTCCTGCCCGCTTTCGAAATGCACGTCCTGCACGATCTCGCTGACCTTGGCGGTCAGGGTGACCGATTCGCGGGCCTTGGCGGTGCCCAGCGCTTCCAGGGTGTCGCTCCAGGCCGAGGGCTGGACCACCTGGGTGGTCACCGGCACCGGCCGATCACCGCCCTGCCTGCCTCCACCCGCATCGGCGGACTTTCCTCCGCAGGCGGTCAACAGGAACATCGACGCGGCGACGGCCAGCGTCGCCCGCAATCCGGTTCGGCTCAGCATGCATGTACCGTAATGATCGTTATCACGTGAAGTTTACCTTCACGCCATGAACGAAAAAGCGCACAAGGGCGTTGACAGGGCCATGACTAACGACCCTTGTACAACGCCGGATCGCTAGGCCAGTCCCAGTTTTTCGAGTACCCGCAGCGCCAACTGCTCCGGGCTCTCGGCACCGGCATCCAGCCGCAGGTCCGGATGTTCCGGTGCTTCGTACGGCGAGTCAATGCCGGTGAAGTTCGGGATCAGGCCGGCGCGCGCCTTGCGATACAGGCCCTTGACGTCGCGCGCTTCGGCGACCGCCAGCGGCACGTCGACGAAGATCTCCAGGAACTCGTCCTCGCCGAATCGTTCACGCGCCATCTGCCGTTCCGCCCTGAACGGGGAGATGAAGCTGACCAGCACGATCAGCCCGGCATCGGTCATCAGCCTGGCGACCTCGGCCACGCGACGGATGTTCTCCACCCGATCCTCGGCGGTGAAGCCGAGGTCGCGGTTGAGGCCATGGCGCACGTTGTCGCCGTCGAGCAGGAAGCTGTGGTAGCCCAGCGCGTGCAGGCGCTTGTCGACCAGGTTGGCGACGGTCGACTTGCCGGCGCCCGACAGGCCGGTGAACCACAGCACCCGCGGTTGCTGGCCCTTGATGCGCGCGCGCGCCGCCTTGTCCACGTCCAGGTGCTGCCAGTGCACGTTGCCGGCGCGACGCAGCGCGAAGTCCAGCGTCCCCATCGCGACCGTGTGGTTGCTCTGCCGATCGATCAGGATGAAGCCACCAAGACTGTGGTTCTCCGCGTACGGGGCGAAGGCGATCGGTTCGTCCAGGCTGAGGTTGCAGTAGCCGACCTCGTTGAGTTCCAGGCGCTTGGCCGCCAGGTGTTCCTGGCTGTTGACGTCGACCCGGTGCTTGATCTCGCTGATCGAGGCGGCCACGGTGCGTGCGCCGATCTTCAGCCAGTACGGACGCCCCGGCAGCAGCGCGGCATCGTCCATCCACAGCACGTGCGCGGCGAACTGATCGGCGACCTGCGGCGGATCGTCGGCGGCGGCGATGACGTCGCCGCGGCTGATGTCGATCTCGTCGGCCAGGGTCACGGTGATCGCTTCGCCCGCCTCCGCCTGCGCGACATCGCCATCCGGCCCGAGCACCTGGGCAATCCGCGAGCGGCGGCCGGACGGCAGCACCACCACCGCGTCTCCCGTCGCCACGCGGCCGGCGGCGATCGTGCCGGCGAAGCCACGGAAATTCTGATGCGGACGGTTGATCCATTGCACCGGCAGCCGGAATCCACCGGTGCCCGCCGCATCGTCCAACCGCACCGTTTCCAGATGCCGCAACAGACTGGGGCCGTCGTACCAGGGTGTGCGCGGCGAACGCTCGATCAGGTTGTCGCCTTCCAGCGCCGACAACGGCACGCACAGCACGTCGGCGATGCCCAGCTGCGTGGCCAGCGCGCGATACTCGCTGGCGATGGCCTCGAACACGGCCGGATCGAAATCCACCAGATCCATCTTGTTGACCGCCAGCACCACATGGCGGATGCCCAGCAGCGAGACGATGTAGCTGTGCCGCCGGGTCTGGGTCAGCACGCCCTTGCGCGCATCGACCAGCACCACCGCCACATCGGCGGTGGACGCGCCGGTCGCCATGTTGCGGGTGTACTGTTCGTGGCCCGGGCAGTCGGCGACGATGAACTTGCGCCGCTCGGTGTCGAAATAGCGGTAGGCCACGTCGATGGTGATGCCCTGTTCGCGCTCGGCCGCCAGGCCGTCCAGCAGCAGGGCGTAGTCGATCTCGCCCCCGCGGGTGCCATGCCGGCGACTGTCTGTTTCCAGCGCCGCGAGCTGGTCGTCGAACAGGCGCTTGCTGTCGTGGAGCAGGCGGCCAATCAGGGTGCTCTTGCCATCGTCGACGCTGCCGCAGGTGATGAAGCGCAGCAGCGGCTTGGCTTCATGCTGGCGGAGATAGGCGGCGATGCTGGTATGTTCGGGATTGAGGATTCGGGATTCGGGATTCGCAACAGCAGGCGCCTCCGCCAGCGGATCGCTTCCCGCTTTCCCCAATCCCGAATCCCGGTTTTCAACGGCCGGATGGCCGGTCATCCCGAATCCCGGCTTCATCAGAAATACCCCTCCAGCTTCTTCTTCTCCATCGACGCGCCGGGTTCGTGATCGATCACGCGGCCCTGCCGCTCGGATGAGGTCGTGACCAGCATCTCGGCGATGATCTTTTCCAGGGTATCGGCGTCGGACTCGATCGCGCCGGTCAGCGGATAGCAGCCCAGGGTGCGGAAGCGCACCCGCCGCGATTGCGGCTGTTCGCCCTCGCGCAGCGGCAGGCGTTCGTCGTCCACCAGGATCAGCGCGCCGTCGCGTTCCACCACCGGCCGCTCGGCGGCGAAGTACAAGGGCACCACCGGGATGCCCTCGCGGTAGATGTACAGCCAGATGTCCAGTTCGGTCCAGTTGGACAACGGGAACACCCGCACGCTCTCGCCCTTGTGGATACGGGCGTTGTAGAGGTTCCAGAGTTCGGGTCGCTGGTTCTTCGGATCCCAGCGGTGGCGATCGTTGCGGAAGGAGAACACGCGCTCCTTGGCGCGGGATTTCTCCTCGTCGCGGCGGGCGCCGCCGATGGCCGCGTCGAAGCCGTGCTGATCCAGCGCCTGCTTCAGGCCCTGGGTCTTCATCACGTCGGTATGCACGGTCGCGCCATGGCTGATCGGGCCAATGCCCTGGGCGATGCCGTCGGGATTGATGTGCACCCGCAATTCGACACCGGTCTCGGCCACACGGCGATCCCGGAACGCGATCATCTCCCGGAACTTCCAGCGCGTGTCCACGTGCAGGAGCGGGATGGGCGGGCGGGCCGGCGCGAACGCCTTGAGCAGCAGGTGCAGCAGCACCGAGCTGTCCTTGCCCACCGAATACAGCAGCACGGGATTGCGGAACTCCGCGGCCACCTCCCGGAGGATGTGGATGCTCTCGGCTTCCAGGCGATCGAGGTGGGACAGGCGGTGGTCGGCGCTCATCAAAACGGGCTGCGGTACGTGACGGGATGCCGATGCGAAGCGTACCAGTTGCCGCCGCTGCCTCTGCCTTCCGGGGCCGACGAGCATTCCACGGCCATCGGGGCCCCGGAAATAAGCCGAGGCGATAAGCCCATAACCAGCCGTCCTTTCTGCGCGGCGCAACGGATTCCTAACATCGGATTCCCTCCTGCGCAAAGCGATTGCCCGCGATGACCGCTTCCTCCTCCGCACTGGCGCCCAGCCCCCTGGCCGAGGAGCGTCGCGTGCTGCTGGCGCGGCTGGTGGAAGGATTGGATGCGCCGACCCTGTGGTGGCTGTCCGGCTACACCGCCGGGCTCGCCCACGGCCAGCACGCCCCCCAACTGGCGGTGCTGCCCGGCGGGCAGGCGCAGTCCGGACAACGGCTGACCGTGGTCTACGGCAGCCAGACCGGCAATGCCCGGCGCGCCGCCGAGAAGATCGCCCAGGAAGTCGAAGCGGCCGGCCTGCCGGTACGCCTGCTGCGCGCCGACGCCTACCCGACCCGGGAGCTCGCCAGCGAACGCCTGCTGTACGTGGTGATCAGCACCCAGGGCGAAGGCGACCCGCCGGACGACGCCATCGGTTTCGTCGAATTCCTGGCGGGCCGGCGCGCGCCCAAGCTCCCCGAACTGCGTTTCGCGGTGCTTGGCCTGGGCGATTCCAGCTATGCCGATTTCTGCGGCATCGCCCGCCGCCTGGACGCCCGCCTGGCCGAACTGGGCGCGCAGCGCCTGTTCGATCCCGGCCTGGCCGACCTGGACATCGACACCATCGCCGCGCCGTGGCGGACCCAGGCGCTGGCCCAGGCCCGCGAACACCTCAAGCCGCAGAGCCATACTCCATTGGCCACGGTCACGCCGCTGCGTCCGGCGCATGCGGCGTCTCCCTGGTCGCATGAAAAGCCTTTCGCGGCCGAACTGCTGCTCAACCAGACCGTCGGTGGACGCGACTTCAAGGGCGCGGCGTTCGGCCAGCATGGCGGACGCGACAAGGACGTGCGCCACCTCGAACTCTCGCTGGCGGGCAGCGGCCTGCACTACGAACCAGGCGATGCGCTGGGCATCCGCCATCGCAATCCGGATGCGCTGGTGGAATCGATTCTCCACGCCACCGCGCTGCCGGGCGACACCGAAGTCGAGGTCCAGGGCAGCGCCCTGCCGCTGCGCGAGTGGCTCGCCAGCCGCCGCGAGCTGACCCGGCTCTCGCGTCCGTTCCTCGCCGAACACGCCGCGCAGGCGCGCGCCGATGATCTCAACGCGCTGCTGGCGCCGGCGCGGCAACCGGCGCTCGGCGACCTGCTGGGCAGCCATCAGATCGTCGATGTGCTGCGGCGCTGGCCGGCGCATTGGGAAGCCCACGAACTGGTCGCCGCGCTGCGCCCGCTCGCGCCGCGGCTGTACTCCATCGCTTCCAGCCGCAAGCGGGTTGGCGAGGAAGTCCACCTCACCGTCGATGTGCTGGCCTACGAGGCCTTCGGCCATCCGCATGGCGGCGCGGCCAGCGGGTTCCTGGCCGGACGCGCGGAAGGCGACGCGGTGCCGGTCTACATCGAAGCCAACGAGCGCTTCCGGGTTCCCGCCGACGGCGCGCGCGACATCCTGATGATCGGCCCCGGCACCGGTATCGCGCCGTTCCGCGGCTTCGTGCAGGAACGCGCCGAGACCGGCGCGGCCGGACGCAACTGGCTGTTCTTCGGCGCTCGCCACTTCAATCAGGATTTCCTCTACCAATCCGAATGGCAGGACGCCCTGCGCGGGGGTTCGCTGCACCGGCTGGATCTGGCGTTCTCGCGCGACCAGGCCGACAAGATCTACGTGCAGCACCGCCTGCGCGAACATGCCCGCGAGGTCTACGCCTGGCTGGAAGGCGGCGCGCACCTGTACGTCTGCGGCGCCATCGGCATGGGCAAGGACGTGCACGCCGCGCTGCTGGACATCGTCCGCGCCCAGGGCGGCCACGACGACGACACCGCATCCGAGTACCTGGCCCGCCTGCAATCGGAAGGCCGCTACTGTCGTGATGTGTATTGACGGCCGGGATTGGGGATTCGGGAATGGGGAATCGTAAAAGCCCGCTCCATTCCTCATTTCTCCGATCTCCCGCTGCGCTCTTGCAAATCCCCAATCCCGAATCCCCAATCCCCGATTTCCACCCATGTCCCACTCCGTAGAAGACATCAAATCCCAGAGCCGGCGCCTGCGCGGCAGCCTGCTGGACAGCCTGGCCGATCCGGTGACCGGCGCGCTGCGCGAGTCGGACCAGACCCTGATCAAGTACCACGGCAGCTACCAGCAGGATGACCGCGATCTGCGCGACGAACGGCGGCGGCAGAAGCTGGAGCCGGCCTATCAGTTCATGATCCGCACCCGCACGCCCGGCGGCGTGGTCACGCCGGAGCAGTGGTTGAAGCTCGATGCGGTCGCCACCCGTTACGCCAACCACTCGCTGCGGGTCACCACCCGCCAGGCGTTCCAGTTCCATGGCGTGATCAAGCGCGAGTTGAAGGCGACCATGCAGGCGATCAACGCGGCGCTGATCGACACCCTGGCCGCCTGCGGCGACGTCAACCGCAACGTGCTGGTCGCGGCCAATCCGCTGCTGTCGAAGGCGCATGCGCAGGTGCAGGCCTGGGCCGCGCGGTTGTCCGAGCACCTGCTGCCCAATACCCGCGCGTACTACGAAATCTGGCTCGACGAGGAACGCGTGGCCGGCAGCGGCGAGGAGGAGGAACCGGTCTACGGCGCCACCTACCTGCCTCGCAAGTTCAAGATCGGTTTCGCGGTTCCGCCGCTCAACGACGTGGACGTGTTCGCCAACGACCTGGGCTTCATCGCCATCCTGGAGGACGGCGAGCTCGCCGGCTTCAATCTGGTGATCGGCGGCGGCATGGGCGCGACCCACGGCGACGCCGCGACGTATCCGCGCATCGGCAACGTGGTCGGCTTCCTGCCTCCGGAAAAACTGCTGGACGTGGCGACCGCGGTGGTCACCACCCAGCGCGATTTCGGCAACCGCGAACAGCGCAAGCGTGCCCGCTTCAAGTACACCATCGATGATCACGGCCTGGATGCGATCGTCGGCCAGATCGAGTCCCGCTCCGGTTACGCGTTCGCACCCGCGCGCGCGTGGCACTTCGATCACAACGGCGATCGCTACGGCTGGGTCGAGGGCGAGGATGGCCGCTGGCACCTGACCCTGCACTTCTTCGCCGGACGCATCGCCGACACCGCGCAGGCCACCCACCTGACCGGCCTGCGCGAAATCGCCGGCATCCACCGCGGTGAGTTCCGGCTCACGCCCAACCAGAATCTGGTCATCGCCGGGGTTCCGGCCGGCGAACGCGAGCGCATCGACGCGCTGGTGCGCACGCACGGCCTGGATGACGGCCGCCGCGCCGGCACCGCGCTGGCGCGCGCCGCGGTCGCCTGCGTGGCCTTGCCCACCTGCGGTCTGGCGATGGCCGAGGCCGAGCGCTACCTGCCCGATTTCACCGCCCGCCTGGAACCGCTGCTGGACAAGCATGGTCTGCGCGACGCACCGATCCTGCTGCGCATCTCCGGCTGCCCCAATGGCTGCTCGCGTCCCTATCTGGGCGAGATCGCGCTGGTCGGCAAGGCGCCGGGCCGCTACAACCTGATGCTGGGCGCGGACCATCGCGGCCAGCGCCTCAACACCCTCTATCGCGAAAACATCACCGAGCCGGAAATCCTGGAGGCGCTGGATCCCCTGCTGGCCCGCTATGCGCGGGAGCGCGAGGCGGACGAAGGCTTCGGCGACTTCCTGCATCGCAGCGGCGCGATCGCCCTGCCGCCCTATCCCACCCATCGACAGATTGCCCTGGAACTGCACGCATGAGCGCGCCGCAAACCGCACCGCTGCCCGAGTCCACCGAGGACATCGCCACCCTCAACACGCGCCTGGAAGCGCAACCGGCCGAAGCGCGGGTGCGCTGGGCGCTGGCCAACGGCCCGGCGCAGGCGGCGATGTCCTCCAGCTTCGGCGCGCAGGCCGCCGTGCTGCTGCACATGCTGACCCGCCAGCAGCCGGACCTGCCAGTCATCCTGATCGATACCGGCTATCTGTTCCCGGAGACCTACCGCTTCGCCGATGAACTGACCGAGCGGCTCAAGCTCAACCTCAAGGTGTTCCGTCCACTGGTCAGCCGCGCCTGGATGGAAGCGCGCCACGGCCGCCTGTGGGAACAGGGCCTGGTCGGCATCGAGCAGTACAACAATCTGCGCAAGGTCGAACCGATGCGGCGCGCGCTCGCCGAACTGGACGTCGGGACCTGGTTCACCGGCCTGCGCCGCAGCCAGGCCAGCAGCCGCGCCCACGCGCCCGTCGTCGAATGGCGCGGCGCGCGGCTGAAGGTCAACCCGATCGCCGACTGGACCGATCGCGACGTGTGGCAATACCTCAAGCAGCACGATCTGCCCTATCACCCGCTGTGGGAACAGGGTTACGTGTCGATCGGCGATTTCCACACCACCAGTCGCTGGGAGCCCGGCATGCGCGAGGAGGACACGCGCTTTTTCGGGCTCAAGCGCGAGTGCGGTCTGCACCTGGACGTCTGACCGGCGACTCCGGCCGCGCGCCGCAAGCGCCGATGGCAGGGATCGGCGCGGCGGCCGTCGCCGGTGTCGCCCCCTGACCGGGCCCGCCCCGCGCCGACCCGCCTTCATCCCCCGAATCCGGCTTTCGTCGCCCGCCCCCTTCCCGTCCGGCGCGGGCCGGCTATGCTCCGCGGCAATCCAACACCGACGGATCCGCCGTGTTCGCCAGCCTCTTCTTCATCATCCGCATCTTCGCCGCCTGGACCGGCGTGCTGATGCTCGCCGGCCTGATCTGGGCGGGCACCTTCAACGTCATCACCGGCAGCGATAACGCGCCGGGACCGGTGTTCACCCTGCTGGCGCTGCTGGTCGCGTTGTCGGTGGTCATCAGTACCTTCTCCCACCTGCGCCGGGTCAGCCTGGTCGCCGGCCGGCTGGATCACGACACCCTGTCCAACCGCCAGCACCGGCGGATCGAAATCCCGCTGGAAGCCGACGAGGCCTTCCTGCTGGTCGAGTCGGCAGTGCGCGAACTGCCGCGGGTGGAGGAAGTGGAAAGCGCCCGCGACAGCCTGCAGGTGAAAGCGAAGCTCAAGCGCATCGATCCCTACGGCAATGATCGGCCCTCGCGCTACAACGTGTTCAACTGGTTCAGCACCAAGCGCAACCAGATCCTGGCCACGGTCACCCCCGGCGCCGGCAGCTGCAGCATTTCGCTGCTGTGCGAACCGGAGGCCAGCGCCTGGAGCGATCTGCTGAAAGTCGACAACGGCACCAACCTGGAGAACGCGGAAGCCATCGTCCGCGCCATCGCGCGCCGGATCGGCGAGCGCCGGCGCGAGGAAAAGGCCGACACCGCGCAGACCGTCACCGAGAAGGAACTGACGGTGGCCAAGCTCAACCTGCTGCAGGCCCAGGTCGAACCGCACTTCCTCTACAACACCCTGGCCAGCGCGCAGGTGCTGACCCGCACCGACCCGGCGCGCGCCGATCTGATGCTCGGCCACCTGATCCAGTACCTGCGGCGATCCCTGCCCCGCGCCGAAAACGCGATGTCCACGCTGGGCGAGGAAACCGAACGCGCCGAAGCCTATCTGGAGATCCTGAAGATCCGCATGGGCAACCGCCTCAACACCCAGGTGGAGATTCCCGAAAGCCTGCGCGAAGTGGCGATGCCCTCGATGATGCTGCAGACCCTGGTCGAGAACGCCATCAAGCACGGCCTGGAGCCCAAGCCGGGCGGCGGCACAATCTGGGTCATCGCCCGCGAACAGGAAGGCCGGGTGGCGATCACCGTCGCCGACGACGGCCAGGGTTTCGGCAGCCAGACCGGCGGCACCGGCATCGGCCTGAAGAATCTGCGCGAACGCCTGCACCTGACCTACGGCAACCACGCTTCGTTCGCAATCATCTCCAACTTCCCGCAGGGCGTGGCCGCGACCCTCAACCTGCCGATGCCGGCGGGGGTGTCCCGTGGCTAAGGCCGTCATCGCCGAAGACGAGGAACTGCTGCGCACCGCGCTGGCCTCGCTGCTGCGCGACACCTGGCCACAGCTGGAACTGGTCGCCGAATGCGAGGACGGCGCCTCGGCGCTGGAAGCCATCGCCGAGCATCAGCCCGACATCGCCTTCCTGGACATCCGCATGCCGGGCCTGACCGGCATCGAGGTCGCCACCGCCATGGCCGAGGCCAGTCCGGCCACCCAGATCGTGTTCGTCACCGCCTACGACCAGTACGCGATCGACGCCTTCGATCAAGGCGCGGTCGACTACCTGCTCAAGCCGATCACCCGCGAACGCCTGGCCACCACCGTCCAGCGCCTGCAGCAGCGCAGCGGCCATCATCCCGACGCAGCCACGCTGGCCGCCCTGCTCCGGCAGATCGGCAGCCGCGCGCCGACCGACGACAAACCGCCGCTGGTCTGGATCACCGCCAGCACCGGCAAGGAAACCCGATTGATCCTGATCGACGACGTCGCTTACTTCCGTGCCGACAACAAGTACACGGTGGTGATGACCGCGGAAGGCGAGGCGCTGCTGCGCACACCGCTGCGCGAACTGCTGGATGCGCTGGATGCGCGGATCTTCAAGCAGATCCACCGCTCCACCATCGTCAATCTCAAGGCGGTCGCCTCGATCACCCGCGACGATGCCGGCCGCGGCGTGCTCAAGCTGCGCAACCGCCCGGAAACCCTGCTGGTCAGCCAGCCCTTCATGTCCCTGTTCCGCGGCATGTGAACACCGCCGCCACATCACCGCGACACATCCCCTCTTCGAGGTCCGCCATGCGCATCATCGCCACCGCCGTGTCCTTCCTGCTCGGCCTGGTCGGCTGCCAGGAAAAGCCGTCCGTGACCTCCGTGGTCCGCAGCGAGGCCAATGGCGCCGATTTGATCCACAGCCGCAGCGTCATCCGCGCCGGCGAAGGCCGCTTCCGCTGCCTGGCCAGCGCCACCGGCAAGTGCCACTACGTCATCGTCGCACCCGAGACCTGCGCGTCGGGCGGCGCGTGTCCACCAGGCCGGCTGCAGGCTTTCGTGCTGGAGGTCGGCGGCGAACGACGCATCGACGGCCTGCCGCGCGGCGCGCGTCCCTGCGTGGACCGCGATCGCGAACCCGACGCCGCCACCTGCCTGAACTAGGTTGCCGGCGTCACCGGCGCCTCAGTGGGCGTGGCGGATCACGGTCTTGCCGCCACAGCCGATGCACTTGCGGTAGATCTCGCCATGCCGGCCCAGTCGGGGCCGCGACATCAGGCCGCCACAGCCGCAGCGGCGCTCGCGTCCCAGCGCCCAGCGATAAAGCCGCCAGCTGGAATGCAGCGCCCACGCGGTTCCCAGCAGGATGGCCGCGAGGAACGACAGCGACGCCATGCGCGCGCTGCTGAAGCCGCTGAAACTGGCCTGGGTGCGTGTCACCGTCTCGGCCACGACAAAACCGCCCACGGCGATCAGCACGGCCGGGGCATACATGCGCAGCACCATCCGGGAAACCATCTTCATCGGCGGAGCCTCATGGCAAGGGGCGATGGCCGTAACTGAGCACGCGCGAAACCTTCCACTGCCCGTCCTCGAGTTTCCACACCTGGCTGAAACCCGCGATTCCGACAGCCTTCTCCGGGCCATCGCCCTTGCGTTCATGGAACCGGTGCTCGCCGATCTCCATCGCGCCGTAGCCGGGAATCGGATCAACCTGCAACGAGGATTCGATCAGTTCGCGGCGCGAACGCCAGGCATCCGGTGCCTTCCAGGCCGCGCAATTCTTTTCGATGACCGCGATGAAGTCGGCGGCCGACCGTGCCACCACGCCGCCTTTGTCGTGGTAGAACTCCATGTCATCCGCCAGCATCGGCTTCAACGCTTCGATGTCACAGGTCTCGAAGGTGATCGCGAACAAGGCGAGATCCCGTTCGCGGATGATCCGCTTGAGTTCCTCCGGCGCGGGCAACGTCACCTGGCCGGCGGCCGGTTCGGCGGAGAGGCCCGGACGCGCGGGCAGGCAGGCGGCCAGGCCCAACGCCAGGAGGGTCGCGATGCGCATGTCGATGTCCTTTTCGAATCAGTGCGGGAGTATGCGATTCCGCCACCGGCGCCGGAAGTCCCTCCCCGTCAGAGGGTGATGGTCTGGGTCAGCGATTCCCAGGTCGGCGGCGTCGGCCAGTCGGCGACCTGGTTGCCGTCCAGCACCCGGCGCAGATCCCGGCGATCCACCTGCGGGGCCAACGCATGCACCAGCTCCAGGGCGTAGTCGCGCAGCACGCGTTCACGCGGCAGCACCGCCCAGGCCACGCACTCCTTGATCTCCGCCGGCGCCGGCCAGGAGCGCAGATCGGTGTCGGTGCTGCCCACAGCCATTTCCGCCAGCAGCCCCACGCCCAGCCCGGCGCGCACGTAGGTCTTGATCAGATCCGCGTCCAGCGCGGTCACCGCGATGGTCGGCTCCAGTCCCACGCTGGCGAACGCGCGCTGCAGCGAGGAGCCCGGGCGGGTCGAGGAGTCGTAGCTGACCAGCGGAAGATCGACCAGTTCGCGGATGCTCGGCGCGGCGCCATCACGATCCAGCGCGTGGCCGCGCGGCACGAGCACCAGCCGGCGCCAACGGTAGAGCGGCACCGCGATGCCGCCCTGCGGTTCGTCGCCGGCGGTGCTGATCACCGCGATGTCGGCGTCACCCTGGCTCAGCAGGTCCAGCGCGGTGCTTTCGGCGGCGTGCTGCAGGTGCACGCTGACCTGCGGGTACGCCCGCTTGATCCGGGCGATGGCCGGCGGCAGCACGAAGCGGGCCTGGGTGTGCGTGGTGGCCAGGATCAGCTGGCCCTGGCTCTCGCGGCGCTGGTTGGCGGCGTAGGTGCGGATGTTGTTGGCCTCGGACAGCACCGCGCGCGCGCGCTCGATCACTTCCTCGCCCGCCGGCGTCACCGATTCCAGGCTGCGGCCCTTGCGCACGAACAGCAGGAAACCCAGCTCGTCCTCCAGTTGCTTGAGCTGCTTGGACAGACCCGGCTGGGTGGCATGCACGCGGACGGCCGCCAGCGTGATGTTGAGGTCGGCGTCGGCGATCGCCACCAGGTAGCGCAGTTGGGTCAGCGTCATCGGAATCCGTCTCGGGACCGCCTCGGCGGGCGGTGCAGGGGGAGCGAGGACTGTAGAGGATTTTCCCGGACCGTAACGCCGGCGGCTTATAACCGCAAGGCATGTCCGATCCGGTGCAAGTTATTTCCTTGTGCCGGCGCGCGAACGCTACGGTCATGAGCCTTGAATCGACCGCTCCGCCGTGGCCGCCCTGTTTCCCCTCTTCGCCGATCTGCATGACCGCCCTGTGCTGGTGGTGGGCGGTGGCGTCGTCGCCGAGCGCAAAGTGCAGGCGCTGCGCGAAGCCGGCGCCCGCATCCACCTCCAGGCCCCCACCCTGACCCCCGCCTTGCAGGCGCTGGCCGATGCCGGCCGGATCGGCTGGGAGCCCGGCACCTTCCGCGCCGGCGCGCTCGACGGCGTCTGGCTGGTCATCGCCGCCACCGACGACGCGGCCGTCAACCGCGCCGTCGCCGATGCCGCCGGCCGCCGCCGGGTGCTCGCCAACGTGGTCGACGACGCGGTCCTGTCGAGCTTCCACGTACCGGCCGTCGTCCAGCGCGGCGAACTGCAGATCGCCGTCTCCAGTGGCGGTGGCGCGCCGATGGTCGCGCGCCACCTGCGCCGGCAACTGGAAACCTGGCTGGACGATTCCTGGGGTGCCCTGACCGCGCTGCTGGCCCGCGAGCGCAGGCGCATCCGAGCGCGCTTCCCGGAACCGGGCGCGCGCCGCCGGTTCTTCGAACAACTGCTGGCCGGTCCGCTGCCGCGCCTGCTGCGACAGCGACAGCCGGAGCAGGCCGAACGCCTGCTGGCCGACACGCTCGATGGCCCGGTCGCCTCATCCCCGGGATCGGTGGTCCTGGTCGGCGCGGGTCCCGGCGATCCGGGCCTGCTGACCCTCAACGGCCTGCGCGCGCTCAACGAAGCCGACGTCATCCTGCACGACCGCCTGGTCAGCGACGCAATCCTGCGACTGGCACGCCGCGACGCGCTGCGCGTCGAGGTCGGCAAGTCCGCGCAGGGCCACAGCGTGCGCCAGGAAAGCATCCACGCATTGATGCTGGAGCATGCGCGCGCCGGCCGCCGGGTGGTACGCCTGAAAGGCGGCGATCCGTTCGTGTTCGGCCGCGGCGGCGAGGAACTGGAGTTCCTGCGCACGCACGGCGTTCCCTACGAGGTCGTCCCCGGCATCACCGCGGCGGTGGCCTGCGCCGCCTATGCCGGGATTCCCCTGACCCACCGCGACCACGCCCAGTCGGTGCGGCTGGTGACCGCGCACTGCAAGGATTCGCTGGACACCCTGGAATGGGCGGCGCTGGCGCGCGGCCGGCAGACCCTGGCGTTCTACATGGGGGTGGCCGGACTGGAGACGGTGCAGGCCCGGCTTTCCGCCGAAGGGTGTCCGGCCTCGACGCCGTTCGCGTTGATCGAGAATGGGTCGCGCGCCGAACAGCGCGTGATCACCGGCCGCCTGGACGGGCTGGCGGAGACCGCCCGCCGCCACCAGGTGCGGTCGCCCGCCCTGCTCGTGCTCGGCGAGGTCGCCGGCCTGGCGGGCACCCTGCACTGGTTCGGGGCGCCGCCGCTGGCCGCGCCACCACGCTCCGATTACCTGCCGGTCCCCAAACTTCCGCACGCCGCCTGACATTCCCCTTCCGGAGATCCCTTCATGCCCATCTACGACAGCATCCTGGACACCATCGGCCGCACGCCGGTGGTCAAGCTTCATCGCGTGGCGCCCCCGCACGTCGAGTTGTACGCCAAGGTGGAATCGTTCAATCCCGGCGGCTCGGTGAAGGATCGCCTCGCCCTCGCCATCGTCCTGGATGCCGAGGCCAAGGGCCTGCTCAAGCCGGGCGACACGATTGTCGAGGCCACTTCCGGCAACACCGGCGTGGCGCTGGCGATGGTCGCCGCCGCGCGTGGCTACAAGTTCGTCGCCACCATGGCCGAGACCTTCTCCATCGAGCGCCGCAAACTGATGCGCGCGTACGGTGCCAAGGTCATCCTGACCCCCGCCGCCGAACGCGGCAGCGGCATGGTGCGCCGGGCCGAGGAACTGGCGAAGAAGCATGGCTGGTTCCTGGCCCGCCAGTTCGCCAATCCGGCCAATCCCGCCTATCACCGCCAGACCACCGCGGCGGAAATCCTGCGCGACTTCGCCGGCCGCCGGCTGGATCATTTCGTCACCGGCTGGGGCACCGGCGGCACCCTCACCGGCGTGGGCGAAGTGCTGCGCGTGGCGCGGCCGGAAGTGCGCATCACCGCCTCCGAACCAGCCGGCGCGTCGTTGTTGCAGGGCAAGGAATGGGCGCCGCACAAGATCCAGGGCTGGACGCCCGACTTCGTGCCGGAAGTACTGAACCGCGAAGTGTTCGACGATCTGCTGACCGTGGACGACGTGACCGCCATCGCCACCTCGCGCCGGCTGGCCGCCGAGGAAGGCATCTTCGTCGGCATCTCCGCCGGCGCCACCGTCGCCGCCGCGCTGCAGGTGGCGGAGAAGGCCAGCGAAGGTTCGGTCATCCTGGCGGTGCTGCCCGACACCGGCGAACGCTACTTCTCCACGCCGCTGTTCGAAGGCGTCAACGAGGGCTCCGACGACGAGTGGCTCGCCTCGCTGGGCTGAGCCAACCAGGCCAGGGCGCGTGACACAACGGTGTCGCGCGCCTAACCCCTTCACTCCTGGCTTGTAGCCAGTGCGATTCAGGCATTCGGTCCGCTTTTCAAGACCTGTGGCCGCCACCAGAACGTCACCACGCCCGCACGCGCTGCCGGGCCACGCCCTGCTAGGACGATTCCTATAGCCCATGGCCCGGTGCCTTGTTCATCGTGGCCGGCACCGCAACACCAACGGAGCTGGCATGGGAACCGGGATGTCCACGAAACAAGCGCCAGACCAACGCGCCCTCACCAGCAGAATCCGTCGCCTGCCGGCGCTCGCGCTCGTCGTCGCGTCCGCCACCTGTGCGCAGACACCTGCCGCCTCACCGACGCCGCCGGCCCAGGAACCCGCCGCCGCGGCCTATCGCCCTCACACGCTGGACGAATTCCCGGAACTGACTCCGGAGGAAATCGGGCGGCGCTTCCTGGCCCTGGCCGACAGCCTGACGTCGTTTGACGAACTCACGCTCGACCACCTGCACGCGGTCATGCGACTGCCGTTGACACGCCTGCCGGAGGCACCCGGCCCCTTTTTCACGATGCACCTGCCGGCGTCCGGCTGGTACTACGGCTTTTCCCTTTACGACGACCCGGTACGCCCCAAGAAAAGAAATGTCATCTACCGGTTCATCAACCGGCCCGCGGGCTGGGACCACAACGACGACCGCGCCGACATGGCGCCGGTGTGCGGCCTGGACTACCCGGCCTACGTGGCGGAACTGAAGAAGAAGGGCTTCGTGGAGCGGGAGGACCTGGCGGAATACGACTCCCCCGTGCCGCCCGCCATCTACAACGCCAAAGGAAAGCAGATTGGCTTCGAGGAGCGCCGGTTCTTCCGCCTGCCTGTCTACTTCTTTTCGCGAGGCGATGTTGGAATCGTCATCCACAGACGGCGCGAAGCCGATGCCCCGGAGGCGAAGCTGTATCACGCCTGCGTAGAGAGTATCAGCATCGGGAGAATGTACTGAGCCATGGCCCACCCCAACCCTCGATTGCAAGCCGCGATTGCTCAATTCACTGGGCAACCCGGCGTCACGTCGGAGCAGGCGGCGCAGCCAACGGCTGATGTTTGGCGTCAGCCTCGTTTCAAGCCAAGCAGTGCTGCATACGCTGCTGTCCACGCCCTGCTAGGACGATTCCTATAGCCCATGGCCCGGTGCCTTGTTCATCGTGGCCGGCACCGCAACACCAACGGAGCTGGCATGGGAACCGGGATGTCCACGAAACAAGCGCCAGACCAACGCGCCCTCACCAGCAGAATCCGTCGCCTGCCGGCGCTCGCGCTCGTCGTCGCGTCCGCCACCTGTGCGCAGACACCTGCCGCCTCACCGACGCCGCCGGCCCAGGAACCCGCCGCCGCGGCCTATCGCCCTCACACGCTGGACGAATTCCCGGAACTGACTCCGGAGGAAATCGGGCGGCGCTTCCTGGCCCTGGCCGACAGCCTGACGTCGTTTGACGAACTCACGCTCGACCACCTGCACGCGGTCATGCGACTGCCGTTGACACGCCTGCCGGAGGCACCCGGCCCCTTTTTCACGATGCACCTGCCGGCGTCCGGCTGGTACTACGGCTTTTCCCTTTACGACGACCCGGTACGCCCCAAGAAAAGAAATGTCATCTACCGGTTCATCAACCGGCCCGCGGGCTGGGACCACAACGACGACCGCGCCGACATGGCGCCGGTGTGCGGCCTGGACTACCCGGCCTACGTGGCGGAACTGAAGAAGAAGGGCTTCGTGGAGCGGGAGGACCTGGCGGAATACGACTCCCCCGTGCCGCCCGCCATCTACAACGCCAAAGGAAAGCAGATTGGCTTCGAGGAGCGCCGGTTCTTCCGCCTGCCTGTCTACTTCTTTTCGCGAGGCGATGTTGGAATCGTCATCCAC
>NZ_JBYMTH010000010.1:0-188471 GCF_057773065.1 Pseudoxanthomonas sp. 134C1
GCGCAGGCGCAGGCCGGCGAGCCGGGAGCGGGGGCGAGCGCGCCGGTGGCGCGGGTGAACATCCAGGAGTACCGGGTGCGGGGCAACACGGTGCTGGAGGCGCGGGCCATCGAGCAGGCGGTGAGCCCGTACCTGGGCCCGGGGCGGACCCTGGCCGACGTGGAAGCCGCGCGCGCGGCGCTGCAGGCGGCCTACCAGCAGCGCGGCTACCAGTCCGTGTACGTGGACCTGCCCGGGCAGCAGGTCAGCGGCGGGGTGGTGCTGCTGCAGGTGACCCAGACCCGGGTGGGGACGGTGCAGGTGGTGGGGGCGCGTTACCACGACCCGGCGCGGCTGCGCGCGGCGGTGCCGGCGCTGGCGGCCGGCCAGGTGCCGGACTTCACCCGCGCCCAGGCCGAACTGGCCGCGCTCAACCGCACCGCGCGCCGGCAGGTGGTGCCGCTGGTCAAGCCCGGGGCGGGCGAGGGGACGATGGACGTGGACCTGAAGGTGGAGGACGCCTCGCCGTGGCGGGTCAGCGCCACGGTCAACAACGACCACAGCGTGGACACCACCCCGACCCGCAGCATTCTGACGGTGGGCCACGAGAACCTGTGGCAGCGCGAGCACAGCGCCTCGCTGACCTGGTTCGCCGCCCCGCAGGACCGGGACGAGGCCAGCGTGTGGTCCGGGTCCTACCGGCTGCCGCTGGGCGGCCCGGACGGGGCGCTGGAGGTGTCCGGCTACCGTTCCGACAGCAACGTGGTGTCCAGCGGGCAGACCCAGGTCACCGGCAAGGGCCACGCGCTGGGGGTCAAGTTCAGCCGCACCCTGCCGGTGAGCGGGCCCTGGTGGCACCAGGTCGCGGTGGGGGTGGACTTCAAGGACATGGACGAGGCGGTGGCCCTGACCGGGATGGCGGCCGACTTCGCGCCGCTGAAGTACGCGCCGGTGAGCCTGGCCTACAGCGGGTTCCGGCAGGGCGAGCGGCACCAGTTCGCGCTGGGGCTGCAGGCGGTGTTCGGGGCGCGCAGCCTGCTGGGCTACGGCAGCGGCGCGGACGCGTTCGACTGGAAGCGGGCCTATGCCGATGCCAGCTTTTTCGTGCTCAAGGCCGATGTCAGCGACACCCTCACCCTGGCCAGCGGGGCGCAGTGGTTCGCCAAGGTCTCGGCGCAGCTGACCGACCAGCCGCTGGTGTCCGGCGAGCAGTTCGCCGCCGGCGGCATGTACACCACCCGCGGCTACCGCTCGGCCGAGGCCATCGGCGACTACGGGGCGATGTTCACCCTGGAGTGGCGCAGCGCGCCGGTGGCGCGCTGGGGCCTGCGCGACTGGCGCTTCCACGGCTACCTGGACGGGGCCTGGCTGGGGCTGCGCAAGCCGCTGCCCGAGCAGGCCGCCGAGGCCTCGCTGGCCGCGCTGGGGTTCGGGACCAGTTTCCAGGTGACCGAGCATTTCAACGTGCGCCTGGACTACGGCCACAGCCTGCTGGACGGCCCCACCACCACCCGCGGCGCCGACCGCCTGCACATCAGCGTGGGCGCCAGCTACTGAGCGCCTTCCCCCGTCTTTCTTTTCTGGAGATTCACATGCAACGCGTGCTCATTCTGTTGTTGACGTGCCTGGGCCTGTTCCTGCCCGGGCTGGCCTGGGCCCAGGCCCCGGCCCCGTGGTGGCAGGCCGACTGGAAGTACCGCAAGCCCATCACCGTGGACGCCGGTCCGCAGGGCGCCGGGCTGGGCGCCAGCGTCGGGCGCATGCCGGTGCTGGTGCGCCTGCACACCGGCAATTTCGCTTTCGACGGGGTGGGCCAGGGCGGCAAGGACCTGCGCTTCCTGGCCGCCGACGGCCGCACGGTGCTCAACCACCAGGTCGAGCTGTACGACGCGGACCTGGGCATGGCCCTCATCTGGGTGGACGTGCCGGCGGTGACGGCCAGCGCGCAGACCCTGTGGATGTATTACGGCAACCCGAAGGCCCCGGCCGCCGGCAACGGGCAACTGGTGTTCGACCCGGACTACACCGCGGTGTACCACTTCGCCGGTCCGGACACCCAGGCCCGCGACGTCACCGCCTACGCCAACCACGCCACCGGCGCGTTCACCCCGCTGGCCGCGGCGGTCATCGGCCGCGGCGCGCAGCGCGGGGAGGCGTTGCAGTTGCCGGCCTCGGCCTCGCTGGCGGTGCCGGCCGGCGGCTCCCTGACGTTCTCGGCCTGGGTCAAGCCCGAGCAGCTGGGCCCGACCCAGGCGGTGTACGCGCGCCGCGACGGCGAGCACGTGCTGCTGCTGGGCGTGGACAACGGCGTGCCGTTCGTGCAGGTGGACCAGGCGCGCAGCGCGCCGGTGCCGGCGCTGACGGCCGGGCAGTGGAGCCACCTGGCCTTCACCGCCGATGCCGGCGGGGTGGTGCTGTATGTGGGCGGGCGCGAAGCGGCGCGGCTGGCCAGTCCGCTGCCGGCGCTGGCCGGCCCGGCGCGGCTGGGCGCCGACCCGCTGGCCGCCGAAGCCAGCGCCCCGGTGCCGGCCGCCCAGCCCTTCGCCGGGGCCCTGGACGAGGTGCGCCTGTCCAAGGTCGCGCGCCCGGCCGGCCTGCTGCGGGCCGAGGCGCTCTCGCAGGGGGCGGCCTCGCGCCTGACCGCCTTCGGGGAAGACGAACAGAACGCCGGGGTGAGCCATTTCGGGTTCATCCTGAAGGCCATGCCGGTCGATGCCTGGGTGGTGGTGGCCATCCTGACCGCCATGCTGCTGCTGTCCTGGGCCCTCATGCTGACCAAGGGCCGCTATTTCGGGGCCGTGACCCGGGCCAACGCGGCCTTCTCGGCCCAGTACCAGCAGGTCGCCGGCCAGCCGGCCGCCGCCCTGCAGGAACGCGCCGGCACCGGCGCCCTGGGCCAGGACGTGTGCCAGGCCTCCTCCCTGTGGCGGCTGTACGCCATCGCCATGGCCGAACTCAAGGGCCGCCAGGCCCACGCCCACGGCCTGAGCGCGGCCGCGCTGGCGGCCATCCGCGCGGCCATGGACGCCGAACTCATCCGCGAGACCGAACGCATGGGCCGGCGCATGAACTGGCTCTCCACCACCATTGAAGGGGCGCCCTACGTGGGCCTGTTCGGCACCGTCATCGGCATCATGCTGGTGTTCGCCGTGGCGGCCATGGCCGGGGCGGTGGACATCAACTCGGTGGCCCCGGGCATGGCCGCGGCGCTGCTGTGCACGGCCGCCGGCCTGGGCGTGGCCATCCCGGCGCTGTTTGGCTACAACTGGCTGGCCGCCCGCGCCGAGGCCATCGCCGCGGACATGGCGGTGTTCGTGGACGAGTTCAGCGCCCGCCTGGCCGAAGAGTTCGACGCCGCCGGCGCCGCGCCGCCGGTGCTGCACTCGGTGCGGGCCTGAGGAGCGCGCCATGGCCGCCAAGAGATTCGGCGTCAAGAAGCGCGAGAAGGGCATCAACGTCACCCCGTTCGTGGACGTGCTGCTGGTGGTGCTGGTCATTTTCATTCTGACCAGCAACGCCACCATCCCCGGCATTGAAGTGAACCTGCCCAAGGCCAGCGCCTCGGTGGCGCTGGAGAAGCCGCAGACCAAGGCCATCACGGTGGACAACGCCGGGCAGGTTTTCCTGGACGCCTACCCGGTGAGCCTGGCCGAACTGGAAGAGCGCCTGCGCACCGAGCAGGCGGTCAACCCGGACCTGCCGGTCATCGTGCGCGGAGACGCGCAGGTGCAGTACGCGCGGGTGGTGGAGGTGCTGGACCTGCTGCGCAAGCTGGAACTGACCCAGGTCGGCCTGGTCACCGGCAAGGTGCCGGGGTGAGCGCATGAGCCTGCCCCCGTCCCCCCCGCCGGCCCGCGCGCGGCGCTGGCCGGTGGCCGCCGGCGTGCTGGGCCTGCTGGCGCTGCTGGCCCTGACGGTCGGGTGGCTGCTGTTCCAGGGCCCGGCCAGCAGCAAGCGGCCGGTCGCCCCGGTGCCGCTGCTGGCCCTGCCGCCACCCCCGCCGCCGCCGCCGGAACCGGAACCCACGCCCGAACCGGACGTGGAACCCGAAGAGGTCATGCCCGAGCCCGAACCGCTGGAGGACGTGCCCAAGCCCACCGAGGAAGCCCCCACCCCGGACACCGCCGACCCGGTGACCATGAACGCCGACGCCCAGGCCGGCAGCGACAACTTCGGCATCCAGTCCGGCAGCGGCGGCGGCATGAGCGGCGCGGGCGCGGGCGGCGCGGGCAACGCCGCCTATGGCCGCTACCTGGGCTACGTGCTGCAGCAGGCCGTGGCCCGCGAGGAGCGCCTGCGCCCGCTGGCCTTCCAGCTGACCCTCAACATCTGGCTCGACCCCGGCGGCGAACTGAGCCGGGTCGAACTGGTGCGCGGCAGCGGCAACCCCGAGGCCGACCAGGCGGTGCTGGCGGCCATCCGCGCCGTGGGCCGCCTGGACGAACGCCCGCCGGCCTCGCTGGCCTTCCCGGCCCGGGTGCTGGTGCAGGGCCGCCGGCCGGCCGGCTGAGCCGGCCCGTCCGCCTTTCTTCCTCTTTTCCTGATGACTTTCTGCGAGCCCCCCATGACCCGTTCCCCCCTCCGTAGCGCCCGCCCGCTGGCCGCCCTGGCCGCCGGCCTGGGCCTGGCCCTGGCCCTGTCCACCGCCGCCCGGGCCCAGGACGCCCCGGCCCCCGACAGCACCCTGGTCAAGCTCATCCGCGGCCTCATCGACAGCGGCGCCCTCACCCCGGAGGTGGGCCAGGCACTGCTGGACGAGGCCCGCCGCGAAGCCGCCGCCCGCCCGGCCACCGCCGCCGGCCCGGCGCTGGAACCGGGCGACGTGCGCGTGCCCTACCTGTCCGAGTCCGTGCGCCAGGGCCTGCGCGAGGAGGTCAAGGCCGACGTGCTGGCCCAGGCCCAGGCCGAACGCTGGGCCGCCCCGGACGCGGTGCCCGAGTGGACCCAGCGGGTGCAGGTGACCGGGGACGTGCGCGTGCGCAACGAGTCGCGCCTGTTCTCCGAACGCAACAGCCCCATCGAGACCGACTGGGCCCGCATCAACGCCGGGGCCGGCTACGACATCAACCCCAACACCCACCTGGACCTGCCGCCGCTGCGCAACACCCGCCAGGACCGCAACAACTCCTGGCGCATCCGCGCCCGCCTGGGCGTGCTGGCGCAACTGGGCCAACACACCCGCGCCGGCGTGCGCCTGGCCACCGGCAACGACACCAGCCCGGTCTCCACCACCCAGACCCTGGGCGGCGGACTGGCCAAGAAGGACGCCTGGCTGGACCAGGCCTGGCTGGCCTGGACACCGCTGCCGGGCCTGGAACTGACCGGCGGACGCTTCGCCAACCCGTACCGCTCCACCGACATCCTGTTCTCCAATGACCTGAACTTCGACGGCGTGGCGGTCAAGTACGAACGGGCCGCGGGCGAAGGGCTGGACCTGTTCGCCACCCTGGGCCTGAGCCCGCTGGAGTACTCGGCCGACAACTTCCCGGCCACCAGTCAGGACAAGCAGGCCAGCCGCGACAAGTGGCTCAACGGCCTGCAGGTGGGGGCCAACTGGCGCTTCGGGGACGACCAGCGCCTGCGCGCGGCCCTGGCCTACTACCAGTTCCGCAACATCTCCGGCGAGTACTCGGCCCCCTGCGCGCTGTATGCCGGCGCCCAGGTCTGCAGCACCGACGGCACCCGCCCGGCCTTCATGCAGAAGGGCAACACCCTCATGCTCCTGCGCAACCTGGCCCTGGACCCGCTGGACCCGGCCAACACCCCGCTGCCGCAGTACGTGGGCCTGGCCGCCAGCTTCAAGCTGGTGGACGTGAACCTGAGCTGGGAAACCCCGGCCCTGGCCGACACCCGCCTGCGCCTGGAAGGCCACTGGCTGAAGAACACCGCCTACGACCCGCAGGCCCTGTGGACCCGCGCCCACGGCGGCATCGTCACCAACCTGGCCACCCCGGCCGGCGCGGCCCCCACCGCCGCGGACATCCGCAGCGGCGACACCGCCTGGCTGTTCCAGGCCACCTTCGGGGACCTGGCCTTGCGCCAGGCCGGGGACTGGAACCTGTGGCTGGGCTACAAGCACATCGACCCGGACGCGCTGCCCGACGGGTTCAACGACTCCAACTTCCACCTGGGCGGCACCAATGCGCGCGGCTACACCCTGGGCGCCTCGTATGCCTTCGACCGCAACGTCTGGCTCACCGGCCGCTGGATGGCGGCCAAGGAGGTGTTCGGCCCGCCGCTGTCCATCGACGTGTTCCAGCTGGAGGTCAACGCCGGGTTTTGAGGCCGTACGCCGCGGCCCCCCTGCGGTGGCCGCGTATCCGCAGGAAGGGAAGGGCGTTGCCCGGATCCCCGCAACAAGAAGTGCAACCGTGAAAGAACGTTTCATCTCGCTGAGGAAATTCACCGACAAGTTCGCCGAAGTCGTGCTGGTGGCAGACGGCCCGGTCCTGGTCACCCGGGGCAAGGTGCCGCTCGGGTTCTACCTGCCAATCAAGGTCTGGGGCGAGCAGCACGATTCGGAGATCCGCCGGCATATGGTTGAAATGGTTCTGCGGCAATCTGGGCAGACGCCGGAGGACATCAGCGAGTGCGTCGATTCCTTCATCGAGGGGAAGCAGATCCTGTACGCCATGCGCGGCCGGTTCGATCCCCCCGCCTGAACCGCAAATCGTCCCGCCGGCATCCGATCACGCAACGAATGGAAAAAGCATGAACACGCAGAACCCCGAATCCGAATCCCCGGCTCCGAACGGCGGCGCCGACGCCAGTTCCTGGCCGCTCTTCTATCGCGAACCGCGCGTGCTGTCCTCGATCGAACACGCCGGCTGGCGGGTGCGTCCGAGCGGCGCCGGCTTCGCCGCCGCCAGCAACTCCGTGCCGGTGGTCATCGGCGAATTCGCCGCCGCTTCGCGCAACTACCCGCTGGTGTTCGCCGGTCCGGAACACACGCCGCTCGCGGTGCTGGGCGTGGAAGCCGGCCGCAACCGCTTCGTCAATGACGGCGCCTGGGCCGAAAACGCCTACGTCCCCGCGTACGTGCGCCGTTATCCGTTCGTATTCGTGCAGACCGGAGAGCCGGATGGCTACGTGCTGGCCATCGATGCCGGCGCGGATGCGGTGATCCGGTCGGGCGAGGAGGGCAACCCGCTGTTCGAGGACGGCCAGCTCAGCGAACTGACCCGGCAGGCCCTGCAGTTCTGCGACACCTTCACCCGCGAGGACCAGGCCACCCGCCTGTTCGCCGCGGCCCTGGCCGAACAGGGACTGCTGATCGAACGCAGCGCCAACATCGCTTTCGCGGATGGCCGCCGTTCCAGTGTCGATGGCTTCCATGTGGTCGACGCCGAGCGGTTCGCCGCATTGCCGGATGCGGTGATCGTCGACTGGCATCGCAAGGGCTGGCTGGCGCTGGTCCATTTTCACCTGGCCTCGCTGGGCCGGTTCAACGATCTGCTGGCGCCCTGAGCGTTTTCCCTTCATTCCCTTCGAACCAGGTATCGCCATGTCCATGTCCCTCACCCCGATGTACCGCCGCACCGCAATCCTGCTGGTGCTGGCGTTCTCCACCGCCGCCGCGCACGCCGCCGACGGGGTCGCCTCGATGGAAGGTCCGGCGGTGGCAGGCGTCTGCTATCTCAGCCGCGAAGCGGTGTTCGCCAATGCCGCCGCCGGCAAGGACGCCGGCGTGCAATTGCAGAAGCTGGTCACCGACGCGCAGGCCGAGATCGAGCGTGACAAGGGCCGCGCCGAGTCGGAACTGTTGCGTCTCGGCCTGCGCGGAAACATCACTGCCGACAAACTCACGCCGGAGCAGACCAAGGCCGTGCAGGAAGCGCAGGCGGTGCAGCAACGCGCCGCACAGCGTTCGCGCGAGATCGAGGCGACCCGGTCAGGCGTCCTGGAACAGATTTCCACCGCGGCGCAGCCGCTGATCGCCGAAGCCTACAAGCAGCATGGCTGCGGCGTGCTGATCGATCGCGGCACCGTGCTGGCCGGCAACATGAGCCATGACCTGACCGCCGATGTGGTCAAGGCACTCGACGCGCGGGTGAAGTCGATTCCGGTGACGCTGCGTCGCGAGACCACCGCGGCATCCGCGCCCGTCGGCCGCTGATCAGCGCGACTGCCAGACCGCTCCGGCACCACGCAAGGCACCGGAGCGGCACTCCCGCCAACTGCTATACTCGCGCCGCCTGAGGTGACCGCCGGCCTGGCCGGTGGTTGAAACGGGAATCCGGTGCGCCTGATCGTGCATGCATGATCGGCAATTCCGGAGCTGCCCCCGCAACGGTAGGCGAGACAAGGTCCGCAAACAGCCACTGTGCTTGATGCATGGGAAGGCGCGGATCCGGAGCACGGCCCACGGCCACGCTTCACTCGCGAGCCCGGAGACCGGCCTTTGAGCGACGTGACATGCGGTGGGCGATGTCATGGGGCTCGATCCGTGTCGGGCTGCCATGACACTCCCTTTCCGCCTGTCCTTATCCAACGTTCCCGCGCGGGCAGGCGCGGTCAAGGAGTGTGTCCGTGCATCCGCAATCGTTCTTCCGTCGCCATCGCCTGGCGGCGTCGTTGCTGTCTTCCCCTTTCCTCGTCGCGCCGGCATTCGCCGAAAGTCCCACCGATCTCGACGGTGTCGTGGTCACCGCCAGCCGCACCGCGCAGACCCAGGATCAGACGCTGGCCGCGGTCACCGTCATCGACCGCGAGGAAATCGAACGCCTGCAGCCGGCTTCGCTGCCGGATCTGCTGACCGGACGGGCGGGGTTCTCGCTCGCCAACAACGGTGGTCCCGGCAAATCCACCTCGGTGTTCCTGCGTGGCACCGAATCGGATCACGTGCTCGTGCTGGTGGATGGCATCAAGCTGGGATCGGCCACCAGTGGCGGGGCGTCGCTGCAGGACATCCCGGTCGAGCAGATCGAACGCGTCGAGATCGTGCGCGGCCCGTTCTCGAGCCTGTATGGATCCGAGGCGCTGGGCGGCGTGATCCAGATCTTCACCCGTCGTCCGCACGGTGCGTTCACGCCCAACTTCAGCGCGGCCGTCGGCAGCGAGCGCACCCGCCGGGTTTCCGTGGGCGCGGGCGGCCGGAGCGGCGACGCAGCCGGCGGCGGCTGGTATGCGATCCAGGCCGGACACGAGGAAACCGACGGCATCAATGCCTATCGGGGAACCCGTAACTTCGATCCGGACCGCGACGGCTACCGCAACACGTCGTTGACCCTGCAGGGCGGCTATCGCTTCGACGAGCACTGGGATGCGGAACTGCGGCTGTTCCGCGCCGAAGGACGCAACGAATACGACGGCAGCCTCAACAACGAGGCCGACACCGTCCAGCAGGTGGTGGGCGGACGGATACGCTACGCCGCCAACGACCAGGTCCGCATCACCGCCAGCGCGGGAACCAGCGCGGATCTGAGCGAGAACTTCCTCGACGGCGTGTATTCCTCCAATTTCGACACGCGCCGCAAACTGGCCTCGTTGCAGGCCGATCTGGGCGTTGGTGGCGGGCTGCTGAGCCTGGGTTTCGACTGGTCCGCCGATCAGGTGGACAGCAATACCCGCTACGCGCGCGATCACCGCATCAACCGCGGTCTGTTCGGTCAGTGGCAGCAGGACTTCGGCGATCATTCGGTACAGGCCGGCGTGCGGCGCGACGACGACAGCCAGTTCGGCGGCGAAACCACGGGCAGCGTGCTGTGGGGCTGGAACTTCACCCCGCAGTTGCGACTGGGCGCGAGCTACGGCACGGCGTTCAAGGCGCCCACCTTCAACGAGTTGTACTTTCCCGGTTATGGGAATCCGGAACTGGGTCCGGAGACGTCGCGCAGTTTCGAGTTGAGCCTGCGCGGTGAACACGGCAAGGCGCGCTGGGCGCTGCATGCCTTCGACACCCGCATCGACGACATGATTGCGTTCGATGCCTCGCTCGGCGACTTTGGTGGCCCGAACAACATCGATCGGGCGCGCATCCGCGGCATCGAGGCCGAGGGCGGGGTGCGCGTGAAGGATTGGGATCTGCGCGCCAGCCTGACCCGCCTGGATCCGCGCAACGACGGCGACAATCCGAATCACGACAACGTGCTGCCGCGCCGCGCGCGCGCCAGTGGCCGCATCGACGCGGATCGGCGTTTCGGCCGCTTCAGCCTGGGCGCGAGCGTCGTCGGCGTGGGCGAGCGCTACGACAACCTGGCCAACACCACCCGGCTGGGTGGCTATGGCCTGCTGGATCTTCGCGTGGGATATGCGTTCGCCCCCGCCTGGAACCTGCAGCTGTCGGGTGGAAACCTGTTCGACAGGCGCTACGAGACCGCGGCGCTGTACAACCAGCCGGGACGCACGTGGTTGCTGACCCTGCGTTACCAGCCCGTCGCACGCTGAGCGGAGGCATCGATGAATCCCTTGTCGTCCTCCGTTCGCCTCGGCCTGCTGGCCACGTTCGCCGTCCTGATGGTGGCCACGCGCTTCCATCACTTCGGCACCGTCCTGCATCTGCCGGATGCTTCGATGGCGCTGTTCTTCCTCGGTGGCCTGTATCTGCGCCGGCACCTTCCATTCCTGGCGCTGCTGGCGCTGGCGGTGCTCATCGACTGGGCCGCCGTCAGCGTGGCCGGTGTCAGCGATTTCTGCGTGACGCCGGCCTACGCGTTTCTGCTGCCCGCATACGCGGTGCTGTGGTACGGCGGTCGGGCCTGGTCCGACAGCGGGATGCGGGGATGGCGCGGCCTGGCCGGCGCGCTGCTGGTCGCATGCGCCTGCGCGTCACTGTCCTTCCTGATCTCCAATGGCGCCTTCTATTGGCTGGGTGGACGCTATCCGCATCCCGAGTGGCCGCAATACCTCGCACGCGTCTGGCAATGGGGGCCGCTGTTCGTGCGCACCACCATGACCTACGTGATCAGCGCATTGCTCGTGCACGCCCTGATCGTGACCTTCCGTCGCCGTTCCGCTTCCCTCGATACCTGAGCAGGAGAACCCCGATGTCCCTGAAGCCCGTTTCCGGTTCCGTCCTGCCGCTGGCGTCGACACGCGCGCAGATCCTGGCCGGCACCGCCCTGGCGATGCTGATGATCACTACCCGCGGCCAGCATTTCGCCAGCGTCGACGCACTGCCCAGCGCGTCCTGGGCGGTGTTCTTTCTGGCCGGCGCGCTGCTGCGGCCGATGTGGACGCTGCCCGCGTTCTTCCTGTTGTCCTCGCTGCTGGATTTCGCCAGCCTCGCCAGCGGCACGATCACCGACTGGTGCCTGTCGCCTGCGTACTGGGCGCTCGCGTTCGCCTATGCGTCGTTGTGGCTGGGCGGGCATGTCTATCGCGGCCTGCACCGGGATCGGATAAGCACTGTGCCGCGGCTGGCGCTGGTGCTGGTGGCGAGCGCGACCGTCGCCTACCTGCTGTCGAAGGGAGGTTTCTTTTTCTTCTCCGGCCGCCATCCGGATCCGACCCTGGGCGGTTTCATCGCCCGCGTCCCGCACTACTATCCCCGTGCGCTCGGCACGCTGGCCGGCTATGTCGGCGTCGCCTTCGCGGTGCGGGCGGTGATCCGCGCCTTCGCCGCGCGGACCGCCGCCCGGACGGGCACGCCGGCATGAGCCGGGGCAGCGAACGCCGCGGCCTGGACGAGGACGCGCACTACCGCGAACGCGCGCAACGCAAGAAGGAACTGGTCGACCGCCGCATCGCCCGCGCCACCATCGATCGCGGCGTGCTGGTGGTGAACACCGGCAACGGCAAGGGCAAGAGCTCTTCCGGTTTCGGCATGCTGGCGCGCAGCCTCGGCCATGGATTCCGCTGCGGGGTCGTGCAGTTCATCAAGGGCAGCTTCTCGACCGGCGAGGAAGCGTTCTTCCGCCGTTTCGGCGAGGATCTGGACTATCGGGTGATGGGCGAGGGCTTTACCTGGGAAACCCAGGATCGAAGCCGCGATATCGCTGCGGCGGACGCCGCATGGCGGGAAGCCGCGCGCATGCTGTCGGATTCCGCCTATGATTTCGTCCTGCTCGACGAACTCAACATCGCGCTGAACAAGGACTACGTGCCGCTGGACACCGTACTCGCCGCGTTGGCCGCGCGGCCAACGCGCCAGCACGTGGTCATCACCGGCCGTGGCGCACCGGAGGCATTGATCGAGGTCGCCGATACGGTCACCGAAATGCGTCTGGTGAAACATGCGTTCAAGGCGGGCATCAAGGCCCAGCATGGGATCGAACTGTAGATGACGGATTCCCCGGCCTCCCTCTGTCCCGCGTTGCTGGTCTCCGCCCCGGCATCGGGGCAGGGCAAGACCAGCGTGACCGCCGCGCTGGCGCGATGGCATGCCCGCCAGGGACGGCGCGTGCGGGTTTTCAAGACCGGTCCGGACTTCCTGGATCCGATGGTGCTGGCGCGGGCCAGCGGTGCGCCGGCGTATCAACTGGATCTGTGGATGACCGGCGAGGCCGATGTGCGGGCGCGCCTGCATGCGGCCGCACGCGAGGCCGATCTCATCCTGATCGAAGGCGTGATGGGCCTGTTCGACGGCGCGCCGTCGAGCGCGGATCTGGCCATCGCGCTCGGTGTGCCCGTGCTCGCGGTCATCGATGGTTCGGCGATGGCGCAGACCTTCGGCGCGCTGGCGACCGGCCTGGCACGCTACCGCGAAGGCCTCACGGTCCACGGCGTCGCCGCCAACCGCATCGGCAGCGCGCATCATGGCGAACTGCTGCGCGGCAGCCTGCCCGCGGATCTGCACTGGCTCGGAGCGCTGCCGCGCGACACGCAACTGGCCTTGCCCGAGCGTCACCTGGGCCTGGTCGCGGCGGAGGAACTGGACGATATCGATCTCCGCCTGGACGCGCTGGCCGATGCCTGGGCCAAGCACGCCAGCACCGCGCTGCCACCGCCGGTGGCGTTCGCGGCGACGGAGGTCGAATCGGTGCCCGGGCTGCTGCGTGGCCGGCGCATCGCCATCGCGCGCGACGCCGCGTTCTGCTTCCTGTATCCGGCCAACCTGGACCTGCTGCGCGCGGCCGGCGCCGAGCTGCGTTTCTTCTCGCCGCTGGCCGGCGACGCGCTGCCGGACTGCGACGCGGTCTGGTTGCCGGGCGGCTATCCGGAACTGCACCTGGATACGCTGTCGCGACGGCATGATCTGAAAGCCGCGCTGCACGCGCATCGCGATGCCGGCAAGCCCCTGTTGGCCGAATGCGGCGGGATGCTGTACGCCCTGGACACGCTGACCGGCAAGGATGGCCGGCGCGCATCGATGGCGGGGTTGCTCGCGGGCGAGGCGGTGCTTCAAACCCGATTGGCGGCGCTCGGCCTGCAATCGGTGGATCTGCCCGAAGGCACCTTGCGCGGGCACACCTTCCACTACGCGCAGGCGCGGATGGCGATCCCCGCGCTGGCCGATGCCCACAATCCGAATGGCGGTCCCAGCCGCGAGGCGGTCTATCGGGATCGCCGGTTGACCGCCAGCTTCGTGCATTTCTATTTCCCCTCGAATCCGCGGGCCGCGCTGCGGCTGTTCCTGCCGTGACCCTGCTGTTGGCGATGCTCGCCGGCATGGGCCTGGATGCCGGCCTGGGCGAACCCCGACGCTGGCATCCGCTGGTCGGCTTCGGCGGTTGGGCGAACCGGCTCGAACGGCGTCTGCACCGTGATGGCAGGGCGGCGGGAGTGCTGGCATGGACGTTGGCCATCCTGCCGTTCGTGGCGGTGGCCGCCTGGGCGCAGCATTCGTTGGCACTCGTGTCTCCATGGTTCGCGACCGGTTTCGGGGCGGTGGTGCTGTATCTGGCGATTGGCCGCCGCAGCCTCGACGAACATGCGCGACGCGTGGAAGCCGCGCTGGGCGCCGCTGATCTGGACGGTGCAAGGCGCGCGGTCGGAGACATGGTCAGTCGCGACACCGCCGCGCTGGACGGATCCCAGGTGGCCGCGGCGGCCACCGAATCGGTGCTCGAGAACGGCAATGACGCGGTGTTCGCCGCGATGTTCTGGTTCGCCTTGCTCGGCGCACCGGGTGTGGTCCTGTACCGGCTGGCGAACACGCTGGACGCGATGTGGGGATACCGCACGGCGCGCTACCTGCGATTCGGCTGGGCGGCGGCGCGCGCGGACGACGTGCTCAACTGGGTGCCGGCGCGCCTGACCGCGTTGACCTACGCGGTGCTGGGGCGAACCTCGCGCGCACTGCACTGCTGGCGCGTCCAGGGGCGGCGATGGAAAAGTCCCAACGCCGGACCGGTGATGGCCGCCGGCGCCGGCGCCCTGCAGATCCGGTTGGGCGGGCCGGCGCCGTATCACGGGAGCTGGCAGGACCGCCCGCCGCTGGGAGAGGGCGGGGTGGCGGACGTGGCCGGGATTGCAGCGGCGCGTCGGCTGGTGAATCGCGGCGTGATGACATGGCTGTTGATCGCATTGTTGATCGCGCTGCTGACCGGAATCGGTGGGGAGGCGATGCATGCTTGAACATGGTGGCCGGTTGCTGCGCGCCGCGCGGCGGCATCGGATTCCCGTCGATGAATGGCTCGACCTGTCCACCGGTGTCAGTCCGTTCCCGTGGCCGGTGCCGACGCTGCCGGCGTCGGTCTGGCAGCGCCTGCCGGAAGAGGACGATGGCCTGATCGAGATTGCGCGCCGGTACTACCGGGCGCCGACGCCGCTGCCGGTGGCGGGATCGCAGGCGGCGATCCAGGCGCTCCCGCACCTGCGCCCGCTCTCGCGGGTGGGCATCATCGCGCCGGGTTACGCGGAGCATGCGCACGCCTGGCGCCAGGCGGGGCACGACGTCGCGACGATGCCGGCGGATGCGCTGCTGGCGGCGGCGGATCGGTTCGACGTGATCGTGCTGATACATCCGAACAACCCCGGCGGCGAACGATTCCCGCCGGAACGGCTGCTCGCCCTGCACGCCGGGCTGGCCAGCCGGGGCGGCTGGCTGGTGGTGGACGAAGCGTTCATCGACGTGGAACCGGAAGCCAGTCTGTGCGGCGAAAGCGGACGCGAGGGACTGGTGGTGCTGCGCTCGATCGGCAAGTTCTTCGGCATGGCCGGCGCCCGCGCCGGTTTCGTCTGCGCAGCCGCTCCGCTGACGGAGCGGCTGTGCGAGCGGCTGGGCCCATGGACGTTGAGCGGCCCCAGCCGGTACGCGCTGCGGCTGGCGCTGTCCGACGATGCGTGGCAGGCGCGGGCGCGCACGCATCTTCGCACCGCCGGCGAGCGCCTGGCCGAAACGCTGCGCGCCGCGGGCCTTGCGCCCGCCGGTGGCTGCGCGCTGTTCCAGTGGTGCCGGCATCCGCGCGCGCGCGAACTGCATGAGGCACTGGCGCGCCGTGCGATCCTGACCCGCCTGTTCGAGGAGCCGGCCAGCCTGCGTTTCGGCCTGCCGCCCGACGTCGCCGGCCTGGATCGCCTGCGCGAGGCACTCGTGGCCATCGACACCGGAGCCACGGCGTGAGCGCGCGGGTGCTGATGGTGCAGGGCTGCACTTCCGACGCCGGCAAGAGCACGCTGGTCACCGCGCTGTGCCGCTGGCTGCACCGGCAGGGCGTACGGGTGGCGCCGTTCAAGCCGCAGAACATGGCGCTCAATTCGGCGGTCACGGTCGACGGCGGTGAAATAGGGCGCGCCCAGGCCGTGCAGGCGCAGGCCTGTGGCCTCGCCGCGCATACCGATTTCAACCCGGTGCTGCTCAAGCCTGACAGCGACATGGGGGCGCAGGTGATCGTGCATGGCCAGGCGGTCGCGCGACTCGACGCCACCGCCTATCACGACTACAAGCGGGTGGCGCGCGAGGCGGTACTGGCCTCGCACGCGCGATTGTGCGAAGCCTACGAGGTGGTGGTGGTGGAAGGCGCGGGCAGCCCGGCGGAGATCAACCTGCGCGCGAACGACATCGCCAACATGGGCTATGCCGAGGCGGTCGACTGCCCGGTCATCCTGATAGCCGACATCGACCGTGGCGGGGTGTTCGCGCACCTGGTCGGCACGCTCGCCTTGTTGTCGGACAGTGAACGGCGTCGGGTACGCGGCTTCGTCATCAACCGGTTCCGCGGCGACCTGTCCCTGCTCGAACCCGGACTGGCATGGCTCGAACGCGAGACCGGCAAGCCGGTGCTTGGCGTCCTGCCGTATCTACAGGGCCTGCATCTGGAGGCGGAGGATGCCTTGCCGACGATCGCCGTGGTCAAGCCGGAGGCACGTCTTCGCGTGGCGGTGCCGGCACTGCCACGCATCAGCAATCACACCGATCTGGATGCGCTGCGCGCGCATCCGCAGGTGGACTGCCGGTTCATCGGTCCCGGCCAGACGCCGCCGGTCTGCGATCTGATCGTGTTGCCGGGCAGCAAATCCACCCGCGCCGATCTGGCCTGGCTGCGCGCGCAGGGATGGGACGACGTACTCGCGCGGCACCTGCGCTACGGCGGCAAGGTGATCGGCATCTGCGGCGGCTTCCAGATGCTGGGCCGAACCATCGCGGATCCCGAGGGCGTGGAGGGAACACCCGGTACCAGCGCGGGCCTTGGCTGGCTGGACATCGAGACCACGCTGGTGGCGGGAAAGCAGCTGCGCAACGTGCGCGGAACGCTCGCCGTCGGCGGTCACGAAGTCCCGGTCAACGGTTACGAGATCCATTGCGGCGTCAGTCACGGCGACGCGCTTGCCTCGGCGCCGCTGCTGCTGGAGGACGGACGTACCGACGGTGCGCGCTCCCCGGACGATCAGATCCTCGGCACCTATGTGCACGGCGTGTTCGATTCACCGCCGGCGCTGGCCGCGCTGCTGCATTGGGCGGGGCTCGCGCAGGCGTTCCCCGTGGACGTCCAGGCCCTGCGAGAGGCCGCCATCGACCGCCTTGCCGATACCGTCGAGACGCACCTGGATACCGGCGCGTTGCGCCGCCTGCTGGCAGTGGAGGATGCATGCAAAGCCTGATCCTGGGAGGCGCGCGCTCCGGCAAGAGCGTATTGGCCGAACGCTGGGCACTCGCTTCCGCACACGCGGTGACCTACATCGCCACCGCCCGCGTCGGTGATGACGAAATGGCGGCGCGCATCGCCCACCATCGCGCGCGACGGCCGGCTTCCTGGGCCTGTGTCGAGGCGCCGACGGCGCTCGCCGCCACCCTGGCGCTGCACGCGGCCGAGGGCCGTTGCCTGCTCGTGGATTGCCTGACGTTGTGGCTGAGCAATCTGTTGATCGATGCCGAGGGCCGGCTGTTCGAACGCGAACGCGATGCCCTGCTGGCGGTCTTGCCCACGTTGCCGGGCGACATCCTGCTGGTCGGCAACGAGGTCGGCTGCGGCATCGTGCCGATGGGCGAATTGAGCCGTCGCTTCGTGGACGAGGCCGGACGCCTGCACCAGGCGCTGGCGCAAGCCTGTGATCGCGTCGTGTTCGTGGCCGCGGGACTGCCCCTGGCGCTCAAGGGAAACCTGCCTTGATGCCGGAGGAGACGAATGGCGGCATCGAACTGTTGCGCCACGGCGACACGGGACGGATCAGCTACCGGGGCCAGCTGGATGACGCGTTGTCACCCCTGGGCTGGACACAGTTGCGCGAGGCTACCACCGACCGGCATTGGGATTGCGTCGTTTCATCCACATTGCGACGCTGCTCGGCGTTCGCCACTGAATTCGCGGCGCGGCGCGGTTTGCCGCTGCGACTGGATGCGCGGCTCATCGAATATCACTTCGGCCAATGGCAGGGCATTCCGATCGCGCAACTGCGGCGCGAGTCACCGGAGGCGTTGCAGCGCTATTGGGCGGATCCCGAGCGTTGCGCACCGCCCGCGGCGGAGTCCTTCGCCGTCTTCCGTGACCGCCTGTTCGGCGCGATGGACGAAATCGCGATCGACGCCCGATGCGGCCGCGTGCTGGTCGTTACCCATGGGGCGGTCATCCGGTTGTTGAGGTGTGTGGTGGAAGCGCGCCACTTCGGTGACATGGCCGGCATCGAGGTGGCTCATGCATCGGTGCATCCATTGGCGTGGGCGGCGCGGTCGGCCTGAAGGCCGGACATGGAACGTGGCAGGGCGGGGATCCACGGGTAGCGCCCGCAGGCCGCGTTTCGACGGCTTTCCCGGCGAAGCGGGTGAGGGCCCGGCCCCGGCGCGGGGATGCTGCGCGGCAGCATGCACCCGGCAAAACCCTGTGGTAATAATCTGTCGCCCGTCGCTTGAATCGATCCAAATAAGGAAGCGGTCACGAGTGGGGAGCGGCGGCGGGGCAATACCGAGGTATCCAGTCATTCCGGCAACGGGGTGATTTCCGCGTATTTGAACGAGGCAAATGGTTCCGAAAATTTAGATCGATATAAATTCAGCGTCAGTAACCGGTTCAATCCAGGAGAGGGTGATTGAAATGAAACAGGTTTCACGCAAGCGCATCAGGAATTCGCTGTCCACAGCGATCGCCATCGCATTGACCGCAACCGCCGCGTTGCCGGTCAGTGTCTTCGCACAGCAGGCCGCGGCCGCCCCGGAGCAGACCGGCGCGCCCGAGAGCGCCACGGACCTCGACAAGGTCACGGTCACCGGCTATCGCTATTCGATCGAGCAGAGCCTCGAACAGAAGCGCAACGCCAACGCGGTCGTCGAAGTCATCACCGCGGAAGACGTCAGCAAGTTCCCCGACAAGAACGTGGCCGACGCGCTGCAGCGCGTTCCGGGCGTGATCATCAGCCGCAGCGGCGGCGAAGGCAAAACCGTCAGTGTCCGCGGCCTGGCATCGGACCTGACCCTGACCCAGTTGAACGGCAACTACATCGCGTCCTCCGAGACCAACGATGAAGCCTCGCGCTCGTTCAACTACACGCTGCTGCCGGCCAACATGTTGTCCAGCGCGGAACTGTTCAAGACGCCGGAAGCGCGGATCGACGAAGGCGGCATCGGCGGCACCGTGATCCTGCATACGCGGCGGCCGCTGGACATGGAAAGCAACTCGGGCTTCGCCACGGTCGAAGGCACGTACTCCGACACCAGCAAGACCACCGACCCGCAGCTGTCGGCGATGTACTCCTGGCACAGCGACGATGATCGGTTCGGCGTCCTGGTGGGCGTGACCAAGCAGAAGCGCACCAACCGCAGCATGGAAGTCACCACCGAGGACTACCAGTGGTACGGCGACGACTACGCGGGCTCGCCTGCGGTCGACGTCAATGGGCGTCCGCAGACGCAGGACGGCATTCATTACTGGTGGGGCCAGTCGGGTTTCTACAACCAGTCCGGCGACTACTACTCGAATTTCTTCATGCCGACTTCGGTCAACTTCGCCGTCCGCGAGGAAGAACGCGAGCGCGAAGGCGCGCAGCTGACCTTCCAGTTCAAACCGACGGACAACCTGACCCTGACCGCGAACTACTTCCGCTTCGAACTGCAGGGCGACTACACCCTGAACATGCTGAAGATCCCGGAATGGAATCTCGCCCGCTATTCGGGAGACGGCAACTGGCCGGGCGGCCGTCTGCTCAACGGCCTGACCTTCGATCGCAGCGGCACCATCGTCACCGGCGCCGAGTACGAAAAGCTGCCGGGCAAGACCTATTACTGCAGCGAGGACGAAGCCGCGGCGGCCGGAATGGATCCGGGCGGCTGGGGCCCGGATGACTGCACCATCCCCACGCCGCAGCTGACCGGCGGCTACAGCCGCGAGAAGGCCCTGTCGCAGACGGCCGATCTGGCGATCGAATGGGATATCGGCCCACTCTGGAAGGCATCGTTCAAGGGGGGCCGGACCTGGTCCGAGGGCGGCCCGTCGATGAACTTCCGCATGTCGGCCAAGCCGCGCCGCATGGTGGATGGCGTCTGGCAGGCGGGCAACACCTACACCGCGTGGGATCTGACCGGCACGCCCTCGGCGACGTTCTCGCCGAATCTGCAGGACATGCTGATGGCCGGTGTCGCCGAGATCGATACCGGTTCGACCGATTCGTCCTGGAAGGAAACCAGCATCGAGCAGAACCACTTCCAGGCCGATTTCACCAAGCTGTTCGAGGATGGCTGGCTGGATTCGATCCAGTTCGGCGTCAAGTATCGCGACGCCAAGGTGCATCGCAACACCGGCAACACCTACTGGGTCTGCCAGGGCGCATCGCCCGACGACTACGATGCGCGGTACCAGAGCAGCGGCTGCGACGACCCGGAGAAGGGCGTGGCCCAGCCGGGCTTCTTCTACTCCAAGCCGATCGGCAACATCGCTGGGGGCTTCAACGCGAATGTATTCCCGGGCATCAACTTCCCGGCCTACATCAACTACCTCAACAGCCGCTACGGTGGCATGCAGAACCGCCGCGAGCCGGATTTCATCTACAACGTCGGCGAGAAGATCTATTCGGGCTACTTCCAGGCCAATTTCCGTACCGAACGACTGCGCGGAAACGTCGGCGTGCGCATCGCCAGGACCAAGCAGAGCGCCGAATCCACCGATTCGGTCGAACGGTTCCTCGATTACTTCGTCGATGGTCCGGATGGCAACCCGCTGGCATGCCCCGCGGGCGAACCGCCGGCGGGAACCGTCTGCGAATCCGGCTTCGTGCGCCGCGACGTGCGTGAGAAGACCTACGAGCTGGCCTCGCTGGAGAAGACCTACACCGACATCCTGCCGAGCTTCAACATCGCCTATGACCTGAGGGACGATCTGGTCCTGCGCGCCGCGGCCTCCAAGGTCATTTCCCGCGCGGGCTACACCAGCATCGCGTATCCCGGCGGCCTCCAGTTCTACAGCGAGGAGTACAGCAACGATCGCCGGGTTGCCGGCGGCACCACCAATCCGGGCTGGTACGGTTCGGGCAGCAACAAGGATCTGCAACCGTTCGAGGCCACCCAGTTCGACGTCGGTCTGGAGTGGTACTTCAAACCCGGCTCGGTGCTGGGATTGGGCCTGTTCCGCAAGAACGTCAAGAACTTCACCGTCCAGGTGGTCCGCGATCAGCAGATCGTGGTGGGCGGCGAGACGGTGACCATCCAGGGCTACAGCACCGACGCCAATGGTCGCGACGCCGTGTCGCAGGGTGTGGAGCTGTATGCGCAGCATACGTTCGACAGCGGCATCGGCTTCCAGGCCAACTACACCTACAACGACACCAACCTGGCTTCGATCGTGCTCGACGGCGAGAGCATCGGTGAATCCCCGCTGGCGGGCAGCGCCAAGAACCAGGCGAACCTCACCGTTTTCTACGAGAACGACAGGTTCCTGGCGCGCGCGTCCTACAACCGGCGTGGCGAGGTGATCGGCAACTTGAACAACGGCTTCACGATCTACAGCGAGCCCTACGACCAGTTGGACCTGAATGCGGCCTACAACCTGACCGACTATCTGACGCTGACGGGCTCCGTGCTGAACGCGACCAAGTCGGAACAGCGTGCGCACCTGGGCAACGACACCGACGCCCGCACGTTCTCCAACTACTACACCGGCCGCATCCTCTACCTGGGCCTGACCTACAAGTTCTGAACCGTGGCATCCATCCCCCTCACCCACGGGTGAGGGGGATTTTTCATTGGCGCGCCGCGAGGCGGACCCTGGGGAGGGGCAGGCCATGACGAATACCGGCAATCGAATCAAGCGCGTGGTGGTGATCGGCGGCGGGAGCTCCGGCTGGATGGCGGCGGCCACCCTGGCCACCTTCATCGGCAAGGGAGCGGACGTCCGCCTGATCGAATCCGAGGAAATCGGCATCATCGGCGTCGGCGAGGCCAGCGTCCCGCACATGCGGCTGTTCAACGCGCACGTGCTGGGCATCCAGGAAGCCGATTTCGTCACCCAGACCCGGGGCACCTTCAAGCTCGGCATCCAGTTCAACGACTGGGCCCGCATTGGCGACAGCTACATCCACGGCTTCGGTACGATCGGGCGCTCGCTCGGGCCGCTGCCGTTCCACCAGTTCTGGCTCAAACTGTTCCTCGGTGGCGGCGCACCGGACATCGGCGCCTACTCGCTGCCCACGGTGGCCGCGCCGCAATGCAGATTCACGACGAGTCCGGACGGCGCACCCGCCGGATCGCCGCTGGCGGATATCGCTTACGGGTATCACTTCGACGCCGGACTGTACGCACGTTACCTGCGCAATCTTTCCGAGCGCAGGGGCGTGACGCGCATCGAGGGCAAGGTGGTCGATGCCGTCCTGCGCGGAGAGGACGGTTTCATCGAAGCCGTCATCATGGAGAGCGGCGAGCGCATCGAAGGTGATCTGTTCATCGATTGCTCCGGATTCCGTGGCCTGCTTATCGAGCAGGTGCTCAAGACCGGTTACGAGGATTGGTCGGAATGGCTGCCCTGTGATCGTGCGATGGCGGTGGCGTCCGAAAGCACCGCTCCACTGACGCCATACACGCGCTCGACCGCGCGCGCCGCGGGCTGGCAGTGGCGGATTCCCCTGCAGCATCGGGTTGGCAACGGCTACGTGTATTCGAGCCGCTACCTGAGCGACGACGAAGCGGCCGCGACCCTGCTTGCCAATCTCGACGGCCGGGCCCTGATCGAGCCGCGTCCGCTGCGCTTCACCGCGGGGCGGCGCCGCAGGTTCTGGAACAGGAACGTGGTCGCGCTGGGCCTGGCGGGCGGTTTCATGGAGCCGCTCGAATCCACCAGCATCCATCTGGTGCAATCGGGCCTGCAGCGACTGCTCGGATTGTTTCCCGATCGCGATTTCGATCCCCTGCTGATCGAACGCTTCAATCGGGATTCGATCTTCGAGTACGAAAGGATCCGTGATTTCCTGGTGCTGCATTACAACGCGACCGAGCGCGACGACACGCCGTTCTGGAATCACTGCCGGACGATGGCCGTGCCGGATACCCTGCGCGAGACAGTCGATCTGTTCCGCCTGGATGGCCGCTATTTCCGCAACGGCGAGGACTTTTTCGCTCTGCCGAGCTGGGTCCAGGTGATGCTCGGGCAGCGCATCGTGCCGCGCGGCTACCATCCCATCGTGGATGAAATGCCCGAAGGCGATCTGATCCGCTTCGTCGACGGGGTGCGCCGGGGATTGGCCCGCTGTGTCGAGACGATGCCCCCGCACCAGGACTTCATCGAACGGTACTGCAAGTCGGCTCCGTGACGGCGGCTCGGGAGCAGGGGCGGCGGGACCGCCGGGCATGTGCCCGCGCTCAGCCCCGCGTCCGCGGAGCCGTGACCAGCCGTCCCAGTTCCGTGGCCAGCGCTTGCACCAGCGCATCCGCGCTCGGGCGATGGAACAGCGCGACTTCGTAGCTGTCCACGGAAGGCAGGCCATGGCGGCGATCCAGCACTTTGTGCTGGCGGGTGATGACGCGGCGTGGCAACAGGCTGATGCCCATGCCGTCGGCGACCGCGTCCTGGATGCTCGCCAGCGATGAACTGGAGAATGCGATGCGCCAGCGCCGCCCGCCGGCCTCGATGGCGCTGATCATTTCCTCCCGGTACAGGCCGCGCATCGGGAAGGTCACCAGCGGCACCGGATCCTGGTGCAGGCAGGGGCGTTGCGGACTGTCGATCCAGTGCAGCGGCTCGGGCCAGCAGCGGACCGCCTCGCGGGTATTGCGACGTTGCTTGACCAGGGCCAGATCCAGTTCTCCGCGATCATAGGCCTGGGTCAGGTCCCGGCTCAGGCCGGTGGTGACTTCCAGCTTCACCTGCGGATGTTTCCGGTTGAAGGCCGCCAGCATGCGGGTGGCGCGGGCGCCGGCGAAGTCATCCGGCACGCCGAGCCGGATGGTCACCGCCACGTTGACGCCGGCGAGGCTGTCGAACAGCTGGTCGTTGACGTTGAGCATGTGGCGCGCGTGGCCCAGCAGCACCTGGCCCGCTTCGGTCGGCTGGACGTCGCGGGTACCGCGGGTCAGCAGGCGATGGCCGGTCAGTTCCTCCAGCCGGCGTACTTTCTGGCTGATGGTCGATTGGGTCGAATGCAGATGGGTCGCGGCGGTGGTGAAGCTGCCGCAATCGGCGACCATCAGCAGGGCGCGCAGCAGATCGAGTTCGACCAGGGGCCTATTCGTTTTCTGGATTCCGACCATTCGAATATTTAATTTCCCGATGGGTGGGAAGCGTTCTAGCATCAGCTCCTGGCCCGGGCAAGCAAGCCCGGCTCCTGCCGGGACATTCGAGGATGCCGTCCCGGGGCCGCGCGCGCGGCCCGTGTCCCGGCTTCAGCCAGGAGTTCCCGATGTCATCGATGGTGTACCGCGTGGCGGGCGGGCTGTTCGCCGTCACGCTCCTGCTGGCGGCATGCGTCGGCGCAAAAGGAGGAGAGTTGGAAAACCGGTTGTGGAAAGCCGCCGGCGCGGGTGACGCGCGGGCGGTCGAACGCCTGCTCGGGCAGGGCGCCACGGTCGACGCGCGTGACGGCGAGGGCCGCACCGCGCTGTTGCTGGCGACCCATGCCAACCAGACGGAGGCGGCACGCGTCCTGATCCAGGCCGGCGCCGACGTGAACGCCAAGGACGCCATCCAGGACAGTCCTTATCTCTACGCGGGCGCGCGCGGCCACCTGGATATCCTGCGGATGACGCTGGCGCACGGCGCCGACCTGCGGAGCGCCAACCGCTATGGAGGCACGGCGCTGATTCCCGCCGCCGAGCGCGGCCATGTGGAAACGGTGCGCACGTTGATCGGTGCGGGCGTGGCGGTCGATCACGTCAACCGGCTGGGTTGGACCGCGCTGCTGGAAGCGATCATCCTGGGGCAGGGCGGCGCCAGCCACGTCCGCATCGTGGAACTGCTGATCGACGCCGGCGCGGACGTGAACCTGGCCGACGGCGAAGGCGTCACTCCGTTGCAGCATGCGCGGCGACGGCATTACCACGGCATCGTCAATCTCCTCGTGCGGGCTGGCGCACGCGGATAGCAGGTCCAGCCGGGTGGTCTGGCCTGTCGTTTCCCTTCCAGCATCGGTTGGCTGCGCGGGTCTCCACTCGCGCAGCCAGCCTTTTCGATTCCCGTGCGTCGTCCGGCGCGGGTTCCACTCCGCAGCTTCGGATTCCTCCATGTTCAAGTCATTGCTTTCCGCGCTCCCCCTGGCCCTCGCGTTCGCGCTTCCGGCGCACGCCGTCGAGCAGGCCGATGTCGTCATCCGTCACGCCGCCGTCGTCGATGTCGCCAACGCGCGCATCCTGCCGGACCAGGCCGTGGTGCTGCGCGGGGAGGACATCATCGCGGTCGGGCCGGACGCGGACGTCGCCGGAAGCTGGCGGGCGAAGCGCGTTGTCGACGGACAGGGCCGTTTCCTGATTCCGGGCCTGTGGGACATGCACGTGCATTTCGGTGGCGGACCCGCGCTGATCGAGGAGAACAAGGCGCTGCTGCCGCTGTATGTCGCGCATGGCATCACCAGCATCCGCGACGCCTCGGGGGATTTGCCGGAGCAGGTGCTGGCCTGGTGCGCGGCGATTCGGGAAGGTTCCCTGGCCGGCCCTCGCTTGTTCACTTCCGGCGCCAAGATCGAGGGCATCCGGCCGGTCTGGAAAGGCACCCTGGAAGTCGGCGATGAAGCCGGTGTCGACGCGGCGCTCGCACGCCTGCGCGAGGATCGGGTGGACTTCGTCAAGATCACCGACAGTACGCTGACCCCGTCGCTGTTCCTGTATGCGCTGTCGCGCGCCCGCGAAGCCGGCATGCGCACCTCCGGCCACATTCCGATGGCGCTGACGGTCTCGCAGGCGGTGGACGCCGGCATCCGCTCGCTGGAGCACATCGACTACGCCTTCAAGGCCGGCGTGAAGGACGAGGCGGCGATCGCCGCCGATTTCACCGCCGGCCGCATCGATCGCGCCGAAGCCAACCGGCGCCTGCAACGCGGATTCGATCGCGATACCGCGTTGGCCGCCTACCGCCGGCTGGCGGCGGCGGGCGTTTTCGTCACGCCCACCCTCAACGGCGGGCGGATCATCGACTTCCTGGATGCGGACGATCACCAGGATGACGATTACCTGGCCTACATCGGGCCGGGCCTGCGCGCGACCTACGCGTGGCGGGTGGAGCGCGCCGCCAAGGCGACGCCGGAACAGGTGACGGCCCGGCACGCGCACTACCATCAACTGGCGGAGGTGCTGCCGCTGCTGCAGCAGGCCGGGGTGACGATCATGGCCGGCACCGATGCGGGCTTCCTCAATTCATACAACTATCCCGGCATCGGCCTGCACGAGGAACTCGCGCTTTACGTCAAGGAAGGACTGACGCCGGCGCAGGCCCTGGCTTCGGCGACGCGGGCCGGCCCGGCCTGGTTCGATCGGCTGGATCGCTACGGCGACATCGCGCCGGGCAAGGCCGCCGATCTGGTGCTGCTGGATCGCAATCCGCTGGAGGACATGGCGGCGACCCGCGCGATCCGCGCGGTGGTGCTGCGCGGCGCCGTCCACGATCGCGCCGATCTGGATCGCATGCTGGCGGAAACCAGGCGTCAGGTCGCGGACTGGAACACGCGGCGGGTCCCCTGATGTCCGTCTCCATCCCGGCGTAGTGGCGTCAGGCGGGCAGCCCGTCCAGCCATTCACCCAGAACCCGCCGGCACAGCTCACGCATCGGGTCGGCCTGTCGTCGACCGGTTTCGAGGAGCGCTTCGGCCTCCACGCCACTCTCGCGAACCTCGCCGGCATGACCCCCGGTCCATTCATGCAGGCGAAGCAGGTCCGTTTCCGGATGGAACTGCAATCCGAGGATGCGCGTTCCCCGTCGGAACGCCTGGACCGGGCAGGCATCGGTTTCCGCAAGGCGCTCGGCGCGCGGCGGCAGGCCGATGGATTCGCCATGCCAGTGCAGCACCGGCTGGCCGTTGGCGAGATGGCGCAGGCATGAGTGCAGGCCCGCGTCGGTCAGGCGCACCGGTGCCATCCCGATCTCGCGCGCCGGCATCGGCGCGACGCTTCCTCCCAGCGCCAGCGCGATGATCTGGGCACCCAGGCAGATGCCGAGCAGCGGGGTGCCGTGTTCGGCGATCACCGTCGCCAGTCTCAACTCGTCCGCGATGGACGGATCGTGGACATGATCGTTGGCGCTCATGGGACCGCCGAGGATGATCAACAGATCGACGTGCAGCGGGTCTATGGACCAGACCTCGTCGGCCGGCGGGTGATAGGTGGTGATGCGATAGCCGCGCTCGCGCAGCAGCGGCGCCAGGTGTCCGGTATCCTCGAAGCCGACGTGCTGGATGACGATCGCGTTCTTCATTCGGCCTCCCCGGTAGAAGCGGACGCGGTGCCGATCGGGCAGCCGTCGTCGGTGCACCCGGCGACGTCGTTCCCGGCGTCGGTTTCGATGCGGGGTTCTCCCAGCAACGCGCCAATCTGTGCGCCCAGCGCCAGGTCGCTGACCTGGCCAAAATGTTGCTGGCGGACGCGGCCCTGGCGGTCGATGAGGGTCAAGGTGGGTGTGCCCTGCATGGCGTAGGCGCGCATGGTCAGCGGAATGGGGCCGCGTGGCGCGGGCTGATCGACGCCGACGGGGAAGGGAACGCGGTACTCGTGCAGGAAGGCCTGCAACGCCGCTGGCGTCATCACGTCGCGATGCTCGAACACGGTGTGCAGACCGATCACGGCCACCTGGTCGCGGGGAAATCCGGCGTGCACGCGGATGGCCTGCGGCAATCCGTGCGAAACACAACCGGGGCAGAGCATCTGGAAGGCTTCCAGCACGATCACTTTGCCACGCAACGATTGCAGCGTCGGCGGAATGGGCGTGTTGAACCATTGCTGCACCTGCCAGTCAGGTGCGGAAGGATGATGGGTGTTGTCCATGCGGGTGGTGCCTCCGCGCCATGGGCGGCGCGGAGGCGATCTCCTTTCGGGAAGTGGACCGGGCGGGCCGAAGCCCGCCCGGCGTGATCGAAACGCGAACGCGAAGGCGGACCGTCAGCGCAGGTCGGCCAGAGCCGCACCGAAGTTGATGTGCAGCGGCAAGCCGCCGAGCACCAATGCGGGCACGGACTGCACACCCGCGGCTTCGGCTTCGGCGATGCGGGCCTTCTGCTCGCCCAGGTGGACGATCTCCACGTCGTACCGGGACGGGTCCAACGATGAAGCCAGCTGTTGCTCGGCATCGACGCAGACCGGGCATCCGGCGTGATAGAAAACGGCTCTATGGCGCATACTTGAATCTCCTCTTGCTGCTCTTCACAGGGTGGGTGGGGGAACCGGGCGGCGACCGATGGCAGTCGGTCGCCGCCCACTCGTTTCCGCCTAGGGCGGATGGCGGAGCCGGAACCGTTCCTGGTTCGCGGCCAGCAGTTCGTCATCGGCGGGAGATTGCTCGGCGCAATCGACGCGCAGCGCGGCGTCGCCGAAGGGCGCGCCGATGAAACCGCAGAAATGCGGTGGGCCCGGTGCCTTCCCGGCGAAAGGCTGAAAGTAGCGGCAACCCAGACAGGTGCGCAGGCCTGTGGCCAGCCCCTGTCGTTGCGCTTCGGCGACCAGCAGTTGGGTTGCCCGCAGCAGTGCGCCCACGTCTTCGTCTTCCAGCCCGTTCAGCAAGCCGGCCATGCCTCGCGCGGGATGCTGGAGGCGGGTTGCCAGGGCGCGACCGGTCCGGCTCAGGCGTACCCGCCATGCGCGGCGGTCGTCCGCATCGACGGTACGGACGATCCAGCCCTTGGCTTCCATCGCCTTGAGCGAATCGCTCAGGCTCGCCGGTGAAACGCTCAGGCGATCCGCCAACTGGCGCGCGCGCGTTCCGTGCGGGGCGCCCGCCAGCATCCTCAGGATCTGGGCCTGGACGGGCGGCAGTGGCGCGCGGGCCTCGTTGCGCCACGCCTGCGCGCGGACCAGCGTGGCCAGTTGTTCCAGGCCGATTGCGGCCTGCTCGCGTTGACGGAGATCCTCTGACATCCAAATACGATAGGAGTCCTAATCAATTGCTTCAAGAGCCGTCCGTCGGTTCCCACGGACGGATGGCCGCGAACAAGGGCTCGCGGGCCAGCACGCGCAGACCATCGGGGCCGCTTTCCAGCAACCGGCGCTCGTCATGCGCGACGGCGAGTTCAAGGCGATAGCCGTCCTGCGCGGGCAATCGCGCCGCGATGTCCCGGACCGCATCGAGGGCGTCGACGCTGTCGGCGTCGAAGTGGCCAAGCGGCTTGTCGTGTCGGTGGACGAAAAGGCGGTAACAGGGCATGGGTCATCCAGAGGAACCGGGGGAAGGTGGCAGCAGCAGTTCGCCACTGCGATGCCGGAGGGTGAGCCGAAGGGCCTCGATGACGTGTCCGCTGGCCTGGGCCACGGCATCCTGCAGGGACGTGCCGGCCAACAGCCGCGCCGCGAGATCGGCATTGAAAAGATCGCCCGTCCCCTTGCTGTCGGCGGCCAGGCGCGGATGCCGTATCACTTCGACGGCATCGCGGGTCACCACCGCCAGCCACATCAAGTCGGGTTCCCACGCGTCGGGCGCCGCGCTGGTGACCACGACCCAGCGCGTACGGCCCCGCAGCAGGCGTCGGGCGGCGGCGATCACGCCATCCAGATCCGTGCCTGCTCCGGGAACCAACTGGGCAAGTTCGAAACCGTTCGGAGTGATGCCCTCCGCCTGCGGCAGCAGATGCCGGCGATACGCCTCGACCATGCCGGGGGCGACATAGACGCCGCTGTCGACATCGCCCATCACCGGATCGATGAACACCCGCAGATCCGGAAGTCGTTCCCGGAGTTGCCCGAGCCATGTCGCCAGCGTCGCGGCCTGGGCGGGTTCGCCGAGATAGCCGATCACCACGGCGCGCAGTTGGCGCAGCGCGGCGCGCGCGCGCAGATCCGACAGGTAACCGGAAAACCACTCCAGCGGAACGGCGCCGCCGTGGAAGGTCGGGTAGTGGGGAGTGTTGCTCAGCAGCACGGTGGGGACGGCGGCCACCGCGAGTCCGTGCGCCCGCAGGGCGGGGACCGCGACGGCATTGCCGACGCTGCCGTAGACCACCTGCGACTGCACGGACACCACATCGATCCGCGGGGGCTTCCGTGTGACGTCGACCTGGTGCGCCACCGTTCCCAGTTGTTCCGACAACGCCGGCGCCTGCGTGCCCCGGACGTTCATGCGCGGCTTTCCCCGGTGGGCCAGAAATGGCTGTCGGGCAGGCTGCGCGCGCCGAAGATGGCCTGGCCCACGCGCACCACGGTCGCGCCTTCCTCGATGGCGATCTCGTAGTCGCCGGACATGCCCATGGAGAGTTCATCCAGTCCGATGCCGGCCGGTGCGTCATCGCGCAGGCGATCCCGGAGTCCGCGCAGCCGCACGAAGCATTGGCGCACCCGTTCGGCATCCGCCGAGAACACCGCCAGGGTCATCAGCCCGCGCACGCGCAGCGCGGCGCAGGCGGGCAGCTCGCGCACGAAGGCGGCGACGTCCTCCGGCGGCAGGCCGTACTTGCTGGCTTCGCCGGACGTATTGACCTGGACGAACACGTCCAGCGATCGGCCTTCCATCTGCAGGCGGCGATCCAGCGTCTCGGCGACGCGCAGGCTGTCCAGCGCCTGGAACTCCGCGGCGAACCGGGCAACCAGTTTCGCCTTGTTGGTCTGCAGATGGCCGATGACCGACCAGCGCAGATCCGTCAGATCGGCCATCGCCTCCCACTTGCGATGCGCTTCCTGCACCTTGTTCTCGCCCAGCAACCGGCAACCGGCCGCGTGCGCGAGCCGGATGTGCGCTTCGTCCATCGTCTTGCTGACCGGCAGCAGCCGGACCCTGGCGGGGTCGCGTCCCGCGCGTGCGCACGCGGCCTGCATGCGCGCCGCGACGGCGGCCAGGTTGTGGCGGAAGTCCTCGACGCTTTCCGCCCGGGGATAGCGGCCATGGCGATCGTGAAGGGTGGCGGTGGGAAGGGACGTATCGGGCGGGGGAGAAGCGGGGGGAGGGGATTTCACTTCCGGAGCCTTTCGATTCGGGGGCGCGGCGGCGCCACGGCAGGTGGATTTCATTGACACAGGCCAGATTCTATATTGTCATAGGACAATATGAAAATCACCGGTTCCACTTCCGCCGAAATCTTCGACCGCATCCGCCAGGGGGTACGGACCGGGCAACTGCAACCGGGCGATCCGCTTCCGCCCGTGCGCGACCTGGCCCTCACGCTGGACGTCAACCGGAATACGGTGGCCGCCGCGTACAAGCGTCTGGTCGCGGCCGGCATCGCGGTTACCCAGGGCCGACTCGGGACCGTGATTCGCGCGAACGAGGTACTGGGCGAGCAGGAAGGAAGCCATCACGACTCGCCACTGATCGATCTGGCCGGAGGCAATCCGAATCCGGAGTGGCTCCCCGATCCGGCCACCATGCTGGCCGCCTCTCGGCGTCCGCCGCGCCTGTACGGCGCGGCGGTGGTGAATCCCGGACTGGAGCGGCACGCGCGGGGCTGGTTCTCGCCGGACTGCCCCGCGGGCTTCGCCATCGATCTGACCCATGGCGCGGTGGATGCGGTGGAGCGCCTGTTGTCGGCCTATCTGGCGCCGGGTGATCAGGTGGCGGTGGAGGATCCGTGCTTCCTCAGCAGCATCAATACACTGCGCACGGCGGGCTTCGAGGCCGCGGGCGTGCCCATCGACGGACAGGGCATGCGCGCCGATGCGCTGGAAGCCGCGCTGGCGCAGGGCGCGCAGGCGGTGATCATCACGCCGCGCGCGCACAACCCGACCGGCTGCGGACTGGGCGTCACCCGTGCGCGGGCCCTGCGTGGCGTGCTGTCACGCCATCCGCACGTGCTGGTGATCGTCGATGATCACTTCGCCCTGCTGGCCGAATCGGCCTATCACAACGTCATTCCGAAGGAAGCGCAGCGCTGGGCGCTGGTACGCTCGCTGTCCAAGGCTTTGGGCCCGGATCTCCGGCTGGCCTTCGTCGCTTCCGACACCCAGACCTCGCATCGCCTGCGATTGCGGTTGGCGGGCGGCACCAGTTGGGTCAGTCACATCCTTCAGGACATCGTCGAGGCCTGCCTGCAGGAACCACGCGCCGCGCGGCTGCCCGAGGCCCGCGCGGACTATGCGCGCCGCCGACGACTGCTCGTGGACGCACTGCGTGCGGAAGGCATCGAAGCGGCGGCCAATGCCGACGGGCTGAACCTGTGGTTGCCACTCGCGGCCGACAGCCAGGCGGTCGCCGGCGAACTGGCGCGCCAGGGATGGCTGGTCCGCGCCGGCGATGCGTTCGGCGTGGCGGAGGCGGCGCGGGGACTGCGCATCACGATATCGACGCTGCTGCCCGAACAGGCCCGACGCTTCGCCGCCGACCTGCGCGGAGCGCTCGATCGCCACGGCTGAGATCAGGCGCCGAACCGGCGCCGTCCGCGTTCGACGGCCAGGCGATGCGTGCCCGCCAGTTCGAGGCTGCGCGCCTTGATCGTGCGCATGAACACCCATTCCCCGGTCACCCGTTGCGGGGTGATGTCGATCATCATGTAGCCGCGCCGGCTGGTGTCGGCCCACGCCAGTTCCGGATTGGTGGCGACGAACGCGCGCGCCACGTCGGCGGGATCCGCGGCCAGCGATCCCTCCATGCCATTGGACGTGACGCTGTGCCCGGCGAACTCCACGCCCGCCGCCCGTCCATCCTCCGCGAGCGAATACGCCCAGGCGTTGTGGCTGTCGCCGGCCAGCATCACCAGATCGGCGTCGGCCTGCTGGGCGGCGTGCAGCAGGCGCGATCGGGCCGCGGGGTAGCCGTCCCAACGGTCCATCCACATCGGCACGCCCAGCCGCGAAGCGCGCACGTCCCTGCGGAACTTGCCGGCGACCCGTTCGCCGGCTTCGGGACGAACCCAGCCCGGCATCTGCTCCGGCATCAGGGTACGTCCGATGATCGTGCCCATGCCGACCAGTTGCCAGGTGGATGCGGCGCTGTTGCGGCGGAACTCGTGGGCCAGCCAGGATTCCTGCGCGGATCCGAGCATGGTGGCGGTCGGATCCCGCCACGCGCCGTCGCGGAAGTGGCGCAGGGCGGCGTCGGGATCCGCGGCCTGGTGTGCGGTGGCCAGTTCCGCGGCGGCCGGGCGCGTGCGGGCGAGCACCCGCGATTCGGTGCGATAGAGCGTGGCCAGCGAACCGATCGGGTAGCTCTTCCAGGGTTCCTCGGAGACCGGCAGCCATTCGCGGTAAGCCTGCATGGCGGCCGCGCGGCGGGTGTTCCAATCGCCCTCGGACGCCTGGTGGTTCTGCGCGCCGCCTTCCCAGCTGTCATTGGTGATCTCGTGGTCGTCCCAGAGCGCGATCATCGGCGCCATCTGGTGCAGCTTCTGCAGATCCGGGTCCGCCCGATAGCAGGCGAAGCGCAGGCGATAGTCGGCCAGACTGATCATCTCGTGGTCATGCGCGGGCATGACGTCGCGATCGGCGATGCGGTCGGGCTCCTTGTACGACGCGATGCCGTACTCGTAGATGTAGTCGCCCACGTGCAACCAGAGATCGATGTCATCGCGCGCGGCCGCGTGCGCGTAGGCGTTGAACCAGCCCATCGGCAGGTTGGAACAGGAGAACAGCCCCAGCCCGAAGCGGGCGACCGGCCCCTCGGGAAGGGTGCGGGTGCGCCCGACCGGCGAGCGGGCGCCATCCGGAGCGATGAAGCGATACCAGTACGTCGTGCCGGGACGCAGGCCGTCCACCGTCAGCTTGGCCGTCCAGTCGCGATGGGCAGCGGTGCGCAGGCTGCCGCCGGACACCACCCGGATGAAATCGGCGTCCAGCGCCACTTCCACATCCAGTCGTACTTCTTCGACGCCACCGGCCGGCACATAGCGCGTCCACAGCAGCATCGAATCCGGTCCCGGTTCGCCGCTGGCCACGTTGTGGGTGAAGCCGCGCGCGCCCAGCAGTTCCGTGGCAAGACCGCGTCCGCCGGGAAGCATCAGGGCGCCCAGCCCCAGGGTGCCGCCGATGATCAGGCGCCGACGTTCGATGTTGATGCTCATGGCAGTTCCTCCGCGCTCGCCGGCACGAACGGCATCCGCGCGTCGCCCGTCCAGCGCACCAGTTCGAGATCGGCGGTCTGCGCGTTGCGGCCGCCGGCATTGCGCGCCAGGTAGAACAGGCCACGCCCGATCGGTTGCAGGCCCACGTCGGCTTTCTGGTGCCAGCCGCGCAGGCCGGTCGCGGTGTCTTCCAGGCCGTCATCGGCCAGCGCGAGCAGGTGTCCCTGTTCCCGGCCTTCGCCATCCGCGTCCGGTACACCGGCGAGGTCGCCCGTCACCGGTACCGCGTCCGCATCGATCGCGAACAGCGAGTAGTTGGGAAACGACGCCTTCCTGCCCGGATAGACGCCCAGCAACCAACGTCCCGGCGTTGCGTCGTAAGCCAGGTTCTGCACGCCGTAGGTGGTGTTGCCGGTCCGGACGAAGTACTTGCCGTGCGGCGTCCGTGGGCCGTTGCGATGTGGCGCGGTTTCGCTCAAAGGCCTGGCCAGCCGATTCCAGTCGCCCACGTCGTACTGGAGCAGCACCTGGTGATCGTTGTCCGTGCGATCGGGATTGCCGTAGATGCCATAGGCGACGGTCAGCAGGGCGGGGCCCTCCCGATGCCCGAAGGCCGGACCGAAGCTGACGCCGTCGATGCCGGAGCAGCCATAGCGATGATCCCGGGTATCGGCGACATCGCCGTCGAAGCGCCCGTTACCATCCATGTCGGCGGCGTAGTCGCGCGCGACTTCCCGCAGGTAGACGGTGCGCAGGATGTCCGCTTCGCCGGTGTTCACGCCGACGCGATCGATCCGGTTCACGTCGATGACCGCGATGTAGAACGCCGCATGGTCCTTGTATTCGAGCGAACCGTAGACCTTGCCATCGGCGGGATTGAAGTCGAGGTCGCCCAGATGGCCGGTCCAGCCCACGAGCGTACCGACCAATCTGCCGCTGAAGTCATACCGGGCAAGCAGGTTGGTGAACGAGTAGTAGATATATCCGCCCTGCAGATCCACGGCGATGCCCTGCACGTGGCCGGAAGGCCAGGTGCCACCGTTCTGCGTCAGCGGTGGTCGCGGCGCGAAGGTCCCGGACGCGGAGCTGGCCATCACGCCCGCAGCGGGCGCCAGCAGCAGCGCCACGAGCAGGCATGCGCGGGCCAGGCGGGGCCGATGGAGAAGGGGATCGACGAACGTGCGGGCGGAGCGGGGAAGCGGCATTGGGGGAACCGGCGGGGGCGTGGGCGGATGGCGGGCGCGGGCGTCCGCCTCCGGACAGAAGAAACCCCGTGGCCATGCGATTGAAGGCGCGGCCGCGGGGACAGGCGATCAGAACCGGGCCTTGATCCCGAAATTCCACATGGAGCCGTAGACCGTGTATTGCTGGACCCGGCCGGGAACGTTGGAATAGATGACGTCGGGTTCGTTGAAGATGTTGCGGCCGGCGATCTGCAGTTCGATGTTGTCGGTGAGCTTGTAGCTGGCGCTGATGTTCCAGAGCTCGCGCGGCGTGTGGTAGAGGATGCCGTTGTTGGCGGTGGTCGGCGTGTTGCCCAGCGCGCTGACCCGGTACTCGCCCTGGCGGTTGCCGTTGATCTGCAGATCGAAGCGGCCGTAGTTGTAGCGGATGCCCCAGTTGGCCGCCTGTTCGGGCATGTTCTGGCGTTCGCCGTCCGGTTTGACCCGGGTGTACGAGCCATACAGGCTGAGACCGCGGAAGGCGCCGGGCAGGAAGGTCAGCTGCTGGCTGTACTCCAGGGTCAGGCCCTCGTTGGTGCTGGTGCCCGGCAGGTTCTGCGCGCTGCGGAAGGTGTAGCCGGAATACTCATCGGGATCGAAGCCGACATCCTCGGGGTCGACCGTGATGCCGGTGACCTGCATGTCCTTCATGTCCAGCCTGTAGTAGGAAAGGCCGACGATGCCGGACGGTTCCAGGTAGTACTGCAGACTGGCGTAGTACTTGGTGGAATGCTCGGGCTTGAGCAGCGGATTCGGCACGGTGACGATCAAGGTGTCGTCGTTCACCGACACCACGCCGCCCAGGTTGCCGTAGTCGGGGCGCAGGATGGACTGGCTGAAGGCCAGTTGGCCGACCAGACGTTCGCTGAAGTCGTACTTGATGCCGCCACTGAGGAACCAGTCTTCGTATTCGCCGCGGCGCATGGAGTAGGCGCCGTTGTTGTACTGGTACAGCAGGCCCTCGACGGTGTTGACCGACAGGCCGGCCTCGGTCACTTCGCTGAGCGGACGGACGTTGGCGACCCGCGCGGCGGTGCGGGTTTTCTCGTAGCGCAGGCCCAGGTCGAAGCGCGCGGCGCCGACGCGGGTCTGGGCCTCGATGTACGCCGCATCGACCTGCTCCTGGATGTGCTTGTTGTTGTCGAGCACCCGCTTCAGGTTGCCCACCGTATCCGGTACGAAGTACTCCGGGTGCGACCGGTAGATGTCGTACATCGCGTAGTGGCTGTCCGCGCGCCAGTTCTGCGCGTTCATGTTGCCGGCGTCGAAACCGTGGATGGCGAACTGGTAGTTGTGGGTCCAGGGAATGACCGCCGCCGGATCCCGCTGGCTGAGATCGCCGTTGGGCCCGACGTACTGGAACTGCTGGTAGGAGCCTTCGTTGGTCCGCCAGTCGTTGCTTCGGCTGCCCATGCCCCCCATCAGGGTGATGGGCTGGTCGAGGACGGTGAGCCGTTTCTTCAGATCCAGATAGGCGCCGTACTGATCGTTGACGGCATCGGATTCCGCGGTGCGGATGTTGTTGCCGACGTCCGCATCGCGGTTGAAACTGGTCGGGTCGCCCCAGGGGCGGCCGGCGGTCTGGTTCAGGGTCCAGGCATTGGAGCTTTCATTGGGCCGATCCATCGTGAAGCCGATGCCGGTCAGCCAGTTGTCCGTGCGCTGGAAGAATCCCTCGCTGTTGTCGCGGAAGTTGAATTCGGAGCGGGAGTAGCTGCCGCGCAGCGTGGCTTCCAGGGTTTCGCCCTTGAATTCGAGCTTGGGCGCGATGGTGTAGGTCGGCGTGCCCGCGTAGCGGTGCGAGTACTCGGTGCGCAGGCGGGTGTTGTTGCCGTTGGGATTCACCACGATGTGGGTGGGCGTGGAATCCGGCGTGGCGTACGAGGCCGTGGGCGTGCCGAAATACAGGAACGTGTACTGGTTGAAGTACTCCACGTCGTAGAGCGAATAGGTGCTGCGCAGCGAGAACACCAGTTCGTCGGTGATCTGGTAGTCGGTGCTCAGGTTGGCGGCGGTGCGGCTGGTCATCTTCGGGCCTGGCCGCCACATCACCCGGTACGGCATGACCCGGCCGTCCGCCAGGTACGACCAGTCGGTCTGGATGCGGTCCTGCTGCACGTAGTTGGCGTTGTAGCTGGTGTTGAACTCCACGCCCAGGCGCCCCTCCATGAACACGTCGCCGAAGCCGAACTGGGCGGACGGGTACAGGGTGGAATGCTTGCGGTCGTCGGGAAAGTATTTGCGCGCCAGGGTGGAATCGGACGTGCCCACGCCACCCAGCTGGGCGACGATCTGGCGGCCGGTGCGGTTGAAGGCGTACTTGCTGCGCAGATTGATCTGGCCGCCGGGAGAGTCGGCGTCCATGCTGGCGGTCAGCGTGTTGTTCAGCTCGATCGATTCGATGCCGGTGATCGACATCTGTTCGAACGAGTTCTGCCGGCCGGTGTTGTTGTTGGAAGTGGCGGTCGCCATGCGGGCGCCGTCGATGGTGAAAGTCGAATACTTCGGGTCCAGGCCGCCGATGCGTACCGCGGTGGCGTCCACCTCGGTGTAGTCCAGCGAGATGCCCGGCATGGATTTCATGAATTCGCCCACGTCGCCCATGGTGAGCGCACCGTAGTTGTCGGCGGCGACCACGTTCTTGGCGTTCATCGCCGCCCGACGTTCCATGATCGCGCTGGCCTGGCCTTCGCGCTTGGCGGTGACCATGATCATGTCCATCTCGGTGGCGCCGCCGCCGGCGGCCGCGTAGGACGGCACTTTCAGTTCGACATCCAGCGTGGCGACCTCGCCACCGGTGACCGTGGTCGTGGTCCTGGCCTCCTGCAGGCCGGTGTACCGGACCACGAGAGTGTGTTCACCCGCCGGGACGCCGGCCAGTCGGAAGTTGCCGCCGTCGCCCGAGTAGGTGACCAGCGTCGAGCCTTCCACGCGGACCTCCGCATTGCGCACGTATTCGCCGGTCGCGGTGTTGAGGATGCGGCCACGCACGCCGCCGCTGCCGGTTTTCTGTTCCGGACGGGAGCGCTCCGGATGGGTGGCGTCCGTCTTCTGCAGCAGGATGACGCCGCCCTCGTCGGATTTGATCTCCAGTCCGGTGTCCCGCAGCAGCTGGTTCAGCGCGTCACGCGCATCCATCTCGCCGGTGATGTCCGGCGTGGTGATGCCGTCCAGCGAGCCGGCCGGCGCGATGATCTGCAATTGGGCCTGTCGCGCCAGCTCCGGAATCGCGGTGACGGCCGGCTGGGCGGGGACTTCGAACTTGCGCTGTTGCGCCATCGCCTGCGGGGAGCAGGCGATGGCGGCGGCGATGGCACTGGTCAACAGGACTTTCTTGTAGCGGGTCATGGTTTGTGGGTTCTCGGCAAGCGGCTGAGGAGCGTTACTGAGAACAAAGAGCCGCGGCGGATGCGCGTTCCGCTATCTGTCAAAAAAATTTAATGCGCCCGGGCGACGACGATGCGGCCATCCTCGCGGCGCACATCCGCATCGAACACTTCGGCGATCGCGCGACTGAAGCCCAGCGGGTTGTGGGTGGCGAACAGCCCGGTGACCTGCATGCGCGCCAGTTCCGGATCCGCGATGACGATGGGCGTGTCGCTGTAGCGCGCGTAGAGGACGGCGGCTTCGGCCAGGGTTTCGCCCTGCAGCGCGATCTTGCCCTCCCGCCATGCCAGTTCGCGTCCCATCTGCCCGGCGGGGAGCGTGGTGGGCTGCCAGGTGCGCGCATCGTCATCGCGCAGCGATAGCCCGGTGTTCGCGCCCAGCGACAGCCGCCCGCGCGAGGGCTGCATGGCCTCCACGCGTCCCTCCTGCACGAGAATCTGGACGGGCAGGCCCTCAAGCTTGCGCACGATGAAACTCGCCTGAGTGGCGGCCAGTTGCCGGCCATCGACTTCGACCAGCGTGGGATCGGACGCGTTGGCGTCCTCGACCAGCATCTCGCCGCGCAGGAGCCGGATCCGTTTGCGTCCATGCTCGTCGTAGACCTGGATGCGGGTATCCGTATTGAGCGTGACCGTGGTGCCGTCGCCCAGCGGCACCATGCGCATCTCGCCCTTGGCCGTGGCGTAGGCGCTGGGCATCTGCAGTGTCACCGCGAGCGCCACGACCAGGAACAGCGAGGCCGCCAGCGCGCCGCCCCATTCCATCCACCGCCGGTGTCCGCGGTTGCGGGGGCGGGGCGGGGCGGCTGCGCCGGGAGGCAGGAAGTCCGCCGGATCGTAGTGGGGCCCCAGCGCCCGCGCCGATTCGCTGCGCAGCCAGATGGCCTTGGCGCGCATGAACGCACCCAGGCGCCGGCGGTCGCCGGCGAGCCATGTGTCCAGGGCCTGGTTCTCGCGTTCGGACAGGGGCTCGCGATCCATCCTCGCCACCCATCGCGCCGCGGTTTCCTCAATGTTCTGGCTGGTTTCGCGCTCTTCCACTGGCACGCCTTCTTTCCCGCTCCAATTGACTAGAGGTTTTGGCGGGCGGGTTTCCGCCACTGGCGAACCAATCGTTCAGCCAGCGGATGCCCCGGACGATGTGCTTCTCCACCGTGTTCTCCGAAATTCCCATCCGCGCCGCGATTTCCCGCTGCGGCAACCCGCGTATCCGGCGCAGCACGAATGCCTCGCGGGTCTGGCCGGGCATGCTGGCGATCACCCGCGCCAGCTGGCGCAGATCGTCGTGTGCGATGGCGCTTTGTTCCGGGGTCGCGGCCTCGTCGGCGAACTCCACCGTGCCCAGGTCCTCGACCGCCAGGATCGACACGATCCGCGCCCGGCGGATGTTGCGGATGACCAGCGAATGGGCGACCTGGAACAGATAGGCACGCGGATTCAGGATGTCGTCCACGCGCTCGCGTTCGGCCAGCACGGCATAGCTTTCCTGGACGATGTCCTCGAGGTCGAACGCGGCCGCCGCGCCCCGGCGTGACAGCCACTGCCTCAGCGCCGCTTCGTGCGGCAGGATGTGGTGCATGAACCAGCGCGTCCTCTCGACATCATCCGGGGCGCTTTCCCTGCCATCCCCTGTCCCGGTTCGATCAGACACCCACGCCCCTCCCTCATCCGCCGTCCGGCAAATCCGGTGGATGCTAGGGGGCGCAGATGAAAGTAGTGTTGCAACCGCGCGATGCGACGCCGCGCCCGGGACGCCGGCATCCATGACGCGGATGCCTTGGAGTGTCCGGCACGGGGATCGCCGTACCCGGCCGGCGCCCCCGTGGAGCAAAGGCCTCAGGCGGCCTTGCAACTGCCGCAGCACTGACCCGCATTCGCGGACGCGCCGCTCTCCGAAGCATCGCTGCCGACAACGGCATAACCCTGGGCGGCAAGCGCTTCGGTCGCTTCCGCGAGGTGGATGCCGCCCTGGACCATGACGGTCTTGCCGGACAGATCCACGGAGACCAGCGCGTCGGGATCCAGTGCCTGGAGCGCGTAAGTGATGGTGCGGACGCAGTGCCCGCAGGTCATGCCTTCGACAATGAGTTTCATGGTGACTCGGATGAGATGACCGGCCCATCGCCGGCGGGAGCACTGTCGGGCTTGCCCCCATGGGAAGGTCAACGGTCGATTCCGGCAGCGGTGGAGCGGTTGACCTTCCCACGATGGGAAGCTGCAAGGTGCCGGCATTCCCACGATGGATTGCCCTGATGAATGCATCTCCGAACCACACCGCGGCCGCGTCCCGGAACGGGTCCGACGAGCGGTTCCGCTTCGGTATCGCCGGCATGACCTGCGCGTCCTGCGTGGGGCGCGTCGAACGCAGACTGCGCGCCGTGCCGGGTGTGACCGATGTGTCGGTCAACCTGGCCACCGAAACCGCCGAAGTGCGCTCGGCGCAGCCGCTGGCCCTGAAAACCCTGGACGCCGCGGTACGCCAGGCCGGCTACGAAGTCGCCACCCGTGAAGTCGAGCTGTCGCTGCAGGGCATGACCTGCGCCTCCTGCGTGTCGCGGATCGAACGCGCGCTCAACGGTGTGCCCGGCGTGGCGGATGCGACCGTCAACCTGGCCACCGAACGCGCGCGCGTCCTCGCCACTCATCAGGCCAGCGATGCAGAACTGGTCGCCGCGGTGGTGGCGGCCGGCTACGGTGCATCCGTCAGCGCGCAGGCCCCGGACGAGGCCGGCAAGGAAGGACGGGAAATCTCCCGCGAGGTCTGGCACCTGCGGTTCGCGTTGCTGCTCTCGCTTCCGCTGGCGCTGCCGATGATCGCGCTGCTGTGGGGCGAACACTGGATGTTGCCGGGCTGGCTGCAGTTCGCCCTGGCGACGCCGGTGCAGTTCTGGCTCGGCGCGCGGTTCTACAAGGCGGGCTGGAAGGCGCTGAAGGCGCGGACCGGCAACATGGATCTGCTGGTCGCGCTGGGCACCAGCGCCGGTTACGGCCTGAGTGTCTACCACCTGTTGGCGGGCACCTCCCATCACGGTGCACAGCCCCTGTACTTCGAGGCCTCGGCGGTCATCATCACCCTGATCCTCATGGGCAAATGGCTGGAGGCGCGCGCCAAGCGGCAGACCACGGAAGCGATCCGTGCCTTGCAGGCGCTGCGTCCCGCGACCGCGCGCGTGCGTCGCCCGCAAGGGGACGTGAATCTGCCGATCGACGAGGTCCGGGTGGGTGACGTCGTGCTGGTGCGGCCCGGCGAACAGATTCCGGTGGACGGAGAACTGCTCGAAGGCCGGACGCACGCCGATGAATCCCTGATCACCGGCGAATCGCTGCCGGTCGCCAAGAACCCCGGTGATCGCGTGACCGGTGGCGCCGTCAACGGCGAAGGCACGATCGCGGTGACGACCACGGCGGTCGGCGCGGAAAGCGCGCTGGCGCGGATCATCCGTCTGGTCGAGGATGCGCAGGCGCGCAAGGCGCCGATACAGCGGGTGGTGGATCGCGTCAGCGCGGTGTTCGTGCCGGTGGTGATCGCCATCGCGCTGGCGACGCTGATCGGGTGGGGCGTTGTCACCGGCGATTGGAACCAGGCGATCCTCAATGCGGTGGCGGTGCTGGTGATCGCGTGTCCTTGCGCCCTGGGCCTGGCCACGCCCACCGCGATCATGGCAGGCACCGGCGTGGCGGCCCGGGCCGGCATCCTGTTCAAGGATGCGCAGGCGCTGGAAATGGCCCGCAAAGTCACGATCGTCGCGTTCGACAAGACCGGCACCCTGACCCGGGGACGTCCGGTGCTGACTGAACGGATTCCGGCGCACGGAACGGAGGAAGCGCTGCTGGCGCTGGCCGCCGCGTTGCAGGCCGGCAGCGAGCACCCGCTCGCGCGGGCGGTGCTCGCGGCGACGGAGGCGCAGGTGGTGACCGCCGCGGCGGACATCCAGGCGTTGGCCGGACGCGGCCTGACCGGACGGGTGGCCGGGCGCGACGTGTGGCTGGGCAGCACGCAGTTGATGCGCGAGCTGGGCATCGATCTGGCTTCGCTGGATGCGCAGGCCGAGCGGCTTGGCGCGTCCGGACACACCGTGTCGTGGCTGGCGGAAGAGCAGGGCGGCCAGCGCCATCTGCGCGGCCTGCTCGCATTCCGGGACGAACCCCGCGAGAGCGCGGCCGATGCGATCGCCCGTCTGCATGCGATGGGGCTGCGCACGGTGATGATCTCGGGCGACAACGCGGGCGCCGCGCAGGCCGTCGCCACCCGTCTCGGCATCGACGAAGTGCGCGCCAACGTGCTGCCTGATGGCAAGGCGGAGGTCATCGGCCAGTTGCAGGAGGCGGGCACGGTGGCCATGGTCGGCGATGGCATCAACGACGCGCCGGCGCTCGCCGCGGCGTCGGTGGGCCTGGCGATGGGATCGGGCACCGACGTGGCGATGCACGCCGCCGGTGTGACCCTGATGCGATCGGATCCGCGCCTGGTCGCGGCCGCCATGGAAATCTCGCGCCGGACGACCGGCAAGATCCACCAGAACCTGTTCTGGGCATTCGCCTACAACGTGGTGGGCATTCCGCTGGCGGCCTTCGGCCTGCTCAACCCGGTGCTGGCGGGCGCGGCCATGGCCTTGTCCTCGCTCAGCGTGCTCGCCAATACCTTGCTTTTGCGCCGTTGGCATCCCACCTTGGATGCCTAGGAGACTTCCATGCCCCGACCTGCATCGACATCACGGCCGGAACTGGCCGAGGCCCGCCAGCAGGGCCTGCACAATATCGGCGAGGCCGCCGCGCTCAGCGGGGTCAGCGCCAAGATGATCCGGCACTACGAGAGCATCGGGCTGCTGGCGCCCGTGGGGCGCACCTTCGCCGGCTATCGGGTCTACCCGGACAACGACGTGCACCGCCTGCGTTTCATCAAGCGCGCACGCCTGCTGGGATTCCCCATCAAGCAGATCGAAGTGCTGCTCGGACTGTGGGACAACCGGACCCGGGCCAGCGCCGAGGTCAAGAAACTCGCCCGTGCGCACGCCGACGATCTGGGCAGCAAGATCGCGGAAATGCAGGCCATGCAGCAGACCCTGCTGGATCTGGCCGAACGCTGCCATGGCGATGATCGGCCGGAATGTCCGATTCTGGAAGACCTGGCCACGCCACGCCCATGATGTACGGAAACGTCATCACTTCCGGAAAGGTCCGGACGACGTTCCGTCGGCATCCGCCGCAATCGAGGTTCGCCCGGCCAGATGGCCGGGCGTGCGTCTGCCGGGAACGTCGTTCGTAGCTCAGTAGACAGGCAATTCGATCGAACTCGCCGCTTCCGGCGTGTGCCAGATCCGCTGCGTCGCCTTCCGGTAGTCCGCCGGCCTGGCGAAGTAGACGTTCGGCACGAAGGTCTGCGGATTGCGGTCATACAGCGGGAACAGGGTCGATTGCACCTGCACCATCACCCGATGGCCCGGCAGGAACACATGATTGGCCTCCGGCAGTGCGAAGCGATAGGGCAGGGTCTGGTCGGAGGGAATCGCCCTGGCCCGCTCGAAACTCTCGCGGTAGCGCCCACGGAAGATCGCCAGCGATACCGGCAACTGGAACCCGCCCATCTCGGGCGACGAGGCGACCTGATCGGGATAGACATCGATCAGCTTGACCACCCAGTCGCTGTCGCTGCCGCTGGTCGACGCCTGCAGGTTGACCCACGGCGTGCCGGCGATGCGCAGCGGCTCGGCCAGCGGTTCGGTGATGAAGGTCAGCACGTCCGGCCGCCCATCGACAAAGCGCTGATCCTTGACCAGCCAGGTCGTCCACATGTCGCGATCGCCGAAGCGCACGGGACGCGGCGCGAACGGCACCGGCTTGGCGGGATCGGAGACGTACTCCTCGAAATCGCCTTCACCGTTCGATGGTGGCTGGAACGAGAGCTGTCCTCCCGCACGCAGGTACAGCGGCCGGGCAGGCGAGGCGCAGCCCTGGGCGCAGCTGCGCGGCCACTGCTGCAGGCGATCCCAGTGATCTTCGCCGGTGTTGTAGACCAGCACCGGCGGCGTGTCCGCCTTAGGCGCGCCCTCGATCAGATACTGGTCGAAGAAGGGCTTGAGCACGTCACGGCGGAACTGCAACGCGGTGTCACCGTCGAATTTCAGCGCACCCAGGTTGCGCGCCTCGTAGTTGACCTGGCTGTGCCGCCACGGACCCATCACCAGGTAGTTGAGGTTGTTGCCGGTGTCGCGCGACTCCATCGCCTGGTAGCTGTGGTTCGCGCCCCACATGTCTTCCTGGTCCCACAGGCCCTGCAGCCACATCGTCGGCACCTTCAGCGGCGTGGCGGCCATCTTCCGATCCAGCGCCTGCTCCTGCCAGAACGCATCATAGGCGGGATGCTCGGTCATCTTCCGCCACCACGGAATCTGTTCCAGCCCGTTGGCACGCGCGTAATCGCCGGCCGAACCGGCGCGCAGGAACGTCGTGTAGTCGTCCAGCCCCTGGCCGGGAAGCGACACGCCTTTGCCTCGCTTGGTCAACTGGCCTGTGAAGTAGCCGAAATTGACCTGCCGGAACGCGCCGTAGTTCAACCAGTCGTCGCCCATCCAGCCATCGATCATCGGGCTCTGGGGCGCCGCCACTTTAAGCGCGGGATGCGGGTCGGTGAGCGCCATCACCACGGTGAAGCCCTCGTACGAAGAACCCAGCATGCCGACACGTCCATTGGATTCCGGTACATGCTTGACCAGCCACTCGATGGTGTCCCAGGCATCCGTGGCGTGATCGACCCTGGTCGGATTCAACGGCCCGCGCAGCGGGCGGGTCATCACGTAGTCGCCCTGGGATCCGTACTTGCCGCGCACATCCTGGAACACACGGATGTAGCCGCCACGTACAAACACTTCATCGCCCTGCGGCAGGATGTCGATCATCCGCGGCGATTCCGTGCGCTGGGCGCGGCCGGCCGCGTCGTACGGCGTGCGGGTCAGCAGCATGGGTGCGTTCTTCGCTCCCTTGGGCACGACGATAACCGTGTAGAGTTTGACGCCGTCGCGCATCGGCACCATGACCACGCGCTTGTCATGGTCGAAGCCGTCTTTCGAAACGGCGAATTCCTTGCCGGTGATGTCCGGCGTCATCGCCGGTGTCTGCGCCATCGCGCCCACCGAGGGGAGGATCATCGCCAGTACCGCCAGCCCGCGGCGCCACGTGGCCTTGCACGTCATCTTCATGGAGTTTCCCGGTTCCGGTTTCGCAACTTGCCGATTAGACAGCGCAAGGTCGTCCGGGGCCAGTGCTGGGGGCGCCAGCCGGATTCCGCGAGGCGGGGAAATGGACGAGGCCTGACGACCACAAGCCTGACTTGGCCTGAAGGACCGCATTCGCATGGTCGGTCCCGCGCCCGCCCGGAGATGATGCCGGTCGGGTTACTCGCCGCCGCCCATCGAACGCAAGCCGAGCGTTGCGGATGATCGTGTACTGGAAGCGTTGGACCTGGTTTCCCCCTTTCAACAGACAATGCCGCTGGCGGCAGGTGCAGAGATGAATCGACGGAACTTTCTGGGGGCATGCGTGATGTTCACGGGTGCCGGCGCCTTTGCCGGATCCCGCGCGGAACACTCCAGGAACAGGAGAGCGCTGGATACCGCGAAGTTCGCCGCACTCCGCCGCTTTGCCGATACGTCTTTCGGGCGGATTGCCTATGTAGCGCAGGGCGATGGCCCGGCGGCCCTGTTCCTCCACGGATTCCCGTTGAACGGCTTTCACTGGCGCGGCGCGCTCGACCGCCTTTCACCTTATCGGCGATGCATCGCACCGGATTTCATGGGACTTGGATACACGGAGGTTTCCGGGCAGCAGGATCTGTCCCCGCGAGCGCAGGCCGACATGCTTGCGGCGCTTCTCGACCACCTCCGGATTCCGTCCGTGGATCTGGTCGCCAACGACAGCGGAGGAACGATCGCGCAGCTCTTCGCGGTGCGGCATCCGGACCGGGTCCGCACGATGCTCCTGACCAACTGCGATGTCCACGAGAACTGTCCGCCGGCGCAGATGCGCAATTCGATCAATGCGGCCAAGGCGGGCACCTATGACCGGAAGATGCAGCGGCACCTGGACGACCGCGTCCATGCCCGCTCGGAGAAGGGCATCTTCGGTTCGGCCTACATGACGCCAGCCGCCGTCGCGGATGACGCGATCGAATACTACTTCCGGCCTCTCGTCGCTTCTCCATCGCGCAGGGCGCAGCTCAATCGCTACCTGGCGGCACTTGAATCCAATCCCTTGCTCGCGATCGTGTCCGATCTGCGCCAGCTGAACGCCCCCACCCGCATGGCATGGGGGACTGCCGATCCCCTGTTTCCCGTCGCATGGGCTCACTGGCTCGATGAAACCTTGCCCGGATCCCGCGGGATCCGGCTTGTCGAAGGCGGAAAGCTGTTCTGGCCGGAGGAAATGCCGCAGATGGTCGCCGAGGAAGCGCGCGCGCTCTGGGGCGTCTAGGGGCGATTCCAGGAACCGTGGCGATCAGCGTGTCGAAATCGCATCTCCCGGTTCGTCGATGAACTGAATCCATGACAGAAGGCCCGACATGCCGACCCTGCCTCTCGCCTGTGCCTGCGGCCGACTCAATCTGAGCGTCCGGGGAAACCCCATCACCAGCGTCGAGTGCCATTGCGACAGTTGCCGCGCGGCCGCCGCGAGGCTGGAGAAATTGCCGTGCGCACGTCCCATGCTCGACCCGCGGGGCGGGACGCGATTCGTCCTGTACCGGAAGGACCGCGTCCAGTTCACCGCCGGCGCGGATCAGCTGAAGGAATTCCGCCTCTCGAACGGCGCGGCAACCCGGCGCGTTGTCGCCACCTGCTGCAATACGCCCGTGTTCCTCGAGTTCGAGGGCGGACATTGGCTGAGCCTGTATGGTGGCCTGTGGCCCGACGGTACGTTGCCGCCGCTGGAAATGCGCACGATGACCGGCGATCTGCCGGACGCGTCGGTCCTGCCCAGCGACGTTCCCAATCTCAAGCGCCAGTCCGGCGTGTTCTTTGCCAGGCTGTTGAAGGCATGGATCGCCATGGGGTTCCGCAGTCCCCGCATCGCGGTAAGCGGCGAAGTCCATGCCTGAGGCCGGGGCCGGGGCCGGGGCCGGGGACGGAGGCTGGGGCATCGATGCGGAATCTGAACTGATGCCTGCCGCAGCGACACCACTGTCTGGATTGCGTCGCTACCACCGGCGCAGGATGGCGTGCCAGATCGCTTGCCGCGCGCAGGGAACATGCGCATTGCCTACATCCGTGGAAGGGTGAATTCCCTTCCGGCCGTCTAGTGAGGCGGGTGGGCAGGTCATAGAGTCTGGACACACAACACGGGCAACGCACCTGATGGGTGCAACCCGACCAGCCAGAGACCCCCATGAAAATTCGTGAACTCCTGAAGTCCAAACCCGGCGATGTGGTCACCATCGATGTCGGGGATACCATCGGCGCTGCTGCCAGGAAGATGACCGCCCACAAGATTGCGGCACTGGTCGTGACCCGCCTGGCGCACCCCGTTGGCGTCGTGTCCGAACAGGACGTCGTGGCCGCGGTGGCGGAACACGGCACACAGGCCGGTGAGCGGCCCCTGAGCCGGCTGGTGGAAACCACCATCGAAAGCATCACGCCCGACAGCACGCTGAAACAGGCGATGTCGATGATGACCCATGCGCGCCTGCGTCATCTGCCCGTGATCAGCGACGATGAGCTGGTGGGCATCGTCAGCCTGGGCGACATCGTCAAGAACCGGCTGGACGAGCTTTCGCTCGAACGGGACGTCTTGCGCGACATCTACATCGCCGCGCATTGATTGACATGGCATGAGACCAGAAAACCGCCCCTGAGGGCGGTTTTTCGGGGCAACGGGTGACCATGCCGGCCAACCGGCAACGACGGCATCAGTAGTCGAAGCGGACGCGCAGGCCGACCGTGCGCGGGTCGTTCCAGTAGGCGCGGATGAAGCCGCCGGCATCGTCGGCCCAGTTCTTGGTCATCTTGTCGGTGGCGTTGAGCACGTACAGCTCCGCGCGCCAGAACGACGGCGACTGCAGGCTCAGACTGGCGTCGATCGTGGCGTAAGCCTCCTGTCCATCCGAGATGTGCGCGTTATCCAGGTTGCGCAGGGTGAAGTACATCTTGTCCTGCCACTTGACGTTGAGCCAGGGCACCAGCTCGTAACCATTGCCGAACTTGAACGTGTGGGACACGTTGACGCCGGCGGTGAACTTCGGGGTCATCGGCAGGTGGTTGCCGGTGATGTCGTAGATCTGCCGGCCCGCGAACTCGGGGTTGGGACCGGTGTAGGGATCCGGACAGGGCACGGCGCCGAATTCTTCGCGCACGCCGCAGTTCCACTCATCGCTGAAGCTGGGATAGTCCTTGATCTTGCTGTTGATGTACGAGAAGAAGCCGCCGATGCGGGTGTGGGCCGTGGGCAGGTAGTCGAACTCCACTTCCACGCCCGGGATGTTCACGGTGCCGACATTGACGGTCTGCCACTTCTTGACCACGTCGCAGGTCGGGTCCCATTCCGGACAGGGTTCGTTGACAATCACCTTGGCGGCGAAGAAGTCGCCGGTCACCTGCATGTCCTTGTAGCGGCTGTAGAACGCGGTGACGGACAGGCTCAGGCGCTTGTCCAGCAGCAGGCCCTTGTAGCCGAATTCCAGGTTGGTGACGGTTTCCGGCCGGTACGGGAAGAAGGTGTAGTGCGGGCCCGGGGGACCATCCACGCAGACCTTGCCATCGCAGGCATCGTCCTTGTCACCGAAGCCGCCGGCCTTGTAACCGGTGGACAACGAGGTGAACAGGATCTCGTTTTCGGACAGATCCTTGGTCAGGCCCAGGCGATAGGTGAACTTGCGCCAGGAATCGGAATGAGCGTTTTCTGCTGGCGGTCCCCACAGCCGATAGGCGCCGATGCCGGCGAACGGTCCCATTCCTTCGGTCAGGTCACGGCCGTTGTGGGGGCGGAAGCCTGGCTCGCCGGGGGTGCCCGGGTTGTAAAGGCCGTTGTAGTAAGCCGTCGATGTGGTGTCCCAGCCGCCGTATACCTGGCCGCCGCGATCGGTCTTGGAGTCACGGCTGAAGCGCGCGCCGAAGGTCGCCGTCCAGGTGGGGGCGAAGCGCCAGTCGGCCTGGGAGAAGATCGCCTTGGCGTCGATCTGGCGATTGGGCTGATGGTAGAACTGGCTGATCGGATAGCCGAACGGCGCGTTGACCAGCATTTCCTGCGCATAGTCGATGGAGTTCTTCTCGTGCATCCAGAACAGGCCGGACACCAGGTTCAGGCGCTCGCCCTGGTGCTTGAACTGAAGTTCGTGCACGAACGACTTGTATTCCGAGTCCAGGGTGATGGAAGTGTTGTCGCGCACCGGCCAGACGCCCCAGTCGCCGTCGGCCGGCACCGGCAGGGTGGCGGTGACCTGCGAGGGAATCTCGTGGTAGCCGCCGTCATCGTCCGAGATCTGGAAGCGCTGCTGCTTGGCGAACGCCACGCTGTATTCGATGCTGTTGGTATCGCTGAGATACCAGTTGAGGTTCGAGCGCACCGTGTCGATGGACATGTCGGTCCGGCCGGGCACGTTGATTTTCACGTCCCACTTGCCGCCCGTGCACGCGAAACGGGTACCGGCCGCCTGCTTGCAGTCCTTCAGCCCCACCTGGCCCGCGCCGGAATTCTGGAACTTCTCGTAGGCCAGCAGCCACTCGACGTTGTCGGTGATGGCGAAGCGAGCCGCGATGCGGGCCGCCCATTCGTCCCGGTTGTAGTAGTACTTGCTGCGCGGAACCTTGACGTTGCGGCGTTGATCCACGTCCGGGATGCCGTCTGCGATGAAACCCCGCTCGGGGATGTCGACGTCGGTGAAGTCCTGCTGCTGATCGATCCAGCCATCGCGCTCGACCTTGGTGGCGGCCACGCGCAGGGCGAAGCGATCGTTCACCGCGAGGTTCTGGATCAGGTTGATCTGGCGCAGGTTGTAGCTGCCCAGCTCGATCTCGGTGCTGCCGAAACTGGAATCGAAACGCGGCTTGGCCGGGATGATGTTGATGCTGCCGCCGGTCGAATTGCGACCGAACAGGGTGCCCTGCGGACCGCGAAGCACTTCGACCTGGTCCACGTCGAACATCAGTGCCAGCGCGCCTTGCGGGCGCGGAGAATACAGTCCGGCCACATGCAGGCCCACGGCCGGATCGCCGATCTCGGTGAAGTTGTTGGCGCCGATGCCGCGGATGCTGACCTGCACGCCGGAGTCCGGGCCGGCGGCGATCTGCAGGTTGGGCATCTTGCCGGACAGGCCGCGCACGTCGCGGATGCCCTCGCGGGTCAACGCCTCCTGGGTGACGGCGGTGACGGTCACCGGCGTCTTCAGCAGGTCCGAATCGAGGCGGGTGGCGGACACCCGCACGGTCTGCAGCGTGGTCGGAGCATCGTCACTGGCGGCTTGCGGATCCCCGCTGGCGTCGGTGGACTGCGCCAGGACCGGGGCGGTGGCACAGCTGAGCAGTACCGCTGCCACCGCGACGGCGATGCCGGTCGGTCGAACAGCGCTGGGATGCTTTTTCATCATGGGCTCCTGGTTGTACGGCGACTCGGGCCGGCGGGCCCGTGCGATGGCGGTGTGGCTGCCCGGTCAGGGCGAAGCGGGGGTGTTTTTTGCGGAGTACAGGGTCTGGTTGCGCACCAGTGGCCTGGCCCAGGCACTGACACTGAGGATGTAGAGCAGGGGAATGAAGACCAGCGACAGACCGACGCGCAGGCCCCAGTGGTCGGCGACGACACCGATCAGCAGCGGCACGATGGCGCCGCCGAGGATGCCGCTGCACAGGATCCCCGAGAACGCGCCGTGATGCTGGCGCACCGAGTTCAGTCCCAGCGAGAAGATCACCGAGAACATCACCGACAAGAAAAAACCCGCAGCGGGAAACGCCAGTGGAGAGACGGCTGCAGGGCCGAAAAGCGCGAGCGCGAGGCAGGCGATGGCCAGAACGGAAAACATCGCCAGCACGAGTTTCGAATCCAGCAGCTTCAGCAGGCCCAGGCCGGCCAGGCAGCCCAGCGACATCAGGCCCCAGAAGCGGCTGACGGCGACGGCCCCCTGTTCGGTGGCCGACAGGCCGTGATAGCTGTGCAGGAACTGCGACATCCAGTTGGCGATGGACTGCTCGGTGCCGACATAGGCCACGATCGCCAGGAAGAACAGGCGGACGTCGCGACGGCGCAGCAAGCCGCGGTAGACGTCGCGGCTGCCGGCGCGCTCGTCTTCCTTCAACTCCACCGTCGGCAACGGCAGCTTGTGGTTGAGCAGGGCCAGCAGCACGAAAGCGGCGCTGAAGTACCAGTAGAACGTCAGCCAGGCCAGCGGCTGTCCTTCCATGCCGGGACGCTGCATGTAGAGCCGGAAGACCAGCGGGCTGAGGAAGGACGCCAGCCCGAACACCAGCTGCGCCATCACCGAGAAGAACGCGAAGTGCTCCTCGCCTCCGGCGGTGCGCATCAGTGGGTTGATCACGACCTGCAACAACGCCATGCCCAGGCCGATGACGAACAGGCCGGCCACGACCGAGACGTAGCCGGGGATCAGGGCGATGGCCAGCGCGCCAATGAAATTCAGCGTGAAGGCAGTGAACAGGGTGAAGCGCGTGCCGCGGATCTCGATCAGCATCCCGCCCGGGATCGAGACCAGGCCGTAGGCGAGGAAAAAGGAGAACGGCATGAAGCCGGCCATGGTCAGGCTCAGCTTGAAATCCTGGATGGCGATCGGCATCAGCGGCCCGATCAGGTTGGTGATGAACGAGATCGCGAACCAGATCAGGAGGATGTAGCTGATGATCATCGGCCGATGCTTCATGATCGTGTCTCCGGAACTCAGGGTTGCGGTTGCAGGCAGTGGGAGAGTTCGCCCGCCGCGATGCGCTTGCGCGGAAAGCGCGGCAGGATCGCCGCGGCGGTCCGGCAGCCGGCGCCGAGTGCGTCCCGCAGGCCTGCACGGTTCAGCCGCGCCGCGAGGTAACCGGTGTTGAAGCTGTCGCCGGCGCCCACCGTGTCGAAGATCCCCGACGCGACTTCGGTGGCGTAGTAGGTGCTCTGGCCATCGACATGGCCCAGCGCGCCGGCGGCGCCCAGCTTGATGATCAGATGGGCGCCGGGCTTGAGCAGGCGGGCGATGTGCTCCACGGCAAGCGTCAGCTCCTGGGTGCCGGCGATGCTCGTCGCCTCGAGCTCGTTGATCAGCAGGTGGTCGCATTGGGCCAGCCAGCCTTCGACTTCCTCGTGTACCCGGGTTGTCCAGCCTTCCGGTGGCCAGCCGGGATCCAGTGCCACCTGATAGCCCCTGGCCGAAGCCTGGGCCAACAGCGCGTCGTAGTGTTCGCGCAGTCCCGGCAACAGGAAGGGAGCCGTGAAGAGGGCGATGCTGCCAGCCGGCGCCTGCGGGAGGTGTGCCAGCACGAAGGCCGGGGTCAAATGCTGCAGGTGCCCATAACTGGTGAAGAACGTGCGCTCGCCATCGGCATGCATCAGACCCACCGACATGGTGGTGTCGCTGGCACAGGTCTGCAGTTCGATCGGAATGCCGGCCAGCTGCAGCCGTAGCCACTGCGCAAGGTCATCGTCACCGATTGCGCCGATCAGCCGGGGGCTGAGCCCGAGATGGCGGGCCGCCAGCGCGGAATTGGCCGCCGAGCCTCCGGCACGCAGCTCGCTGCGTGGCAGCAACTGCTCGGTGCCGATCTTGGGCCAGCTCTTCAACGTGCCCAGAACCAGGTCCACGCTGACGTCACCGATGATGCTGAATTGGGGCTGATCGTGCTTCATGGGGCCGACTATAGGCACCCCAATCCGACCCTGTCAATAAAAATATCCAGTGGAAGTTTAATTAAATGCGACGCCCGCCATTGGCCGGGCGATGGCCGAGCAGTTCCGCTGTCTGGACGTCGCCCAGGTCGTCCTTCTGCAGGACCTGCAGGCGTGGGGAGAGCAGTTCGTGGATGGGCAGCACCGCGGCGCCCAGCAGCGAGCAATCCTCCTCGCGCTGGGAAATCATCACCCGCGGCAGTTCCGGGGCGGGGCGGCCGCGTACCGAGCGGTGCAGCGGCTGCGCCAGCTCGACCAGACGCCGGACCAGCTTCTGCGGCGCGGAGCCGCCGATGACGATGGTCTGCGGGTCGAGCATGTTCTCGATCATGCAGATGGCATCGCGCAGGCGCTGGGCGGCCTGTCGGCACCACTGCTGAAGGGGCAGATCGTCCACGTCGTCCAGCCGGTCGAGCAGGTCCGGCGTCCGGATCTGCCCGTCATCCAGCCCCAGCGCCTCGGCCAGCGAGTGCAGGGACAGGTAACGCTCCAGGCAGCCCTGGTTGCCGCAGTAGCAGGGCGTGCCGCCGGGAACGACCGGCACGTGGCCGATCTCGGTGGCGTTGCCGTCGGCGCCCCGGTAAGTGTTGCGGCCGACGATCAGGGATCCGCCCAGACCCATGCTCAGGTGCAGATAGAAGAACGTGTCCAGATGCCGGGCAACGCCGTACAGGGTCTCGCCCAGTGCGCCTGCGACACTGTCGACGCTGTGGAACAAGGGCAGGCCGGTGGCTTCCTGCAACTGGTCGAGGATGGACAGGTCCTTCCAGCCCTCCAGTGCGGTGGGGCCGACGAAGCTGAGCTCGGTATCACCCAGCGGGCCGGGCAGGGCCACACCGATGCCCCACAGTCGGGCATTGGCCTGGCGGCGCAGGTTGGCCACCAGTTCCAGCAGGCCGGCCAGCAGCTGCGGCCGATCACACCCCTGCAACTGCACTTCGAAACGGGCGTCGATCCGGCCCACCAGGTTCACCAGCGCGCCGGAGGCGCGGCCCGGTTCCAGACTGATTCCGATGGATTGGCCCGCGTCGGGGTTGATCTCGAAAGCGATGGGCGGTTGGCCGCGGGTCTTCAGGTCCTTCTGCCGACGGGAAACGATCAGGCCGATGGATTCCAGCTCATTGGTGATGTTCGCCACCGTCTGCGGGCTGAGCGAGACCTTTTCCTGGATGTCCTTGCGCGACGCCGCACCGTGCTGGCGGATGAAATCCAGCACGAGACGGCGGTTGTAGGGGGCGCTGGATTGCTGGGTGGCGCCGCGGCCAATGTTCATAGGCGTTGAAACCGGTTGAGCGTAGGGGAGGGGAGGCAACAGTCTGTATATTCATACATCCATGTGAAATATTTATTGACGACAGCCGACTGCGTGGCTAAGTTGCGACGCTAGTCTATCCGGAACCGTGCCGATGACCCGTTTGCCGCATTCCCGCAAGACCGGACTCCACATGATGGCCGCGCTGGCGATGGCGCTGGTCCCTCTGATGCAGACAGAAGCCGCATCGGCGCAGGCGTCCGCACCGGCGACCACGGTTTCGGTGAGCCTGCCGACCGAGCCGCTGCTGGTTCAGATCAACCAGGTGGCGCTGGAGCGGCGGGGGCCGAAACAGGCCATCGTCGAGTACGCGGGCGACGCCGGGGAGGGCAGCTACACCGTGCTGCGCGATGGCAAGCCGGTCCGGAACGGCGCTTTGCGCCCGTTGCCGCCGTTCGCCGAATGGAGTCCGGGCAAACGCTATTTCAGCGTCGACTTCTCGGATGCCGAGCATGCCGGCCTGTACCAGGTGGACGTGCGCATCGGCAAACAGCATGCGACGTCGGCACCGGTGCAAGTGCGCGATCACGCCGTCTTCGCCACGACCGGCGCGCAACTGCTGGGCTACTTCCATCGCAGCCGCCACACCGATGATGCCGACCGTGATCTGCCCATCTTCCAGACTTCGCGCCGGGTGAATGCATGGGGCGGCTGGCAGGATGCCGGCGGCGACAAGGGCAAATACCTGTCGCACCTGGGCTATGCCAATCATTTCAATCCGCAGCAGGCTTCGATGGCGGCCTGGGTACTCGCCTATGGCGCGCAGGCGCGGAAGACGCTGTTCGCCGCCCACGGCCTGCAGACGCAGATCGAGGACGAGGCGTTCTGGGGCGCGGACTATCTGCACCGCATCCTGGACGCGGAGGGCTACTTCTACACCACGGTGTTCGACCAGTGGGGCACCCCGGGCGCCGTGCGCATGGTCACTGGCTACGAAGGCGCCGCGGGAACCTACACCACCTTGTATCGCTCGGCGTTCCGCGCCGGAGGCGGCATGGCGATCGCGGCGCTCGCGCGCGCTTCGATGCTGGCAAAGCAGACCGGTCGTCACGGCGAATTCAACGGCACGACCTATCTGGCGGATGCACGACGCGCCTACGAGCATCTGCGCGAATTCAACCCGCGGTACTGCGCCGACGGCAAGGAAAACATCATCGATGACTACACCGCGCTGATGGCGTTGGTGGAACTGCACAATGCCACCGGCGAGCAACGTTACCTCGATGATGCGCGCGGACGCGCGGCCAGTCTGATGGCGCGGCAGGCGGCGGATGGCGGTTTCATCAGCGATGGCGGCAGCCGCCCTTATTACCATGCGGCGGAGGCGGGCTTGCCGGTGATCAGTCTGTCCGCCTATGTCGACATCGAGCCGGAACAGGCGCGTCGCCAGCGTGCGCTGGATGTCATCGGGTTGGCGCTGAAACACGAACTGACCGTCACCAACGCGGTCGCCAATCCGTATGGCTACGCCCGCCAACGGTTCCAGTTGACCCAGAACGGGAAGGCCGCGGGAGACGTGCTGGAAGGATTCTTCATCCCGCATCGCAATGAAACCGGCTACTGGTGGCAGGGCGAAAGCGCCCGCCTGGCATCGCTGAGCGCGGCCATGGTCATCGGCGGACGCAAGCTGGCGGAAAACGGTACGGCCGGATATGGCCTGCCCGAAGAACAGGCCCGCTACGCACAGAGCCAACTCGACTGGACGCTGGGCCGCAATCCATACGGCATGTCCATGCTCTACGGCTTTGGCGCGAAGAACCCGCCCACGGTGCTGGAGAGCGCCGGTGAAATGTTCGTGGGCGGCATCTCCAACGGGATCACCGGTGCGGTGGGCAGCGACAGCGGCGCCGGCATCAGCTTCGCGCCGGGCCCGGATTCGGAACAGTGGCGCTGGGTGGAACAATGGATTCCCCATACCACCTGGATGCTGTTCGCGGTCATGGCGATGAGCGAGGACGCCGGCTCGGCACCCTAGGATTCGTGGTCGTGAACGTCAGGTACCGGAAGGGCCGTAGCGCGAGAACATGAACCTGGAGCGTCCGAAGCGCCGTACGGCTCGATTTATAACCCGTACCGGCAGCGAGAGGCCCAGCCGCCGCGCGAGCCGCCACAAGCGCCTGCGGGGCAGGGCGGGTACATGCGCCTGTGGCGATAACATTGCCCGGCGAGGTCACCGACGTGGGCGTGACATCAAATGTCGTGAAAGCGCCGGCCAGTCATTTTTGATTGTCTGGTTGATTGGTATACCCTTCGTTCCTAGGGAAAGGGGATGCCATGTTCAGGATGACCGGAATGCTCTTTTTGCTGGCGGTTGCCACCGCGCAGGCCCAGCAGTTGCACAAGTGCGTGGACGCCAAGGGGCACACCAGTTACCAGTCGGACCCGTGCAATGCGGGCCAGCGCGAGGTCTGGGTACGCGATGCCACGCCCGAGCCACCGCCGACGTATGCGCAGCAGCGCGCCGCGCAGCTTCGTCAGCGGCGGCAGGAAGCTGAGTCTGCTGATTTGAGGCGGATGGCGGGGACGGATTGGACGACGAGCCGGTCCGGGTCTGGTGTCGGTGTTTCGCTGCCGGCATATTCGGGAAAGAATCCCGATGCCTGTCAGGCGGCCAAACAACAGCGCGAATCCACACTCAAGGCGGCGGGTATCAACCGCAATTTCAGCCTGTTGCGCAGTCTTGATGATGCGGTGTGGAACGCCTGCAAATAGGGGTGTAGGGGCAACGTCGCCTACGGCGACGCCTTCCGTCTCTGGCGGTGAGATTTCCGGAGGTCTATGCTGGTTTCGGCTTCATCCGGAGGGCGCGCTATGAAACTGCATGGCAATCAACCGGTGTTGGTCCTGCTGCTGGTCGCCGCGGCTGTCGTGGCGGTACTGGCCATACTCTGGTATTTCACGCCGGTAACGTCTCGGGTCGAGGGGTTGGAGCTTTTGTCCTGACCGGTGGCCACAGACATCCTGCCGATAGAACAGTCCTGACAACTGCAGGGGTGTAGGGGCAGCGCCCCTACGGTGACGCCTTCAACCGGCGCGGGTTCCGAAGCGTTGGGCCTGCCAGTCGGCCAGGTCTACGACGATGACCTTCACCATCTGCTGCCGAACCGCCTTTCGTGACGCGTTCCGATTGCGGGCGGCGGTCAGTCGTTCCTCTTGCTGGAGACACCACAGGACGCCTTTCATGCGTTCCGGACTGATGCGGTCACCCGCTGGCGACACCAGCCAGTGACCGCGTTGTTTCCAGCCCAGCCAGTCGGCGGTCAGGTCGTTATGTCCGTTGACGACGCGGGCGTAGTGCGCCAGCGCGCACGGGTTGGGTTGGGTGCGGTCCTCGGGCCAGCACGGGGGACGGTTCATAGGCATAGGGCCTCCATGGCTTGGGAATCGTCCCGGTTTCCCTGCAACAGCCGGTCCAGCACCAGCCGCAGCAGGGACCAGTAGTACCGCCAGTGTCAGTGAGCTTAAATTGTGCGCACGGGAAAAATGTATTATTTTCAACGGTTTAAGAAGTTCGAATCGGGGCATCAAGCACCAAGACGCAGCAGCAGACACGAACTCAGAATAGGACCCAACTCCGGGACACGATCTAGGGCGAACATATTTCTCACTTTCCGGTCATCCTCCCATTCGCTGACAATGACACTTTGACTGGAGGCGAGACATGGCCGATGAGAATGAGCTGCCGTCGGCAGGTTACGACCCCGCGAACTTGCGCGTGCTTGAGGGGCTCGAGCCACCAAGAGTCCGCGGAGCAACGATCATCAATGGCGCCAATCTTTCCAACGCGGAAGTGCAGCATTTGTGCAGCTTGCTGGCAGCCAACAAAGAGCTATGGCAGATCGAAGTGATGGACAAGCATCTTCGAAAGACCGTGGTTTTTCGCGATCAGATGCCACCGGACCGATTGCTGCGCTAGCAATCAGTTGCCAATGAGTTGGCGCCAAGCATTGCTCGACGTTCGAACCAGCGCTTGAGTCCGATATATTTATATCAAACTCCATGTAATTCATGGAGTTGCGTAAGTTTTGTTCAGCTAGATCTCGACCGAAAAAAGGCGTATTAGTGCGTTAGACCAGCCGCACTGGAGCGCTGACGACGCCACCGAAAACGCCGCATACGACTTCCTGAACTGAGCAAACGTGAAAGCCCGAGCGCGCTAACGCCCGGGCTTTCATTGGTAACCGGTTGACGTCCGATTACCACTCAGCCTGCTCCCTTAAATGCCTTGTCGTCAAGAGGAGGGTGTCGTGCGGCCTGCCATTTGCCGGAGGACCCATGGTACAGGCACGAGGAATGAGCAGGAAATCAAGTTCCCGCATCAAGGCGGAGGTTGCCGCCTTTCGACTCGTCGAAGGTGTCCAAGCTGTTCTGGATGGACGTGCGGTTCGCGTCCTTACCGTTTGCAGCCCGCAACGCATACAGGTGCGTATCGAAGGGCTAAGGGAGTTAGTGTGGGCTCGTGCAGAACAGCTCTCAGCGCCCATCGCTCGGCAGGAAAATCGGTCGATCGTCCCCGCTTGCGATGCCAACCCAACTGCAGAAGAACATGCTAGGGCGTGGAGTGATGCACTGGCATCGTTGCCAAGACGACCCTCTGGCAATCAGATCGATGTCGTCGCAGTAAGAATGGGCGTGCACAGGAGAACGGTCGTGAGGAGGTTCGCGCTCTTCTTGACTGACCCAACGCCGACCTCACAGCTAAAAGCGCTGCCCGGTCCGTCCCCGGGCGCGAAGCATCTGCGACCATCCATCGAGGCCATCGTCAACCGCGCCATTCAAGAAGTTTGTTTGAAACGCCCTGGGGGCACGATCGCCGCAGTGCATAGACGAGCATCCGAGCTCTGCAACGAAGCCAAGCTACAGGCGCCCTCTTACAAGGCAGTAAGAAGCAGAGTGCGATCTGTCGACCCAATGATCGCGGTTACCAGGCGTCTCGGGGCTGATCAAGCGTTGACTTTACAGGCACCCGCAGTCCGAGGAATCACTACTCATCGCGCCTTGGAGATGGTGCAGATAGATCATGCTTTGATCGACCTCATTGTGGTCTGCCCCCGAACTCGCTTACCGATAGGTCGTCCATGGATCACGATCGCCATTGACGTACATACTCGTTGCATCGTCGGCTACTACTTGAGCATGGATCCACCGACACAGACCTGCGTTGCACTATGTTTAGCCCATGCCTGTCTTCCAAAAGGCGAATGGCTACAGCGCTTGGGGCTGAATTTGGCGTACCCAATGTTCGGAATATTTGAGAAAGTTAGCTGGGACAATGCAAAAACATTTCGCGCGGACGGAATTCAAGCACAGTGCGAGAGATACGGCATCAAAGTCCATCTTCGACCAGTGAAAAAGCCCCATTACGGCGCCTACATTGAACGATTCATCGGCACGCTGATGGGGCAGATTCATCTCTTGCCTGGCACCACCTTCTCCAATACGCAGCAACGCAAGGACTATGACTCAGAGCGACATGCGGTCATGACCATGAAGGAGTTGGCTTCGTGGATCGGCAACCAGATCGTTGGTGTCTATCACCACACCCGACACCGTGGTCTACAGGGTAGGACTCCATATGAGGCTTGGGAAGCCAGTTGGACTGATTCCACTGGCAAGATCCAAATACCACCAATGATCGCAAACCCAAAGAACTTTCTGGTGGGATTCTTGCCGCAGGAATTGCGTGCGGTCACCCGCGAAGGAATATCCGTCCTTGGACTGAAGTACTGGGACCCTGGAATCTCGCAGCTTGTCAATGATGGGCAACGTCACGCCGTCCACTATCACCAAGGAGATCTATCCAAGGTCTATCTGTATTTTCAAGGGGACTACATTGAAGTGCCGCTGGTGGATCGCTCCCAGGGTCCTTTTTCATTGTATGAGCTGCGTGAAGCGAAGCGAATTATGAGGGATATCTCTCCGGGAGTTATCGGTGAGGAAGCTTTGTTCTCCGCGATGGAGCAGCAACGACAGATCCAAGATGAAGCCGCCGCTACCACTAAACGAGAGCGTCGCAAGCAATCAAGACGACCTGAGTCACCACATCGCTTCCCAGAAAAAAGCTCGGTGGACTACTCAATCCCGACAATGCAAGTCGACTTGGATGAGGCGGAAAATATATGAGCGCGCCCATGCATTTGCATCCCGATGCCGTTCCTCTTCTGACATTGGGGCCGCAGGAGCGCTGCGACATGATGCGTGCTCAGCGATTTGTGCCTTATCCAGCAGGAATGGCTGCGCTTCGTTGGATGCGGCACATGTACGTCAACGAGTTCGGGCGAGACCGCCCACGTAATCTCCATATTATTGCTTCAGCTGGCATGGGAAAGACCAGAATCCTGAAGCATTACTTAGGGCTCCATGGCAAGAGCGAACGAGACGACAATGGCCATCGTGCGATGCCCGTGATATTCGTGGAACTTCGCAACGGCGACTACAAATCGTTATGTGCTGACCTTCTGATGGCCTGCCTATCCGACTTCCGTCCCGTGCGGGTCGCGCAGTACGCGGAACGAGTAGCGGTCATCTTACGACAATGCGGCGTTCGCCAAGCCTTGCTCGATGAGGGCGGTCTCCTCCTGCTTGGCGGAAAGCACACTCAACAGCAAGGGCTTGCGCTGCTAAAGTCAATAACAAATCAAGGGATTACAATCTGCATTGCCACCACAGAGAACATGAAAGCAGTTCTCGCCGCAGATGAGCAGTTGTTCTCCCGCTTCAAGCAACTGCGACTCCCGCTTTGGTCCGAGTCCCAAGAGCTACGTCAGTTCTTGGCGGGAATAGAAGCGCAGCTTCCGTTGCCAGAACCCTCTAATCTAGACCGTGTCGAGGTTATTCGATGGCTCATGTCCAGGGGCCATAGGACCACATCCGGAATCTTGGACTTGATTCGTGATGCCGCAGCTGTAGCCATTATGACCGGCGGTCCATGCATCACGATGGAGCTTCTCCAGGAAGCAGCTTCGGCCGTGATGCCCCCCGGGACATCAGGCTGATGGACTTCTCGGTTCTACCTTACTGGCCAAATCCAGTAGCTGGCGAGAGCAGGCAGTCTTGGTTGCAAGCTGCGAGAAGGTTGCATCCGTTGGAGGATCAAGATTGGCTGGAAGTTGTACGTCCCTCCCATATGGAGCCTGAGCGGCCAGAGCGGGGTACCAAATGGGTGGGGCTTCCAGACCAATTGGGCGACATATCAGAGGTCACTCCTGCATGGCGATTGTCACCAGAACGCAGACATGTATATTGCCCACATTGTCTCACCCGAACTGACAAAGGCGTGCGTTGGCCCACTCTCATTGCCTGGCTCGATGCTCGTCAGCTGCAATGTCTAAAACACGGATGCGCGCTGCACTATCTCGACCCTGCTATAGGGTCGGACCCAGGCCACCTCAATTGCTTGGCCAACCCTGAGCTGCTAGATCTGTACGACTGGACTCGACAATGGGTGAGGCTTGATGACTGCTCATTGGCCTTGGCGATACTGGAGCGCCAATGGCGCCGGGACCTTGTGCGTCTGATGTCTCGAAACTGGGTTCATGTGAGGTCTCACTCGACGGGTAGTTTGGGGGCCATGGAGCTCTGGCTAATGGGATGGTATGGACAGGAGAGGTGCGGTGCCCTCGATCCAGGCCAGCCAGGCAGATTAGGAGAACTTTCCCCACCCGAGCGACTCGGTAGCCTGCTGCTGGCCTATAGGGCTTGGCGCGGTTTCCAGGGTGAGGATGTAACTATTCCGACGCTGCCAAGAGTGGCTTGGCTGTGGCTATCGCGAAGGTGGGAGCGGAGACTGGTCGGGCTTCAGCTAAGGAAGTTTCGTGCCTTTACCAAGATGATGATCTCCAGGAGATAGGCATCCGCGCTGCTAAGCGTCGGGGCTATGACGACGCGACGCGACTGAAAGTCGCACCATCTGACTCTTCTCGACCCTTGCCACAGGCTTGACTGCTAACCGATTTGGCAGTGTTATCGCGGTATGAAACGGCAACAAATTGGTATTCAGCGTCAAACACGCCGTACCATCATCAAAGCGACTGGAGCAGCGCGCCGAACGCGCTGGACGCTGCGACGGTTCCTGATGCGTCGCCAATACGAGATTGCCGGAAATTTGTACAAATTCCGTTAAAATTGATCGTCGGGCTGGAGGTGATGATACTGCGGCGGCGACCTCACCACGCGTTGAGGATCGCAATCTGCAACTCCGGTGGGGACCGGTCGCAGTCGGGCTTCGCAAGGGTTGTCGTCGCTACGGTGGTTAACCGCGCGGTGGAGTCTCTGGCGCGGAAATGGAGTTCCGCATGTCCGATCAGACTGCCCGTCGTCTTTCCGTCAGTGCGTCCGCCCTATTGCTGCTGGTGGCCGGCCTTCTCCTGACGCCGCTGAGCCTCTTCGTCTTCGAGGTGGTCGCGCAGGTCACCGGGGGTGGTCTGCCGCCACGCGTGTTGGCGAATCCCGACCCGTTGTCCGATGCGGTATCCGCCACAGGCGCGGAGTTTCGCGTCGATGAATCCGGCGCAGCGACCTACACCGTGCCGCTGTATACGGTGCCGGGTACCGCAGGTGTGACCCCGCAGCTGTCGCTGAACTATTCCAGCCAGGGCGGAGCCGGCGCGCTGGGTAAGGGCTGGTCCATTGGCGGGCTATCTTCCATCAGTCGTTGTCGCGCCACGCGTGAGGCCGGTGATTTCCTGGGCGCTTCTACGCCGGACGGGAACCCGCGGCCAGTCAACTTCAGTGCCAGCGATCGCTACTGCCTGGATGGCCAGCGCCTGGTCCCGTCTTCGGCGGCCTGTCCGTCGGCCGGCGGCATGAGCGGGGTGGCGCTGGCTACCGAACTGGATAGCTTCAGCCTACATAGCCTCTGGCGGCACCCAGGGCCCGTCGTTTTTTACGGTCGAGCGCAAGGATGGCTCGATCAGTTGGTACGGCGATCGCGACAGCAACGCGGGCGGCGCCACCCGTCCGGACGGCTACGTCGAGACGACTTCGCCCCTCAATACAGGAGCCGCCATCAGCTGGGCACAAACCCGCTTCCAGGATTCAAGCGGAAGCTACATTGACTACGTCTACGATGAGAATCCCTCCGGCGCCGGTACCGGTGAACATCACATCCGCGAGGTTCGTTACACCGGCAAGGTCGCGCTTTCGGGCCAGTCCACCGCCAGTGCGCCGTACGCCAAGGTGCAGTTCAACTACAGCACGCTGCCGACAGCGCAATGGAGTCGCGGATACCTTGCAGGTGGCCAGGTCACCACGACCCGACGCCTGGAGAGCATCACCAGCTGCGCCAGCGCCGACGCGGTCTGTCCTTCGGACCAGCAAGCGCGCCACGTCGTGCTGACCTACGCGCCATCCCCCTCGGGTAGCGGCCAGGACACGCTGGTCGGCCTGCAGGAATGTCGCGACAGCAGCGCCGCGGTCTGCTCTGCGGCGACGATGTTCGGTTGGGGTACGGCCACCCATGCGTTCTCGACGTATGAAGCGCCACCGAACCTGACGCTGGCCACCGACCACTTCAAGGGATTCAAGATCGCCGACATCAACGGTGATGGACGCCAGGATCTGGCCGTCCTGTATCTGGCAGGCACCGGCTGCACGGGCGGTAGCTGGGTCATCACGATGCTCGGCACGCTCAATGCCAGTGGGCAGCCGGCTTACGCCAACGCCACCTGGAACTGCGTGCCGGCCAACATCACCGATCGCGGCGATGGCGCCTGGCACCTGTTCGACTACAACGGAGACGGTCTGGACGATTTGTTCGTCTCCAGTGTCATCGGTCAGGGCTGGCGCGTGCATCCGTCCAATGGCGTGCATTTCGACATGGCCACCAACCTGATTGCGGGTTTGTCGCCCGCTGTGCCTTCCGTCCAGGCCGTCACCTCGCAGGTGCAGTTGGCGGATATGAACGGCGACGGCCTGACCGACATCGTCTATTTCCGGGACGGCGCGCTCCGTACCCGCGTCATGGAGCGGCAGGCCTCAGCATTCGGATGGGGGAACGAACGGACGACTTCGGTGGATGCGCAATCCCTGGGCGCCCTCATCCCAGGATGTGACGATCCGTCCAATCCGGAAGTTCAAAACTGTGAAATGCAGATTGCCGGAACGCCTACGACCAAGACGGACTTTGTGCAGATGGTCGATTTCGATGGCGATGCGGCCTCGGATCTGATTATCCAGGTCAATGCGCAGGCGGAGCTATGGACAGGCGGTCCGGGTTGTGAGCTTTCCGCCCTGTCCCAACGCCGCGCCAGCGCCGCATCCAACGGGCTGGTAAGCCGTTACCAGGACCCCGACCAACCTGAGAACCAACTGCTCGCGGACCCCTGTTGGGAACGCGTCCAGTCCAAGGGGCTGTATTCCATGGTGGTCAAGGAGCAGACGCCCAGCGCGATTTTGTTGGCCAAGCATGGTTATGTTGCCAACGCCAATAGCGCTGAATACTCCATCGTCCTGACGGACATCAATGGAGATGGTCTGTCCGACCGCGTGGTGCGGACTTCCTCCTCGGGTGACTGGACGTACGCGATCAATACCGGTCGCGGCTTCACAGCGCAGACGGTCCTGCCGCTGACTGAGTTCAAGGACCAGGCCAGGTTCGTGGATGTCACCGGCGATGGCCGGGCCGACTTGCTGTATCTGGTCAACTACGGCAGCTTCAAGGGCTATGCGGTGCGCAAGGCGCTGCCCGACGGCACGTTTGCCGCCGGGACCGCACTTCCTGGCGGCAATGCGCGGTTGTGCCAAGGCAGTGGATGTGACCAGAACAAGCACGTTCCTATCTTCGGGGACGTGGATGGCGACGGCAACATGGATTTCCAGACGCTGAGCTTCGCGGGAACTACCGTAGGCACCGCGTTTTCCCGGGGTCCCCAGGCGTTCCAGCCGCGTGATGTCATCACCAGCTTCACCAACGGTCTGGGCGCCACGACGCAGGTCCAATACGTCCCGCTGACCAACAACGCGGTGTACCGACGCGCCAGTGGGTCGCGCAACAGCTTGAACTGGGGCCGGGGCGCCCCGGTGCAGGACGTCCTGGCATCCAGCTACGTCGTGGCCCGCGTGTCCAGCAGCGCGCCGCGCGCGGCCGATGCGACGGCGAAGGCCAATCTCTATTACCGCTACGCCAATGCGCGCGTGCAGGCGGGCGGGCGGGGTTTCCTGGGCTTTGGCATTCTGGAGACCATCGACCCGAACCAGACCGGCGGACACGTCGTCACCACCACGACCTACGCGCAGAACTTCCCGTTCACCGGGCTGCCGCTGCAGACGATGAAGAAGGCCATCGGCGCGGCCTATGCGGCGCCGGCCTGCCTTGGCGCGGTGACCAATGCCTGTTTCAGCGGGCCCGGTGCCACGCATCCGGACTTGGGCGGGCAGTGGTTTTCCAGCAGCGTGCAAAGCTGGGAAATGGCCGGTGCGCTGACGAGTCAGACGCCCATCCACGTGCGCACCCAGGGCACTGAGGAAACGCTGCGCGATCCGTACACCGGCGCCGTCACCAGCAAAATCGCCACGGCCTTCAGCTATGGCAGTTACGGCAATGTCACCCAGACCGTGGCCGATACCTACACCGGCGCCAGCACACTGACGGCCACGCAAATCACCCAGAATACCTACAGCGACAACGCCAGCACCTGGCGGCTGGGCCGCCTGACCGCGAGCACCGTCACCCATCGTCGCCCGGGCTATCCGGACGTCGTGCGTACTGCTGGCTTCAGCTACGCCATGGGCGGAGCCGGTACCGGTCTGCTGACCGAAGAGCGTACGCAGCCCGGCGGGGCTGCCGACCAGGCTTCGGCCACCGCTTATGCCCTGGACGACTACGGCAACCGCCTGCAGTCCGTGGTCTGCGCCGCGCCGGCAACCGGGTGCTCTGCCAGCGGGCAGGTCTTCCGACCTTCCTCGCTCGATGCGCTGCGCCGATACTCGCGGGTGGAATTCGACGCGCGGGGCCGCTTCCCCGTGGCCACCTATGCGCCGTTCTGGAACGGAACTGGCGCGGAGGAACGCCGAACCAGCGTCGTCATTGCGCGCAACCTGTTCGGCGACGCCACCGACGTGCGCGACGTCAACAACGTCCGCAGCGTGGCCCTCAAGGGGATACTGGGCCGCGACTACGTCAGCTGGAGCCAGAGCTCTCCATTTTCCTCTCCAGGCAGCGGGGGTGTTACCAGCACGACCACCTACCGCTGGTGCAACAGCGGGCCGGAAGCTGTCGCCTGTCCGGCTGGCGCGGTATTCCGCCAGCAGGTCGCCGCCACGATGGCACCCCGGCAATGGGCGTACTTCGATGTACTGGGGCGCCCCGTCATGAAGGCCACCGAGACTTTCAATGCCGGCGTCAGCGGCCAAGACGTCTCGGCGGTGTGCACCGAGTATGACGGCGTGGGGCGGGTGGCGCGCACCTCCAACCCGTTCTTCCTGTCCGGTACGGCCGGCACCACTGGCCCCGCGGATGTGGCGGGGGTCTGCACCAATGCCAGCCGCGCCTGGACCACCACCCAATACGACCTCCTGGGCCGCCCCACGCTCACACAGGCGCCGGACGGCAGTCAGGTGACGTCGCAGTACGCCGGCTTGGCCACGACCACGCGCGACGCGCGCAACAACCCCACCACGCAGGTGCGTAACGGCAAGGGTGAGGTGGTTTCGACGCAGGATGCCAGCGGCTTCATCACCCAGTTTGCCTACCGGGCCGATGGCAACCTGATCAGCGTGACCCGCGATGCGGGTACCGGGGCTATCACGAACAGCTTCAGCTACGACCTGCTGGGCCGGAAAATCCATCAGGTCGACCCGGACAGCGGCACCACCACTTTCGCCTACAACGCGCTGGGCGAGTTGATAGCCCAGACCGACAACGGCGGGTACCGCACCGAGCGCGAGATTGACGCCCGTGGTCGCACTTGGCGAGTCACCACCAAGCTGGCCAGTGGCACCATCGAAACGCAGTCCACTACGGAATACGACACGGCCGCCGGGAGTAGTGGACAACCCACCTGGGAATCCATTACCGGACAGTACGCGGCCTGGTCGGGGCAGACGGGCACCGGGCTGGAGTATCAGCGCCATTTTGGTTACGACACGATGGGCCGCCCGACCAGCAACGGGGTCATCGTCGAGGAGGGCATGTTTGGCTCCGAGGTGCAGTACGACGAACTGGGACGGCCCTGGAAATCGCGCGACGCCAGCGGCCTGTGGAGCAAGACCGAGTTCGGCGCACGAGGGGCGGTGGCCACCTGCGCCAGCGATGGCATGGACAGCCATCCGGCCTGTACCAGTCCCGTGGATACCTATACGCGCACGCTGGCCACCGATGCCTGGGGCAACGTGGTCCGGGACATCCGGGGCGGGCAGGCCAACCTGGAAGTGCGCCGGCAGCACCATGCGTTGACCGGCCGGCTTACCGAAATCTGCGCCGGCAACACCAACTGCAACCTGGTGAAAGAAGCCTACGTATGGGATGCCGCCGGCAATCTGGCTTCGCACCAGAAGGAAGGCCGCTACCTGGAGCAGTTCACCTACGACAGCCTGAACCGGGTGACCGAAGGTCGGCTGACGATGGCCAACGGCGCCACCGTCAACCAGGTGCTGCTGGCCAATGCCTACGATGCACTCGGCAACGTGTGCAGCAAGGATGGATTGGGTTATGCCTATCCCGGTGCCGACGGATGCGTGGGCGCGTTGCCGATGGGGCAGGCCGCCGGCATCCCGGTCCTGACCGCCCAGGCCATGTCAATCCCGCAACCCACGCAAGCGAGCGCGCAGCAACCCAGTGCACTCCCTTATGCGTCGGGCGCCACCGGCATGGTCACCCAAGCCGCCGTGTCCTCCATCGCCAACAGTCCGCATGCGGTGAACCAGGTCGGGGCAGGCGCGTCCGCCACGTACTACCACTACGACGAACGCGGTAACCAGACCCTGCGCGATGCCCCGGGCACCGGTAACGATCGCACCATTCGCTACACAGCTGACAGCCGTGCGCATGAAATCCAGATGGGCAGCGGGCAAATCACGCGGTTCTGGTACGGGCCGGATGGTCAGCGCTTCAAGCGTACCGATGGCGCCACCACCACGCTCTACATCGGTGGCGTGGAAATCCTCATCCAAAACGGAGTGCAGACAAGCGCCCGCCGCTACGCGGCCGGCGTGGCTCTGCAGACGGTCGTGAACAATGTGGCGCAGAGCACGCGCTACCTGTTCCACGACCATCTCGGCAGCCTGGTGCGTATCGCCAACCCAAACGGCGCCGTGGCCGAGGCACTGGACTATGCCACCTTCGGTGCACGCCGCACCTATGGCAATCCCGCCGGTACCGGCAGCGCCTCCAACTACACGCCACGCGGCTACACCGGGCATGAATATGTGGATGGTGCGCAAGTCACGCACATGAACGGGCGCATCTACGACAACCAACTGGCCCGCTTCCTGCAGCCGGACCCGGTGGTGCAGGCACCGAGCAACGGCCAGAGCTGGAACGCCTATACCTATGTGTTCAACAACCCGCTGGCCTATACCGACCCCACCGGTCAGTTCGGCATCCTGGGTGGCCTGGCACTGGGCTGGTTCATGCACAACAACGTCCACAAGGGGCTGATTCGCGGCGCGATGCGATCACTGGGGCCCAATGCCACGGGTTTGGCGGTGGGCGTCGGCTGCAGCTTCGCCGGACCCTGGGGCATCTTGTGCGCGGCAGGGGGCAGCTACGACGCGGCCCGCGCGTTCGGAGCCTCTTCGAAGGAGGCACGTCAGGCCGCGGTCGCGGGCGCGTTCACGGCGGCGGTGGGGTATGGCCTGAACGTGAAGTACGGCGGCCAGGTCACCTACGGGCGGGTAGCCATCAGCGCGCTGGCCGGTGGCATCGCGTCGGAGATCCAGGGCGGTAAGTTCGGCAACGGCTTCGTCGCGGCGGGGCTGACGACGGCGGTGATGCCACAAGTGGGTTACATCGACAATGATTTTGGTCGTACTGTCATGGGAGCCATCATTGGAGGCACAATCTCGGAGGCCACCGGCGGGAAGTTCGTCAATGGGGCGATCAGTGGCGCCATCCAGGCCGCAATGATGGGCCGCCCTCCCCAAAGCGAAATACTGGATGACGGCGGCGTTCACGACGAAGGAAATCCCGCACTCGCTAGAGAAACGGAGGATCTGGTCAACAATGCCATGCTCAAGAGCGGGGTATTCAAGCACGGAGGCTATGGCACTGAACAAGAGGCCGCCGATGCCTGGTGGAACGCCATCAAGCGAATTCCACTAAGGGCCGAGGTAGGCGTTCTGATTTCCGTGAAAGACGGGAGGTACTACTTGGGAACTGCATTCAGCAAAGGCGCATATTCCAATGTCAATGGACTAATCTCAGACGGTTACGTGGCTGCCGGAACAAGCGTTACTGCTTTTGCTCATACTCACCCGTTCAACCCCAATCTTTCTGGCGGACACTTCGGGTTCCAACTGGGGAACTTCGATGATGGCCGCCCCATGGGGTGGGACTACTACGGAGACATGAGGGCTGCGTATGAATCCCAACTCAACGCATACGCCTTCCATTCGACCGGAAGTGACTACTTTAACTACTCGCAGTATGTTTCGCTGCAGCGAGCTCAGCCAACGGTTAGGGTGCCACTGTGCTCTGCAGCGAGCATGGGTTGCAGGTGAAACCAAGGAATCCACATGAAGCTGAACATTTTCCCATTTGCAGGAATGCTGATCGCGATGAGTCTAATCGGGTGCAAGCCGCGGCAAATTGAATCCCCCGCCAATCCGGTCGCGCAGAAGGTCGACATACGCTGCACGGTGCATGGCGGCTTTAAAGAGCGGGTATGCGCAACGTCCACAATGGCCGTGATCTCCAATCCAAGCAAGTATTTCGGACTGACGATTGCTGCGCGCGGTTTTTTGGCTGACGTTAATGGTGAAAAGTTGTTGTTTTTAACCAAGGATGCTGCCCTAATCAAAGACATTTCATCTGCAATCTTATGCGACGACTCGAAACATCCACTTCAGGGTGAAGTTGGTGGCTACGTCACGCTCTATGGCAAATTCTCCAAGGCGCCAGATTCAAACTATTTGTTCGTTCCCGCTGGCAAGATGGTGGTAGATAAATCCCAGGATTCCTACGTTCAGCGGAAAGAAGAATCGTAAGGATTGCATTGATCGGCCAGATCCGGCGCGATGCCGATAGGGGTGAACGAGAGCACAGGCGTGAGGGATGCCGAATTCTGGCCCAAATATGTCCCGCCGAATCCCGAGATTAGGGATGTTTATCGGGGGTGGGGGGCGACTGGTTACACAGCGGCTTGTTGGCCGGATCCAGCGATCCCAAGATCGAGCGGTATCAAGTGGGGTGGTCGACCATACTGTGCGCTGTGGATATGTCGTATAACCAGGCCCCGGGATCCGGCTATTGGACAATTGGGCGACATTGTTCGATTCATGCAAAGGGGAAAATCATGAAGCGCACTCTCACCGGCAGTGATGGCAAAGCGATCGTCATTCCAGATGGCTGGCACGGGCTCCAAGGCAGCGATGGGCGCATGGTTCCAATTCCGCCCGGTGGTCGTGGGCTGCAAGGCAGCGATGGCCGGATGGTGGCTATTCCTGAGGGTGGTCGGGGGCTTCAAGGGAGCGATGGGCGCATGGCTGCAATCAGAACGGGCGCTCGGGGGTTGCAAGGCAGTGATGGACGCATGGTCGAGATACCTGCCGGCGGTCGTGGCCTACAAGGTTCGGACGGTCGCATGGTCGCAATTCGTCAAGGCTACCGCGGTGTTCAAGGATCAGACGGTCGTATGGTCGGCATCGCTCCCGGCAAGCATGCGGTTCAAGATGCTCGTGGCCGCATGCGTGCAAAGTAGGCCGTCACCTAACGATTCATTCTAGCCGAACCCGCTTGCGGGTCAGCGAAATTCAGGCGTGAGGACTCACCATGTTCAATCGTTGGCGTCAACGATCCGTAGCACTTTCACCCTATCTCGCAGACCCGAATAGGCTTGGCGATGTCATCGCTGCGATTCAAGCGATGGCCGTCTATAAGTTCTACAAGCTTCCTTTCTCAGGCTGGGCTGATCGCATTTCCGCGGATGAAAAACAAGCCGAGAAATGGCGAGCCGTCTTTCTTCAACACCCAGAGTTCTTTCGCCTGGACTCAGCGAGAGAAAGGGCTTCCCTAGTGTGGCGGAGGCAGTTCCCGAAGCGATTTGACGTAGATGCGGAGCGCGTGCTTTCGACCACTGAGTACGCTGCACTGATGCCTGACCAGAAATCTAGAGTGTCTAGAACTCCATTGACTCCTGGCGACATCAAGGCGCTCGTAGATACCGCCGTGAACCTTCACTCTCGGGCCCTTGAACACCAAAAGGACAAGCGGTGGTGGATAGCTCTCGCTAGTGCCAGTGGAGGCCTTATTGGAGCAGTTATTGGTGCGCTGCTCAAGTGATACAGAGTTCGAAGAACTCAAGCAGGCCAAACTCGCTTCGCGGGTCGGCTAGTTTTAGGCGTTCGATGACCGCTTCTGGCCGATAGCCGACCTCGGGGTGGGGCACCGGATTAGGAAGATTTATCGCGGGTAGTGCCTCCTGTCGATGTGTTTCTACGATGTCGTGTCAACCAGCGTGAGTTCGGCCCGTAAGGATCTAAGCAATTCAGCCTGATCGACGGGACTTCGCCCGGTGGCGAACAGCCCTTCGTTAATGTCAACGCGCTGGATGCTAGACCGCTATTGCGAGAACAGCGTCCGACTGCAGCGATCGCTAGTAAGCCGTGCATGGACGGATGTGATAAATTTCCGTTTGCTGCTGGCTTGGAGTGATTGCTTCGGCGAGTCGAATCGACGACAGTTCTGACTGAACGAATAAGGACAACGGCATCCATGTCCAAGCGAAAACCCAAAAGAAAGTCTCATCGACGCACGTTTCAGACGCCAAAGCGCCCGCTAAGCGATATGGAGAAGGCGCTGAATCGCAGCATTGAGGCCATTCGCGCTCACCTGACCGAAATTAACGCGATCGACGCATACCTTGCGCTGCTCATCGCCGAATTGTGGCTTCCCAACCTGTCGGCACAGACCCGTCAGGCCTTGGCGCTGTCTGTCTTCGTCTCCGTAAAGGCGCCCGTCCTTGGCGATCGCCGCCTGACAACGTATGCGCAATTCAGCGATTTCATCAGGCGCTTGCACGAGCTGTTGCCCACATTTCCGATGACGGACGACTACGTGCCCGAGTTGGACTGGGGACAGGTGCGCTTCGTCTTTGAAGGAAAGAGCTATCGCCTGATGTACGGCGGCGCTTTCGAGCGCATACCGGATTTCATCGACGCTTTTCGCCTCACAAGAGCCGGAGGCGCAGCGGGGCACTACGACATGCGTGCGGTGCTAGCACTGCAGGATCATTTGCTGGAAAACATTGCGCAATCCGACGAGGTCAGCGGCCTTGATTCCGGCCATCTCGAAGTTCCGCCAGAAGAGTTCTGGACGAAGGCCCGACAGGTCTTGCAGGCGATTCCAGACATGACGGCCGGGCTGGCCGTTAGCCCTGCACTGGTCGCGCGCCCCGGAGCCATCCCGCCGCTGGACGCTGCTACTTTCACGACTAAGTTCATGACGGGCAAGCTGCTGCCCTTCGCCTGGCTTGATTTGGATGGCAAGCGCTTCCCGCTCAGCCCGCGATGTCTATGCGCCGTGGTGATTCAGCACTGGGAAGAGCGCGACGCCCGGTCTAGCGGACAGTTAGAGCGAGACACATCGACGCAAACCGCTCGCTTCCTCGATGCGCGCTTTCCACCTGCGGACATGATCCCTGGCCCATTGCGCGTGTCGCTTCGTCATCCGAAACTGACCGATCTTCAGGTCGGCGCGTTGCTCAGCACCCGAAAAGCGCTTTGGGTCGTGGTCCTGGTGGATGTTCGGCGTACGAAAGACTTGCTTGTGGCCGAGCAGCGGCTTCGCGCCTTGATCGAGGAAGATGGCGGCTTGGTAGCGCAGGACCTGGCCACCGGTCAGATCCTGCACATACCGCTTCAGGGGCGCTCACCAGATTCTGTGCGTGTGCTGGCGGTCATTGTCGCACCCATCACTGGTGGCGCCTCCGTCACGCTTCCGCATGCGTCCAACATCAGGACGTTGCTCCTCGTGGACTTGGTCTCGATCGTGGAGTCGGTCGAGCGATCGCAAGATCTTGACGACTACTTCGCCTTCGTCGATGCCAATGAGGAGTCGGCCTCGCCGTTCACCGGGCCGATGGATCACTTCGCAGCGTACCGACAGTCGCACGGCGTACTTATCGGTGGTGCGGTCCGCCCAACCATGATTATGCTCGACCCGCACGGCGGGTCCAATTTTCGGTTTGAAGCGCTTCGAGAATTCTGGGCCTCGGCGCCGCGTCAGTTTCCTGATGACCACCCCACCACATGGTCGGTGAAGCCCACCGACAAGACCTTGCATCAACTGACCAATCGCGGTCGACCGCTGCTGTCGTGGAGCGCCGATGGGGCGGTGCCCACCTTGCATTTCTTGCTCGATGTCGACGCCCAGGAGCTGGAAGTTCGGCACGGCAGTTTGTTGGAGTTGTTCATCCATTGCGTGGCGGACGCGTGGAATGAGCGGGCTGACTTGTTTCCGGCGGATCTGTTCACGCACCAGCGAATCGTGACTCATTGCCGCGCCAACCTGAAGTGCCTACCCGCGGAAAGTGGCAGCGGGCCGTCGACCGAGCCGCTGCTCACCGCGTGGCGAATCTGCGAGTGCAATGTCGACTCGCTGGTGCTGGAAGTCGAGGTAGATCTGTCCCAGGTTGCCGCGGACCTAGAGGATGCCTCTGATGCGCGGTTCGAGGCCTTTTGCGCCGGCGAATGGCTCCGAGGCACGTGCACGGTGATTGGCATAGCACTGGACGAGAAGGTCTTGCGAGGGCTGGCGGCGACGGCGGAGAGAACGCCGCGCTTCACGCTCTCGCACCGGGAGCGAACCGTTGACGTGCCCGATCGTCCTAATCCGATCTCGGCCGATCTGGAGCACTTCAAACTTGCCCGGCGCGATCTGGCGATGGAGTTCAAGTCCGAGGGAGTCGCGCCGGGGCGCTACGAACTCAAGCCGGCCAAAGCGGTGATTGACAAGATTCGCGATCGCTATCGGTCGTTGGTGCACGAACACATCCGCCAGTTTGATCAGCACGCTCTCGTCCGCCTGGCGGTAGAGCAGTTCGATCATCTGGTGGCTGAGTACGATCGCCAAAGCACGCGGCTTCGCATGAGCCTGACGCATGAAGTCGATTTCGACCGCACCCAGGAGCAGGCCAAGACGCACGAAGAGTTCATTCGGGCGACTCGGAACGTACGCTACCTGCTCGAGCTTGGCTACAGCCGCGGCGTATCGGGCGGTACGATACCCACCGTTGATGAATGGAAAGCGTTGGTTGCGCAGGCGGATTGGCTGCTGGTGCTGTATGGGGCGAGCGACACCCTGCATAACGAGCTGGAGGTGGGCGGCGTCGACGTTGACAGCGACTTCATCCCTGAAGTCTTCTACGAAGGCGACGACGACCAAGCCTATCAACAGGAAGCCGCGAACGAGCTGCTAGAGCGTGGCGGTGCTGAAGATGGCGTCGCGTCGATGGACGAAGCACAGCGGCAACGTCTCAATGCGGCCTTCGTGAACAGCGTCGGCTTTTCCTTGGCCACACTTTTGCCCGTGTTGGCGGTGCTGGGGCGGTGGGTAAGCGCCAAGGAAGGATTGGTGCCGTTGGCTTGGTCGTACGAGGGGGCCAAGGCGGACGTGCTGGCCACGCTCGTCACGCATTTGCCGCTGCAGGTGCCGCCGGCCGAGGTGGAAGCGGCGCTGGACTTTCTGACGCTGGACCCGAGCCGCGTGTGCCTGCTCGCCGGTCAGGATACGAAAGCGGACGATGTGCCGATCTGGGAGCATCGCAAGCGCGTGCACCGATACGGCATTCGTCCTGTACTGCGGTGCGGACAGGGCCGGTTGTTGTGGGGAGCGGCGGCCGCGCATCGCGCCTTCGGCATCTGGAATGGGACTTTCTCGGACGGCTATCCGCCTGCTGACTTTGGGTATCCCCAGATCGAAAGCGTCGCGGCCTCGATCAAGGCGCACATTGAACAGGATCTGGAACTGCGAGCCGTCGAAGTGTTTGGACGGCATCTTACGTACGTCGAGCACGGCGTCGATTTCCACCGGAGATTCCGGCAAGAAGGCTTTGAGGATGTCGGCGATTTCGACGTGCTGGCCTACGAGCCAGAGAACAACCGGTGGTTTATGGTCGAGTGCAAGTACAACAAGCCGGCATTCTGCATCAAGGACATGCGGCGCCTTCGCGAAGACGTTTTCGGCAAGACCCCGACGACGGGGCAGCTAGCGAAGATGGCGCGTCGACACGCTTTTTTGGAGACCAACGCGGCACGACTGCTCAAGCTATTGAAGTGGCCGACGGGTGCTGCCGCCGAGCAGCGAATAGAGGACTTGTACGTGTGTCCGCGCATCTTTCCTTTCATGCGTCGCACGCCGCGTCCGGTGCCCGTGCAGTTTGTTCGACTCGGCAAGCTCGACGCGCTGTTGCGTAGCTTCGTAGAAAGTGGAGAAGATCCCGGTGACTAGGGTCGGCGCGAGGCCATGTGTCGAACAAAAGGGGAGGGCGGCACTCTCAACTTGCGTCGATCAGCTTCAGCAATTCATCGGAAAAGCCAACGAAATTCGATCTCATTGAACTCAACTAGAAAGATCCCTGACTGCAGAAGTACCCCCTCTCCGGAGGCTATACCGATGCCGTACCAGAAGGCACATCAATCATCTCCTAGCCCAAGTACCAGCACTTCCTGTGTAGGGTAAATGGGCCAGATCCGTCATTGCCCATACCAGTACTAACCCATCGCCTAGGAACTTGTGAAGGGCTGCGTTGGCAGGGCCGTGGGAGGTGCTTCGCTGCACTTCGAATTCCTTCATAAGAGAGTATGGCCGTAGTGCGAAGTACTCTTCCATTTTCCGTGTTCTCTCTCCCGATTCCAAACATTGACACACCAGACGTAGCCGAGGCGGGACCTGAGATCATTCTCTATGTCTGTTGCGGCTCGCCTAGTCACCTGAGTACATGTTGCAATTGGCGTTGGCCATCCTCGAGGTTGGCCCGGGCTCCAGTTCCATAGCCACCATTGCCACGAACCAATCTCTTGCCCACTTGATCGAATGTTAAGTTTGTCCTCACCGGGAATGTACTCCAGCCCGGGGAAACTCGTTGTCGCTAAAGGAAGGTAAGGCGGTCGCTGCAGGAAGTGAAACTGTAAATAGCCTATGCCATCTCCGAGTACAGGCATCACAACTGGCAGGAAGGGGACGGCGTCTCCTTGCGCCTCTATTCGCTTTGGGAGCAGAGCACGCAAGCCATCTCGAGCCGGTGCATACTCGACGTGGGGTTGCCGGTAGAAATTTACGACATGCTGGGCGTTCAGCTCTTTTCGAGTCATTGCCACTGAAAATACTTCAAGCTCGGCATGTTGCAAAGGTGTATCAATGACAGGCAATGAACAATGCATCACCCGGCGCTGTAGTCCACCCTCGATCTGCTGAATCGTCGATCGGACAAGGGCTTCAGGGTCGGCGGCCAGAGTCTCTTGAGTGTGAACTGAAGACGCCCAAGCAGGGGGCGTATGTGGAGCAATGCGCAGGAATATTGGATCCGCTGGCAGCGCGCCTCGCGCGAAATGGCGAGCCGCATCGAGAGGCATCCCCCAATGATCCGCGGCACAGGCAAGTGTGCGTAGGTACGCGGATCGGGCTAGGTGTCCTTTCCGCGTCACGAATTGACCGGCGTGAGCCCGCCCAGTGTCGAGGAAATGGCCCAGATACCCTTCATCAACGTTGCCAACGCGGCGAAGAAGCGCACAGAACTCAAACGCCCATTGGCGCAAGAAGGGGAGACCTGTACGCTCCTCCAATCCTTTGAAGCTCTTGCCGAAAACAGGGGGAATGAACTCACCTGAAGCCAACCTCCGCATTTCCTCATCGAGCTCAAGCAGGTCCGCTACGGGTCCCGAGTGGCAGCCTATCCAAGAAGGCACCAACGTGTGATCGTCCATGACCAACGAGAAAATGAGGTCAGATGCGATCGACGGACTCGGGATCGCTTGGCGCAACCGCTTCACGTAAGCTGGATCTATTGGTGAAACAAAAAGTGTACAAAGCGCCTCGAGACACTCGGACTCAAGGCAGCGCGTTCCTATCCAGCTTGCCATAGCATCGACGAAGACTTCACTCGTGGGCTCGGAAAGGGCTGAGGCGAGCGATTGGATAGCTACCAGCTTGGCCATCGGTATCGGGAGCCCAAGGCGTGCAAATGCCAAATCGGCGATACGTCTTGTCTCAATCATGGATGATCCCGAAGCCAACCAGGTTGCCCGAGCGGCTGCATCTCGAACTCCTCAGTAGCTATGTCCAATAACACCTGCAAGATCGAAACAGCACGTGACACCTCGCCAACATGCAGCAGCAGCGTGATCAATCCGGTGTCCGGTACGGTCCGCCCACGTTCCGATTGCCCCTCAATAGGCATTGTGGACATGTCGACGAACTCGGCCCAGCGCTTGGGGTAGTCCTTTGCCGCCAACTTGATCCGATGGTCTGCCTCTGAGTGGCCGTGAAAGAGTCCGGACCATCCTTGTCGATGGCGATGGGCCGCAACGAGCCACCGGAATGCTTTGGCAGGACCTTGAATCTTGCGGCTCAGAACATAAGCCAGATCGAGAAGCCGCGTTCGGCGCCAGCCAAGTTTACCTTGCCCGAGAAGCGAGTCGATCGCATTTAGCAGTTCAGCACCCCCGCCCTGTACTTCCCAATGGCGGAACCATTCGGCTACCCACTTTGACTCAAATTTGCTCTCGCCGGACGCTTCCACAGCAGCAAGGAAATCGTCGAGCATGTTGGGAGGATAGCTTGCAACACTCGGCAGTTTCGAACGATCTGGCGAGGCGCCTTCTTGATCATCCTGGCCGTCTGATTCCTGGGGACGAACTGGTTGGATTCCATTGATCCACGGCTCCAACAACATGTCCGCATCATCATGTTTACGGGCGCGGATGGCGGCCCGTGCTTCCTCGCTTCCGAGGAACGCGAAAGCGGGGCCTACTTCAGGTCGCGCGACATCACCCAACTCCAGATACTTAGCGAAGGTTCTTTCTGCTTCGTACCACTCGCCAGTGTCTAACAGAAAGCTGTAAAAGCGCACGTATGTATCAGGCATTAGCTTCAAGAGCATCGGAGCTAAGTCCGATGCTCTTGCGCCAGATTTCTCCGTCATGTTGCTTATGTGAGTATAAATCGGTGCTAACACCCTGATTGCTTCCATTGCGGCTGCCGTGTCGTGCTCGGCAACCTCTTCTACACTCCCAAGAATTGTGGGAAGTTGCCAGTCCTTCCGCCAACCATAGCCAATGGCGCAACGATAGGCTTTTGAAAGCAATCGCTCGGCCAGATCATGGAGTTGGTATGCGCTGGCCCATGTGCATAGCCCTGCAAGCTCCGTGGCCAGCTCATTGAATGGCTGAATAACCGCAAGACTCGTCCGTTCGCGTTCTTCGATGTCCATACGTGCAGCATCTGTATCCAAAATGCGGAAGCCACGTTCAAAGAACAGATCCCGCCAATGTTCCAGTGCGAAGAAGGGCGATCCCTTGCATTTTGACCATTCGCAGGCAGAGACGCACTCGATGTGAGAGAGGGGACGGGAGAGGAAGTAGAGGTCGGCTGTAATCATTGCCAGCGCTCTTCGCATGGCACGGTAGTCGAACCATCCATCATGCTCGTAGGCCTTCGGGGCTTCTATGCCAAGACGTCGATAGGCAATGGAGAACGCCGGGATCTCTCCTCTTGAGAGATAGGAACCACAGGCATGCGCGATATCTGCCAGTCCATCCAAGGCGGAGTTCATCCATGCCCGATTCGATCGGACGCCCAGGCCAGCGGGATCCTTAGCCCCTCTAATGAGTAGCGTCCGAGCGAGTGCGTCGAAGAACAGGTGATGGATATAGAGCGAGAATCCTTCTTCATCTGCTGTGTTGTAGGAGGTAGCCAGTGCCTCGTGAGCAGTCAAGTAGGGCCGTCGAGGTGGCAGGCTAGTCCCTTGGTACAAGAGATGCCAGCAAATCGAGAGAGAACTTTTCCTGAGGCGGCTGAACTCCGCCCGCGCATGCAATTGAACGTTCGCCCAAGATGCAGTCCTTATGGTCTCAAGTTCTAGTGAGCGGCGAAGCTGTGCGGGCATGGGCACGCTACTGAAAGAAGTTAGTGCGTCAAGGTCTTCTCCTTGGCTTGCCCCGTTAAGAAATCGCGCAAAAACCTGCGTTGCACGATGATGCTTTAGCGACAGCTTGACGATTCGAGCGGGATCGTAGCGATGAGTCCCCGCCGCGACCTCCAGAAATTGCTCAATAGCTTTTTGGTATTGGTCCGACTTCAAGACACCAGACTCAATCTGGTCATTGATCTTAAGACGAAGACGCTCTTGAACTCCCGATGCGCGATCAGTCTGACCAAGCGATAGGTAGAGGACCGCAAGTCGATGCAGTCCATCAATACTTGATTGGTTCAACTCGGAAGCAAGAAGCAGTGATGGATATGGATCCTTCGCAACGCGTAGCGCACAGCGCTCCAACTCATCCACATCATCCAGTTGGAAGCTAAGTCCATTGTGTAGACGTGTCTTAAGTGCGCGCTTGCGAATCGCCTGCTCGTAATCTCCAGCGGCAAACGCTACTTCCTCAGCCACTTCGAGAATGTGAATCAACTGCCACGAAGGGTAGGCCTTAGTTAGCGCCTCAATAGCCCACGATCTGGAGGTATTGGACAGCAGTGCCTCATGTCCTCCTTGTCGAGACTCGTACACCCAAAGCCAAGCCCAGCGCAGATACGGCGGAGCGTAGGTCTCAAGCCAACGCTTAACTTTAGGTAGCAGGGTACGGACCCGTTCATCCCGACTCGGTTGGCTGGAAATAAAGACATACAGCGAACCGTGAAAGGCTACGAGTCCCGCATCGACTGTGGCCAAAAGATGTCCGATCTCGGACTCGATACTTGAATCCGATCCAAGGCATTGTTCAAGAGCGCCAACTGGCCAGATAAAGTCCTCGACCGCCATTAGGTACAAGGCATCTTTCGCTTTTGGAGAAATCCGCTGCCATAGCGAAGAGTAATAGGCGCGGGAATCCGATACAGGTACTGACGCGTGCCCGTCAACCAGACTTGCGGTGAGTATCCGGTTCTGGCGAATTAGCGCCAAGAACGTGTAAGTAAGAACTAGCGGATGGCCGTCGCTGCAGCGTTCGAAAGAGACTGCTAGCTTTGCAAGCTGTTTCTCTATGGAAGGTCCGGGTTTAGTCCGGAATGTTCCCGCATCATGCTGAGTTGCAATCCACGCGTGGATCGATGGCAACCGCATCCGCGGAAGCTCAATCCAGTGCTCCGGCAGTAGGTGGGCATTTAGTCGCGCAGGAAGTTGCTTATCGTCTACCCTCTGGGTGCCAACGATAAGCGTTGTATTCGTTGGAAGCGGTAGCAATTGATCGAATAGCGACTTCAGCGGCGAAATTTCTTCGTCGTTTTCCCTCCAGACATGATCTAGTCCATCAATGACGACGATGAACCTTTTTCCTTCAGTCTCATAGGCTTTACCGCATATAGCAAACCAGTGCCGGAGATCTTCAGGATTGTCGCCGAGATGATCCAGGCCATCGACCCCAAGAGAGCGCATCTGGGCCATCAGCGAGTCTGAGACTCGGCTTGGGTTGAATCGGTCCGACGAATCCTGTAGATCCAAGAAATAGTGATGGCGGATGACTGGCGATTCCCGTTCCTTGAGACACTTACATCCATAGCTTAAGAAAGTACTTTTCCCTTGGCCAGGCGACCCCCAAAGCACTCGGAGGTCCCAAGTACCTTGCTCGGCCTCATTGACGAAGCTATCCGCAAAGTCAACATCGGGGGGACGGTACCCATCTGGAACCCGGAATTCTTGATCTAAAGGGCGCGGCCGGCGCTGCGAGATGGTGCTTCGCAAGAGATCGAGTGTTATTCGACCATCAGGGGCCGGACAGTTCTTACGAATACTCCAATCCACCGCGGCCCGATACAGGGCTAACCATCCCGAGTGATCGGTGTGACGCTCTTCTAGTGCGGCAACGATGGTCCGCTCCAGTGATTCGAGCCCAAGAAAACTGTGCTCGAACACAAAGCGGTCGAAGAACTCTTTTGCCCTCCGAGGGTCGCCCAGGTGGGACTCGATTTTCGCCCGCGTCGGTGCCGGCAATGCGTCCAACTGAAGCTTGCCCCCTAGAAGCCATGCAGACAACTCGGCATCAGGCCGCCGATTGGTGATCAACCTAACATCAGCAATTTTGCTGAGGTCCTGGGAGAATGTGGCAAAAGACCACTTCTCAAGAAGCGACTTGCCCTTCTTTCCGGTGCGATTTGTCAGCCACTCCAACGAGAGAGCATTAGCCTCGTCGAATGGGTTGACAGTGAACTTCACCTGCTTAAGTTCCAGACGTCCATCCCTGCGCTGCAAGATGACGTCATCCAGCCCCTGGGCAGACTTCATTTCATCTGCCTCGAACTTCACCCATTCGAAAAGGTTTGGATCATCAAGCCAGTCGCAGAGCACTTGGATGCCCGCGAGGGTCTGATAGAAATAACCGCTCGCAGGAATTGCGCTTCGCTTGATCGTGCTGACACTCATACTTCCCCTTTCGCAGCAGATATCACGTTATAGCTAGATGCTTGATGCGGTCTGTCACCTGATGCCAAGATGCGCGCACCAGTCAGTATGCGAAATGATGCTTCTGCCAAGGAGGAAACATCCGGTTTGACTATATCGGAGGCCATCTGCTCGTCTGCAGACGGTTCTTTCCAAGAACCGAGATGGATCAGTCTTCCAAAAGTCGAGCAGCTGGGTTGCCGATAGCCCCACCGGCCTGGAAGTACCCCACGACGCTCGATACCGCCCGGTGCTCTGTCAATTGCATGATCGCTGGCAAGGGCACCCCTTGACGGCCAGCTTCGGTCACGAACCCCGACCGCAGGCTGTGCCCGCCAAAATCCCCCTCCAGCTCGGCCAGGCGAGCCCGACGCTGCACGATTTCACCCACCGCGGCCGGGGAGAGGGCAGGGCCGATACGGTTCTTCCAGAGTCGGCGGAAAATCGCCCCCTCGGCGAGGCCGGCGGCCTCCAACCAGTCTTCTAGCGCCAGAGCGGCCCGATCCAGTACCGGCTTGTCCGGCGTGGAAGAGGCGGTGACGCCGGCCTGCTGGGTCTTGCTGTACTCCAGCCGGTAGATGTAGCCCTGGTCGCCAACCCGGCGCAGATCGCGCAGGTCGGCGGCAGCGATCTCACTGCGCCGGCGCCCACCGCTAGCGAATCCAAAGCAGAGCAGGGCGCGGTCCCGGATTCCTTCCAAGCTGTCGTCGCAGGTCGCCAGCATCGCCTCGAGCTCGGCCAAAGTGATTGCGGTCTTCTTGCGCGGCCGCTCGCCGCGTTTTACCGAAGCGCGAGCCGCACGGCTGAGCACGGTGCGGATCGCTGGCTGCTCGCAGGGATTCGGCTGCTGCTTGAGTCGGTGCGCGGTGGACAGCACCGCCACCCGATGCCGGACGGTGGACAAAGTCCAAGGACCCGGCTTGGCCTTCAGGCCAGCGTCCACCAAGGCCTGGTCAACTGCCGACGGCAGTTCCCACGCCAGCTCGCCGTCGGCGTTGCGCCGGACCACATGGTCAACCACGAACTGCAGCACGGCGGCCTCGGGCACCGGCAGCGTCATTTCGATCCCGTAGCGCGCCACATGCCAGCCGGCCCAATAGCGCAGCGCGCTGGTGTAGCTGCGGGTGGTGTTGGCGGCGGCCGCTTCGGCGAGCAGTTCGCGCACCGCGTCGGCGGCCTGTTGGGCCAGCTGAGCGGGCAGGGTCAGGCTGGCCGCCGGTTGCATTAGGGCATGAATCCCAGGAATATCTTTCATAGTATGTATGTTTTACTACGATAAATGGTCAATAGCCACGATAATCATCACTTATCGCTAGTAGGTATTCAACAGAGTAGGGCGCCCGCGTAGGAGGCATTTCCATGGCTCGAGGCATCACCGAAACCGACGTCCACGCGGCAGCCGACGAGCTCGTCGCCGCGGGCGAACGGCCGACGGTCGAACGCATCCGCGCGCATTTGCGCACCGGTTCGCCGAACACGGTGACCCGTTGGCTGGAGACGTGGTGGCAGCGGCTAGGGCAGCGGCTTGAGACCCATGCCGTGCGTGTAAATGTGCCGCACGCGCCGGAGGCGGTCAGCCTATTGGCCAGTCAGTGGTGGGCAACGGCACTCGCGAGCGCGCGCGCCGTCGCGGATCTGGCTTTGGCGGAGGACATGGCTTCCCTGGAGGCTGGCAAACAGGAGCTGGTCCGAGCGCGCGACGCATTGAATCTGGAAAATGAAGCCACCAGACAGCGACTGGCATCGGCACTTCATGCCGAACAGTTGGCTCAGACCCAAGCCGAGGAGCTACAGCGATTGGTCAGTCAGCTGCAGGGCCAATTGTCCGAAACTGCTCAGTTGCGACACGCGGCGGTCCTCCAAGCCACTCAGGCCCAAGAGGCTACGCGCCTGCTCCAGGAACAGTTCCAGGAGCAACAAGCTACGCACAGTCGTGAGCGCGAACAGTCCAATCAGCACATCCGGGCAGTGGAAGACCGCGCGCACCAAGAGGTCGACAGTTGCCGGCAAGAACTCAAAGAACTCAAGGCTCGCCTGGCGGCTTTGAATAAAGAACACGCAAGTCGCGAGAAAACGCTCGTTGCCGATCTCCAGCGCGTTAACCGGGATCTGGCCGCCGCGCTCAGCCAGGCCAGTAGTCAGCGGGCCCGGGCTGACGTCCTGGAATCGCAGCTGACGACGTTGCGGGATTTGCCGGCGGCCGTCCGCGCCATCCTGCGGCGGGAAGCTCCTCAGCGAACGACCGTCGTGGACCAACTTCCTGTTGGACAACAATCGGGAGAAAGGACAGCAACGAGGAAGAATGCGCGAGGTTCTTGGTCTAATGAAATCAAGGACAAGCGCGAATTAGGCAAAAAGGGCAGCAATTAGGAACACTGACACAAAGGTAGTAGTTGCACACTCGCGCCAACCGACGCACCCAACATTTCGCATAATGAATATTATGTAAAGACGCGGATGGGTCAGTCGTTCCGGGTCTGGCGCTACTACTGGTCCCTGCTGAAATTGCTCCTAGACCGCCTCTTGCATGGCGATAGCTCCCCCGCGGAGAGCAGGAGCTTGGAAGCATGCAAATAGACCTTGATGGTGAATGGTACGGGTGGAAACAGCGTGGCCGGTATCTGGTCTCACCTGAGGGCGACCGGATGACCTTGGAGCGCATGAAAGGCCTTTCATGGCGCTTGCACATGGAGGAACGCCTGTCCGCCGCCCGCAACCGTAACGCATCACAAAAAGCGGTTCGGCAGCAGATGGTGAAAGTCGTCGTAGTGGAACTGGCCGACTGGCACAGCCAACGCTTCGGAACGCGTGCCGGGTAACGGCGTCACCGTAGGGGCGCTGCCCCTACACCCCAAATTGCCCGGAATAATTACACCTGTAGTCAAGCCCAAACCCTCGCTCAAGGAGAGCGCGTTTGAGTTGTCGTATTGGCTCGCGCTGGGCGTAGGCATTGTGCTCTCAAATCCGTTCGGACGACCTCTCAATGTGCCGCAGGTAACTCCCTACGGCTGTTTTTGGCTTGTTAGGATCCGACTGGGAAACGCATCACAGGAGGTCGCATGGACCGCACTGAACCAACGCTAGGCAATCTGGACGCTCATGTAGGGCGAACACACCACTATCCGGCACCGCAGATCATTGTCTACGGTCCCTCCGTGTGGAAGATCGCCCTAGGTGTTGCGCTAGGGATGCTCATGTTCGCTGTCATTTCATGGCTGGTTGCCATGCTCTTAGGCAGCGCGTTGCTCTACGGACTCAGTAGCTCGCTGAGTCGTCAGACCAGCGCCCCGCGGCGACCGCATGTCACATACCCCGAGCCTGTACACGAGCAGTCCAAGGACACTTATCGACCGCTGGCCAGTGATGAACGATGCATCAATCATCAGCGGTTCCAGCGGGTGGATAGCGGCTGGATGCAGATAGGTAACGACTGCTAGACCAGAGCCAGCTATTGCGCACGGTTCTCGGTCGCAAGCCCGCTGCCATAACCTACCACCGCAGACCCATATAGGGTGTGCGCCCGCTCCCCGCCGCCCTCACTCGCGCTGCTCGCAAGGTCGGCGGTGCCGGGCGTCATCCCCGCCTTGCTGGTGTTGTAGAGCTTGGCCTCGGCATCGCGTACCTGGACCACGCGGGGCCACGGTGTGGCAATGATGGTGTGATCGCCGGCCACGAGCTCGAAACCGAATGCCTTGCCGGTGACGACCATCCCCAGCTCTCTTAGCTGGGTCAGGTCCAGTGACTCGACGGTGTTCCCGGACCCGTCTACCCATTCGATGACCGCCAGTTCGCGATCATTGATGCTGGCCCGGGCGGCCAGCCGAACCCTGCCCTTGTCCGTCAGCGAGGCCACGTAGCGCTGGCCGGGGCTCAGACCCTTGTAAGGGTCGACGACCTCTACCTCTGGACTCCCCTGCCCTGTGGGCAGCCCTTCCGTGGCTACATGGTTTCCTTGCAGGTCGTAGACCTCGGTAGGCGTTTCGGCTTTGGCGGATTCGCCCTCCTTGACCAGCCCCATGTTGCCGGAGAAGAACAGGAAGAACACCACGATGCCGGCGATGCCGACCACGCCGAAGATGATGCCCTTGACGGCCAGCGCACCCCAGACATTGGTCCCGCCTTCCTTGTATACCTCGGTGTTGTCCGCTCCAGGGGCGTATCCGTCGTACAACGGGAAGATGGCTTTGTCGTAGGTCTTGGTCGCATTGCCGATCTTCTCGAACTTCCCCGCGGCTACCGTCTGGTAGTACGTGACCAGGTACTTGCCCTCCATGCCCACGGCGGAGAGCTTCTGGAAGCTGTTCTTCTTCTCGATGCGGGCCTTGATGGCGCTGTGCACCCGATTCAGCCATTGCGTCAGGATGACGCCGTCGCCGCCGTTCTGGCCTAGCAGCGCGAAGAAGTTCTCTACCTCGGGCGGCAGCGGCTTGCGTTCCTGAACATAGAACTCGTGCACCTCGTCAATGACGATGAGCGCATCCTTGAATTGCTCCGGGATCTTCCACTGCCCGGACTCATCGTCCCGATAGCACTGGAAGGTCTTGACCACGTCCTTCGTGTCCACGGAATGAAGCAGTTCGCGCACCTGCTCTGGCGGCACCTTCAGGTAATCGGCAATGGCATCATGCTTCAGTCCATTGAGGCGAGCGTAAACCCGACGCCCACGCTTGAGCGCCGGAAGGATATGGTGCTTGACCGCGTCATAGCTCTTGCCAGCCCGTGGGACGCCTTCGTTGAAAACGAGCATTTACCAGATTCCGATGGTCAGGATTCGGCGCAGAACGTAGAACACCATTGCGCCACTGATGAGGGCCGCAGCCTCTCCCACTTTGAAGATGGTGATGGCCCAAGCCACCGTGGGGCCAGCGCTGCCCAGCAAGGATCCCAGCGTGTGCTGGGTCAGGAATTCGGGGGATGGGATGTTGTTAATCATCCACAGCACCAGCGTCAGTTGATGTTCCAGCCAGAACAGGAACAGGTCCTGCATGAACTTGAAGAACGCATCCCATACCGCGATGAGCTGCTCGCGCAGCCAGTTAGTAATTGCTTCAATCATTTCAAGTCACCGCTATCCGCACCGCGACATAAGCGGCGATTGCCAAAACAATCCATCCCATCGTCTGTAGCAACTGGAGCCATGTGCCACTGCAATGCGCGTCGAAGGTCATGGCATCCCAGAAGGACGAGGCCGGGACCGTGAACACCGGACAGCTGCCACCGGCGCTGCTGATGCCCATGAAATTGGTGATGCCCTTCATTACCTGGGCGTTGCTGGCCTTGCTGTAGAAGTTTCCCATCAGACCCGCCACGGTCTTGTCTGTGCCTTTGTAGAGCTCCCCTACCCCAGCTCCGGGTTTGTCCCCCTTGCCGTCACCTTCGTCCTTGCCGCCACTCTCACTACCACTTCCGCCTTCACCGTTGCCGTTGCCGTTGCTGCCACCATTGCTACCTCCATTCCCGCTACCAGTCCCGTTGCTGTTCCAGTTGTTGACGTTGTAGTTGTTGGTGGTGCCACCGCCACCTGCGGAAATGCTGCCGCTCCCGCTGTTCTGCCACTCACCACCATCGGTTGGCGGCTTGGGCGGGGGGCTAATGTCTGTTCCCTCTGGGGCCTTCGTGGCCGCCTCGTTCCCGGAGACCTTCGTACCGGTTTCGGTCGATTGCCAACAGAATTTCTTTCCGGTGGATGCCACGGCGCAATGCTTTCCGTCCTTCGTAACGCACTGCGTTAGCGTCCCGGTTTTCTGGCACTGATCATCAGTAACCGGCGTGTCGTCCTTGGTCGCATCGTAGATGCACGTGTCGCCGGTCGGCTTGGCATTGGAAGCCTGATAGTAGACCTTGGTTCCCAGCACCATTCGTGATGTGATGGTTCCCCGATCGTAGCGACACCCGCCGCTGCACGAGGTCTGTGCGCCAGACTGAAAGAACCCGCCCGAGGTGGACGGGCGACTGGAGCAGGTGTTCTTGCGCGGGTATCTGTAAGCGCTGCTGTTGTGGCCGCTCCCGTTGACGCCGCACCAGTACTCGGCCACCCCCTTTTCATAGAGAGTGCATCGATAGAGCAGCTCCGAACCACCGGGGTCTACGAACTTGCACGCGTCAGTGATAACTATTCCCCGGTCTGGATCGCTGGCTTGGCGCTTGCGATTCACCGCCAAGTCCGCCTGACATGCCGCAAAGGCAGCGCCTTGGTCGGCGAACACCGGATCACCAGCCCAAGCGGATGCATTCCACGACGTGGGGACCAGCAGCGCCAAGACGACCCACAAGGCCCACCTCATGCGTCCAGCCCCTTGACCGCCGCCATGCCGCACAGTGCGCCCAGGAAGCCGCAGAACAGACACAGAATCATCCTCGGCTCCTCATCCGTGCCAAGCGGTAACGGGCCATGGCGCGACGCTCGTTGTCGCCATTGAAGAAACCCGCGACTTGGCGAGTCGCCCAGGTGACGAAATCAAGCGTTGCATAGAGAACGCCTGCCAGCAGTACCGCCACGACCGCATGGTCAACGGTAAGACCCGAAAGAATCTGACTGAAATCCATTGCCACTTCTCCCCTCAAAAAAAGGGGGCGACGCGCCGCCCCCCCTTGTTGCTTAGCGGCCGAAGAAACCCGCGACCTTCTTGGTGGCCCAGCCCGCGAAGCCGAGCGTGGCGAGGATGGCGCCCGCCGCGATGACGGCAGTGACGGCGGTGGCGGCGCTCAGGCCATTGAGGATTCCGGAGAAGTCCATGTTGCGTACCTCTTTTCGTTGTTGATGGAACGGTCGGCTAGTGCTTGAACATCGCTACGACGCTGCCGACCATGCGCGCCGCGACGAACCAGACCATGACCGCGCCACAGCTGCCGACGAACCACTCGGCGGCCTGCTGGGACGTGGGCATGGCAAAGGCTTGGTGAACGAGCGCGTAGAACGAATGCTCGGCACCGGAAACCAGCACGTAGCCCGTGCAGGCTTCGACCGGCTGGCCGGTCGGCACCAGCGTGCCGTCCGCACGCAGGGCTACGCAGATGGCCATTCAGGCGGCCTTGGGCAGCGTCACGCCGCACTCTTTCAGCCAGGTGGCCAGCGGCTTGAGCTTGGGACGACGACTCAAACCGATATCGCCGTACTGGCCGAGGGCGTAGCTGTCGCCATCGAACAGATAATCGCCCACCGAATGCACGGAGCCATCACCGAGGCCGATGTTGAAGGTGGTTTCGTACCCACCACCGAGCAGGATGCACGCCCGCTGCTCACGGAAGATTTGCGCTTGACCTTTGATGGTGACGTGGCGCTCGATGACGCGTTCATCCTTTACCCTCACGATTGACATAGCTCAGCCCTCAGCTGTTGGACAATTTCGGATGCCTTTCCTTTTCCGCTGAAGCGCGTGGGCATCCCATCACGCGCAACCCGTTCTTTGATGTAGTCGCTGAACTCATCGCCCAGCACTTCCAGCAGCAGTCCCAGCGCCTTGCCACCCTGCCGCCGCAACCAGCGCTCCAGCGCCGTTGCAGACGCCTCTACGGCGCGTTTGGTGTATTCGATGACCGCTGCGGCCCCGGCGCGGACGCGCACCAGCAGCAGTTCCATGTAGCCGTAGGAGCCGCGCAGGTATTTCATCGGGTCGGTGAGGATGTCGGTGGGCACTTCGCAGTGCTTGCCATACAGACGCGCCTCGTAGCGCACCCATGGCGACTCAGCGACGCCGAACTGCTTGCCTTTCTCGTATACGCACAGCTGCTTGTGCCCCTTGCCGCCGACGTACAGCGTGCAACCGGAGCCGCCGCCGTGGTCGTCAAGAAACCGTGTCTTGGGTGGCGTGCCACCGTTGGCGAACAACTTGCACCCACCCTGTTCGGTCAGCGTTTCGCGCGCCTTGGCTTCCAACTCGCGCACCGTGCCCAGGTCACCGTCATAGTCATCCCATGCCACGTCACAGCGGCTGATGCGGCCGCCGCAGGCTTCCACCTGCATCCGCACCCTTCGCCAGTCATCTTTCGTGCGGATGAACTTGCATGCGGCACCGGAGAGGCTGACGCACACGGTGTCGCCGTTGCCTTCGCAGCCTATGCGACCGACCAACTGTCCGTCCGCGTCGATGATGGGCGCACTGGCTCGGTAGAATTGCCAGCGCTTGGCATGCAGCTCCCCTGCCCTCACGTCAGAAGGACGCAGGCCGAAGATGCCGGGAAGCAGGAGCGAAATGCGGGTGAAGCCTCGCTCCGCGAGCCGGCCCTGTGAAAAAACCACGGTCAAAAAGTCCACCAGCGCGTCCCGTTCAATGACCGGGGCGGACTTTTGGCCCGTGTTACTCCTCGGGCCAATCTGGCTTCCCACCGCTCCGACCGGGGAAAAGGTCGCTGCGCTCACGGCGTGGCTCCAATGGCGACGATGCGAGCCGCGATTGCGGCATCCCAGCGAGCGACCTCACGCATGGCGCCCCACCTCAACGCGACCTTGCGCGCGGCGTACAGCTGCCACAGCTTCATTCATCACCCCTGCGCGAGAAGGCGGCCTCGACGAACGCCTGTGTCCAGTAGTCGCCCAGGCGGACCTCCTCACCGTCCACGATGATGATTCGGTCGGCGATGTCGAAGGCGGTGATGACCGGCGTATTGACCGGCGTGAGCATGCGCGGCGGGCGCGGCTTGGGGGCGCGGTCTTCACGCATGGTCACGCTCCCCGTCGAACGGATGATGACGACCGCGCCGAGCAATCTCGGCCTCAGCCAGCGCCAGTTGCTCCCGGAACGCCGCTTCGTCGCGGCGGCGGAGGCAGTCCAGATACCAGCGAGCGACGCGAATCGCGCCGAAGCACAGGCCACACATCACCAGCAACATGACAACGCCGAACAACCCGTCAGAAAGCTCCATGTCTCTACCCCCTGCCCTAGCGCCCTAGAGACCCCTGCCCCGGCCTAGGGCGGTCCGGGGAGGGGTGACCGAGCGAGCTCGGCCGTGTTGTCAGCCTGACAACACAGCGCAATGTATTCTGGGTGTGAACATCAAGTCAACAGGGTGACAACATGCAGTCCATCGACCAACTGCTAGATGCCGCGAAACAAGCTCAGGGGCTGGAGACGGATATGGCCTTAGCGAAGGCTCTCGGGGTTGGCCGGGCGGCAGTGAGCGCATGGCGGCACGGTTCCCGCCTGCCTGACCCGGTTGTGTGCGCCACTCTCGCAGGATTGACCGGCGAACCGCTGGCAAAGGTGCTCGGAATCGTGGGCGAGGCTCGCGCGATCAGCCGAGAAGAAAAGGCCGTCTGGAGGAAGCTCGCAGCGACCGCGATGACGGCCCTATGCGCAATTGGCTTCGCGCTGCCGGTGGTCGGAAAGGCCCATCAAACCGACGTTTCGCCCTCCTCGCCCGATAGCGAAATCGGCACACTGCATATTCTGGAGCATCGCGACGCTTAGTCCGGTTCGCTTCCTGCGCGGCGTCCTGGCCTCCTGAAGTACGGCCCGACCTGGAGTGGGGTCCTCCGGCAGGGTGTTCTGAGCAGAGACGAGCCAATGTCCACTTTGGACTGGAACGGTGGCTGCCTACCCTACTCCCGACAAACATCCCCAATCGACGATTTCATTTTCCCTGGGCGAATACCTTGACCTTTTTCTCCAGTGCCTCACGATTTCCCCGCCGCCCTACCCAGTCAAAGTACACGTAGGATCCCCTTGTCTTCTCATCTTTCAGTGCCTCCGGAGGGAGGAACTTCGAGAAGTCGGAACCTGTTCTGTCCATCACAACGAAGAATGCCGCATCCCCGACCACGAAATTGCTTGCCCGTGCCGGAATTCCGCGCGGATCCGGCATCGGACGAACGTCATCCACGCAGTCCGCAATGGCTGAAAGTGAATAATTCTTTCCAGTCATGAGCTGATCGTAAGCTGCATCCATCCCGCGCTGTCCCGGCCTGAATGGAATGAGCCTGATTTGCTTGACGAGGTCGCAGACAGCCACCTCACGCCCGACATGACCTGCCTTCGCCTGCGGTTCCGATGCATGACAACCTGAGATCAGGCCGCCAACCAACAGGAGCGGAGTTGCGGAACACCTGATGAATCTATTCATGGACGATTGCTCCGCGGTTCGTATCGGATGGGCCTCTGACCGTCGTCTGGTCTCATGTACACCGGCTTTGCCGGTGTCCACGGCGCAAAGCCGGTGCCCACGGGCTTGAAAGCCGGATCATTGCTGAAGTGCAAGGAACTCTGGAAACCATACGCCGGCCTGTCCATATACCATGCCAGATGATCCGCGATATTCGGGTAGCCTGGATATCCGGCATTGCAGGAGTAGAGGTACACGGCGGCACCGGCCACCAGTCTTCCCGCCCGCAGTTCGCGCGCATTGTTGAAGTCCACATTGGTGCGATCCCCGGGATTCTCGCCCGGATGCAGTGCATTGTAGGAGGAGTGGCCATAGTAATAGACAGCACCGACAGGTGATCCGGTGTTGAGCGCGGCCAGGATGTCGTCGATCGAGGAGACCCTGACGATCTCGACCTCGCCGCCCGCGGCGCGGATCCGTTCCGCTGCCGTGTTGGCGGCATCAATGAAGGCGGTGCCGACATTCCGATTGCCCAGTCCGGCGTCGCCCACGAGAATCAAGGCCCGGTTGCTCGCGTTGCGCATCGCGATGCGCTGCCCCATCTGATTCAGTGCGAACTGCATTGCGCTGGTCACCGCGCCATTGGAGAACTTGCCGCCGGTTATCTCCGATATCGTTCCACCCGCTATGGCAGCCAGCGCCACGTCGGCCGACAGATGACCGGTATCGATGTTGGACATGGTGAGCTTCGACAAGCCCGCGCTCACGAAGCCTTGCCCGAAGTTTCCGCCTTGCAGGGTCTCCACGATGCCGCCTGTAACCGCATGCATCCCCATCCGGGCGGTATCGGTGGCGCGGATGGCGTTGGCATACTGACCCACGCCATAGAACGCGACTGCCGAGAATGCTCCTATCAATCCTCCTTTCAATGTCCCTGTCATGATGGCGCCTGATGCGAATCCACCCAGCGCGACCACGCCGTAGGCCGCCAGCGATCCGGCGGTGATGCTGGCGCCGAAGAAGCTCCAATATCCCGCCGCGGCCCCGCCGGTATAGACGGTGATGACAATCGCTATGACGATGCGCAGGAATCGGCCGAGATTGAACAAGCCGGATGGATCGGTGAACGTCAGCGGATTGTTGAAGGCATAGGCGTACGCATTCCAGCTCTGGGAGTTCTCGGGAGCCTGGACTACCGGGTCAGGCTGCAGGAAACGGCCAAGCCTGGAATCATAGATGCGTCCGTTCATGTGGATGACATCGGTGCCGTCGACCAGCTCGTGACCGGTGAACCCCCGCGACGTGTTGGTTGACGGCGTGCCCGCGCCGTTGGGATCGCCGTATGCGCGCCGTTCGCCAAATGCCGTGAAGTCCAGACCTTCCGCCAGGGTGCCGTTGGGGTTCGCCAAGCGTACGAGACTTCCCAGATGGTCATGGAAAAGGTACTTGGTGGACTGCACCACCCCGTTGACGACGACCTGCAGCGCCACGCCGGCGACATATCGCCGGATCGTCTCGGCCGTCCCTTGCAGAATGACCTCCACCCCACCGACATAGAGGGTGACCTTGCCGGCTTCCTCTTTCTTGTAGCGCTGGCCGTCGGGCCCATACCAGAAACTGACCCGCTGCCCGTTCCCCATCTGTATTTCATGGGCCATGCCATCGGCGGTGTAACGGATGACCCGGTCCGTCGCCGTGCCGGGGGCGTCACGCTGTGTCTGGTTTCCGCGATCGTCGTAGTAGTAGAAAGAAGCCGCGGTACCGTTCCCGGTCTGGCTGACCGCATGCGGGCTTCCCGTGATGGCGCCCAGTAGCGTCACGGCGCCACCAGGCGATGTACCCGCGGTTTCGGACGTCGGCGTACCCTGTTCCGATTGATCCGTTGAGGCCTGCCACTGGTTCCGGGGTCCCAGATAGTCGGTCAGCGGGCGGATCGTGGCCCCGGCTCCCGTCAGTCCCTGCGTTCCCGGGCAGCCGTCGGCACCTGGATAGCCGTAACCCACCGAATTCTTGCTGCACAGGTTGCCGAGCACATCGTAGGTGTTGGCCAGGGTCACCTGGTTGACGTTGACCCCATTGACCATCGACAACCGCGCCTCGGTCATGCGATTGAGATTGTCGTATGTGAATGTCTCGAGATAGCGCGATTCTTTCTGGTGAGTACTCAGGTTGCCGGCCAGATCCCAGGCGTAGGCTTCCTTGACGAGTCCGCAACTGCTGGTCCCGGCGCAGATCTCCGCGATGCGGCCGTTCTGGCCGTGATACAGCCGACGGATCTCCATCGCGGCGCTGTCACCGCGCTTTTCCAGGGTCGTGTTTCCCCACGCATCCGTCGCCAAGGTTCGCTGGAAGGTCGCGGAGCCCGCAGGACAGCTGGGATCGGTGTCCCCGAACGTGCTGTCGCAGATTGCGACAACGCCGCGTGGCCCATACTGCGTCTTCTGGTAAAGCCCTGACGCATCATGGGTCTGCCAGGGACGACTCAGGATGTCGTATGCGGTTCCGGTGCCGTAGGTCCGGCCGTCAACGGTCGTGGTTGTGCTGACAGAGCGACCCAGGTTGTCGAAATGGAATTCTCGGCTCAGCTGCAATCCCATCCCGGTCTGGCCGGTCCATGCGCCGTATGTACCGCTGATGGTTTCGCGAACAAGTTGGCCCGAGGCGCCCATGCCATCATCGAACTCGAAGGTGGACTGCGACTCCATGTTTCCATTGGGAAGTTTTGCCGTCTTCCGCCAGACGCGGCCTCGAGCATCGAATTCCTGGTCAATTCGATATCCGCCATTGTCGATCTGCGCAATCTGCTCGCCCAACGCGTTGTACTGGAATGTGGAGGTGCCGGTGTCGGGGTCGACCTGCTGTGTTTTCCTTCCCAGAACATCATGCGTGAACGAATTGACGATCGCCCCGGCGCCCGCGTCCCTCGATACGCTTCGAATCTGGCCCGCGGCGTTGTAGGCGTAAGTCGTCTGCAGGCCGCTGGCATCGGTGACCGACACGAGTTCACCCCTGCCATTGCGAAGCTGTGTCGTGCTGTTGTTCCGCTGGTCGCGAACGGTCGTCGTCAATCCGGCATAGCTCGACAGCAGTTGGCCGCCATCGGGCATGACCACGGCGGTGGCTCGACCAAGAATGTCGTAGGAAGTCACGGTCCAGAGCCGCTCCGGCGCCGAACATGCCGTTCCCACATCGGTGGGCCCATCGGTGCCGCCTGTGCCTGTCAGGAAGAACGGGTTGGACACACGCTGGGGGCGACCGGCGGCGTCGTACGCCGTGCAGATCGCGGATACGTCCTGGCCACTGACGCCAACATTGAAGCTCTCGGTGGCGACCATCATGGGACGCCCCAGCGCGTCGAAGTAGCTCCATTTCCGGGGCGCCGCCGAGGCGACTTCCTGGAGCCGGTAGCGGGCTCCGGCCGGACACGGAACGCTGCCCGCACCGGAACACCAACGATACGTCATCCGTGTGGTGATGCCGCCGTTGGGGAGTTCCAGGAACTGCGTCGTCTGGGTAAAGGTGTAGTACTCCCTTCCCATCATGCCTTTGACGGCGATCGTTCTCACGCCATTGACGTCAGCCGCCGAAACCGGGTCGCCGAATATGTTCCGGTCCAGGATGTAGGCGGTACGCCGCTCCTCTCCCCCACCGGGTGTCCAGAATGGTTCGTACGTCGCCACGGGGAATCGACCCTGGGCGTCGTACTCCACGCGTGTGTACCGGCGAACGCTGTCTGGCGAGGACGGGTGGAACTGCAGGCCTGCCGCCGTGCAGTTCGTAGTGGGTGCCGCGCAGACGGTTTCCTGGACTCGATTTCCAAAGCTGTCCAGCGTGTAGATCTTGGAGGAAGCAAGATTGGCAGCACCGCCAGGCTGAGTGTGCTCGGCCGTGAGCAGGCCGGTCTTGGCCGCTCCCATGTCATAGCCGAACCCCGCCGTTCTCACGACGTCCGATTGACCGGGGCGCCGGTGGGTCACCGTACTGGCCGTGAGACGCCCCAGGCGCCATCGAGCCACATCATCGGAATAGGTATTGCTGGTGATCTGCGTCGACGTCAGAGTGCTGCCACCGGTGTAGGTATCGACCACGGATTGGGAGACGTTGCCTCGACTGCCATAGCTGAACGCGGTCGTTATCTTGCTGGTCACCGCCGCCGCGTAGGGATCACGTACCGATTCCTCGGTTCCCTGGGTCCGGACGTGCAAGGGGGCCTGGGAGGCCAGCGTCGCTGGCGCCACTTCCCACGACTGGATGTTGTTGGAGAACCAACTGCCGCCCACAGCAGGGAATGGGGTCCCCGGCGCGGTAAAGCAGCTGTTGCTGACGATGGAGTTGAGACAGGTAGGTACGAGGTACGCCTGATTCAGTATGGCCGCCTTCGACGTCTGCAGGGGGAATCCCGAAAACGGGAAGTTCTGGGCATATGTGGTGGTGCTTGCGACATAGCCACCGGGCTGGTTGACGTCGAACACCGTGATTTCACGGAACCCCAGATAGCCACGGCCACCGGCCTGCATCCTGGCTCCCGCGTATCGGTAGTGCAGACTGGCCTTGGCAGCCGCGTTCGCATGCTGTGGCGAAGTACTGTCAACGCGCGTCACCAGATAGGTGGGCGTCAAGACATCCTGCACCGGAGAGCCTCGCCCCCAGTTCGTCCCGTTGAGGGACCCCGTGTCGCGTCGATAGACGTCGCCAAACGTCATGGGCGCATAGCTGATGTCCGTTTCATTTCCCAGGCCATTGACAACCTTGGTGATCACGTCACGGGGTGAGAAGCGCTGGTTCGATCGGGATATATACAGTTCCGCCAGGCCAGCGCCCATGCCCATGGACAGGAAGTCCTGATTGCCGTCGCCGTCGAGGTCCGCAAAGAAGGAGATGCGCTGTGCCTGGTTGCACCCTGTGCCCTCGCATATCCGGGCATTTCCTCCGGGCAGTGCGGTGCCGGCCGCGAAAGTCCCGTCCGGCAACGCCTTGCGGACGGCGTATCCCTTGTAGCTGCCGTAGTCCACCAGATACAGCATGTCGACCCGGCCATCACCGGTCACATCAACGAACCGGACTTCATTCTTGAACGACGTCGCCAGCACACCACTGGGTACCCACTGGAAATGCTTGCCACTGTTGTGGAGCATCGTCCACTCGCTGTTGGCGAAGTTCCGATAGAACACGTCAGTCAGGCCGTCGCCATTGACGTCGCCGAACTCGAGGCCTGCCGGACTCATCGTGCCGATGCTGGAGTAGTACTTGAGCCCGACGACCGTCGGCGCCAGCGCATCGACCACCCAGGCGACGCTGCTCTTCTCGTTCCGGCGCTCGATGCACGGATCCGCCATCGGCGCGACCACCACGTCCATGGGAAGCTCGGCGTAGCCACGCGATGGCGTCCCGGAGCGCACCATGCGCCTTTGCTGGCAGTCGGGATTGGTGGAGTCCCATATCTCCAGTTCCCAGTTGACACTTCCCACGATGTCCGACGCGGCATCACCGTTGAAATCAATCATCTGCATGTAGTCGGCGGCAGAGTGATTGGGAAATGCGGTGCCCAACGTGCACGTCACGTCGGGACTGTCGCAATCCACCGGCCGGGGAATCGAAGCTGTATCAATCTGCAGCGAGCGTTCACCGCCCCAGGCAAAACCTCCCGCCTTGCGCTCCATCACACGAATCTTGGTGCTGTAGATGATGTCCACCAGGCCGTCGCCATTGACATCGGCCATCGTGGTGGGCCAATCGGAGGGAATGGCCGGCGAGTGCCCCGCAATGAGGTCCTGCGCGGTATTGAAGCCGGTTCCCGTGGAGGGATACAGGCTCCAGGGCGTCCCGTTGGCTTTCGCGACGAACAGATCGTCGCGGCCATCTCCGTTGAAGTCGAAGACGTGCCAGCCACCCTTGCCGCGACTGGTGATGTTCGCGGGCAGGCACAGTGTCTGGCTGGCGCTGTAGGTGGGTCGGCTGCTTGAATCAAAGGTGGCCAGCAGCACGGTCAGGTAGTTGGTCGAGCACGCGCCGTTTCCACTGCGCAGGTAGATAAGATCCAGCCGGCCATCGCCGTTCACGTCGGCGAGCTTGTGGCCCAGATAGGTGTTGGTATCCACCGTCAGGGATGCGGGTTTCTCGCTGGATGCAAACGCGTGCATGCCCGGGGCCCAGACAAAGGACGTGGGTGCCGTGCAGACTGCTGCCGTGTTGTCGCGGCACTCCTGGATGCCGATAAGCGTGTCCTGCCCGCTGCCCGATGGACTGGTGCCGTAGGTAAGGAGGATATGGCGTGCCTGGTCGACAGCGGCGCAGGTCCCCGTCGTTGCACACGCGGTAATGCTCTCCAATCGTTGTGATCCCCGCACGGTGCCGTTGGAAACGTAGCCGAGGGATTGTGCCGTCGCCGGGCGCGTACTGTAGTTGAATTGAAGTTTGGCGTAAGGCGGAAGCGTTACCGATTGACCGCTCAGTGCGATTTTTCCGGTGTAGCGGATTTCCTTGATGACATGCTCGCCACTGTTGGCCGCAACCGGATTCTTGGTATAGACGTAGTCGATGTACCCGCCTGAGGAATCCTGGAACCTTGTCTGCGCCCAGAAAAGTGCCGCGCCCTGCACCCCGTAGGCATTGGATTCCATGTACCCGTCAGGGCGATTCGCACTGCTGTAGGAGTCTCTATCGCCGTACCAGCTGATGGAGCCGTCACGCCCCTCGACCGTAAGGAATGCGGGCCCCACCGCAGCGTTCGCCGTGTAGGCGCAGATTCTCCTGAACGAGTCGATTTCCGTCGCCAGGGCCGCGATGGTCATCCCCGCCGCCGCGGTGCAAGTCTCGGAGCTCGGGACCAGGCGTTGCCCATCCAGGCAAAGGCGGTCGGAAGCGGTGAAGTTGATGGGGCGAGGTGATCCGTCGGGCGTACTCGCACCGATGAAATCCCCGGTTTCCCGCGCGGCGCGACAGCGTGTGATGTAGGACAATCCGCCGATCGACCAGCCTTTTCCAAGCGCTCCGTAGCTTCCCTGGCTGGAGTAGTTCAAGCTGATCTTCGGCGCGACGCCCGCCGTGCCAGGGACGGTATAGATCTGAACCGTATAGGTCGCCGCACCGGATTCGTCGACACGGAATTCGGCTGATGTCGCGGCGACCGCATCGGAAACGGGATCCGGAGAAGCCAGCACGAGCGGCGGCGATGAACCACCGGTCACCTGCGCGATGACATTCGCGATATGAAGCCCCAGGGGCACCGATAACGCGGTTCCGACCAGAAAGAACAGGAAAGCGGCAAGGCGCGTGGGCCGCGCGGCAGGATCATTAGGCACAGTGGAACTCCTTCCCCCGCGCCCGCATGCACCCGCCCTGGCGCGATAGTCCTAAAAACTCCGCCTTCGGTCATGAAGGTCGATTACTGCCCCGACTTCCATACCAAGTGGCAGAACCTTGGCGCTCATAATCCCCTTGCGCCAGGCGCAATACTACGCCTGGCTATCGCTGATGCAAATAACGAGTTAATAACACCATCGGCATGAGTCGTCCCTCCCCCACCTGTGACAAGCACCGCGTATGAATCGTTGTGGCGTGACCCCACGGTAGCGCGAATGGACCAGCCTGCACGGCGGACCTGCCCCGTGAGGGGAAGAAACAGCTAGCCTCCCCGGCAGCGCTGCCAGCCGCCCTCGCGGGCATGCACTTGTTCCCAGCCATTCACGAGACGCTTGAACGCCTGTCCACCGATGCAGGCATAGCCCAGCTGCCGGGCTTCGGGGGTGCCGAGTCCAGGAAGATCGACGATGCTCTCCGAGGGCCCGGGTCTACCCGCGCGTCTGGCCTCATCGGCAAGGATCGTGTTTTCCATCCCTTGGCAGAAACCGTACATGCCGGGATGCGGGTGGTTGCGATACTGATCGCATCTGAACGGTGTCGTGCCGTTGGGCATCGAGTTGTGGGCCGCTTTCGGACTCGACGTCGCACGAGGCGTCCCCTTGCCTCGCGCGCTCTGAACCTGTCCAACGGCAGCAACCGAATACACGACCAACGCGGCCGACAGGAATATCCTTTTCATGCAGTGCCTCCAATTGCTGGACGCAGAAGACATCAGCGCGTGGGACTTCGTTCCTTTCCTCGGGAACCAGGGCCTTTCAATACGTAGTCCCCCGAACGGACACCAGGCGCCAGCGTCCAGCCGGGGTTCAACACCAGCTTCCAACCGGGACCATGTGATGGCTCGGAGGCATCGGGAGCGGCCAGGATCACCACTTTCCAATCGCTGCTCATCACCGCGCCATCCGCCACTTCCAGCGCGCCCCAATCGTCGGTGACACGCATGGTGGGATAGACCGTGCCGACACCGTCAAGGGGCTGCAGATTGCCGGGATTGAACTGGATACGCATGTGTATCAGATCAAGTTTCAGCACCGGGCCTTCGACAAAGCGAGCGCGATTCCGTTCGAGTTGCGCCAGCCGCTTTTCTTCCCGCGCCGTTTCCGTTTCGCGCAAGGCGGCGCCGTCATATCGCGCGGCCGCGGCGGTCAGAGGCGCGACGCCAGCCGCATCCTTGAACCGGGTCGCGTCACGCAAGCGCGTACCGAGATCCCGTGTTTCGTTTCCCAGACGTTTGCGCCATCCCGGATCGAACTGGTCGAGCAGAATGCCGTAGGCCGGGCCTGTCGCATAGGCAAAGGAGCGTACAAAACTGGGGTCGCCGACATGCGTTTCGAGATCGTGGAGCGCCGCCCGCAAACGCGCATCCTGCGTCGGGTTTCCGAGCATCACGCCGGTGTATTCGGCCAACCCTTCATTGGTTTCGAGCGCCGTCTCGTCCGTCATGGCATCTGGAAAAAGCCGGTAGCGTTCGGCACGGAACGCCAGGGCATCGGTTATCGCCGCCTGTCGGGTTGCGCGGGTGCCCGCCTGGAGCGCCTTGGCCAGCGCCCGCCACTCCAACTGCAGCAGGTAACGTCCCTCCAACGTGTCGAGATGCGGGTTCTCACCGCCCTTCGCTTCGGCTATCGGCAAATCGGGCTGCAGGCGATGGAACATTTCGTGGGCGATCAGCGTGCCGCGCTTCCCGTCGCCTTCCGGCAAGGGCCACAGCATCTGGGTCCAGCGCGTACCGGACCATTCGACGGCCGTATTGGCCGCGGTCGCCTCCTGCGGCAACTGTCCGACGAACACGCCGTCCAGCTCGCGCAGGACGCCCTCCGCATCGGCTTGCGACGCGACGATCCGGCGCGTCTTCGGATCGACCAGCCAACGGACTCGATACTTCACATCGCCCCCTCGCCCGGTCCACGGCCCGGCACTGAATACTACCGGGCCGGGCGTCATCGCAGTGCCATTGGTTGGCTCGCGGCGACGAAGCCATGTGGTCATTGACTCATCGGCCACATCCCTGAGGCCTGACGGACGGCACTCTGACAAATGGCACTCCGCGCATCCGTCCCGGACCCGCACGATCCGGCGACCTGTCCGGGCTGACTTGCGGGAACCCTCCAATGCTGGGAAAGACGTTGGCATGGCTGGTGATGACGTTCCTGGCGCTGGCCGTCGCGTGCTACGCGGCCGCCTTGTTGGCCATTCCCGACTTTCGTCCATCACTCGTCCGGACGCTCATCGCTGAGCGTCCGGTCGCGGCGATCGCCCATTTCGCAGGGAGTGGACTGGCTCTGGCCATCGGCATGTTCCAGCTCAATACCTGGTTGCGTTCGCGGATCCCCGGGATGCATCGCTGGCTGGGGCGCCTCTACGTGATGAGCATCGCCGTGGGTAGCGTCTCCGGATTCGTCCTGGCCCTGGAATCATCCGGCGGTTTAGTCGCGCAGGCGGGTTTCGCCTTGATGGCGGTGTGCTGGGCCGCGTGTACGTTCGCGGCCTATCGTCATATCCGGGCCGGCCATCTGGTGGCTCACCGGAAATGGATGATCCGCAGTTTCGCAATCACATTCGCGGCGGTGACGCTGCGACTCTATCTGCCGGTCAGTCAGGTCATCGGGGTGCCCTTCCCCGTGGCGTACTCCGCGATCGCGTGGCTGTGCTGGATTCCCAATCTGCTGGTCGCGGAGTGGTATCTCCGGGCCACGTCGGGTGTGTTGCCGGGCACAGGTCGCCGGGGCATCGCGGCCAGGGGCTCTGTCGCATGACCCAGGCCGGGCCGCCGGCGACGGACCATCAGCCGCCCATGACGCCCACGGCCTTCCGTTCGCCCGTACGCTGGTTGACCTTGACGCGCCACGGGTAGTGGTCCCCTTCCCCGCCGGCGTCCCGCTGCTGGAGATGGTTGGTGACCGCCTTGCGCCAGCCGGCGCTCTGGTTGGCGGTGCTCATGTGGGGGGTCTTGGAATGATGGAACGCGACGTCTCCGCGTCGCATCGGACAGACCACCGTTCTTGATTCGTCCACCGCGCAGGTCAGCAGATCGCTCTGGACGCCCTCGACAAGATGATGCGGCAGGACGCCGAGCCGATGTCCCTCGTCGATGAAGTGCATGCAGCCATTGACCACGTCGACGTTCTGCAGCGGTATCCAGCCGGTGATGCCGCGATCGTCCAGGTTGCGTCCCCAGTAGCCTTCATCCTGATGCCATTCGGTGACCGCGCCGTGGCCGGGCGGCTTGCCGAGGAACTGGTCGTACCAGAAGGCCATGTCCAGATCCATCAGCTGCGAGGCGAACCGTTCGAGCCAATGGCGATATGGCTGATCGGCGATGTCGGCCCAGACCTTGCTGGGCGAGGATTGCACGATGCGGAACGTCCGGTTCTCCCGGGATTCGCCTTCGCGCCATGCCCAGTCATTGGCGAGTTCGTGCTTCTGCGCAATCAGGACGTCGCAGTGTTTTTCCAGTTCGTCCAGGTCCTGTTGGGGAACGGCCTGCCGGACGACCAGATAGCCGTGCGAGCGGAAGAAGGCGATCTGGTCGGCGTCTGCATCGGGATACATGTTGGCCCGCGGGAGGATGACTCGAGTGTGGCGCCAGTACATGCCTCCCGACGCGCTTGATCAATGACGCCCGCTTATATTGAGTCGTTAGAAAAAGTACCGGCCTGGGCGCGCGATCGGCCGCTGCCGCCCGGTGCTCCCTGGCCTATGCGGTCAGCTTTACCACCAGCTTGCCGAAGTTGCGTCCCTTGAGCAGTCCGAAGAATGCCTCGGGGGCGTTTTCCAGCCCCTCGACGATGTCTTCCCGGTACCGTACGCGTCCGTCCTTCAGCCATTGCCCCATGTCTTCCAGGAAGTCCGGGAACAGATGGATGAAATCCCGCTGGATGAACCCGCGCACCGTCAGTCGCTGGCGCAGGATCTGGCTGACGAAACCCGGCAGGCGGTCAGGCCCCGGCAGCACCCGGTCGCGTTCGTTGTAGGTGGCGATGGTGCCGCAGACGGGAATGCGCGCGAAGTCGTTGAGCAGCGGTGTGACCGCGTCGAACACTTTGCCTCCCACGTTCTCGAAATAGACATCGATACCGTCCGGCACCGCGTCGCGCAGTTGCCCGGCGAAGTCTTCGGCGCGGTGATCCAGCGCGACATCGAACCCCAGTGTTTCCAGGTAACGGCGCTTCTCCTCGCCACCGGCGATGCCGACTGTGCGGACGCCCTGCATCCGGGCGATCTGGCCGACCGTTGCGCCAACCGGTCCGCTGGCGGCGGCCACGACCAGGGTTTCCCCGGGCTGCGGACGGCCTATCTCGCGCAAACCGGCATAGGCGGTGAAACCCGGCATGCCGTAGACGCCCAGCGCGGTGCTGAGCGGAAGATCGAGGTCATTGAGCCTGCGCGTCACCGTGTCGCCTTCCACCACCGCGTGGGTCTGCCAGCCGCCGGTGGCCATGACCTTGTCGCCGACGGCAAAGTCGGGATGCGAGGAGGCGAGCACTTCGGCGACGGTCCGGCCTTCCATCACGTCGTCGATCGCCACCGGCGGGGAGTACGAGCGGCCCTCGTCCATTCTTCCGCGCATGTAGGGATCGAGTGAAAGGTAGAGGTTGCGCAGCAACACCTGGCCCGGACCGGGCGTGGCGACGGGGACGCGTTCGAGCCGCAGGTTGGAGGTGTCGGGCTCTCCGCGGGGACGGGAGGCCAGAACGATGCGCGTGTTGAGAAGTCCGCTCATGGAGGCAGGTGATGGTGGGTGCGCCAGCATCGCACCCTCGCCCCTCGTGACGGCACCTGATTGGCATGAAAACTGTGTTCCAGCCGCGGCAGCAGTGGGCGACCCGCCCGACCCCGCTGTACCGGCGCCTCGGGCAGGATCCGCGCCGGCGTCGAGGGAACCTCGGGACGCGCTCAGCGCCCCGCTTCCGCTCCGCCGATGAACAGCCGGGTGGCGTCGGCGAACTCGCGCCGCAGCGACAGGCCCGGCACGGTCAGCCAGCGCAGCAGCGCCGCCAGATAAAGGTGGTGGAACCAGGTCGCCAACTGCGCCGGATCGCGGCCGGCATCCAGTTCCCCGGTTTCCTGCGCAGCCTGGATCAATCGCTCCCACAGCGCGACGATGCCGCCATCCTCGATATCGTCCTGGCTGGTGGCTTCGCCCAGACAGGTGAACCGGTAACGCAGGTAGGCCATCAGGTGCTCGGGATGCGCGCTGCACCACGCCGCCGAGGCATCGAGGATGCAGGCTGCCCGCGACGCGAAGCTGCGGCGCCTGGCGATGCCGGTCTGCAGGTGCGCCAGGTCGTGCTCCAGTTGCCGATCCAGCCAGCGGGCCAGGATCGCGTCCTTGGTCGGGAAGTGGTTGTACAGCGTGCGCTTGGCGACGTCCGCTTCCGCCGCGATCTGCTCCATCGTGACGGCGTCGTACCCCTGCGCCTCGAACAGCCGCGCGGCGGTGCCCACCAGCAGGTCCCGCATGTGCGCGCGCTTGCGCGCCCGGCGACCGGGTTCCTCGATGTCGGCCATCGCTGGCGCCTCCGATATTCATGTACGATGTAAATAAATATACGTCGTGTACTTTTCCCTGTACAGCCGGCGCACGGCATTCCGGAGACGATCATGAAATTCGCGGTGGCAACCTACGGTACCGAGGGCGACACCCGCCCGCTGGCGGCGCTCTGCATCGGCCTGAGGGAGCGCGGGCACGAGGTCCATCTGCTCGCCGATGCCGCCACGCTGGGCAGCGCGCGATCGGCGGGAATACCGGTGACGCCGCTGTCGGGCGACATCCGCGGCGCGCTCGCGCCGGGCCAGGCGCTGGCGGGCGCGGTGGACCGCAAGGGTGGATTCAATCAGACGGCCCGTGCCCTGGCCGACATCGCCAATGCCAACGTCATGGACTGGATGCGGGAGATCAGGGACGCGGCGGCGGGATCCGACGCGCTCATCATCTCCGGTCTGGCGGCGTTCGCCGGGCTCTCGGTCGCCGAAGCCCTGGACATTCCCGTCATCGGCACTGGTCTCATTCCGATCTCGCCGACCCGCGCATTCGCCTCGCCGTTCCTGCCCGCGGGCGCGATTCCGGGGCCGCTCAACCGGATCAGCCACCACGCGGTCAACGGGCTCCTGTGGCGCGCCTTCCGTCGCAACACCAACGCCGCGCGTGCCGGGGTGCTCGCACTGCCGCCGCGCAAGCGACTGTGGACGGAACACCCGATGCTGTACGGAATCTCCCCCACCCTGCTGCCGCGTCCCGCGGATTGGCCGGAGAACGCGTGGATGTGCGGGCAGTGGGAACTGCCGGCGCCGGCGTGGACACCGCCGCCCTCGCTGGAGCGGTTCCTCGCCGAGGGCGAACCGCCGATCTACATCGGCTTCGGCAGCATGGCCGGATTCGATCGGGAGGTGCTGGCGGGCGCCATGATCGATGCGGTGGCCGGACGCCGGACGCTGTTCCATCCCGGCTGGAGCGGCGTGGACGCCGGCCGGCTGCCGGACAACTTCTTCGTGGTCGGAGACGTGCCGCACGCCTGGTTGTTTCCCCGCACCGCGATGGCGATCCACCACGGGGGTTCCGGCACCTCCCATTCGGCCACGCGGGCCGGTGTGCCGTCGGTGGTGATGCCGTTTGCCGGAGACCAGCCATTCTGGGCGGAGCGGCTGCGTCGCCTCGGCATCGCGGACCGGCCGGTCGATGGAAGGCGTCTGGATGCGCGGACGTTGCGGCGTGCCATCGCATTCGCCGATCACGCCGATACCCGCGCGCGGGCCGGGGATCTGGGCGTGCGCATGGCGGCCGAGGAGGGTACCGGCGTCGCGGTGGCCGCAATCGAGCAATTGCTGTCAACCTGATCCGGGCATCGTGACTGCACCGGCGGCTCGTCCGCTGCCTGCGAGGAAACCACGATGACCGTTTTCCGGACCATTTGCCGGACCCTGCTCGCCAGCTTGGCGCTCACATCCGCCGCCGCATCGGCCCGCGACACGCCTGCCTCGCCGGCACCACCGGCGACGACGCAAGCCGTGAGCGTGCGGGATCTCTATCCGCTCATCACCACGCCGGCGATGGCGGCCGCCCGCGACTTCCATGTGCGTCACTTCGGTTTCCAGGTGCTGTTCGAAGCGAACTGGTTCGTCTATCTGTCCGGCCCGGCCGATGGCGAGGGGCGCGGCGCGACCCTCGCGTTCATGACACCGGATCATCCATCCCGTCCACCGGGGCCGGAAGCATTCAACGGTGACGGCATGATCCTGACCATCGAAGTCGCCGACGCCGCCGGGCTGTACGAAAGGCTGCGCGGCGAAGATGCGCCGATCCTGCATCCCCTGACCGACGAGGCGTGGGGCCAGCGTCGCTTCATGACCCGGGATCCGGCGGGCGTGCGGATCGATGTGGTGCAGCAGATCCCGCCGGAGGACGGCTACTGGGAGCGATACGCGCCGCCGACTCGCTGATGCCGCCGGCCCCCGGAGGCGTCGCGTTCAATCCGCGGGCGATGCGTCGTTGCCGCCGGCAAGGCTGTCGATGAGCCCGCGCGAAGCCGCGGAGAGGCGGCGGTGCGGCGCGTAGATCAGCGAGAACGGGCGCGATCGCCCGCGCAGTTGCGGCAGGACTTCAACCAGGCGTCCCTGCCGCAGATACTCGGCCGCGATGAAGTCGTAGGTCTGGCAGATGCCGGCGCCGCCCGCCGCGAGCGATACCACGCCCAGTACGTCGTCGGATACCGACAGCCCATCGGGTGGCATCCATTCGACGTCCACTTCCCCGTCGCGAAACAGCCACGGCGCGATGCGCCCGCTGCTGGGCATCACGAAGGGAATGCAGGCATGTTCCGCCAGATCCTCCCGGCGCGCCGGGACGCCGGCGCGCCGCAGGTAATCGGGAGCCGCGACCACGCACAGCGCCGCGTCTTCCAGCCGGCGCGCGGCCAGTCCACTGTCGGGCAGCACGCCCAGGCGGATGGCGAGATCGAAACCCTCGGCGACGAGGTCGACATTGCGATTGGAGATGTTGAGTTCTACCCGGACCTGCGGATGCTCGCGTGCGAACCGGGCGAGCTTTTCCGGCAATCGATAGTGGCCATAGGTGGTGGGCACGCTCAACCGGACACGACCCGCGAGGGTGCCGGCGCGTCCCTGCACCGCGCGCTCGGCGTCGTCGAACAGCGCGAAGGCCGCACGCGCCTGTTCCAGGTAAAGCTGGCCGGCTTCGGTCAGGCCCAGCCGGCGGGTCGTCCGTCGCAGCAACTGGTTGCCGAGGCGGGTTTCCAGGCGCGCGATGGCGCGGCTGATGACCGACGGCGTCGTACCCAGCGTGATCGCCGCCGCCGTCAGGGAACCCTGCTCCACGACGACGACGAACGCCTCCGCGTCGCCCAGATGATCGAACCGGCGCCCCATCTTTGCCTCTCCGGGAAAAATAAATTGCCTGGCGGCGAGTTTATACCTTGTGGAGAGGCGAATAGAGTGCAGGCCACTTTCGCCGCACCCGCGGCTCCTCTACAAGGCATCTCCCATGAAATCGCTCAAAGCAATGGTGGTGGCGCTCGCGCTGGCCCTGCCGGCCGCGCAGGCCGACGCGGCGCACATCCTGGTCATCCTGTCGGATTCGGATCATCTGGATCTCAAGGACGGCCGTGTGTTTCCCACCGGCTTCTACCTCAACGAACTGATGCAGCCGGTCAAGCTGTTCCTGGACGCCGGCCACCAGGTCACGTTCGCCACCCCCACCGGCATGGCGCCCACGGTCGATCGCGGATCGCTGGATCCGATGTATTTCGGCGACGACACCGACGCATTGAAGACGCACCGGGAACTGCTGGACACGCTGGCCCTGACCCGGCCCGCGCAATCCCCGGTGCTGAGCCTCGCGCGGGTGGAACAGATGGGCTATGGACAGTTCGACGCGGTGTACGTGCCCGGCGGCCATGCGCCGATGCAGGATCTGTTGCGCGCTCCCGCGCTGGGCCGCCTGCTGGGCGATTTCCATCGTCGCGGCAAGACCACCGCGCTGGTCTGTCACGGCCCGATTGCACTGCTGTCCACCTTGCCGGGCGAGCCCGGTTTCATCGCCGGGCTGGAACAGGGTCGCACGCCGGCGGCGCCGGCCGGCTGGATCTACGCCGGATACAAACTCACCGTGATCAGCAACCAGGAAGAAGAACTGGCCAAGGGCGCGTTGCAGGGCGGCGAAATGAAGTTCTATCCGCAGGCCGCGCTGGAAGCAGCCGGTGCGCGGCATGTCGGCAATACCACGCCCTGGACCGCGAACGTGGTGGCCGATCGCGAACTCATCACCGGCCAGAACCCGGCGTCCGCGGTCGCGGTTGCCCGGGCCGTGCTCGAACGACTCGATTGAGGCCGCGGCGATTCCGGGGGCGCGATTGCGGCGCTCCCGGATTCAATGCACGTGCGGACGGCTTCCCGCCGCGAGCGACGTACTCACCCTCAGGCTTTCCAGCGGCGCGCCCATGCGCAGCCACACTTCGCGCAGGATGGCTTCCACCTTCGTCCATGCCAGCATGTTCCAGCTGTCGAAGGTTTCGACGTACTTGTGGTGAAGCATGTCAATCACGTCGGCCAGCGACTGCGCGTGATGGTGCAGATACGCATCGTAGGCGAATCGCAGGACCGGCTCGTATCGCGAGAAGGGCGTCCCCGCCTCGTGGAAATCGCGGGTCACGTACTCCAGCTTCCAGTACCTCACTTCAGCCTGCACATCGACGACCTCGCAGCGGTACCAGCGGCGTGCCGGGGGATGGATCGAACCCATGTGCGTTTCCTCCTCTGACGAGGCATCGGAATAGCATCCGCGCTGTGTTCATATCGTCAAATGCGACCTGAACATGGCGGCCCGATAACGCTTTCGCGACATGGAGTGCACCCGCTCTTGCCATCGCGGGCGGCATCGTGGACGCGTGGCACCGGCACCCTCCTTTGACGATACGCCGGCCTGACCGACATTCAGCAGGGTCCGTTTTCCGCAGTTTCCGGACTCCCAGGACCATCGGTTGCCACGGGAGAACCTCATCGGACGCTCAGCTTCTCGTCCGGTGCGCAGGGCCGGTCACCCGTCTGGATGGCTCTCCGGTTCTCCACAGGAGCCTTTCGCAGGGCACATGCAAAGGCGACGGTCGGAAACGGCCGTCGCCTTTGGTTTGCCGGGAAGCGGGAAGAAACCCTCCGCCGGCGCGAGCGCCGACGGAGGGCCATGCATCAGTTGCGATCGAAGTTGTACTGCGCCGAGGCCGCGTTGCTGATGATGCCCGACAGCGGCAGCAACTGGGTCAGGAAGCGGTTCCAGCGGGTGACGCCAGCCGGCCCCACCCAGACCACGTCGCCGGCGCGCAGGTGGAAACGATCCGCCAGTGCGAACGCCGCCGGTGAAACGGCATCCAGGTGATACACGGTGGCCGGCTCGCGCTGCAGATCGTCCATGCCGCGGATCACGTAGACCGCGCTGCCCTTGGCGGTGATCGGATTCAGGCCGCCGGTGCGTCCAAGCGCCTGGGTGAGGCTCATGTCGGTGGTCTTGAAGTTGATGGCCTGCGGACGCATCACCTCGCCCACCACATAGACTTCCTTGCGATCGTTGAACGGCAGGTACAGTCGATCCCCCGGCTTGAGGTACACGTCGGCGGCGACCTTGCCGTCGCGGTTCAGCGCATCCAGGTCCAGCGGATAGTCCTGGCCGTCACGGGTCAAGACGAATCCGGCCAGATCGGCTTCCTCGACATTGATGCGCGCCTTGCCCACCGCCTGCGCCAGGGTCAGCGGCACGGTGGTGAACTCCTGCGGCGAGGTATCGACGAACGCGCCCTGCAGCGCCACGCGGCCGCCGTGGCCCACCACGTTGACGTCCACCTGCGGTGAACGCAGGTATTGGCCCAGTCGCGAGGACAGGCTGCTGCGCAGTTCCTCGATGGTCATGCCCTTGACGTTCATCTTGCCCGCGTACGGATAGAAGAACGTGCCGTCCGGCTGCACCAGCCGTCCATTGGTGACGGCCTGCTGCTGATTGCCCGCGGGCGTGGTCAGCTCCGGATGATCCCAGACGGTGACGAGGACCGTATCGCCCGGCTGGATGCGGTAGATCTCGGGCTTGTAGCCGGCCAGCGCGGTCGGCAGGCTGACGGCCTGGCGGGGCGCGGCCACCAGTTCCGGCGTGATCGCGATCATGCGGGCATCGCTGCCTTCGACGGATCCATCGGAGGATGAACTGACATGCGTCATGCGCTGGCCGGCGCAACCGGCCAGCAGCGCCGCCAGCAACAACGAAGTGGATAGGGATTTCACTCGCACACCTCTGTCTGCGGAAAACGATGCGCCATCCGGCATGGCCGGGTTCGCTCGGGCATGGTGGCAAGGGCGGCGTGAAAAGAACGGCGGCGGCAGGACAATGGCGGATGAACGTGTGCGCCCGTCGCGCGCGAACGCGCGTCCGTCCTGTTCACAAACGCAGGTGCGCGGCGGTCAGCGCGACGATTTCCTTGAATGCGCGGCCGCTGCGCCACAGGGCGCGTGGCGATGGCAGCCAGTAGCGCCACCAGCGTCGTGGCGCCCTGCCCTCCGGTACCGGCACCGGCGTGACCTGCGCGCCGGCCTGGCGGAACAGCAGCGCCGCGCGCGGCATGTGCAGGGTGGAGGTGACCAGCAGTAGCCGTGGATGCGCCGTGCCCGCCAGCGGCAGGCTGTAGCGCGCGTTGTCGCGGGTGTTGCGGCTGCGTTCCTCCAGCACCAGCGCCGAACGCGGCACGCCCAGGCGCACGATGGCGTCGGCCATGCGGCGCGCCTCGGTGTTGTCCCCTTCCCCGCCGCCGCTGAGGATGACCACCGGCGCGCGGCCGGCCTGCCACGCGCGCGCGCCGGCGGCCAGGCGGCTGTAGCGCAGTTGCTCGGGACGCACGTTCTCGCGTTCCAGCCAGGCGTAGCCACCGCCTCCCCCCAGCACCACGATGGCATCGGCGGACGGCAATCGGGCTACATCGTCCACCACCGGATAGCGTCGCTCCAGCAGGCCGCGCAGGGTATCGGACGCGAACGGGAACGACCACAGCGCCGACCACAGCAACGCCGCCACCGCCACACCCGCGCCCAGCCTGCGGCGACGGCACCACCACAGCAGGGCGGCGAGCACCAGCAGCGACAGGGTGAGCGTGGGTGGATAGGTCAGCGAAACCGCGAAATCCCTGAACATCGACATCGCGCCTCCACTCATATGACGATTCCGCGACTGACGTAGACGTAGAACACCGCGCACGACGCCAGCAGCCCGACCCGGATCAGCAGCGGATTGCGCAACGGCGCGATCCGCGCGTGGCACAGCACCGCCGCCAGGATCATCGACACCGCCAGCCACGCCGGCAGCAGGTAGCGGTTGGAGAAGAAGCCCCAGCCGATGATGAAGAACGGCAGCGACATCACCAGGTAGACGGAGGTGCTGTCGAGGATGCGCTGGCGCCAGTTGGCCTGGATCAGCGGCGCCAGCAGGTGCGGCAGCAGATACCAGAAGATCGTGAACACCGCGAAGTCCACCCGCACGCCCGAGCGATACAGCGGATTGGCGGTGTATTCCATCACCACGTCGTAGAAGCCGGGCACGGCCATGCGCACCGCCAGCATCGACAGTCCGGACACGTAAGCCAGGAACGCGCCGGCGGCCAGCACCCGCAGCCAGCGCGTGCTCAGCAGCAGCGCGGGCGCGCAGACCAGGTACATCGCCGAGGACAGATGCAGACTGGCCGCCAGCGCGCCGGCCAGGAAGAACGCGCCCCACTGGCGCCGGTGGAACGCCAGCAGCGACACGAACACCAGCGGCGCCGCCAGTCCTTGCCGGATGGCGTTGATGGAGGCGTTGGTGAACATCGGCGAGACGAACAGCAGCATCAACGAGGCGCACAGCAGGGTCTGCCAGGTGACCGGGGTTTCCAGGTAGCGCTGGTAGCGCCGGACCGCCAGCGCCACGAGCACCAGCAACAACGCGAACAGCGTGAACTGGTAGCCGGGAACATCGAGACCGAACTGATAGAGCGCGTAGCTCAGATAGACGAAGCCGGGTTCAAGCCGGGTTTCCGGCATGCCCTGCACCAGGTTCTCGAAGAATCCGGCGTAGGTTTCGGTGTCGCTGCCGATATCGAGCGGGCGGGCGCCGACCAGCCAGCAGGCGAACAGGGCCACGCCGCCCAGCAGGATCAGGCCCAGCCACCAGCGCGCCACCGCCTCGCCCCGCCCACGTTGGCTGTCCTGCAGGGCGCGCGCGTGAACGGTGTTCACGAGGCCACTCCGGACTGGCGCGATCGCATCGCGAGCAGCAGGCGCCGTCGGGTGCGCCGGACGATGCCGATGCTGCGCGCGAACCAGTGTTCGGCCGGCGTGACCAGGCCCCGGCGCAGCAGTTCGTGCCGCACTTCGCGCCCGGCGCGATGCATGGCGTCGAGATCCGCGGTCAGGCCGCCCGCGCCATAGGTCGGCTTGTGCCAGTACGCGAGCACCTGGTTGAGTTTCGCGCAGCGGTAGCCGGAGAAACCGATCTCCGCCCACAGCAGGAAATCCTCGACCCGCCGGAACCGCTCGTTGAAGCGGAACGGCAGATCCCGGCGAAGCACCACCGACGCGGTCGGGAACGGATTGTTGAGCAGGAAGCGGCGGCGGCCGATCGCGGTGACGCGCACCGGCGGGCGCAACGGCACCGGTCCGGCCCCGCGCTCGCGAACCGCCATGCGATGCGCGATCAGGACCAGTCCGGGATCGGCTTCCAGCGCATCCATCTGCAGTTCCATCTTGCGCGGCACCCAGGTGTCATCGGCATCCAGGAACGCGATGTAGGGCTGGGTGGCATGCTCCCAGCCCAGGTTGCGCGCCCGCGAGGGCCCGCCGTTGACGGGAGCCGCCACCACCACCACCCAGCCGGGCGGATAGGCGGCGGCGACCGCGTGCAACGCATCGAGCGTGCCGTCGCCGCTGGCGTCATCGACCAGGATCACCTGCGCGGGAAGCCGCGTCTGCGCCGCCGCCGAGGCCACCGAGTCGGCGATGGTGTCCGCACAGCGATAGCAGGGAATCACCACGCTGACCGGCGCGCCGGCGGAATCCGGTGGAGGATGCGGTTTCATGCGTGTGCGTGCTCCAGCGCCCATGGCGCGCATTTGAATATGTCTTCCGCCCGATCGGCGTATACACCGGGTGAAGAGCATTCCAACCGGCGCTCGGCCAGCAAGGTACTGATCACGTCGCTGAACGGATGACCCTGCGCGGTGGTGATGCGGCGACGTTGCGGCAGACCGATGTCGTCGGCGAAGTCGCGGCATTTGCGGTGGTAATCGACGATCACGAACGGCACGCCGCACAGCCAGGCGACGATCGCGCCATGCAGGCGCGCGCTCACCATCACGTCGCAGCGGCCGATCGCGGCCACCATCGCCAGGGGATCCGGCTGGGTATAACGCCGCACCTCCACCGCGACGCCGCCGGCGCGCAGGCGCTGGGCCAGCGTTTCGGCCAGTTCGCCGTCGCCATGGCGGGGATGCTCGTTGAGGCTGAAGACATCCACCACCAGCCGCCGCGAACGCGCTTCAGCCAGCGTCGCCTCCACGAAGGCGTCCTCCCAGGCGCGCATCGCCGGCGCGGCATGCGCGCCACCTTCGGCGTAACGGCAAGGCGCCACGCCCACGCGAACGGGGGCTTCCGATGCCTGTTCCGCGCGCATCGGCATGGACACCAGCCGTGGCAGCAGCACGGCCAGGTCGCAGCCGGGATGCGCGAGCGCCGACAGGCCCATGCGCTGGATCCACTCGTGCGATCGGCGATCCCGGACCGAAATGTAGCTGAAGCGGTCGAGGAAAGAGGCCGATGCGGCTTCCTGCTGCTGGTTGGCGAACGGACCGATGGAAACGCCGATCGCCGCCAACTTCAATCCGCGGTGACGGCGCGCGGCCTGCATCATCGGCTTGCGGAACGACTCGCGCGCGGTGATCACCGAGCCGCCGCCCATCACCAGGACATCCGACCCGACCGTGGCGCTGGCGAAACTGAGCAATCGGCTGCCCTTGCCCAGCGCACCCATCGCGCCGTACCAGTCGCGCGGATAGAACGCCGGCACGGTGCTGACCCCGGCCATGCCAGCCAGCGGCGGGCCGACCAGTCGCGGCGCGGCGTTCCAGTAGCGCTCGGCCGCCCGCGTGCAGATCACGCCGAACAGATCGTCGCCGAAGTTGCGCATCCCGTAGTAACCGGTGAAAGCGATACGCGACCTTTCCATCAGTCCAGCTCCAATGCGTCGACCCGACGGGCACCGCGATACATGAGGCCGAGCAGCAGGGCTTCGGCGATGACGGTGGCGATGGCCGCGCCCATTTCGGCGAAGGCGGGAATCAGCGCCAGGTTGAGCAGCACCGCCGCCAGCGCGGCCAGCGCCATCGCGCCGACCCGGTAGCGCATGTGGCCCTCGGTGAGCAGTACCGAACCCACCGCGGTCGACAGGAAGCGCAAAGGTACGCACAGGGCCAGCAGTTGCAGCAACGGCACCACCGTGCGATAGCCGGCGCCGAACACCTGGGTCGCCAGCGGCGCGGCGAACGCCAGCACGACGCCGCCGACGATGCCGCTGGCGAGCATGGCGACGGTGCCCCAGCGGTAAGCCTGACGGAACCGGGGCCGATCGTGGACCGCCCAGCGATGCAGCTTGGACAGCAGGAACTTCTGGTACACGGTGGCCGGGAACAGATAGATCGCCGTCATCACCGCCAGGGCGATGCCGAAATGACCGGCCGCGGCATCGCCGGCCAGATACTTCAACAGCACCGTGCCGATCTGGAAGAACACCGGGTACAGCACCGCCGCCATGCCGTAGGGCCAGGCCTGCACGCACAGTTCGCGTACCCCGGGCAGCACCATCGGCAGGGTCGCGTCGTGCTTGGCGCCGTGCCCGCGCAGCGCCCAGCGGCCACGCGCCATCGCCCGCCATTGCGGCCAGGCGCCGAGCACGGCCAGCAATGCGATCGCGCTGTAGCCCAGCGCCACCATGTCCACCCGCATGCCCGACCATGCCAACGCGTACGCCGCCACCAGCAACCGTCCCAACGGCATCCACAGCTGCCACGCCGCGAGCGCGCCGTACCGCTCCTCCAATCGCAGCTTGCTGCCGATCTGCTCGACCGCCAGCAGCCCGACGATCACCGGGAGCAGCAGCCACAGCAACTCGCGCGTGCGCGCATCGACCGGCGGCCCCCACTCGGCCCAGGCGGCCACGCCGACCACCGCCAGCGTGGTGCTGGCGGCGATGAACCGCTCCGAGGCACGGCGCCAGCGCTCGCCTTGCCAGCCTTCGGTGCCGAACACCTTGAGCCGGAACTGCGACAGGCCGAAGCCGGCCAGCGGCGCGACCAGGGTGATGGTGGCCAGCGAGGAGGCGAACAGACCGTATTCGGCGGGACCGAAACGGCGCGCGAGCAACGTCTGGGTCGCGAACACGGCGACCGCGCCGAACGCGGTGGCGAACCACAGCAGGGACAGCGCACTCAGGGCGGGACGCAATGGCATGGGCAGGATCCGGTGCATCATCCGGCCATCGCTCCCTGCAACCGCAACGGCAGCAACTCGCCGTAGACCTCGCAGGTCTTGCGGATGACCACCCGCTCGTCGAAATCGCTGAGCGCACGGGCACGCGCGCGGGCACCGAGCCGCCGCAGCAGCTCGCGGTCATCGTCCAGACGCGCGATCACCTGTGCCAGCGACGCCGCGCTGCGGGGCTCCACATGCAGGCCGTCCTCGCCATCCCTGCTCACCACTTCCCGGCAGCCGGGAAGATTGGTGGTGACCAGCGCGATGCCGCAGGCGCCGGCTTCGATCAGGCTCTTCGGCACGCCTTCCCGGTAGTAGCTGGGCAACGCCATCACATCGACCGAGCGCAGCAGCGCGGGCATGTCCTCCACATGACCCAGCCACTCCAGCGTGCCCTGTGCCTGCCAGCCGCGCACGTCCTCGGCCGCCACCGAATGCGGATTTCCGGCATCGGGCGTTCCGGCCAGCAGGAACTGGATGTTCCGCCCCTGCGCCTTCAGCCGCGCGGCGGCGGCGGCGTACTCGTGGATACCTTTCTCGCGCAGCAGGCGCGCGGCCAGCAACACCCGCAACGGACGTTGCGCGGCGGCGTCGCCGTCACGCAACAGGAACCGGGTGAGGTCAACCCCGGAGCCGCGGATCAGGCGGATGTTGTGCGGCGGCGCCAGGCGGGCGTCGGCGAACGCCTGGGCATCGTCGGGGTTCTGCAGGATCACCCGCGAATGCTCGCCGCCGAGCGCACCGCGCATCAGCAGCGACACCAGCGGCCGCAGCATGCGCGCCTTGGCGCGGTCGCTGGAGAACACATAGCCAAGGCCGGTGACCGCGTTGACCACCGCGGGCACCCGGGCGGCGCGCGCGGCCAGCGCACCGTAAACGGCGCATTTGAGGGTGAAACTGTGCAGCAGGTCCGGTCGTTCCTCGCGCAACAGCTGCACCAGCCGCGCCAGGGTGCCGGCCTCGCGCCAGGGATTGAGGCTGGAACGCTGCATCGGCAACGGCCGCCAACGAATGCCATGCTGCTGGAAACGATCGCCGAAGTCGCCCGGCGGTGAAACCATCACCACCTCCATGCCCATGGAGCGGAGCTGCAGCGCGGTGGAAAGTCGGAAGTTGTAGAGGTACCAGTCTGTGTTTGCGAACAGGATGAACTTCATGCAGGCGCCGTAGGGGAAGCGTCGTGCCGATTCTAGAAAGTCGAGTCCGCAAAACCGTTCACGCGCTCACCACCAAATCGGCGGATTCCCCAATGGACGGGCAGAAAAAAGGCGGCCCGGGGGCCGCCTCTGCACGCGCTCGTCATCCTGCTGAGCGCCAGCTCACCTGCATGTCGACTACTTGGCGTAGCCGTTGCTGGTCACCCGGATGCCGTAGACGTCGCTGACCCGGGCCACGTGCGCGCCGTTGCCCTTGTTGCCGTCGATGAAGCCGGTCAGGTACACCAGTGGATGGACGGTCTTGTTGACGCCATGCAGGCGGGTGTTGTTGTTGCGCGAGATGTTGCCGCTGTACTGATAGTTCCGGGTTCCGCTGCCGAACATCATGCCGACCAGATAGTTGTGGCGGATGGTGTTCTGGGCGATGTAACCGCCTTCCGGGCCGATGGTCAGGATGCCGTGGCCGCCGTTGTACTCGATGGTGCAGCGCTTGATGGTGACGCCCTCGACCCGCTTGTACACCAGGATGCCGTTGCCGGCGTTGCCGCGGATATGACAGTTCTCGATGTGCACCGTGGTGGTGGTGCGCGAGTCGCCCGCATCCGGCTCGATGTCGATGCCGCAGGCCGGCGCGATGCCGTTGCAGTCGCTGAACTCGCTGTCGTAGACCTTCACGCCGGTCGCGCAGCCGATGGTCAGGCCCTGGCGGCGGTTGCCGGTGCAGACCACATTGGCGATGGCCACGTCGCTGCACGGAATGGTCGGCGCATTGGTGACCATCGCGCCGCCGATCGAGATGCCGTCGCCCCAGCACTTGGAAACGTGGATGTCGCGCACGGTGATCTTCGAGGAACCCCGGATCATGATGCCGTGGCCCCACTCGCCGGCCGTCCCCAGGTGGGTTTCGCGATCGCCGATGATCTGGCCGCCGGAAATCTCCACGTTGCTGACCTTGTAGGCCATCAGCACGTAGGCGCGTTCCTTGTTGTTCCGCTTGGCCCGCAGCCGGGCGCCATCCTGCAACAGCAGGTGCATGTTGCTGCGCAGGCGCACATTGCGGGTCGGGTCGATGACGTAGTCGCCCGCCGGCACCACCACCGTGCCGCCGGACGAGGGAAGCGCGTCGATGGCGTACTGGAACGCGGTGGTGTCATCGGTCGCGCCATCGCCACGGGCGCCCCAGTTGCGCACATTCAGGGTGGTGCCGCCGCGTTGGCGCGTGGGCGGCGAATAGACCGCGGCCAGCACTTTCGGGACTCCGGTGGCGTAGAGTGCCGCCGGCAGCGCCAGCAGCAAGGATTTGCGCAGAAACTCGCGCCGAGGCGTCCCTGCCTCGCGCACGTCGTGCACGAGTGCATTGTTTTTCACAGACATGACCCCTGAGGACCAAACGGTCCGTCACTGAAGGAAACACAAGGAAGTACCGTGGGTACCCGCGGCGGGTATGACTATAGGGCTTCACGTGGCGTCGTACAGACGCGGGATCCGTATCTGTGAGCATGCTCAAAAACCGCGTGGAGAATGATTCAGTTCTACGCGGAAATTCGCGTGTTTCCTCTACCGGATTCCATGGTCGAGTCCGCTTTCGTCGCGGTTTTCGCGCATGCCGGAATAGAGTGAACGCGGAGCGACGCGGGTTGCGGATGAATGATCGACACGACGGGAACGTCGCGACCTGCACCGCTCCCGAAGGCGTCTTTTTTTCTTTCAGCGACGGCCCGGACGGCTGCTGGATTCTATCCGGATGCCATCCGCGCCGCGGGCGACGTCCAGGTTCATCCAGCCGCGCTCGCCGCCCTCGCGCCGGCGCGCCGCGACGGCGCCGGAATTGCCGCCGATGCGGTTGTCGCGCAGGTGGAAGTCGCGGCTGGCGGCGCGGACGGTGATCCCGCGCAGGCCATTGCCGCGGATCTCGTTGCCCTCGATGACGCCCCCCTGCGCGGCGCGCAGATGGATGCCATCGCCGCGATTGTCCAGGATCCGGCAGCGGCGGATGGTGACGGCGTGGACACGCTCGTAGAGCTGGATGCCGGCGCCATGGTTGTTCTGCGCCAGGCAATCCTCGATGAGGATGTCGCGGGCATCACCACCGGGATCGGGCTCGATGTCGATGCCGCAGCCGGGCAGCACGCCGCCGGTGTCCAGGAATGAACACCGCAGCACCCGCACATGGCGCGAACGGCCAATGGTCAGGCCCTGCCGGCGGTTGCCCTGGCAGACCACGTTCCGGATGACCACGTCGCGACTCGGCAGCGGCGCCTGCCCGGCAATGCCCGAAAGCCCGCCGACGGAGATGCCGTCGCCCCAGCAACGGGTGATGTGCAGATCATGCAGGTCGATACGCGCGCTCCCGCGCACCATCACCCCGTGCCCCCACTCGCCGGTGGTGTCCAGATGGCGCTCGCGGTCGCCGATGACGCGCCCGCCGGAAACCTCGACGTCCTCCACCCGCTGCAACAGCAGGACGTACGCGCGCGGCGCCGCATTGCTCATCGCGACCAGCCGGCAATCCGGGTCCATCGACAGGTGCATGCGGCTGCGCAGGCGCACGCTGCGCAGCGGATTGATCAGGTAGTTGCCCGCCGGCACCCGCACCGTGCCGCCCTCCTCCGGCAATGCGTCGATCGCGGCCTGGAACGCCCGGGTATCGTCCTGGCGTCCGTCGCCGCGGGCGCCGAATTCCCGCACGTCGAGGCTGGCGCCGCCACGCGCCGGCGATTTCGCAACGCCCGGCCACGGCGCCATGGCGAGCAGGCTTCCCGCCAGCAGGCCGCGCAGGCAGCGGCGTCTGTGGCGGTCCACCGTCAGGCGGCTTCCTCGTGCGCGGCCGGCACGGCGGCGGCACCACGCGCGGCCAGCCACGGCAGCACGATCGCGAGCAGATAGAACTTGGATGCGTGGTACTTGTTGTCCAGACGACGCCGGTTGCGCTCCAGCCACGGCGCCGCGCCGGGGAGCAGATCCGCGAGGCCGCGCGCGAAGTCGTGGACCTGGTCGAACCGCTGCGCCGCCAGGCCGCACAGATCGAAACGGAAGCTGCCCTTGCGCTGCACGTACGGCAGTTCCGCGAAACGGGTGGCGATATGGCGCCGGATCAGCATCTTGTTGACGCCGGTCTCCGGATCGACCTTCTGACGGCGCGGCACCTCGCGGTGGATCCATTCGCGCAGTTCGTGATCGCAGAACGGATAGGCCGCGTCCAGGCCCAGGGCGTGCGCGGTGTACAGGCCCTTGGCGAACGCGCCGGCCGAGCCGGCGATCGACATCGACATGTCGCGCCATTCCCATTCGCTGGTGGCGGTGGCGATCTCCTCCTGGAACAGACTCATCCGCGCCCGCGATCGCCGTGAAATGGGGTGCCCGAACAGCGCGTCCACTTCCGCATCGCTGAAGCGCGATCCCGGGAACACCCGCTCGATCGGCGTCATCTGCAGGGTGCCCAGCAGGAAACAGGCCTCGAAACTGCGATCCACCCCCGGCAACGCGGTGAGATCCAGCGGCAGCCGCACGTCGCGCGCCAGCTTGCCCAGCACCTGGTGCTGCCGATCGACCGGCGTTCCGAAATAGCTGTCCGCGCCCAGGCCGTCGATCACGCCGTCGCCGCCGCGCGCCCGCACCTCGGTGCCGAGATCGGCGTAGGACAGCAAGGCGAAATCCGCGGTGAGCAACGGCATCCGCCCGGCCAGCGCCAGATAGCGGTCGTAGGCGCGACCGGGATCGCAGACCAGCGATTCGTGCCGCAGGCCCAGCCGCCGCGCCACCTGCCGCGCCGATTCCACCTCGTTTTCCTCGCGGCCGCCCAAATAAGTGATGCAGGTGGCATCGGGACGGGCGTCGGCCAGGGCGATGGCCAGGGTGGTCGAATCCTTGCCGCCGCTCTGCAGCAGCCAGGGAGACGCCATCGACGCGCACGAATGGGTGGTCGCCTCGCACAGCTTGCGATGGTAGACGGCGATCCAGTCCTGCGGATGGCTGGCCACCTCCGGCACCTCGCCGGCATTGCGGAACTTGAAGCGGAAGCTCGGCGCCGTATGCATGTCCTGCTCCGGCGAGAAGCCGAACGTGACCAGCTTGATGCCTTCATAGATCGAATGCGGCGGATAGACGAACGCGTTGCGCAGCAGGTCCGCCACCGAGACCGGATCGATGCGCTGCGCCGGCGCCTCCGCCAGCGGGGAGAAGTCGGGTTTCCCGTAATAGGGGGACATGGTGATCTGCATGGCGCGTCCTTGTGTGTGGGATCAGCGGGAACCGGCGGTGCGCGGCGCGGGCAGGTACTCGTAGTACGTATAGGCGTACTGCCCTGCCCCGCGTTTCTCGACACCATTGAAGATGGCGCCCTTCACCTCGACGCCGTTCTGCTCGAGACGCTGCTTGGCCAGGGCGATCTCGCGCTGCTGGTTCAGGCCCCAGCGCACCACCATCAGGCAGGTGCCGGCGTGCTGGCCGATCACGGCCGCGTCGGTCACCGCCAGCACCGGCGGGGTATCGATCAACACGATGTCGTAGTCGTGGGCGACATCCTTCAGCAACGCGGTGAAGTTCTCGTGCATCAGCAGTTCGGACGGATTGGACGGAATCGCGCCACGGGAGATGAACGACAGATTGTCCGCGCCGGCCACCCGGCGGACGGCGTCCTCCAGTTCTATGCGCCCCATGATCAGATCCGACAGTCCTCCTTCCCAGCGCACGCCGACCGCGTCATGCAAGGTGCCGCGACGCATGTCGGCATCGATCAGCAGCACCCGCTGGCCGGTCTGGGCGATGGTCACCGCCAGGTTGGCGCAGACGAAGGTCTTGCCGACGCCGGGGCTCGGCGCGGAGATCATCAGCAGGTTGTTGCGGGTCTTCATCCGCGCGAAATGCAGGCTCGTGCGCAGCGTGCGCAATGCCTCCATCGCCAGATCGGAGGGTGCGCTCAGGGCCAGCAGGCGCTGGCGCCGTTCGCGCCGGCGGTTGCCGGTGCGCTGGGTCAGTTCGCGCCCCTTCTCGCTGAAGGGAATCGATGCGTACACCGGCAGGCCCAGCAGTTCGATGTCGACCGGATCCTCGACGCCGCGGCGGAACAGCTGGCGCATCAACACGAAGGCGATCATCAGCACCGCGCCCAGCGCGGTGCCGGCCGCCAGCACCGGCAGCGGCTTGGGCCAGGCCGGGCTGTTGAGATTGACCGCCGCCGGATCGATGACCCGGGCGTTGCCCACGGCGCTGGCGCGGGCGATGTTCAGCTGCTGCGCCTGGTCCAGCAGGTTGGCGTAGGTCTGGTTGGTGACCTCGACGTCACGGTTCAGCCGGAACAGGCCCTGCTGGGTGTCCGGCAGGTTGTGGATCTTCCCCTGCAACGCCGCGCGTTCGCCTTCGAACTGGCCGATCTGCTTCTGCAGGGTCTGGTAGGTGGGATGCGAGGGCGTGTAACGGTTGGCGACCTCGGTCATCTGGATGCGCAACTGCTGGATGCTCGAATCCAGTGCGATGGTCTGGTCGAGCAGCGCACGGTTCTGCACCGCGACGTCCAGGGTCTGGGTGCGCGACTGGAAATTCCGCAACGCGGCCTGCGCCTTGTCCAGTTCCTCGCGCACGTTGGGCAGTTGCTCGGTCACGAACTTCAGCCGGCTGGCCGCCTCGGCGGAGGTCCGGGCGACGTTCTGGTGCACGTATTCGCGGGTGACCTCGTCCAGCACGCCGCGGGCGCGCTCGGGATCCGCGTTGGCGTAGGTCAGCGCGATGACGCCGGAGTTGCGTCCCTGTTCGGTGGCGGTGATGTCCTGCTTGAGCGCGGCCATCACCGTGGACGGGTCGCGCCGGGTCACGTCGAAGCGCATGCCCGGGTTGGCCACCAGGCGCTGTACCTGCAGGGCGATGCCGGCACCCTGTGCCAGCGCGCCGGCGCGACCGCGCAGCAGCACCTCGCCCCCCGGCGATGCCAGCAGATACTGGCCGTTCGCGCCGGCGATCAGTTGCAGGCGCGCGCCGATCAGTTCACGCGGCACTTCCATGCGGCCGATGTCCAGCACTTCACCGCCCCAGCCGTAACGGTTCAGGCCGAGCCATGGCGCAGCCAGCGTGCCGGGATGGGATTTCTGGTGGCGGCGGGCGATGAAGTCGCCCAGCAGCGGAAGCCGCGCCGGCTGCACGTCCACGTCCAGGTCGAGCCGGGTCATGGCTTCGCCGATCACGCGACGCGAGGTCAGCAGCTGCACCTCGGTCGCGCCGGGCGAGGTCGAAATCGGTGGCGGCCCCTGCATGGCCGCGTTGGGATTCACGCCGGGCGGGATCGCGGGACGGTTCTCCACCTGGACCACCGCGTTGGCCTCGTAGGTGGGCGTGACCACCGCCACGTACAGCAGGCTGGCGAGGAAGAACGTCGCGGTGCCGAACAGGATGAGGCGCTTGTTCTCGTTGAGTGTCGCCACCAGGGTCGGCAGGTCGACGTCGCCCTCGCGCGGGGCGGGCGTCAATTCGGGACCGGGCGGAAACGTTCGGGTGATGAGTTGAGTGGCCATGGGGGAAGTCACCTCGTTGCCATAGGGAATACACGCACGCCGATCAGGAGGCTTCGCGCACGCCGTAGGCGTAGCGGATGTCGTCGGCTTCGCGGGGTTGAGATTCGTGGTTGCCGGAGCGCAGGCGGACCAATGCATCCGGGACGTCGCCGCCGGGCAGACCGTCGCGCGCGCTGGTGGTGGTCACCGTGGTCAGCGATTGGTAAATGGCGGGCTCGCTGAGCAGGGTAAGCACGCGGCCGGCGATGGCCAGCGCGGTGGTACCGATGGCGATGCCGTCGCGATCCGGCGTATCGCACACGCGCAGGACCGGCTTGCCCGGCAGTTGCCCGGGGAAGGCGCTGCCCTGCCCCGCCAGCACCAGCTGTGCGCGCTCCAGCAGGTACAGCCACGCCAGATAGTCGGACAGTTCCAGCATGTGCACGTTGCCGAAAGCGTGCAGCGCTCCGGATGCCTCATGCGCCTCGGCCGCCTCGCGCGGCCAGACGATATCCACGTCGGGACGGCGGCGGGCGATCATCTCCAGCGCTTCCACCAATGGCGCGGCATCGGCGCGATCGGCCGTGCAGGCGACCATCAGCAGCGGGCTGTCCTCGCGCAGGAACGGAAAGCGCCACGCGATTCCATGGCCCAGACGCGGTTCCGCGCGCAGGGTGTCCAGACCGGTCCGCAGGCTTTCGGCGACGATGCCGTCCTGCACCAGCACCCGCTCTTCCGGCACCCCTTCGAGCTGCAGGCGCTGGCCGGCGTCCTCGCTGGCGGCCACGTGCAGCGCCGCCAGCGACTGCACGATCCGGCGGCTGGCCTCGTTCGGCCAGTGGGACGGCGTGGCCACGCTCGCGTCGCCATCCACGCAGACCACCGGCACGTCGTCGGCATGCGCGGCCAGGCTGAGGGCGAACGTCGCCGGGCCATTGCCGGGCACCAGCACGACATCCGGGCGCAGTTGGTCGAGCAGTTCGCGCACGCCGTTGACCAGCGCGTCGGTGCCGTCGTCGCCGGCCAGGCGTTCCTGGGCTTCCAGTCCGAACAGGCGAAGCGCCGCTTCGCCGTCGGTGCCGGGCACCTCGGCCAGACAGACGCTGGTCTGGAAACGGATGTCATCGGCCAGGCGCTGCGCGATCGGCGCCACGCCCATCGCTTCCGGGGTGGCCGCGACCACGCACAGGGCACGCAGAGGCTCGTTGCCGTCGGCGTCCCGCGCGACCGGATACGGTTCGTGATCCTCGCCGCTGGCGCTCGTGGGCATGGACCGCACCGCGGCGCGCGACGGGACGAACCGGGCCACGCCGGTGGAGGGCCGCCAGCGGAAGCCGCGCTTGCGCAGTTCCAGCAGGCGCGGCAATCCCACCACGTACATCACGGTGGCGGCGATGAAGCACAACAGGTTGAGCAGATCCGGCACCGCCCGCAGCACATAGCCCAGCAACGCCAATCCCATGCCGGCGGAGACCATCAGCGCCAGGGTGGCGCGCGAGGAGAAACCGTCATCCATCAACAGGTGATGCAGGTGCTGGCGGTCGGCGCCGAACGGCGAACGCCCCACCCGCATGCGCCGGTACATCACCGCCAGCGTATCCATCACCGGCAATGCCACGCACCACAGCACGTCCACCGGCGCGAGCCGGCCGACCCGCGAATGGCTCAGGTAGATCAGGCTCCACCCCAGCAGGAAGCCGATGGCCATGCTGCCGGCGTCGCCCATGAAGATCTTGCGGCCATCCGGCCAGCCAAGGTTGGCGAAGATATAGGGAATCAGCGCGGCGAACAGGACCTGCAGCATCAGCATGGCCCCCACCGCGGTCCAGCCGGCGCGGTCGTACATCAACACGGAGCCGATGCAGACCAGCGCCACGGACGCGGCCAGACCGTCGATGCCATCCAGCATGTTGAAGGCGTTGATGAGCCCGATGACCGCGAAGATCGTCAGCGGCATGCCCCAGATGCCGAGGCGGATGTCACCCGGAAGCAATCCTCCCAGGTTGTCGATGTAGTAGCCCGTGCTCAGGATCACCAGCGCGACGATCGCCGATTCGATCAGCAACCTGGATTGCACCGTCAGATGGACCACATCGTCGGCCACGCCCATCGCCACGATCAGCGCGGCCCCCATCATCACGCTCATGACGAAGCGATCGATGAATCCGAGGTAGGCCAGTCCCACCAGCAGCCCGATGAAGAAGCAGATGCCGCCGATCAGCGGCACGCGCCCGTTGTGCTGCTTGCGGGTATCGGGACGGTCTACCAGCCCTACCCGCCGCGCCCAGGGTCGCATCGAGAAGATGGCGAACAATGTCACCGCCAGCGCTATCGCACTGGCGGCGATGATCCTCGGATGCTCCATCCAAAATTCCTCATTGTGTCCGTGATGGCCATCCTGTCCAACCGGTCGTCCCTGGCAAAACCACTGTTCCACATGACGCGCGTGTTAGTGGATCGTTCTGTCGGGAATCTACGGACAGCATCTTGATGAGCGCATGAAAGCGCGACGTGCGCACGGGTAACCGCTCAGCTGTGTGCAGGTACCGCGCACATTCGTGAACCGGAGTTCATCGGCATGCGTTGACACCACGCGCGCGCGGATGCATCGATGAGGTCGAAGGTGCGCGCGAATTCCTCGCGCGATCTTCCGCAGGGGTCGCGTATCTCGCGTGCCCCGGCCCAGCGTCCGAGCAGATGCATGCGGGCGCGCAATGGCGGGGCTATGGCGGCAAGCGCGCGCAGTTGCCGGTTTTCCATCGCCAGCACGAGATCCGCCTCGGCCAGCATCCGCAAATCGATCTGGCGGGCGGAATGGTGATCCAATCGAAGACCATTTTCATTCAACAGTTCGGCGGCCATCGGATGCACGCCATCGCCGACGCGCGCGGCCAGGCCCGCCGAGCGCACGTGCGCCTCCCCGGCCCGCCAATGAGCGCGCAGGATCGCTTCCGCCATGGGACTCCGGCAGATATTGCCGACACAGACAATCAGTACGCGGTACATCGCCACTTCAAGGATGGGGTGTGGTGCAGCCTGCCAGTCGCGGCGTGTCGAGCGTGTATGCGCTGGCTCTTCACGTGCTCGTCAACATCTCCGTTCCAAGAGGGTCCAGGCGGATGAACGTGGTTCCGTCATGCGCGTGTGCCCTCTTCTTGGCAGGAAGGAATGGCGACCCGTCTTTTCGTCATTCCGGTGAAAGCCGGTACCCATGGCGTTCCGCCACGCGTCGTCCATGCGTCGATGGGTGATGACGGACATCCCATTTGTTTTTCCGGTGACGCAGGCGGGGCCGGGGATGGCTCATCCGGATCTCCCTGTCCATTCCACCATTGATCGATGTGAGGCCTTCCCATGCCCCTGCTGAGAGTCCGCCTGACCGGAAGAGAAGCCGACGCAGCGGGGAACGCCTGGGCTTGGCGGTGGAGTTCGTCGACGCGTTCTGAGTCGTGGCCCGGCCGCGGTACATGCACCCGCGGCCGTCGTCCCCCGCCACACGCCCGGCGCGAAGCCGGACGCGGGCGGGTTCCCGCACACGCGGCGCAGGTGTCGCCTACATCATCTTGTCGCGCGACTGTTCCGCGCGGGCGGCGCCGATGGCGGTTTCGACGTTGCGTTCCTCCTCCGGCGGCGGCAGCACGGCCGGCAGGCCCAGCGACTGGATCCACAGCTCACGCGCCCAGCCCCGCGTGTGGTAGAGGTGATGATCCTCCTGCTTCTCCACCTGGTCATGCGCGGCCTTGAGGATTCTTCCTTCCTGCTTGCCGGCCTTCCCGGCCACACGACCGATCAGCTCCCAGTTCTGGTGGTCCTTGGTTTCGGCCAGCACCACGCATTCGGCCGCCACCAGTTCCGCCGCGGCGCCGCCCGCGTTGGCCATCGCCATTTCGATGGCTTCCACCAGGGAACGGCCCTGATGGGCGACCACGTCACGACCGGGGCTGGCGGCCTCCGGATCCTTGCCCAGCTGCTCGAAGACCGCCAGCAGGATCTGTTCATGCTGGCGGGTTTCCTCCAGATACTTCCGCCATTCTTCCTTCAGGTCCTCGTTCCGGGCCGCCTCGAGCGCGGCCGTGTAGACCTGGATGCCGCCGCGCTCGGTTTCCAGCGCCTGCAGCAGCAGTTCATTCACCTGGGTCTGGTCGGTCATGGATGAGCGTGCCATCGGATACTCCTTGCCGTCGGGTGGGAGAACAATCGCGTGGCGGATGCCGCGCCGATGATGTTCTAGCGCCCCGCGTGCAAACAGGCCGTGACAGGGATGCGCGAATGCATGCATCGCCTCTTAACGGAAACGATGCCGGATGCACACACGCTCTTGCCGGACGCGGGAGTAGAAGTTCATTTCCCGCCATCGCGTGCGCGGCACGCCGGAGTTCACATGAACCTGTCTGCGGATTCCGCCTGCTGTTATCTGCCCGAACGGCAGCCTCCGGTGAATGTGCCGCTCTCCATCTACGCCTGTTCGAACGACGACATCACCGGTTGGTTCAGTGGCCGCTACGACGGTCGCGCCTGGCACGCCGACATGTCGTCGGGCGAAGAGGAAGGCTGGTATGTGCTCGGCTGGCGTCAGCCCCATGCGCCGCTCGACACCGCCTGCGTTGACTGCGACGGGCTGTCGACGCACCCGCTGGGCCACGAGCCGCCACTTCTGCGCGCGGCGCCGGTCGCGTGATCGTCCGGCAACGTGGTTCGGACGCCTGGCGATGAATCCCGGCGATGAACCCGCTCCCGCCAGCGTCCGCTTGTTAACGAAGCCTGGACTGTTCCTGCACTCCGGATTTCCGACGGCGGGCGCATGCTCTTCCGCGTGGAAGCCGGAAAACAGCCCGGCTGGCTGCGCATTCAGTGGAAACGACGCCTCGCGAACGACCCTTGACCGGCAGCCCCACAGGAGAACCGGCCTCAGGCCTCACCGGCCGACAGGAACGGCGGGTCAACCCTCGTCTGGATCGCCATCCGGTTCTCCGCTTCCTCTGCACACCTTCTCTTGATGCCCGCGCCGGAAAGTGGATGCCTGCCAATCCGAGCGGGAGACGCGCATGGGCAAGGTCTCGATTGAAACGCGCCTGGCCGAACTGGAGGCGGCCTGGCGCCGCCTGGAACCGGCGACGGACCACCGCATCCGGCGGCAGGACCAGCTGGTGGAACACCTGCTGGAGCACTTCGGCAGAATCCAGGGGCAACTCGCGGTGATGGGCTACGTGGCCTCGACCGTCCTGCAGTCCGTGGACGAACCGGTGCAGACCCGGCTGATCGCCTGCCTGCAGGTCGCCGCGGAGAACTTTCCGACCGGCCTGCCCCCGCATTTCGAGGACGGTTTCCGGGAATCCGCCGAAGCGCTGATTCCCGACATCTGGAGCCTGCACTGATCGGATTCAGCCGCCCTGGCGACGTTCCGGAACCGCCGCGCCGGCAAGGTGCTCCAGGGTGCGCGCCAGATCCATCGGCCGCGCCAGCAGGTAGCCCTGCACCTGATCGCAATGATGGCGGTGCAGCCAGTCGAGCTGGGCCTGGGTTTCCACGCCTTCCGCCACCAGGGTCAGACCCAGGCTGTGCCCCAGTGAAATCATCGCGTGGCAGATCGCCGCGCTGCGATCGTCATCGGCGACGTTGCGCACGAACGCCTGATCGATCTTCAGCGCGTCCAGGGGCAGCTGGTGCAGGTAGGACATGCTGGAAAAACCGGTCCCGAAATCGTCCAGCGAGGTGCAGATGCCGTGCTTCTGCAGGGTCCGCAGCGTGCGCATCGTGCTTTCAGGGCTGTCCAGCAGCATGCTTTCGGTGACTTCGATGTGCAGCGCTCCCCGCGGCAGGCCGAAACGTTCATGCAGGCGGATCAGGCGATCGGCGAAATCCGCGCGGCGCAGTTGCGCCGGCGACACGTTCACCGCGATCGGCAGGCTCGCCCAGCCAGCGTCCACCAGTTTGCGATGGCACCGCGCCGCCTCCTCCATCACCCAGTCGCCCAGCGCCGGAATCAGGCCGGCATCCTCGGACAGCGGGATGAACTGCGACGGCGGCACGAAGCTGCCGTCGGCCTGCGGCCAGCGCAGCAGCGCCTCCAGGCAGACCGGATGGCGGTCCTGCAATCGGTAGATGGGCTGGAAATACAGCATGAAATCGCGCTGTTCTAGCGACACGTGGATACGCCCTATCATGCGCAGCCGCTCGCCGGCGGCCTGCGCCATCCGGGCATCGAACGTCCGGCTGGGAACGCCCTGCGAACGCGCCACGTGCGCGGCCAGCGCGGCATGGCTGACCGCGTTCTCGAATCCGGTGCCATCGAAATGGGCGACGCCGGCCCAGGCTTCCAGGGTACGCCGCGATCCTCCCTGCTCCAGCGGCAGGGTCATCGCCCGGTGCAGCGCGCCGACCGCGGCCTCGACATCGACATCGGGCCGCAGCGCGACCACGAAGGCCTCCGAGGGCACGAACGCGGTCTCGCCCCAGGGATCGGCGAGGGTCTCCAGGCGATTGGCGAGGGTATCCAGCAGCCGGGTCGCCACCGCCTGCCCCAGGCTGTCGGTCACCAGTTCCAGGCCACGCAATTGCAGGTAGGCCAGCGCGTAGGGGCCCTTGCCTTCCGTGGCCAGCCGGGTTTTCAGGCCCGGCAGGTTCAGCAGGCCGGTGGCCGCGTCGTGGCTGGCCCGGTAATTGAGTTCGCGCTCGTACGCCAGTGTTTCGCTGATGTCCTCGGCCAGCACCAGCCGCGCGGATCGGCCGTTGTAGTTGATGGTCTCGGTGCGGACGTGCACGTCGATGACGCTGCCGTCCTTCTTCAGGTGCTTCCACAGCTCGCCCTCGGGTGACGGCGCCGGTTCGCTCGGCGACTGCAGCACATCCACCGAACCGCGCGGCGGGCGGAGATCCAGCACGGTCATCGCCAGGAATTCCTCGCGGCTGTAGCCGTAGTGCCGGACCGCGGCGTCGTTGACCTCCAGGAACCGCAACGTTTCCAGATCGAACACCCAGAACGGCATCGGATTGCGTTCGAACAACAACCGGTACTGCCGCTCGGTTTCCAACGCCCGCGCCTGCGCGCTGCGCTCGTTGGTGATGTCCAGCACCGTGCCGACCATGCCGGTGACATCGCCGGCCTGCTCGATGGTGCCGCCACGGGTCAGCAGCCAACGCACCTGGCCGTCGGGGCGAATCACCCGGTACTCGGCGACGAAGGGCTCGTGGCTCTGCCAGGCCTGCGCGAAACGCGCGCGCAGCGGCTCGCGGTCTTCCGGATGCACCAGCGCGTAGAACTCTTCGTTGCAGGCGCTGTTCCGGTCCGGCGCGAGCCCGAAGATCTCCGACACCTGTTCGGACCACTCCACCCGGGGCGGCGAACGATGCACCCTCCAGCTGCCGGTCCTGCCGATGCGTTGCGCCAGCCGCAGGCCCTCCGCGGTACGTCCCACCTCCGACAGCAGCTGGTTCTGCGCGCGCGCCGCCTGCCTGATGTGGCGCAGCAGGTACAGGAATCCGGCCCAGTACAGCCCGTAGACCGCCAGTGAGCCGAACAGCAGCAGATACCAGTCCCGCAGGATCTCGGCGCGTCCCAATCCCGCGCTGACGAACACGCCGTAGTCGTCCAGGTGCATGCGCGAGGTGATCCGGACCACGCCGTCCACCCCGCTCCGCCGGCTCATCACGCTGGCGGCGTAGGGCGGACCGGCGGGAAGAACGTCCGGATAACGGCGACCGATATAGCGCGCGGCGTCGCGGCTGCGCGCCAGCACCGTGCCGGCATCGTCCATCACCGTCACCACGCCGTCGCGTCCGGTATCCAGGCCGGCGAGCAGGCGCTGGATCTCCGCGATCCGCAGGCGCGTCACGATCCAGCGGCCGTCTTCCATCGCCATCAGCAGCGGCAGCACCCATTCGCCATCCACCTGCTGCAGATCGCCAAAACGCAGCGCGCGCGACCCGGCATCGCGCGATGGCGGAGGCGTCGGCAAGCCGCTGCCGGGCGTGATCGCCTGGCCACGCCCATCCACGATCACGATGCTGTGCAGTTCCTGGTGGCGCTGCACCACCCCGGCCACCGCTTCGCCGAGCAGGACCGGCGCGGATTCGGGCACGGTGCGGAACGCCTGTCCGGCGTCACCGGCGATGCCGGCCATGGCGCGTTCGAGATTGCGCAGTTCGAGCCCCAGAAGTCGTTCGGTGCCTTCGGCCAGCGCCATGCTCTGGCGCCGGGCGGCATCCAGGCGCAGTTGGTGATCCCGGTAGACGAGATAGCCGAGCAGATATGCGAGCACGAGCGCCAGCACGACGCCCGACCAGGCGACCGTGCGAGTGGAGCGAACTATAGGCAAATCCTTGCGCGTATCCGTCATGGCAACAATGAGTGGCCAGGCAGCGGAAATGGTCAAACGTCCCCTGGAGCGGGAAGATACCTCCGATGGCGCTCAAGCGGAAGCCCGCCGGGGCGACCCGCCTCCCGGCGGCCGGCGCCGGGCGATCAGGCGTTCGATCCAGGCCAGCAGCACCAGCACCGACAGGGTCGCGGCGGTGATGAGCAAGGCCAGCACGTTGTAGTCGAATCCCACCGCCACCCCGATCACCGCGACCATCAGCAGCGAGGCGGCGGTGGTGATGCCCGTCACGGTCGCCGCGCCGCGCTGGGCGAAGATGGTGCCGGCGCCGATGAAGGACACGCCGGCGATCACCGCTTCCACCAGACGGAACGGATCCACGACCAGCGCGGGGCTTTCCTCACGCATGCTCTCGGCCATCACCAGATCGCCGATGCCGACCAGGAACGCCGCCGCGCCGCCCACCAGCATGTGGGTACGAAAACCGGCGGGACGGTTCTTGATCTCGCGCTCCACCCCGATGCTGCCCGCCAACGCCATCGCGTACAGCACTTCCAGCAAAACATTCAGTTGTCCCGCCAGTTCCGATGCCATGTCGTCACCTCGCCGGTTCGCGTCCATCGCAGCCTCGCGCGGGCCCGGTCAATGGGCCGTGCGCGAAATGTTGTCGATGGATGAAGACCCATCCACGCGACGCTCACGCCACGCTACCTAGGATGAAAGCATGGAAAGCGAAAGTACCCTGGCAGCGGAACCACCGCTGATCGAGGATGACTGGGCGCTGTTCCTGGATGTCGACGGCTCGCTCGCCGAACATGCGCCCACGCCGGACGAAGTGCGGATAGATCCCGTCATCAAGCAGGCTCTGCCGGCGCTGTCGCGCAAATGCGGCGGTGCGTTGGCCCTGGTCAGTGGACGCACGGTGGCTGCGCTCGACGCGCTGTTCGCGCCGGTCGGGATTGTCTCCATCGCCGGCCTGCACGGGCTGGAGCGGCGCTCGGAATCCGGCTGGGAGCCCGCGCCCGCGATGGATGCCCCGTTCCTCGCGTTGGCCGCGGAAGCCGAGGCGATCGCCCACCGCTTCCCCGGCGCGCTGGTGGAATGCCGCGGTGGTTGCCTGTTCCTGCACTGGCGCGCGGCGCCGCGGGCGGCGACGGCGCTCGCCGCGTTCGCCGACGGACTGCGCGCCCGGTTGCCGCGGCACCGGTTGCATCCCGGCGCGCACGGCATCGAGATCCGTCCGATCGGCATGGACAAGGGCGAGGCCATCGCCGCGTTCATGGCGACGTCGCCGTTCCTGGGCCGGAGGCCCGCCTTCATCGGCGACGACCCCGCCGACGAGCCGGGATTCGCGCGGGTCAACACGCACGACGGGGTCAGCGTGCTGGTCGGCGCGGCACGGCCCACCGCCGCGCGCTATCGGCTGGCGAACCCGGGCGATGTCCGGCGCTGGCTGCTCGACTCATTGCAAGACGAGGTAATCGCATGAACATCGATTCACGATCGCGTTCGACACGCGGTGATCGCGCGGATACGGGACGCATCGTGCTGGTGTCCAACCGGGTGGCGTTGCCCGGGGAAACCCAGACCGGCGGCCTGGCCGTGGCGCTGGCGGCGGCGATGGACGATGGCCCGGCGCTGTGGCTGGGCTGGAGCGGGCGCATCGCCAGCGATGCCCGCCTGCCGCTGGAAACCACGCGTGCCGGGCGCCTCGAATACGCGCTGCTCGACCTGCCCGCGGATGACTTCGAAGCGTACTACCACGGCTTCGCCAATCGTGTGCTGTGGCCCCTGTTCCACTACCGGATCGATCTGGTCGACTATCACCGCGAACAGCACGAAGCCTGGCTGCGGGTGAACCGGCGCTTCGCCGAGGCGCTGGCCCGACAGCTGCGGGCGGACGATACCGTGTGGATACACGACTACCACCTGATCCCGCTGGCGCGCTGCCTGCGCGGACTCGGGGTGCGCAACCGGATCGGATTCTTCCTGCACATTCCGATGCCGCCACCGGACGTGCTGTGCGCCCTGCCCGCCCATCGCGATCTGCTGGGCGCGCTGGCCTGCTACGACCTGGCCGGCTTCCAGACCCGCGCGGATCTCGACAACTATCGCCATGCGCTGCGCCAGCAGGGCATCACCAGCCACGGCCGCAGCGGCGCGTTTCCGATCGGCATCGATGTCGAGGCGGTCGCCGCCCAGGCGCGGAGCGGCGACGCGGAACGGGCCGAACGCGAGCTGCGTGCGAGCCTGTCCGGGCGCAGGCTGGCGATCGGCGTGGATCGGCTGGACTATTCCAAGGGCCTGCCGGAACGCTTCCGCGCCTTCGAGCGGCACCTCGAAAGCGGCGCGTCCTCCGCGGGCCAGCTGACGTATCTGCAGATCGCGCCGCCCAGCCGCACCCGCGTTCCCGAGTACCAGGACGTGCGACGCGAGCTCGAAGGCCTGGCCGGCCATATCAACGGCCGCCACGCCAAACCGGAATGGACCCCGATCCGCTACGTCAACGACAGCTTTCCGCAGCCCGTCCTGGCCGGCTTCCACCGCGCCGCCGCGATCGGCCTGGTGACGCCGCTGCGCGATGGCATGAACCTGGTCGCCAAGGAGTACCTTGCCGCCCAGTCCCCGCAGGATCCCGGCGTGCTGGTGCTGTCGCGCTTCGCCGGCGCGGCCGAGGAACTGGCGGAGGCGCTGATCGTCAATCCGCATGATCTCGATGCCGTCGCCGAAGCCATCGACGCCGCCGCGGGCATGCCGTTGCGGGAGCGTCAGGATCGCTGGCAGGCGCTGATGGCGCGCCTGCGCGACAACGACGTGGGCCATTGGGCGCGCCATTTCCTCGACACCCTGCGCACGGATCCGCCGCGCCGCGGCGGCGGCGCCATCACCACCGCGCTTCCCGGACCGCATGCCGGTGCGCTCGCCGGAGTATCGTTGCGATGAGAATTGCGCAGATTTCCCCGCTGCTGGAAGCGGTCCCGCCGCGCCTGTACGGCGGCACCGAACGGGTGGTCTCCTATCTGACCGAAGCGCTGGTGGCCGCCGGCCACGAGGTGACGTTGTTCGCCTCCGGCGACTCGCGGACTTCCGCCACCCTGGCGCCGGGGCGCGACAGCGCGATCCGGCTGGACGAATCTCCGCTGAAATCGCCGGTGGCCGCGCACCTGGCGATGCTCTCCGACGTGGCGCGGCGCGCGCCGGAGTTCGACATCCTGCATTTCCACATCGATCTGTTGCCGTTCCCGCTGTTCGAGCCGTTCGCGGCGCGCACCGTGAGCACCCTGCACGGCCGCCAGGACAAGAAGGATCTGCCCGCCTACTACCGGCGCTGGCCGGAGTTTCCGCTGGTGTCCATCTCCGAAAGCCAGCGCAAGCCGATTCCATGGGCCAACTGGCTGGGCACGGTCTACCACGGCCTGCCCGAGGATCTGTATGCGCCGGCTCCGGCGCCGAGCGGCGACTACCTCGCCTTCCTCGGCCGCGTGTCGCGCGACAAGCGGCTGGACCGGGCCATCGCGATCGCGCGCCGGGTCGGCCTGCCGCTGCGCATCGCGGCCAAGGTGGACACCCATGACCGCGTCTACTTCCGCGAAACCATCCGTCCGTTGCTCGAACAGGAAGGCGCGGAGTTCATCGGCGAGATCAACGACAGCGAGAAACCGGCATTCCTCGGCAACGCGCGCGCCCTGCTGTTCCCGATCGACTGGCCGGAACCTTTCGGACTGGTGATGATCGAGGCGATGGCCTGCGGCACGCCGGTGATCGGCTGGCGCTGCGGTTCGGTGCCGGAAGTGGTGGACGAAGGCGTCACCGGCCACATCGTCGATTCGATCGCGGCCGCCGTGGCGGCGGTGGAAAAAGTGGATCGACTGCCCCGCGCACGCATCCGCGAGACCTTCGAACGGCGCTTTTCCGCCACCGCGATGGCGCATGACTACATCGCGCTGTACGAGACCCTGCTCGCGCGTCCGGACCTGCGCATGGCCAAGGGTTGAACGATGGATTCCGCCGCCGATGCCGCCCTGTATACCCGCTATGTACTGAAGGACGGCGACAGTTTCCTGGTCTCCAACAGTTACGGCGACATCGCCGGTCCCGCCGAGGGATTCTTCATCAGCGACACGCGGGTGCTTTCCGGCTATCAGCTGCGGCTGGGCGATGAAGCGCCGACCCTGCTGAGCGCGGCGGTGACCCAGGACAACGTGCTGTTCGTCGCCCACCTCACCAACCGGGCACTGTCGCCGCTGGACGAGGCCGGCACGCCGCAGGGGTTGATTCATATCAGCCGCAACCGCTTCCTGTGCCAGGAGCGGATGTACGAGCGCATCAGCTGCGTCAACTACGGCGAGCAGCGTGTCACCCTGCCGCTGCGCTTCCGCCTGGCCGCCGACTTCTGGGACATGTTCGAAGTGCGCGGCAGCCGCCGCCCCGCGCGGGGGCGCCTGATGGAGCCGGAGCCCGGCGAGATCGGCTACGGCTTCCGCTACGTGGGGCTGGACAACGTCGAGCGCGCCGCCTACATCCGCTTCTCGTTGCCGCCGACATTCGCCGCGACCGGCGAACTGGAGTTCCCGCTGGCGCTGGAACCGGACGAGGTCCGCGAGTTCTACATCGAGGCCGGCGCGGACGCCGGTGAGCCGCCTTCGCGCGAGCGCTACCGCTACCAGGCCGCGCTCGCCCGCCGCCGCATGCGTTCGCGCCAGCGTCGCGGCGCGCGCATCGTCAGCAGCGGACCGCTGTTCGATCAATGGATGCGCCAGTCGCGTTCCGATCTAGCCCTGCTGACCAGCGATCTGGAAACCGGTCCCTACCCCTATGCGGGCATTCCGTGGTTCTCCACGCCGTTCGGCCGCGACGCCGTCATCACCGCGTTGCAGACCCTGTGGGTGGATCCGGGTCTGGCGCGCGGCGTGCTGCGGTTCCTCGCCGAGCACCAGGCCAAGGAGGACGCGCCGTTCCTGGATGCCTCGCCCGGCAAGATCATGCACGAGACCCGCAAGGGCGAGATGTCCAGCCTGCGCGAACTGCCATTCGGGCTGTACTACGGCGGCGTGGACACCACCCCGCTGTTCGTGATGCTCGCGCACGCGTACTGGCGCCGCACCGGCGACGATGCGTTCATCCGCGCCTTGTGGCCCTCGCTGGCGGCGGCCATCGGCTGGGTGGAGCGGGTCTGCGACGCCAATCCGCTGGGCCTGCTGGACTACGCGCGTGGCGAAAGCAGCGGACTGAGCAACCAGGGCTGGAAGGACAGCGGCGACTCGGTCTTCCACGCCGACGGGCGGCTCGCGCCGGGTCCGATCGCCCTGGTCGAGGTGCAGGGTTATGCGTATGCGGCCCTGCGCGGCATGGCGGCGCTGGCGCCGACCGCCGGCGGCCACGAACGCGCCGCGGCGTCGTGGGCCGCGCGCGCGGAGCGCCTGCGGCAGACGGTGGAGGATCGGTTCTGGGACGAGGAGCGGAAGTTCTACGGCCTGGCGATCGACGGCGACGGCCAGTTGTGCCGTGTGCGCACCAGCAATCCGGGCCACCTGCTGTATACCGGCCTGGCCGCGCCGGAACGCGCCGCCGGCACCGCCGCGCAGTTGCTGTCCTCCGCCTTCTTCACCGGCTGGGGCGTGCGCACCGTCGCCCGCGGCGAGGCGCGCTACAACCCCATCTCCTACCACAACGGTTCGGTGTGGCCGCACGACAACGCGATCTGCGCCAGCGGCATCGCCCGCAGCGGCTTCCGCGGCGGCGCGCCGCGGCTGCTGCGGGGCGCGTTCGAGGCTGCGGTGCATTTCGACATGCGCCTGCCCGAACTATTCTGCGGCTTCTCGCGCACCCAGGGCGCGCCACCCGTCGCCTATCCGGTCGCCTGCCTGCCGCAGGCGTGGGCGGCGGGATCCGCCCTGATGCTGTTGCAAGCCTGCCTGGGCATCGAGATCGACGGCCGCCGCGAGATGGTGGAGATCAACCAGCCCGAGCTGCCGCCGGGCATCGAGGATGTCACCGTCACCGACCTCAGGCTCGGCAAACGACGTTTCGACCTGACCTTCCGCAAGGTCGACGAACGCATCAGCGTGTTCGCCGAGGGCGAAGGTGCGCCCGGCCTGGCGGTGTGCCTCCGCCAGTAGCGGCCTCAGGCCAGCGGCACCCCCGCCGCCGGCAACCGCCGCAGCAGTTCGTACAGCAGCGCGCCGCGCACCGCCGCGACCTGGCGCGGCCCCTCCACGTAGACCGACAGGTTGAAGAAGATCTTGTTGTCCTTGACTTCTTCCACCAGCACCAGCGGTTCCGGCCGCGGCAGCACGTCGGCGTTGGCGCCGATCACCTCGTGCGCCACCGCGACCGCCTTCTCCACATCGGTGGTGGCCGCGGGCAGCGGCAGCAGGATCTTCACCAGTCCCTCCGCGCGGGTCAGGGTGCGGTTGCGCACCACCTTGGTGATCAGTTCCGAGTTGGGCACCAGCACCGTGGTGCGATCGGCCATGGTGATCTCGGTGGCGCGCACGTTGATGCGGCGCACATCGCCTTCGGCGTCGCCCACCACCACCCAGTCGCCCACCCTGACCGGGCGTTCGGCCAGCAGGATCAGGCCGGAGATGAAGTTCTGCACGATCGCCTGCAGGCCGAAACCGATGCCCACGGTCAACGCGCTGGCGATCCAGGTGATCTTGTCCAGCCCCACGCCCATCGCCGCCAGCGCCATCGATATGGCGATCACCACGCCGGCATAGCGGACGACCGACACCAGCGACGCGCTCATGCCCGGATCCAGCCGCGTGGTCGGCAGGTAGCGGCCGTTGAACCAGTGCCCGAACAGGCGCGTGGCGATCATCACCACCGCGAACACCAGCAGTGCACGCACCAGATCGTCCGCGCCCAGCCTCAACTGGCCCATCGCGATCACCGCCGATCCCGGATGCAGGCGGCCGAACAGTTCCGCCGGTCCCAGGCCATAGGGCGCCGCCAGCAGCACCAGCGCGCCGAGCACCAGCAACAGTCGCACCGCGCCGTAGACAAGCGCGCCGAACTGATCGACCTTGCGCGGCTCCAGTCCCAGGCGCCATGCCAGCATCCGGCCCGCCCGGCCGCTGCCACCCAGATAGGCGTCGATGACATCGCCGCTGGCGACCGCCAGCAGGTAGACGAACACGAGGACCACGCCGCCCCACAGGGTCTGCTTGATCAGGAAACTGCCGGCGGCGTAGTAACCCGACACGGTGGCGACGAGGCTGGCGAGAATCAGCGCCCAGCCCAGCAGGATCACCATCCGCAGCAGGACGCGATGGCGGGCCCGCGGCGCGGCCGCCGGATCGGCGCGCAGCGCCAGTCCCAGCCGCGACCAGACGCTGGCCAGCGCGGCCGCCAGGAACAGGGTCAGGATCGCGGTGGACAGTTGCAGCGCCTGTCCGCGCGCGGGCAGCCATCGCACCAGCAATATCTCCGCCCACGTCGCCAGTGCGACCGATCCGGCCAGCAGCCAGGGGACGTGGCGCATGCGTGCGGCCGCTTCGTCCGGAATGTCCGGCAGGCGCAGGCCGGCATCGCCACAGGACAGGACGTTGCGGCCCAGGCTGGCCATGAACACGGCGAACACGCATACCCCGGTGAGCGGCCCGAGCAAGCCCGGCAGCGGCGACCCCGCCGGCGCGTTCCACGCGATGATCTGCAACAGCAGGGTCACCGCGAACGCGCTGGCCACGGTCACGCCCGTCACCCGCAGCAATGCGGTCAGCGAACGCCGGATGCGTCCTTCCGGCAGGCGCGGAGCCAGCCTCGCGACCAGCCGCGGAATGCTCCACAGCGCGCCCGCCCACAGCACCAGCACGAGCAACACCGGCATCCCGGTGCGCATGCCGGACTGGGCACGCAGGTCACGCCATGCGGCCGCGGCGTGGCGCTCCATCGTCGGCATCGCGCGGGCTGCGTCGGCCGCCGCGCCTTGCCACACGCGACGGCTGTACAACGGCGGGCTGTCGCGTTCTCCCACGTCTTCCAGCACCTCGCGGGCGGTGGCCTGCACATCGTCTGGCGCGGCAACCGGCATGGGGCGATCGGTCGCGGTCGCGGTGACGCCGAAAAGCAGCATCAGCCCGATGGCGGTCCCCCTGCGCCACGCCCGGGCGAACCCGGCGCTTCGGCTGTCCGATGTCGAATTTCGTTTCGGTGATGCGGGAAACGCGCGCATGGTCGACCGGAGTTGGAGGATTCCGACCCTAACCGAGCCCGCGAACCCGTCATGTGAAGAATACGTCTCCGATTGCACGCCGCCTTCGCACGTATCGTCCGATCATCGCCGCAGCGATGCGCAGCAGGGCGACGTGTCATGTCGAAAGAAACCATCCCCGCCTTCGTGATGGTGGAGGACACCGCCGTCACCCACGTGTTTTCCGCCAGTGACCGCCCCGGCCGCTGGACCTCCGGGCGCTTGCCCGTCATCTACGCGTCCCGCGCCGCGGCGGCGGCGCTGCTCGAGCATCGCGCGCACCTGGAAAGCACGCCGGTCAACGAACTGAAACTGATCGAGGCCGACCTGCCCGCCGATTCGCTGCACGTCATCGAGGTCGGCGAGGCGCTGCAATGGCGCGAGCGGCCCTATCGCCCCGAAGTGCAGGCGCTGGGCGATGCCTGGCTGGCGACCGGCAACACGCTGCTGGCGCAGGTGCCGAGCGCACTGTGTCCCCGCGAGCACAATCTGTTGATCAATCCGCGCCATCCGTTGTTCTCCGAAATCCGGTATCGGGCCGCGCTTCGCTTCCGGATGGATCAGCGCCTGGCGTGACGCGGCGGGGCGTGCCTCCGCGCACGCATTCATCTTCACGACGCACCGACGCCCATCCGGACGGCGACGACTCACCTTCATGAACATCAACATCGCATGCACGTGATGGCGGCATGTGGCCGGGTCCGCTTCGCGTTGCCCTAACAGCGATTCCGCGATGCTTCCGATCTGATGATCCACGAGAGTGAACATGGCGAATCCATGCTTTGCCATCGTCGACGATGACACCGAATTCGCGTCGATGACCCTGGACCTGGCCCGGCGCCGCGGCTTCACCGCGCATGCCTTCCATCGCGTCGCCGATGCCGCGCCCTGGCTGGCCCATCACGACCCCGATCTGACCCTGCTCGACATGCATCTTCCGGATGGCACCGGATTTGACGTGCTCGACCGCATTCCCGTGCAGCACCAGGGTCAGATCGTGTTCGTCAGTGGCAGCAGCGACATCGAACACGCGCGGCGCGCGGTGGCGTCCAGCGCCTCGGCCTACCTGCCCAAGCCCTTGCCCCCCACCCGCCTGATGGGGTTGCTCGACGATGTCCGCCTGTCGCACCAGGCACGCGAAGCGGTGCTGCGCGAGGATGCGGCGGACGGACTGCTCGGCGAAAGCGCGGCGATGCAGTCGTTGCGTCAGGAGATAGGCCGCGCCGCGCCGCACGAGGTCAGCGTGTTGCTGTTTGGCGAGACCGGCAGTGGCAAGGAACTGGCGGCCCGCGCGCTGCATGCGCAGAGCGGTCGCAGCGGTCGCTTCGTCGCGGTCAACTGCGGCGCCCTGCCCGGCGAGCTGCTGGCCAGCGAATTGTTCGGCCATGAGCGTGGCAGCTTCACCGGCGCCGCGGCCCGCCACCTGGGTTTCTTCGAACAGGCGCAGGGCGGCACGCTGTTCCTCGATGAAATCGGCGACATGCCGCCGGCGCTGCAGGTCTATCTGTTGCGGACGCTGGAAACCGGTGTGGTCCAGCGGATCGGCGGCCAGGGCGAAGTGCCCGTCGACGTGCGGGTGGTCGCCGCCACCCATCGCTTCGCCGGCAATGACTGCGCCGATCTCCGTCCGGATCTCTACTTCCGCCTGGCGCGCTACCCCATCGAAGTTCCCCCGCTGCGCGCGCGCAGGCAGGACATCCCGCTGCTGGCCAACGCATTCATCGACCGGCTCAACCGCCGCACCGGCCAGGGCAAGCGGCTGGAGGAACGCTGCCTGCCGGCGCTGATGGCGCATGCCTGGCCCGGCAACGTGCGCGAACTCGCCAGCGCGGTGGAACTGGCCTATCTGCGCAGCCAGGACGATGACGTGCGCGCCGTGCCGTCGCAGCCGGTGCGACGCGGTCCGTCGGGCGACGACGATCCGGCGGGCGTGCGCTTCCAGGTGGGCATGACCTTCGCCCAGATGGAATCGGAAATGCTGCGCAAGACCCTGGCCTTTCATGGTGGAGACAAGACCGCCACCGCCCGCAGCCTCGGCATCAGCGTGCGCACCGTGCACAATCACCTGGCCAGGAAGCGCGATGATGTCTGACTGGCAGCATGAACTGCGCAACGAACTCAATCTGATCCTGTACGCCAATTCGGTGGCGCGCCAGGCGCTTGTCCAGGGTCATCCCGAGGACGTGCGCGCCGGGCTGGACCGGATCGACGCGGCGGTCGTGCAGTGCGGCGCGCTGCTGGACCGGATGGTCACCACCACGGCCCCACCGCCGGTGCATCCCGCCGGCGCCGCCCACGGCGGCTAGACGCACAACGTCCACGGGCGGAAGGTTCAGTGCCGACGCATGGGGGGCACATCGCCGGTGTCATCCGGCCCGGCGCCTGCATCCTCCCCGTCATGCGTGTCCTCGGCGCTGGCCTGCTGCCGGCGGTTGGCCCCGCGGGCCTCGCCGCCGCGCGCGCCGATTCGCGCCATATGCCTCCGATCCTGGCTCACGGCTTCGCCGCCCTTGCGGCCGGCTTCGCGGGCCTCCTCGGAATCGAACTGATGGGCGTTTCCGCTCCGGTGCGCCGCGCGCCCGCCCTTGCGCGCGATCTCGCGCTGGCGCTCCGGATCCATCGCGGCGAATCCGCGTGGCTCGCGGCGCTCCGGTGCCGGTTTGCGTGGCGGGGAAGCGGAAGCGTTCATGGCGTATGCGTTCATCGCGGAAGGGCTCGATGACAACGGGGAACGGGACATGGGGTCGCCTTCTGTTGGAAAGGAATGGCGCGCGGACGAAGCCGTGGCCACAGCGTGCTCCGCAATGTCCGTGCCAACGGTGGAGCCCGCGCAGGGCGCGGACAACGCGCCGCGCCGGCGGCACATGCTGCAGCCCGTGAAATTTCTGCGTCAGGGCGGAGGCGCCGCGCCGCGTTCGCGCTGACCGCGGGCGCGCACGCAATCCGCGAGTTCGTCTCCCGCCTTGCCGTCGCATCCGCTCGCCGCGGGTGGCGGCCGGGTCGGATGCACGAGTTCGTCCCGCGCATCCGCATCGGCCGTCTCGCCGCCGTCTGTTTCCTGCCGTCGCGTTTCATGTTCACTCCCGGTTACGTCGATGCAAGGTCGAACATCGCGCTTCAGCTGAACAAGCACATCAGGGACACGCTCGTGAGCGCGATGCCAACGCGTTCTCTTCACGTGCTTTCCACTTCGCCGGAAATTTTTTCCGGCATGCGGAAACGGCTGCGTCCACCGCGTTGGAAACAACCGTTCGGGGTGTTGTTTCCAGTCAGTTTCCGATGGCATGTGATCTGCTATGTAACCGCATCCCCCACAGACAGGATGCATCCCATGACCAAAGCCGTGCCGATGAAGCTTCCTTCGGACTTCACCTGGGTGGAAGCCACATCCGACGACACATGGACGGGTGCGCGCCTGTTGGTCGATGGCTGCCGTGTGCTGGAAATCCACCCGCTCCGCGATGGCTGGCTGGTGAGCGTGCAGTTGCATGACCCGCTCAATCCGCAGGCCAACGTCGCGGTGCGTTCGGTCGCCGCGGGCATGCGCTGGTCCGCACGCTGGGCGCGCAGCCGGATTTCACGCCTGCGCGTATTGGCAACCGCCGAACGACGGCGGGTGGCGCCGATCGTCCCGATGCCGCGACCGGCGGCCCGCGAGCCCGCGGTGACCACGTCGTCCACCCGGCAGACGGCGCATGAGCTGCTGGCCGATGCCTGAGTGGCACGGCCGGGTCGCGCGCGCGCACCGAGTTGACCATGCCAGGCGCGGCGGAGCGCCGCGCCTGGCCCATGGCGTTCCTCCGATACCTCCGGGAGTTCCCCATGAAACACAAATCCGCGCCTCCGCAGCGCGAGAATCCACACGGCGACCAACAGAAGGCGCACACCGCCGATCGCCTGCGCAATGACCGTGCGCGCTGGAAGGAGCATGACCAGCCGGATGTCCCGCGCGGCACCGGCCAGCGGGATCCGGAACGCGACTATCCGGATCCGTTCGGTACCGGCGAACACGACCGGCACTGAATCCGGTTCCGGAAACGCGCGGGGTTCACGCCGATACCACCCGCGCCGCGCCACACTGGCGACGTCCTCCCAGCGGAGACCGTCATGAACCGCGACCGCAAGGATCCGCCCGCGCCGGAAGAAAACCGCGACGCGCCCGAGACGCCGCACGAGGAACGCAAGCGCAAGCATCACGAGAGCGAGAATCAGGACGAAGCCCTGGAGGAAACCTTCCCGGCCAGCGACCCGGTCTCCCCGTTCGTGCCGGCCAAGGCGCCGGACTGATCCGCTCAGCCGCGGATGCCGCGGTACCAGCGGACCACCTCCACCGGCATGCGTTCCTCCACGCCCAGCGCGAATGCCGCCTGTTCGTCGCAGGCGTCGCGCAGCGAGGGTGCGAGCGGATGCAGTGAAGGCTCGATGCCGGTGGCGAGCATGGATTGCCAGAGCGCGTCGGCCCAGCCGTAGAGGGAATCGCTGCCGCGCGCCAACGCCTCGCCCAGCCAGGGCTTCGCCGGATGCAGCGGGAATCCCCGGGCCGCCATCACGTCCATGTAGCCCAGAACGGCTTCGTGGGCGCCACGGAACCACTCGCCGTGCCCGCCCGCCGCCCGCACCGACAACAGGGGCGCGGGCGCGTTGTGCGGGCGCAGCGATCGCTTGAGCGCGGTCTCCCAGGATTGCGCCTCGGCGAAGGCGTCGGCCTGGAGCAGCCAGGCCCGTTCGAGATCGAAGAACTCGAACCAGCGCGGCGCCAGGCTGCGCGCGCGCGCCAGCGGGTCCCGTGAAATGCCCAGCTTGACCAGGTCTTCGCCCGCGCAGGGCAACAGGTACAGGAATGCGGTCACGGCGGGCACTCAGCGCGGCGCGCGTTCCTCGCGTGATCGCGCCGTGCGATCCCGGCGCAGCGCGCTGATCACTTCGAGATCATGCGCCAGCTCCTGTGGCGTGCCTTCGGCCACGTTGAGGTCGGCATCCTCCAGACGGGTGTCCAGTCCCGAGAACAGTCCGGAATTGCGGTAGCGGAACAGGAAGCACAGGATCTGGCCGCGCCGCCGGCCCGCGCCCTGCGGAGGTTCGAACTGCCTGGCCTGGGATTCCATGGCGGATTCCTTGAACGGGACTCCATTGTCGCGGCGCGATGGCTACGACGGGTGAAAGCCGCCGACGGCGCCACCGGATCCGCTCACGCCGTGCCCAGGTATTCGGCCATCAGGCGGCGCAGCGTCGCCACCTCCACCGGCTTGGCCAGGTGCACGTCGAAACCCGCTTCGCGTGAACGGCGCTTGTCGTCCTCGTGGGTCCAGCCACTCAGCGCCACCAGAATCAGCGGCGCCTCCACGCGCAGGGCGCGCATGCGCGCGGCGGTCTCGAAGCCACTGAGTCCGGGCATGCCCAGATCCATCAACACCATCGCCGGCGCGAACCCGGGGAAGCGCGCCAGCGCCGATTCGCCGTCGTAGGCGACCGCGACCTCGTGCCCGGCGAACTCCAGGTACTCGGCGATCGCGTCGGCCGCGTCGCGATTGTCGTCCACCACCATCACCCGGTGCCGGATCGATGCATCCATCCGCGTGTCCGCCATGTCCTCGCCTCCCGGCGCTGTCACTGGAATGAGGGGCAGTTCGACCTCGAAACGGCTGCCCTGCCCGATACCGTCGCTGTGCGCCGTCACCCGTCCGCCGTGCAGTTCGACGATGCTGCGGACCAGGGTCAGGCCGATGCCCAGCCCACTGCGCATGTGCTGTTTTTCCTGCCGGATCTGCGCGAACAGGTTGAATATCCCGCCGATGCGATCGGGCGGCATGCCGACGCCGCTGTCGGTGACGGTGACCCGCACGCGATCGCCTTCCGCCACCGATGCCAGCGCGATCCGGCCGGGCGCGTGGGTGAACTTGGCGGCGTTGTTGAGCAGGTTGGAGAACACCTGCGCCAACCGCACCGGGTCGCCGTCCACCTGGCAGCACGGCGGCGGCGCCAGCGTGATGTCCATCGCGTGCCCGGCCTGTTCGATCCAGGGACGGCTGGTATCGATCGCGACATTGAGCACTTCGTTGAGATCCAGCTGCTCGCGCCGCAGTTCGATGGTGCCGTGGGTGATCCGGGACACCTCCAGCAGATCCTCGACCAGGCGCACCATATGATCCACCTGCCGCTGCATGCGCATGAGCGAGCGCGCGAACGGCGCGTCGCCCGCCTCCACCAGCAATTCCAGGGTGGTCCGCAGGGGCGCCAGCGGATTGCGCAGTTCGTGGGCCAGGATCGCCAGGAACTCGTCCTTGCGCCGGTTCTGTTCCGCCTGCTGTTCCAGCAGTTCGCGCTGGCGGGCCTGCAAGGCCTTGAATTGCTGGATGTCGGTGGTCGTGCCCAGCCATTCGACGATGCGTCCCTGCGGGTCGCGCAGCGGCCGCGAGCGGGTGGAATGCCAGACATGGTCGCCACTTCCGGCATGGCGCACGCGATGTTCCACCGCCATCACTTCCGCTTCCCCGGCCTGCGCCCACGCTTCCAGCGTGGCGTCGCGGTCCTCCGGATGGATCGCTTCCAGCCAGCCCAGGCCGATGGCTGCTTCCTGGCGCTGTCCGGTGAACTGCTCCCACTGCGGGCTGGCCCAGGTCCAGTGGCCGCGATCGGATGAGCGCCAGACCAGTTGCGGAATGCCCTGGATGAGGGTGGAGAGTCGCCATTCGCTCTCGCGCAGCGCGCTTTCCACCCGCCGACGCTCGGTGATGTCCTGGGCGACCAGGATCCCGCCGATCACCTTGCCATCGCGCCACAACGGTACCGCGCCGAACACGATCCAGCGTTCCCGGCCGTCCAGATAGCTGTGGAAGTCCACCGTCGGCGGCACCGTTTCGCCGCGCAGGGCGCGCGAGTTCGGGTACTCCTCCGGCGACAGCAACCTGCCTTCGGCATCGTAGGCGCGCCAGCGCGAACGCGGGTCATGCGAGGGCAGCACGTCGCCGACCAGTTCCTGCAGGCGCGGGTTGGTCATCAGGTATCTGCCCTCGGTGTCGAACAGGCCGATGCCAACCGGCACATGCTCGATCACGGCGGACAGCTGCACCTGGCTCTCGCGCACCGCCTCGCTGATCCGGCGGCGTTCGCTGATGTCGCTGAACAGGACGCCGACCTGATGACCGATGCCCTCGAGCGGAAAGGCGTAAACCTCGAACCAGCGTCCGCCCAGACCGAGGGCCTGCGTCTCGAAGCGCCGCGGTTGTCCGGTCCGCGCGACGTCGCCGTAGGGTTCGTACCAGTCCGCCTCCAGGTCGACGGCGACCTCGCGCATGCTGCGGCCCACCACGTGGGTCAGGCCGGTATGGCGGGCAAAGGCGGCATTGACCTCGATGAACCGGTAATCGTTGGCGTGGCCGTCCGCGTCGAAGGCAATGTCGATGATGCAGAAACCCTGATCGATGGATTCGAACAGTTGGCGGAAGCGCGCCTCGCTGCGACGCAGTTCCACCGCCACCCGGGTCCGGAGCACCGCGGCCCAGGTCCGGTCGCCGACGTCCTGCACCAGTTGCTGTTCGATCGGGGTCCATGCGCGGACCTCGGCGTGGTGGACCGCGAGGATCGCCTTGAAATCACCATCGCGAACCAGCGGAACGCTGATGTACGCGCGGATACCGCTGTCCCGGTAGGTGCGCTGCTGCTCCCGGTTCAATCCCGGCTGCGCCAGGGTGTCGGGGCAACTGAGCGGGTCGCCGCGGCGCATCGAGTCGCCGACGTCCTGGCCAAACGCATCCAGACGCTGCTGGCCGGTCAATGGCGGCAGGCGCCCGCTGGTGTGTTCGACCTGCAACGCGAAGCGCTGGCCGGCCTTGTCCATTTCCGCATAGCAGACCCGATCCGCGCCCAGGTGGCGGGCCAGGTGTTCGGCGGCGAACGCCATGACCGCGCGCGCATCGCGAATGCGCCGGATACCGTCCTCCAGCGCCAGCAGAGCGGTTTGGCTGCCTGCGTCGGGGCTGCGCCGTTCCGGCATGACTCCCGTCCCTCGGGTGATCCGCATCAAGCTGTGGCAAACCCGGTGAAGGCCATGTCGAGGTCGCTGGCGTTCAGGCCCGCTCGGCCAGTCCGGGCCAGTCCGGATGCCCGCTGGAGTCGTACCACTGCTGGGCGCGCCGCAACGCCTCGGGCTTGCTGAGGGACGGATCGGCATAGAAATACCAGCGCGATCCCGTGGCCTTCTGCAGCTGCTCGTGGACCAGTCGGAAGCCCGTTCCCGGATCGGCGCCGGCGTCCCCCTGCACCAGTTCGGCGTGCTCGGGCGAGATGAGAAGCGAGTAGGTACCGCTCATGTCTTTTTCCTCCTGCGCACGTTATCGCACAGGCCGGCCGGATCGCCGTGCACGCGCTCTTCGCGCGCGCCCGTGGCCGGATCCCCATTGATTCAAGTCAATGCCGCGCGCCGCCAGCACGCTAACCTGCGCCCAGTCCATCTGGGGAAACGCCGCATGCATCCGATCCTTCGCGAAATCCTGCTGGAACCGGTCGGCTGGCTGGCCATCGGCGGCAGCCTCGTCATGTTCGGCATCGGCATCTGGGTCAGCCTGTTCCTGCGCAAGAAAATGCGCGAGGAAGAGCGCCGTCGCGGCGGCAAGTAACCCGTCCGGCGGCAATCATCGATTCCGGTTCTGGGGAAGCCGCAGCGGCTGGGGAGTTCAGCCCTGCGGCACTCCGGTCATGTCCGGCAGATGGTGGGCCACGCCCTTGTGGCAATCGATGCAGGTCTTCTTCTGCGTGCCCAGCCACAGCTTGTGGGTCTGGGCCGCGCGCGATCCCTGGCGGGTCAGATCCATCGACGAATAGTCGTGGCAGTTGCGGCATTCCAGCGAATCGTTCGCCTTGAGCCGATCCCATTCGTGCATCGCCAGCTCCAGCCGGTGATCGAGGAACTTCTCGCGGGTATCAATCGTGCCGAACACCTTGCCCCAGACCTCCTTCGAGGCCTGCATCTTGCGGGCGATCTTATTGGTCCAGTTGTGCGGCACATGGCAATCCGGACAGGTCGCGCGCACGCCGGAACGGTTGGTGTAGTGGATGGTCGTCTTCAGCTCCTGGAAGACGTTGTCGCGCATTTCATGGCAACCGGTGCAGAAGGTTTCCGTGTTGGTGGCCTCCAGCGCGGTGTTGAAGCCGCCCCAGAACACGATGCCGGCGACGAAGCCGGCCACCGTCAGGAAACCCAGGCTGTAATGCCGGCTCGGTGAGCGCAGGGTGCGCCAGATGGGCAGCAGACGTTGCTTGATCCGTTCCCACATGGCTCATTCGCTCCCCTGCTTGGCCGGCGCGACTGGCGCGACCGGCGCGACCGGCGCGGCCGGCGTGGTCGCGATGACGCTGTCGATGTCCTGGAAGTCGTTCGCCACCAGCGGCTTGGCGTCGGTCTGCACCACGTGACACTGATTGCAGAAGTAGCGCCGCGGCGAAATGGTGGCGAGGAACTGATCGTCGCGATCCATGTAGTGGGTCACGCTGACCGGGGGCGCCTGGAAGGTGGCGGCATTGGCGCGAGCGTGGCACAGCATGCAGCGGTTGCTGTTCTTGTCCACCTGGTAGCCGTCGATCGCGTGCGGGATGGTCGGCGGTTGCATCGGATAGGCGCGTACCCGTTTGATGTCGGCGTTCTCCACCCGTGCCATCGGCGGCGGCGCGCCCTCCTGGTCAATCGGCACACCGCGACGGATGGCGTCGATCTGGCCGCCGGGCGGCGACGCGTCCACCGGGGGCGCCGCCACGCTGTCGGCGGTGGCCGGCCCACCCGCCTCCGCCGGGCCGCGATGGCTGCCGAACATCCAGCCGGCCACGAACACCAGGATGCCCAGGACGGCGGTCAGGCCCACCGCGATCAGCAACGATTTGTTGCGCATGACGAGCCTCCTAGACGGCCAGCACCTTGACCGCGCATTTCTTGTAGTCGGTCTGCTTGGAAATCGGATCGGTCGCGTCCAGGGTGACCTTGTTGATCAGCTGGCCTGCGTCGAACCAAGGCACGAAGATGACCCCGGGCGGCATCCGGTTGCGGCCGCGCGTTTCGATCCGCGACAGCATCTCGCCACGCCGCGATACCACCTTCACCTCGTCGCCACGCTTGAGTCCGCGCTCGCGCGCATCGTCCGGATTCATGAATGCCACCGCGGCCGGGAAGCTGCGGTACAGCTCGGGCACGCGCATCGTCATCGAGCCGGAGTGCCAGTGTTCCAGCACGCGGCCGGTGACCAGCCACAGGTTGTATTCCTCGTCCGGCGACTCCGCCGGTGGTTCGTAGGGCAAGGCCCAGATCACCGCCCTGCCGTCCGGGTTGCCGTAGAACTGGAAGCCGGTGCCGGCCTTGACGTAGGGATCCGCGCCCTCGCGATAGCGCCAGCGGGTCTCCTTGCCGTCGACCACCGGCCAGCGCAGGCCGCGCGCCTTGTGGTACGCGTCGAAGGGGGCCAGGTCGTGGCCATGGCCGCGACCGAACGCGGCGTACTCCTCGAACAGGCCCTTCTGCGGGTAGAAGCCGAAGGCGGCCGCCTCGTCGTTGGCGTAGCCGGACTCGATGTCGGTCACCGGGAAGCGATCGACATTGCCGTTGCGATACAGCACGTCGAACAGGGTCTTGCCCTTGAACTGCGGATTGGCCGCCAGCAGCTCGGCCGGCCAGCATTCGTCGGTGGTGAAGCGTTTGGAGAACTCCATCAGCTGCCATAGATCCGAACGCGCCTGTCCCGGCGCCTTGACCAGCTGGTGCCAGAACTGGGTACGCCGTTCGGCGTTGCCGTAGGCGCCCTCCTTCTCCACCCACATCGCCGCCGGCAGGATCAGATCCGCCGCCTGCGCGGTGACGGTGGGATAGGCGTCGGACACGACGATGAAGTTCTGCGGATTGCGGTAGCCCGGCCAGGTTTCCTCGCGCAGGTTGGCCGCCGCCTGCATGTTGTTGTTGACCATCACCCAGTAGGCGTTGAGCTTGCCGTCCTTCAGGGCGCGGTTCTGTTCGACCGCGTGATAGCCCGGCTTGGGCTTGATGATGCCGTGCGGGATCTTCCAGATTTCCTCGGCATGCTTGCGGTGATCGGGGTTGGTCACCACCATGTCCGCCGGCAGGCGGTGACTGAAGGTGCCGACCTCGCGCGCGGTGCCGCAGGCGGACGGCTGGCCGGTCAGCGAGAACGGGCTGTTGCCCGGCGTGGCGATCTTGCCGGTCAGCAGGTGCAGGTTGTAGACCATGTTGTTGGCCCACACGCCGCGGGTGTGCTGGTTGAAGCCCATGGTCCAGAACGAGGTGACCTTGATCTTCGGATCCGCGTACAGCTCGGCCAGTTTTTCCAGCCAGCCGCGCTCCACCCCGGTCATCTCCACCGCCTTGTCCAGCGTGTACGGGGCGACGAAACGGGCGAAGGCCTCGAAATCGATGGGTTCGCCGCCGTTCGGGTCCTTGGCGTTCTTCGCCTTCACCTCCAGCGGGTTGTCGGGACGCAGGCCGTAGCCGATGTCGTCGTTGCCACGCTTGAAGGTGGTGTGTTTGCTGACGAAATCCTTGTTGACCTTGCCGGTGCGGATGATGTGGTTGGCGATGTAGTTGAGGATGACCAGATCGGTCTGCGGCTTGAACACGATCGGGATGTCGGCCAGTTCGAAGCTGCGGTGCTCGAAGGTCGACATCACCGCCACCTTGACGTGCGGATGCGACAGCCGGCGATCGGTCACCCGCGTCCACAGGATCGGATGCATCTCGGCCATGTTCGAACCCCACAGCACGAACGCGTCGGCGGCCTCGATATCGTCGTAGCAGCCCATCGGCTCGTCCATGCCGAAGGTGCGCATGAACCCCATCACCGCCGAGGCCATGCAGTGTCGCGCGTTCGGATCGATGTGGTTGCTGCGGAAGCCGGCCTTCCACAGCTTGTTGGCCGCGTAGCCCTCGAAGATGGTCCACTGACCGGAGCCGAACATGCCGACGGCGTCGCTGCCCTTCTCCTTCAGCACGCGCTTGAACTGCGCGGCCATCACGTCGAAGGCCTCGTCCCAGCTTACCTGCTCGAACTCGCCGTCCTTGGCGTAGACGCCGTTCTTCTTGCGCAGCAGCGGCATGCTCAGGCGATCCTGGCCATACAGGATCTTGGACAGGAAGTAGCCCTTGACGCAGTTGATGCCGCGGTTGACTTCGGCGTGGACGTCGCCGTGGGTGGCGACCACCCGGCCATTCTTGACCGCCACGTTGACGCCGCAGCCGGTGCCGCAATAGCGGCATGGCGCCTTGTCCCACTTCAACGTGGTCAGGTCGCCTTCGGTCACCAGGTTGCTGCCATCGCCCGCCAGCGGCAATCCGGCGGCCGCCGCGGCGGTGGCGACGGCGCTGTTGCGGATGAATTCCCGGCGTGTGCTCATGACTGGACTCCGGCAAGGTTGGATTCGGGCTGCGCGTTCACCTCGGCTTCCAGCGCATCGCGCGGCTCGGCGTGGTGGTACACCAGCAATACATTGAGCACGCCCGGCACCGAGCGCAGCTGTTCGACGCGATCCATCACCGCATAACGGTCGGCGGATTCGCACAGCACGACACTGCGGGTTTCCCCCGGAATGGCCAGCTCCAGATCGGCGTGTCCCGTGATGGTCGCCGCCAGCGCGGCCATGGCGTCGTGCCGATGCTGGATCACGAAACTGGCGATATGCAGTTCGTCGTCGCCGGGCGCGCTCATGCGGCGGTCTCCTGGGCAAGCTGCAGATGGATGGCGTGGGTCGGACACACCGACACGCAGGCGCCGCAGCCGCTGCAGGCGTCCGCATCGATGCGGGCGGCGCCGCGCGCGGCCGGTGGGATCAGGATGGCGGATTGCGGGCACGCATCGCGGCAACTGGCGCAGACCACGCCCTGGGCGCCGAGGCAGGCATCGTCCACGTGGGCGCGATAGGCCCACGGCGCGGATGCATCCTGCGGATCGCGCAGCGCGCCTGGCACGCACGCGTCCACGCAGGCATGGCAGAAGGTGCATTCGCCGCGCTCCGGATCGAACACCGCCTTGCCTTTGCGCAGTACGAGCACCTGTTCGGGACAGGCGTCCACGCAGGCCACGCATCCGGTGCATGCATTCGCGAAGGCGCCGCCGGCCAGCGCCCACGGCGGCCGCAGCACCGGCGTCGCGCCCGGCGGGACGGAAGAGTGACGGGACATCGGCGCGGAACGTTCCGCTTCGGCGTGGCCGAACAGCAGTGCGCGTCGCGAGATCGTCCGTACCGTGGCCATCGCTCAGGGCCCCGTCGGCGGGCCGGCGAACATCTGGTAAATCCAGACCAGGAAACCGTAGCCGGCGACGATCAGGACCGCGGTCAGCGGAAAAACGACCACGGTCAACAACAGAAAGGCGAGGCGTTCCCGGGCCTTGCCTGCGACGTCCTGGCGGGGTGGATGCTCCATGATGCTCACCTGGCGGTTGATGGCTGGGCGAACTGCGCAGCGAGCCTAGCACAAACTTTTGTGCCTGGACGTGTCAGTCGTCGGTGTCCGAGATCAGTGTGTTCCATTCCGCCGGCGTGTTGCAGTTGATCAATCGCGACCGCCATCCGTCCACCGCGACCACGCCGCCCTCCAGCGCTTCGTGGATGGCGCGCAGCGAACGCCGCGACGCGGCTTCGCCGGCCATCGCGGCCAGCACCGCGCGGCTGCGTGGGCCAAGCACGATCCGCATCGGCAGCGGATGGCCGGCGAAGATCGCGCAGTCGGCCCGCGATGCCGCCAGCGTGTCCAGCAGCGCGGCGTCCAGCAACGGCATGTCCACCGGTACCAGCAACCAGACGCCATCGTCGAGTTTCGGCGCCAGTTGCGCGAGCGCGGCGGCGGGACCGCCATCGCCGATCTCGTCCGGGATGGCATCGGGATCCGGATACGCGCCGCTGATCACCACCCGCGCCGCGCCGGCTTCGCGCAGTCGCCCGCGCATGTGATCCAGCAGGGTGTGTCCACGCCACGGCAGCATCGCCTTGTCCCGGCCCATCCGCGAGGAACGCCCGCCGGCCAGCACGATGCCGTTCCAGACTGGAATCGTCGTGTCCATGCCGTGCGGCTCACCCCTCCCGTCGCCAGGGCCACGCGTCGAGATGGCCGGTGGCATGCACGTCCACCGGATCTCCCGCGGCGAGGAGGCCATCACCCGCTTCCGCCGGCGGCAGCACCAGCCAGGCGTGCGAGGCCAGGAACGGCTGCAGGCGGAACGACTCCTGGCGAGGCAACGGACGCACCACCAGTTGCCCCGAGGCGCCGCACTCCAGTCGCGCATGCAGATGCGTGCGCAATCCGGGCCGACGCCAGGCGGCCTCGGCCAGGGGCAACCGCAGCGGACGTTCCATGGGCATGCCCAGCATCGCGCGCAGTACCGGTTCGACGAAGAAGCGCAGGCCCACCGCGCACGATGCCGGATTGCCCGGCAATCCGACATGCAGCCTGCCGTCCGGCAACCGCGCGGCCAGCAGCGGCTTGCCCGGGCGGATGCCGACGCCATGGAACAGGAGGTCGGCGTCGCGCGCGCGCAGGCCGGCGGGCACGAAATCGAAGCGCCCCTTCGATACCGCGCCGGTGCTGATCACGAGATCCACCGCTTGTTCGCGGATCCGATCCAGCGCCGCGGCGAACGCATCCGGATCATCCGCCACGCGTTCCTCGGCAACCACTTCGGCCCCCGCCGCACGCAGGCGCAGGCGCAGGAATGGCGTGTTGCTGTCATGGATGCGGGCGCCATCCGCGATATCGCTGCCGGCCAGTTCCAGACCGGTCGCGACGATGGCCACGCGCGGCCGTCGCACCACCGGCACGCGCGCCACGCCAAGCGCGGCCAGCAGCATGACGTGGGCCGCGCCCACCACTTCGGCAGCGGCCATCACCCGCTCGCCTTCGCCGACATCCTCGCCCCGGCGGCGGACGTTCGCGCCGGGCACGGGGGTTTCGCGCAGTCGAATCCGGGCCGGCATCGCCCACGCGCCCTCATCGGCGATGACATCCACGCGCTCCACCGGCACCACCGTGTCCATGCCCGCGGGCAGCGGCGCGCCGGTCATGATTTCCCAGGCGCCCTCGCCCGCTTCGCTGGCCACGACGCCCGCGGCGATCGAGCCGCGCACCGGCAGTTCCTGCCCGGCCGCGGGCGGCGTTCGTCCGTGCAGCGCCAGGGCGAATCCGTCCATCGCCGCGTTGTCGAATCGCGGCAGCGCCGCCGGACCGGCGACATCCGCGGCCAGCACGCGGCCGACGGCGTCACCGGCCGCCACCGTTTCGTTTTCCAGCCTCGCCGTCCCCCGCAGGAGAATGGCGAGGGCCTGTTCGTATCCGATCACGCACGCTCCCGGAAAGAGATTCCCGCGCCCGGATTGCGGCGACCGGCAGGGTCGGACATCCATGGCGCGGACGCCGCATCCTCACATAGCTGAAGGGTTGCGGCCAACTGGCGGATGGTTGATTCAGGTCAAGGCGCCCCGGCGCCTCGCTCCCTAGCCTTTGCCCATGCCCGCACTTTCCGCCCTCTTCGACCCCGAACTGCTCCGGCGTTACGACAAGCCGGGGCCGCGCTATACCTCCTATCCGACCGCGCCGCAGTTCTCGGCGCAGTTCCAGGAAGCCGAACTTCGCGAGGTGGCGGCGATCACCAACGGCGATCCGATTCCGCGGCCGCTGTCGCTGTACCTGCACATCCCGTTCTGCACCAGCCCGTGCTTCTATTGCGGCTGCAACCGCATCATCACCCGCGAGAAGGCCCGTGGCGACGCCTACCTGACCCGCCTGTACCGCGAAATCGCCCTGGTCTCGCCGCTGTTCGATCGCGATCGCGATGTCAACCAGGTGCATTTCGGCGGCGGCACCCCCAACTTCCTGTCGCCGGACCAGATCACCGAGGTCGTCGACGTCCTGCGCCGCCACTTTTCGTTCGCCTCGGGCGCCGGCTTCGACTGCTCGATCGAACTGGATCCGCGTTTCATCACCCCCGACGAGGTCGGCCAACTGGCCCGCGCCGGCTTCAACCGCGCCAGCCTGGGCGTGCAGGATTTCGATCCCGACGTGCAGCAAGCGGTCAACCGCGTGCAGGGCGTCGAGGACACCCTGGCGATCATCGACGCCTGCCGCACCCACGGCATGCGCTCGGTCAACGTGGATTTGATCTACGGCCTGCCCCGGCAGACCCTGGCCGGTTTCTCGCGCACCCTCGACATTACCCTGAAGGCGCGTCCGGACCGGCTGGCGATCTACAGCTACGCGCACCTGCCGGCGCTGTTCCGCCCGCAGCAGCGCATCCACGCCGAGGAACTGCCCTCCCCCGAGCAGAAGCTGGACCTGCTGCGTTGCGCCATCGACAAGCTGGGCGAAGCCGGCTACGTCTACATCGGCATGGATCATTTCGCCCTGCCCGGCGACGATCTGGCGCTGGCCCAGCAACGCGGTGACCTGCATCGCAATTTCATGGGCTATTCCACCCACGCCGAAAGCGATCTGATCGGCCTGGGGGTCAGTGCGATCAGCCACATCGGGGCCAGTTTCAGCCAGAACCCGCGCGACATCGGCAGCTGGGAGCAGATGATCGACAGCGGCCGCCTGCCGGTCTGGCGCGGTATGCGCCTGGACGAGGACGATCTGCTGCGCGCCGACGTCATCCAGCAGCTGATGTGCCACGGGCGCATCGATTTCGACGCCATCGAGCGCCGCCACGTGATCGACTTCCGCGACTATTTCGCCGATGCGCTGGCGCGGCTGGAACCGCTCCAGGCCGACGGTCTGGTCGAGGTGGGGCCTCGGGATGTGCGTGCCACCTCGCGTGGACGCCTGCTGTTGCGTATCATCGCAATGTGCTTCGACAGATACTTACCCGCCGCCGCGGAGGCCGCGACCACGCGGTTCTCGCGAACCATCTGACCTCATCCGGGACGTCCGCATGAGCTCGCCGGTCGTTTTCCCGCGTACCGACGCCACCATTCTTTCGGACGACGGCGATTCGCTGACGTTCTGCTCGACCTGCGCGTTCTCCCAGGCCTGCCTCAGCGAGGGCATGGACAAGCGGGCGCTGATGGACCTGCATGTGCTGGTCGAACATGTCGGCCCGCTGCAACCCGGTGAACACGTGTTCCGCGAGGGGGATTCCTTCAGCGCCATCGCCGCGGTGCGCGCCGGCACGGTCAAGACCTACCAGGTCGATCGCGACGGCCACGAGCAGGTCCTGGGTTTCCACCTGCCCGGCGAGGTGATCGGCCTCAACGCGATCCACGGCGATCGCTATCCCTGCAACGCGATCGCGCTGGACACGGTGATGCTGTGCCGGTTCTCGTTCCCGAAGATCGCCCTGCTGGCCACCCGCCTGCCGAACCTGCAGCAGCACCTGTTCCGGTTGATGAGCCACGACATCGGCGTGGCCTCGCTGTTCGCCCGCGACAACAGCGCCGACGAGCGCATGGCGGCGTTCCTGATCGGGCTGTCGCGGCGGCTGGCCGCGCGCGGCTATTCCTCGCGCCGGTTCCAGCTGACCATGTCGCGCACCGACATCGCCAACTACCTGCGCCAGGCGCCGGAAACGGTGAGCCGGGTGCTGCGCCGGTTCGAACGCGACGGACTGGTCCACATCAAGCAGCGCGACGTGGAGATCCTGGACATGGATCGCCTGCACGAACTGGCGTCCACGGTGCTGCGCGACTGACGCCGTCCCGGCGCGACGTGCCTGCGCGCACGCGAATGCCATCGACTTGACGTAGGTCATGGAGGGGATCCGGACGCGGGCGGAACATGCCTGCGGTTCCCACGGAGTCCCGCATCATGAATTCCACACGCAAGCTGTGGGCAGGGTTGGCCGCCCTGCTCATCGCCTCGTTCGCCGTCCTGCTCTGGGTCGGCAGCGAGGTCCACCGACAGGCGCCGCCCCTGCCCGAGCAGGTGGTCGATGCCGATGGCCAGGTGCTTTACACCCGCAAGGACATCGAGACCGGCCGCCAGGTATGGCAGTCCATCGGTGGCCAGCAACTGGGCTCCATCTGGGGCCACGGCGGCTATGTCGCCCCCGATTGGGGCGCGGACTGGCTGCACCGCGAGGCCGAGGCCATCCTCGACATCTGGGCCAAGCGGGAAGCCGGCGTCGCCAGCTACAAGGAGCTGGACGCCCCCACCCAGGCCGCGTACGCCACACGCGTACAGGCGCTGATGCGTCCCAACACCTACGATGCCGCCACCGGCACGGTGAAGGTGGACGCGGATCGCGCCGCCGCCATCCGCACGGTCGCCGCGCACTACGAGCAGCTGTTCGGCAAGGATCCGGCGATGGTGGAACTGCGCGAGGCCTACGCCATGCGCAACGACACCGTGCCCGACGCCGGGCATCGCCGCCAGCTCACCGGCTTCTACTGGTGGGCCGCGTGGTCGTCGGTGACCCAGCGTCCGGGCGCCGAAATCAGCTACACCGCCAACTGGCCGGCCGACGATCTGGTCGGCAACACCCCGCCGCCGAGCGCGTTCCTGTGGACGGTGTTCAGCGTGCTGTTCCTGATCGCCGGCGTCGGCCTGCTGGGTTGGCACTACGCGGTCAACCACGGCGACGAACTGGCGCCGGTGCTGCCCAAGCGGGATCCGCTCGCCGACATCAAGGTCACGCCGTCGATGCGCGCCACCGCGAAGTATTTCTGGGTGGTCATCGCGCTGTTCCTGGTGCAGATCCTGCTCGGCGCGATCACCGCGCACTACCAGGTCGAAGGCCAGGAAGCCTACGGCTTCGCCCTGTCCGACGTGCTGCCGTACGCACTGACGCGTACCTGGCACACGCAGCTGGCGGTGCTGTGGATCGCCACCGCCTGGCTGGGCATGGGCCTGTACATCGGCCCGGCGATTTCCGGGCATGAGCCGAAATTCCAGCGGCTGGGCGTGAACCTGCTGTGGGTCTGCCTGTTGATCATCGTGGTCGGCGCGTTTGCCGGACAGTGGTTCGCGGTGATGCAGAAGCTCGGCCTGAAGCACAACTTCTGGTTCGGTCACCAGGGCTGGGAGTACGTCGACCTCGGCCGCTTCTGGCAATGGTTCCTGTTCGTCGGCCTGACCCTGTGGCTGGTGCTGGTCGGCCGCGCCCTGTGGCCGGCGATGCGCAACGGCGGTGATTCGCGTTCCATCGTCTCCCTGCTGTTCCTCTCAACCGTGGCGATTGGCGTGTTCTACGCGGCCGGCCTGATGTGGGGCGAGCACACGCACCTGTCGATGGTCGAGTACTGGCGCTGGTGGGTGGTGCACCTGTGGGTGGAAGGCTTCTTCGAGGTCTTCGCGGTGGCGGTCATCGCCTTCCTGTTCACCCGCCTGGGCATGCTGCAGGTCAAGTCGGCCACGGTGGCGGTGCTGTTCGCGACCATCGTGTTCATGGCCGGCGGCGTGCTGGGCACCCTGCACCATCTGTACTTCACCGGCACTCCGACCGCGGTCATCGCCATCGGCGCGAGCTTCTCGGCGCTGGAAGTGGTGCCGCTGGCCTACGTCGGCTTCGAGGCCTACCACAGCTACAAGATGGGCAAGGCCACGCCGTGGATGCAACGCTACCGCTGGCCGATCCTGTTCTTCATCGCGGTCGCGTTCTGGAACCTGGTGGGCGCCGGCCTGTTCGGCTTCCTGATCAACCCGCCGCTGCCGCTGTACTACATGCAGGGCCTCAACCTGACCCCGACCCACGGCCACACCGCGCTGTTCGGCGTGTACGGCATGCTCGGCATCGGCCTGATGCTGTTCTGCCTGCGCGGCCTCAAGCCGGATGTGCAGTGGAACGAGAAGCCGCTGAAGACCGCGTTCTGGTCGCTCAACATCGGTCTGGCCGGCATGGCCCTGTTCACCCTGCTGCCGCTGGGCATCCTGCAGCTCAACGCGGCGCTGAAGCACGGCTACTGGTATGCCCGCTCGGCCGAGTTCATGCAGCAGCCGATCGTCGACATGCTGGTGTGGATGCGGGTTCCCTCGGACACGCTGTTCAGTGTCGGCGCGGTCGCCCTGGCATGGTTCGTGTTCCGCCTGTGGGTCGCGCCACGCCGGGAAGCGCTGCCTGCGGCGGTACCGGCGGAGGGTTGATCCCCGGAGGTTTTCCGACGCCACCAACCGCAACGAAAAAGAGCCGCGCAAGCGGCTCTTTTTTTGTCTGCAAGAAGCGGGGGATGACGAACACCTGAAAACGGCCGTCCACGCCTCATGCGTGAGGCTCAAAGTTAATTGAAGCAGACAATCGTTTGGGTGCACATTCGTGAGCCCGCGCGATATCGCAGTCAATGCGACGCTCCATACGACCGCAAACCAAGCACTCATGGATTCCATCCCATCCCCACCCATTCCACGCGGACTTCAAGAACTACTGAAGGACTATCCCGAGCATTTGCAAATCTTGCAGGAGGACCTGAATCGCGTTGTCTCAAAACCCTTTCATGCAACGCCTGCTTTCGAGCAGGCCATTTGGGCTTTGGAGGATGCGCTTGGCGCCTTTATCCAGGAGGCGCGCGCCGAGTTGAGTGCAGCCGAAAGTACTGGCGATGTCAGCGCCGTGCAGGTTGCCAATGACAAGCTCATGCGAATGCTGCGAGCAAGAAGCCATAACGGCGGCTTATTGAACACCAGCGAGCTCTCGGCTTACTTCAACGCACTTCGGAAGTCTGTCCCGTGACCGGAGAAAAACTGCCATCCGAAGAGCACGCCCGGATTCTACAGAATGAGGTCCTTCCCCAAAGCAGAATGGAACGCTTATCCACCCAGTCCGCTCCGCGCGCCATCATCCTGGCGGGCCAACCGGGAGCGGGGAAGGGAGGGTTGAGGGATGTCGCAAAGGTAGAGCTTGATTTTGACGTCCTGACCATCGACCCGGACGAACTTCGCGACGCCCCCCCCAAGGTCGAGCAACTCCGCGAACGCTATCCCTACACCTGGGCCGACCACACCCACGCCGACGCCAGCGCCTGGGCCAAGGAACTGCGCGCCGCCGCCATCGACGGCAAAAAGAACCTGATTCTCGACACCACGCTGGGCAATGGCACCGGCGCGGTTTCGCTCATCCGGGAGCTGAAGGAAAAGGCAGCCAGCCACTTGCAGCCATGCCGCTCTCCCACCCACTTCCCCTTCCATTCGAGGACCCCATGACCTCCCTCCCGCCCCCGCCCATCCCGCGTGGACTTCAGGAACTGCTGAAGGACTACCCGGACCATCTGCGCCGCGTGCAGGAAGCACTCGATAGAGCCATAAAACAACCTTCACCCTCTACGCCTCCTTTTGAGGTTGCTATCTGGCTACTGGAAAGTCGACTGGGAACTTTCATCCAAGAAACGTATGCCGAGCTTCAACTTGCGGAAGCAAGTGGTGACGCAGAAGCCATTCTGCGCGCACGAGAAAAGGACCTCACCATGCTACGGGCAAGTTCGCAGCACGCCTATCTGGGAGACCCGGACTTCAGGGCCTACTTCAACGAAATCGAGAGGAATCGCAAATGAGCGGGCCAGGGAGCAAGCTTGACGAGGCGCTTCATGCCCGGATTTTTAGCGAAAGAATCATTGCTCGCGAACGCCTCCTGGAGACAGGAACACAAGAGCATCCACGGGCCGTCATTCTGGCGGGCCAACCCGGAGCCGGAAAAGGAGGACTGGCTGAAAAAGCTCTCCACGATTTCAAGGATGATGCCGTGGTCGTTGACCCCGACAGGCTCCGCGACGCCCACCCGAAGGTCGAGCAACTCCGCGAACGCTACCCCTACACCTGGGCCGACCACACCCATGCCGACGCCAGCGCCTGGGCCAAGGAACTGCGCGCCGCCGCCATCGCCGGCAAAAAGAACCTGATTCTCGACACCACGCTGGGCAATGGCGCCGGCGCGGTTTCGCTCATCCGGGAGCTGAAGGAAAAAGGCTATGACGTCGAAGTGCGGGTGATGGCCGCGCAACAGCGGGAGAACCCGTCCGACCATGCGCCGCGTCCTTCGCGCACGACTCGCCACTACTCCTTCCATTCGAGGACCCCATGACCTCCCTCCCGCCCCCGCCCATCCCGCGTGGACTTCAGGAACTGCTGAAGGACTACCCGGACCATCTGCGCCGCGTACAGGAAGTTCTGGACTACGTCGTCAACACGTCGTCCGCCGGTGTCGATCCTTTCGAAAGAGCCATCTGGGTTCTGGAAAGTCGACTGGGCACCTTCATCCAAGAAGCGCGCGCCGAGCTGAGAGCAGCCGAAAGTACTGGCGACGCCAGCGCCGTGCAGGTTGCCAATGACAAGTTGATGCTGATGCTGCGCGCTCGCTCAAAATCCCGCTGGCTGGGAGATGAGGCATTCAGCGGTTACTTCCGCACGCTCGAAGCGGGGTCTCCATGAATACGCCCTCTCAACTCGACCAGCGAACCCATCTCGATATATTCAAGCGAGAGGTAATTCCGCTAAGCAAACTTGACGATGCCACATCTCAAATCACGCCGCGGGCAATAATACTTGCAGGTCAACCCGGCGCTGGAAAAGGAGGGTTGTCAGAGCGTGCGGAACTGGAGATGAAAGGCAATGTGGTTCTCATCGACCCGGACGAACTCCGCGACGCCCACCCGAAGGTCGAGCAACTCCGCGAGCGTTACCCCTACACCTGGGCCGACCATACCCACGCCGACGCCAGCGCCTGGGCCAAGGAGCTGCGTGCCGCCGCCATCGACGGCAAAAAGAACCTGATTCTCGACACCACGCTGGGCAATGGCGCCGGGGCGGTTTCGCTCATCCGGGAGCTGAAGAGGGCAGCCAACCACTTGCAGCCATGCCTCTATCCCACCCATCACCGCTTCCATTCGAGGACCCCATGACCTCTCTCCCGCCACCGCCCATCCCGCGCGGACTTCAAGAACTGCTGAAGGACTACCCGGACCATCTGCGCCGCATACAAGAAGCACTCGATAGAGCCATCGAACAACCTTCGCCCTCTACACCTCCTTTTGAGGTCGCTATCTGGCTTTTAGAAAGCCGGCTGGGCACCTTCATCCAAGAAGCACGCGCCGAGCTTGAGAACGCACAAAAAGAAGCGAAGCCAGAGGCCATTGCTTCTGCGAAGAAAAAATTGAAACAGATGCTGGAAAGCAGACCATCCATCGCATGGAAGCCACAAGAACTGATGCACTACTTTGAAATATATGGCCCAGAGATCGAGGCAAAGGAATGACTAAGAACCATTCCTCGCTATCAGAATCCGAACATCGACGCATCTTGAAGGAGGAGATACTTCAACGTTCCAGCTTCACGAATGCCACGCCCCAACCAAGCCCCAGGGCTGTCGTGCTCGCAGGTCAACCGGGGGCTGGCAAAGGGGCGCTGAAGATTCGAGCCGAGTCGGAATTCCTCGGCAACGCCGTCAGCATCGACCCGGACGAACTCCGCGACGCCCACCCGAAGGTCGAGCAACTCCGCGAGCGTTACCCCTACACCTGGGCCGACCATACCCACGCCGACGCCAGTGCCTGGGCCAAGGAACTGCGTGCCGCGGCCGTGGAGGGCAAGAAGAATCTGATTCTCGACACCACGCTGGGCAACGGCCCCGGGGCCGTTTCGCTCATCCGGGAGCTGAAGGGAAAAGGCTATGACGTGGAAGTGCGGGTGATGGCCGCGCATCGGTTGGAGAGCGAACCTGCTCGCGTCCAGCGACATACCCCTCCAACAGCCCGCCACTTCCATTCGAGGATTCCATGAACGCCCTCCCGCCCCCTCCTGTTCCAGCCGGCCTCAAGGAACTGCTGAAGGACTACCCGGACCATCTGCGCCGCATACAGGAAGTTCTGGACTATGTCGTCAGCACGTCATCCGCCGGGGTCGACCCCTTCGAAAGAGCCATCTGGGTGCTGGAAAGCCGGCTGGGAACCTTTATCCAAGAGGCGCGCGCCGAGCTGGTGTCAACCAAAGCCCATGGGGATGCCGAAGCAATTGCTCGCTCAGAAGAGAAAGACAGCTTGATGTTTCGTGCACGTTCCCAAAATGGCGGACTAAGAAATCTCGATGAGCTATTCGAGTACTTCCAACTGAATGCGGACAAGTTCTGATGAACAGCTCTGAGAACAGGCTTGCGGCCGACGAGCACGCGGATATTTTTTCAAACAAAGTACTCAAAGAATCCCGTCTAGATGAACTCGCCACCCATAACACCCCTAGGGCCATCATTCTCGCGGGTCAGCCTGGAGCAGGAAAAGGCGGTCTCGCCAACATCGTCAGAAAGGAATTTTCGGGAGATGTCCTGACCATCGACCCGGACGAACTCCGCGACGCCCACCCGAAGGTCGAGCAACTCCGCGAGCGTTACCCCTACACCTGGGCCGACCATACCCACGCCGACGCCAGCGCCTGGGCCAAGGAGCTGCGTGCCGCCGCCATCGACGGCAAAAAGAACCTGATTCTCGACACCACGCTGGGCAATGGCGCCGGGGCGGTTTCGCTCATCCGGGAGCTGAAGAGGGCAGCCAACCACTTGCAGCCATGCCTCTATCCCACCCATCACCGCTTCCATTCGAGGACCCCATGACCTCTCTCCCGCCACCGCCCATCCCGCGCGGACTTCAAGAACTGCTGAAGGACTACCCGGACCATCTGCGCCGCGTGCAGGAAGCACTCGATAGAGCCATAGAACAACCTTCACCCTCTACGCCTCCTTTTGAGGTTGCTATCTGGCTACTGGAAAGTCGACTGGGCACCTTCATCCAAGAAGCGCGCGCCGAGCTGAGAGCAGCCGAAAGTACTGGCGATGCTAGTACCGTGCAGGTTGCCAATGACAAGTTGATGCTGATGCTGCGCGCTCGCTCAAAGTCCCGTTGGCTGGGAGATGAGGCATTCAGTGGTTACTTCCGCACGCTCGAAGTGGGGTCTCCATGAATACGCCCTCTCAACTCGTTCAGCGAACCCATCTCGATATATTCAAGCGAGAAGTAATTCCGCTAAGCAAACTGGACGATGCCACATCTCAAATCACGCCGCGGGCAATAATACTTGCAGGTCAACCCGGCGCTGGGAAAGGAGGGTTGTCAGAGCGTGCGGAACTGGAGATGAAAGGCAATGTGGTTCTCATCGACCCGGACGAACTCCGCGACGCCCACCCGAAGGTCGAGCAACTCCGCGAACGCTATCCCTACACCTGGGCCGACCACACCCATGCCGACGCCAGCGCCTGGGCCAAGGAACTGCGCGCCGCCGCCATCGACGGCAGGAAGAACCTGATTCTCGACACCACGCTGGGCAATGGCGCCGGCGCGGTTTCGCTCATCCGGGAGCTGAAGGAAAAGGGCTATGACGTGGAAGTGCGGGTGATGGCCGCGCAACAGCGGGAGAACCCGTCCGACCACGCGCCGCGTCCTTCGCGCACGACTCGCCACTACTCCTTCCATTCGAGGACCCCATGACCTCCCTCCCGCCCCCGCCCATCCCGCGTGGACTTCAGGAACTGCTGAAGGACTACCCGGACCATCTGCGCCGCGTACAGGAAGTTCTGGACTACGTCGTCAACACGTCGTCCGCCGGTGTCGATCCTTTCGAAAGAGCCATCTGGGTTCTGGAAAGTCGACTGGGAACTTTCATCCAAGAAGCGCGTGCCGAGCTGAGAGCAGCCGAAAGTACTGGCGACGCCAGCGCCGTGCAGGTTGCCAATGACAAGTTGATGCTAATGCTGCGAGCACGAAGCCATAACGGTGGCTTATTGAACACCAGCGAGCTCTCGGCTTACTTCAACGCACTTCGGAAGTCTGTCCCGTGACCGGAGAAAAACTGCCATCCGAAGAGCACGCCCGGATTCTACAGAATGAGGTCCTTCCCCAAAGCGGAATGGAACGCTTATCCACACAGCCCGCTCCGCGCGCCATCATCCTGGCAGGCCAACCCGGAGCCGGGAAGGGAGGGTTGAGGGATATCGCAAAAGTAGAGCTTGATTTTGACGTCCTGACCATCGACCCGGACGAACTCCGCGACGCCCACCCGAAGGTCGAGCAACTCCGCGAACGCTACCCCTACACCCACGCCGACGCCAGCGCCTGGGCCAAGGAGCTGCGTGCCGCCGCCATCGACGGCAAAAAGAACCTGATTCTCGACACCACGCTGGGCAATGGCGCCGGGGCGGTTTCGCTCATCCGGGAGCTGAAGAGGGCAGCCAACCACTTGCAGCCATGCCTCTATCCCACCCATCACCGCTTCCATTCGAGGACCCCATGACCTCTCTCCCGCCACCGCCCATCCCGCGCGGACTTCAAGAACTGCTGAAGGACTACCCGGACCATCTGCGCCGCATACAGGAAGTTCTGGACTATGTCGTCAGCACGTCATCCGCCGGGGTCGACCCCTTCGAAAGAGCCATCTGGGTGCTGGAAAGCCGGCTGGGAACCTTCATCCAAGAAGCACGTACCGAACTGGAAAATGCGCAAAAAGAGGCCAATCCGAATGCCATTGATTCTGCAGAGATAAAATTAAAAACAATGCTGGAAAGCAGGCCATCTATCGCATGGAAACCGCAGGAATTGATGCATTACTTTGAAATATACGGCTCTGAACTCGGGGCGAGAGGATGAGTGAAAAAACTACCCCGTTATCAGAAGCCGAACACCGACGAATCTTGCAGGAAGATATCCTGCAACGCTCCAGCATCACGCGCTCCACCAGCCAATCGGCACCCAAAGCCATCATACTTGCGGGGCAGCCAGGCGCTGGCAAAGGTGCATTGAAGATTCGGGCCGAGTTGGAATTTATCAGTGATGCCGTCACCGTCGACCCGGACGAACTCCGCGACGCCCCCCCGAAGGTCGAGCAACTCCGCGAACGTTACCCCTACACCTGGGCCGACCATACCCACGCCGACGCCAGCGCCTGGGCCAAGGAGCTGCGTGCCGCCGCCATCGACGGCAAAAAGAACCTGATTCTCGACACCACGCTGGGCAATGGCGCCGGGGCGGTTTCGCTCATCAAGGGGCTGCAGGAAAAAGGGTACGACGTCGAGGTGCGCGTGATGGCCGCGCACCAGTTGGAGAGCGAACTCGGAGTGCATAAGCGCTTTGCGGACAAGCTCGAGACGGACGGCTACGGCCGCTACGTACCCTCCGCCGTCCGCCAGCAGGTCTACGATGACCTGCCACGCAATCTGAACAAGGTCCAGGAGGAAACGGGAGTAACCGTGCGGATATTCAATCGTGAGGGCGTGTCGCTGTATGACAGCCGGTTTGATTCGCGCACCGCAGGCAACGCCCTGACCGAGGCGCGGCAAGCCCGCATGCAGGACCCGCTCCTTGCCCAAAGGAACAATCTCGGCTGGAAACAACAGGTCACCTGGCATCGCGATCTCACCGAAGCACTGCCGCTGCATCCCGTGGTCAGTTCCGAAACGGGTCAATCCCTATTGTTCGAGCGCAAGGCAATGAACGTCGAGCCCGAAGTCAGGCACATGGCGCACAGTGCCCGCCTTCAGGATTTCGATGCTCGCATACGTCCCCCGGTCTACCGCGCCGGCAGCATTCTTGGCGGCGCCACCACCGCCTATGACGTGGCGGATACCGCGCGCAATACCCGCGACCTGCTCGGCCAGGGCAACGTGGCCGGCGCGCAGGCGGGCGTCCTACGCTTCGGCACGCGCAATGTCGGTGGCTGGGCCGGCGCCTGGGCGGGGATACAACTGGGTGCCCTGGCCGGCGTGGAAACCGGTCCCGGCGCGGTGGTCACCGCCGTCGTCGGCGGCGCGGTGGGGGCCATCGGCGGCGAGAAGGTGGCCGACTGGATCGAACATCACCGCATCAATACCCAGGCCGATGCGCAGGGCCAGCGCTGGCGCTTCGACCCCACGCATCCCGCGCGTGGATGGACCCGCAGCGTGCGCGAACTGGACGTCGAGGCCACCACCCTTTCGACGTCCGAGATGCCTGTCTATCAGGCACCGCGCACGCTGACGGCCGATGCGGCGCTGGCGCGGCAGTTGGATTACCAGGCCGCCAGCATGGCCGTGCAGTTGCGCCTGGCCAGTCCGGACCTGCCGGTGAATCCGTACCGGATTCCCGCCGACGCCAGCGATTCCCACAGCGTCCGGGAAAGCTCATGGATACGCGACCCGGTGACGCGGCAATGGCAGCGCGAAGTGGCCGACGGATTGCTGGACCCCCGCATCCTGGCGTGGCATACCGAGACGGCATCACCTTCGAAGGCAGCCGAACTGGATGCCTACGCGGCGCAAGTGCTCGCCTACAACGCCGAGCGCTCGCCCGCCGCCAACGCGGCGCGTTACGCCCAGGTCCACGAACAGATGGGATGGACCGACCGCGGGCCGATCCCCGACGCGGTGCACTCGGCGCTGCGGGACCGCGACACCCAATTGGCTTCCGATGGCGGCCGCTATCGCCGCCAGGAAGACGGGCGCTGGATCAGTCCCGGCTTCTTCTACGACTCGGTCGCCGAGGGCAACCTGCGCGACGAACTCGACGCGGCCCGGCAACGCCAACGCCCCCTGTTGGAACCGCAGCATGCACAGACGCCCGCTGCGCCATCACCGGATGGTTTGCGGCTTCTCCACAATGCGGACGCGGCATTCCTGGATGCTTATTGCGATGCGCTCGGGCGTGGTGATCGCGCCACCTGCCAACGCGCCGCGGAGGATTACGAGCGGCTGCCGCAGACCCGGATGTTCCTGCAATCCGTCCGCGACCTGCCCGAACCCGCCCCCGCCATGCGCCCCGAGTCGGAAAGGGATCCCGCGCAGGCGGCTCTCTCCCAGAACGTTCCGTCGGCACCCGCCATGCGCCGCTGACCCGCTTTCACAGGATTACTCCCCCATGACACCGCCCCCCGCGAACGAGGCATCGCTAGTTCTCGACATCCTGGCCACCCAGCAACGGCTGCTGGCCCAATCCGCGCTACTGCTGGACCACCAGCAGCGGGAACAGGCCGCGCGACAACAACAACTGGACGCATTGTCATCCGCGCTGCGCGACGGCGTGCGGCAATTGGAGAACGGCGGTCAACAGTTGGCCCGTGAAGCGCTGCACGCCTTCGCCCAGCAGGGTGCGCAGGCGTTGTCCGGCATCCAGCAGCAATGTGACGGCTGGACGCAAGCCAGCCAGACCGCGCGCCAGGAGTTGGAGCAAAGCACCCAGGCGCTGCGCCGTCAGCGCAGCCTCTGGGCCTGGACCGCCCCCCTGGCGCTGGCCGCCGGCGCGGTGCTGGTCACCCTGGGCAGCGGTTGGCAGGTCTGGCGCGCGCGGCAGGAACTGCAGCAGTTCCAACTGCAGGCGGAACTGCTGCGCGCCTACAACGCCGCCGACGTCACCCTGTGCGATGGTCAGCTATGCGCCAACGTGGAGTCTGACGGAAAACGTCACGGCGAACGACGCCAATACCGGCGGGTGCGTCCACGGCCCTGATGCCGGCGCGGTACGCGTTTCTACCCGCGCTGTTCGCGTGCCGCGGGTTGCCACACCGGTGGAGACCCACCGGTGCAGCAACGCGGTTCAGCCGCCCGAGCAGCCACAGCCCCCGCAACCGCAGCCGCCCCGGCGGGCGTCTTCCGGCACATCCTCGACGTGTTCGCCGACGGTGGCGAGGATTTCACGCACGCGCGCCGGCGCCAGCGTGGTCAGGATCGACAGGCGGCCACTGGCGGATTCGAACTGTACCTCCGCGTCGGGATCCCATTCGCGCAGGGCGTGGGTCATGGCGCGGGTGCGTTGCTGGAGTGGTTCGTCGGTGAGTTCGGGAGCGGACATCGGGTTTCCTTGCTGAGTGTGGGCCGGGGCCATCGCCCCGGTGCCGGCAAGGTAAGCAGCACCGGTGGCTCCGGCATTGACCCGCATCAAGCGGCTGTTCGGATATCGCGACTGACGTCGCTCCCACAAGGGAGAAGATTCGGCTGGTCCTTGTGGGAATGACGTCAGTCGCGACGGCCTCGCCAACGCGTTCGAACTCCATCCGCCAGCCCGAATCCTTCCAATCGTCATTCCAGCGCACGCTGGAATCCATTGAAATCCCCGGCTGCCGAGGAACGCTGGCCCGAAGCCAAAATAGGTTCCAGCGTCCGCCGGGATGACGTCGGGGCTTCGTCGGCAGGACGATTCGGGCGGGAATCCTTCGGGCGCGGATTCACGTCCCGCCTGATCCAGGTCAAGGAAGGCGCCGGCGCCGCGGCGCAGACTGCGGCCATGCGACCGATTCCCGTTTCCAATTCGCCCGCCTCGCCCACCGGCATGTCCGCGCGCCAGTTGCTGCAGGCGCCGCACCGGCTGATGTTCTTCATCGGTGCCGGCAATGTGCTGCTGGCGATGCTGTGGTGGGCGGCCTGGCTGGCCGCGCAGTACACCGGCGCCTGGCGCATGCCGGACATCGCGGTGCCGCCGGGTTGGCTGCATGCCTTCCTGATGCAGTATCTGGTGCTGCCCAGCTTCATCTTCGGCTTCCTGCTCACGGTGTTCCCGCGCTGGATGGGCCTGCCGGATCTTCCACGCTGGCGCTACGCGCCGGTGGGCGCCGGCCTGATGGGCGGACAGCTGGCGATCCTGCTGTCCACGCTCGGCTGGGACGCCGGCTTCACGGTCGGCCTGTGGATGTCGCTGGCCGGCTGGCTGGCCGGCGTCGCCACCCTGGGCCGCCTGCTGCTGCGCGATACCGCGCGCACCTGGCATGCGCGTTCCTGCTTCGCCGCGCTGCTGCTCGGCTGCACCGGACTGGTGTGCTTCCTGGCGTTCGTGCTGACCGGCGACGCCTGGTACGCCTTCGCCAGCATCAAGCTCGGCGGCGTGGTGATGCTGCTGCCGATCTATCTGACCGTGGCGCATCGCATGTTCCCGTTCTTCGCCGCCAACGCGGTACCGGGCTACAAGCCCTGGCGCCCGATGGCCTGGCTGGGCGCGATGTGGGGCTTCCTGCTGCTGCACCTGCTGCTGGAGCTGCGCCACGCCTACGCATGGCTGTGGCTGCCGGACGCGGCGCTGCTGATCGCCAGCGGCGTGGCGTTGTGGCACTGGTGGCCGCGCGGACGCATGCCGGGATTGCTGGCGGTGCTGTTCGTCGGCACCGCGTGGTTGCCGATCACCTTCGCGCTGTACACCACGCAGAGCGTCATCTACCTGCTCACCGGCGAGTTCGTGCTCGGACGCGCGCCCATGCACGCGATGTTCATCGGCTTCTTCGGCAGCGTGCTGGTGGCGATGGTCACCCGGGTGACCCAGGGCCATTCGGGCCGGCCGCTGAAGATGCCCGCACTGGCCTGGTTCGCCTTCGCCGCGCTGCAGATCGTGGCGGTGATGCGGGTGGTGGCGGAAGTCGCTCCCGACGCGCTGTTCTGGCAGGTCGCCTCGGCGATCGGCTGGCTGCTCGCGCTGCTGCCATGGGTGACCCGCATTGGCCGCATCTACCTGAGCCCGCGCGCCGACGGACGGCCGGGCTGACGCCATGATCACGTTCTATCCCGACATCAAGCTGGTCCACATCGCCGCCGCGCTCACCAGCGGCACGCTGTTCGCGTTGCGTGGACTGGGGCTGTCGCTGGGCATGCGCTGGCCGCGCGTGGCGCCGCTGCGCTATCTCAGCTACACGGTCGACACCGTGCTGCTGACCGCCGCGATGATGCTGCTGACGATCCTGCCCGCCGGCCTGTTCGCCAACGGTTGGCTGGTCGTGAAGGTCGGTTTCATTCTCGCTTACGTGGTGCTCGGCGTGCTGGCGTTCCAGCCCGGGCGCGCGCGTCTGTCCCGGGTCGCGCTGTACGCCGTGGCGCTGCTGTGTTTCCTGCAGGTGTACGGCATCGCGCGCACGCACCATCCGATGGGCCTGCTGGCCCTGCTGGGGTAATGCCATGAACGAAGCGCTACTGCCACCGGATCCCTGCTCGCCCTGCGCCGGCTGGATACGCGAATCCTTCGACGCGGCCGGCGCGACGCTGGCCTGCCCCGAACTTGCCTGTCCCGAACTTGCCCGTCCCGAATCGGAAGCCGGCGCGACGGAGGGAGAAGCGCCATGCTTCTGACCCGACTGGATCTGCGCGAGCTCGCGCCGCCGGAACCCATGCAGCGGATCCTCGCCAGCCTGGAAACCCTGCCGCGCGGCGGGCGGCTGGTCGCGTTCACGCCGTTCCGCCCATTGCCGCTGATGTCCCTGCTCGATGCCTGGGGCTACGCCTATCGCGTGCATGACCTGCCCGCCGGGGATGCGTGCATCGCCATCTGCCATGGCGACGATCACGCCGCGCTGGATCCACCGCGGGTCGCATGAGCGGACTGGCGTTCGCCCAGGCGCCTCCACCCGGCCAACCGCTGCGCTTCCTGCTGGCCGCCCTGGTCTGGGGCGGCTGCGCCGGCGCATGGCTGCTATGGACAGGTGAAACCGCGCTGCTGACACGCTGGGCCCCGCGCACGCTGGTCCTGGTGCACCTGTTCACCCTGGGCGTACTGGGCAACGCGATGATCGGCAGCCTGTTCCAGTTCCTGCCAGTGGCCGCGGGATGCCCGCTGCCACTGCCGCGCCAGGCGGCCTGGCTGCATGCGGCGTTCAATGCCGGGCTGCTGCTGTTGCTGTCCTCGCTGGTGTTTCCGTCCCGCGCGCTCGCCGCGGGTTCGACCCTGCTGCTGGCGCCGCCGCTGGCGCTGTTCGCCATCAGCGGATTGATCGCGGTGATACGCGGCAACGGCCCGCGTGCGCCGCGTCTGGGCATCGGCGTCGCGCTCGCCTCATTGTTCGCCACGGTCGTCCTGGGCCTGGCGCTGCTGGCGGCGCTGACGGGGATATGGGCGCTGCCGCTGGACCGCGTCGCCAATCTTCACGCCACGCTGGGACTGGCCGGTTGGGCGCTCGCGCTGCTCGGCGCGGTCGGCGGCATCACCGTTCCGATGCTGCAGGGAACCCGGCGCGTTCCCGCCGGCGGGTTGCTGGCCTGGCTGGGCGTGCTGGTGCTGGCACTGGCGTGGACCGGAGGAGTGTCGCTGTCCGGCGCATCCCCGTCCCCGGCGCGCGCGCTCGCCCTGCCCGGCCTGGTGTTCTGCATCGCCGTCCTGATCCTGCAGGCACGCGCGCCGCATCCACGCAATCCGGTGCTGCGGCACTTCTGGCGGGCCGGATGCGCGGCCCTTGCCGCCGCCTGCCTGCTCGGCCTGCGTCCGGATCCCTCCGCGCGCGATCTGCTCACCATTGGCGCGCTGGTCATCGCGATCGGCCTGCCCTTCCTGGTGCTGGGCATGCTGCTGGAGATCATCGGCTTCCTGGCCTGGATCGAATTGCGTCGCCGTCATCCGCGCGGCGTCCGCGTGCCCGGCGTGGATCGCCTGCTGGACGACACGCGCAAGCAGCGGCTGCTGTACCTCCATCTGTTCGCCGCCTGCCTGCTGCTGGCGGCGATCTGGCAACCCGCGTTCGCCCGGGCGGCCGGCGCGGCGCTCACGCTCGCCTGGGGCGCCAGCGGCTGGGCGGTACTGGGCTGTTGGCGCGAGGCACTGCGCTTCCGGCCCGCGAACGTGGATCGGTCCACTTGATCTGGGTCAATGGCAGCCCCCGCCGCGCTGCCTAGCATGTCGCCACCGCACAGGTGAGCCGCGATGCCCCCGTTCATGCCGCAGACCACGCCGGGCCGGTCCGGTTTCCCGCTTGTCCCCGCCGCGGGCGATGCGCCGTGCTGAGCCGGATCGCCCTCGACGGCACCCGTGCGGCGATCGACCGTGTCGATGACGCGATGGTGATCCTGCTGGGCGGGCGCCAGCGGCTGGCCGGACTCGCCGGCCGGATCAAGCGCCACGCCGGCCTGCCCCGGACCGACGAGGCGCGCGAACGGCAGGTTCACCTGCGCGCCCACCGGCTGGCTCGCCGCAGCGGCATCCCGCCGGGCAGCGCCGAACGTTTGATGCGCCTGCTGATCGCCGAAGCCCATCGCTGGCAGGCGCGTCCATCCCCTTTCACTTCCGAGCCGTTCCCTCCCATGGCAACTTCCGGTCTGTCGTCACCGCACGGCGAATCCTCCGCTTCCTCCCTGCTCCGCTGGCTGCCGCCGCCGCGGCGGTGGCGTCCCCTGCTGGCGCGCGTGCCGCGTCCGCTGCGCGAACGGATGCTGCTGCGAATGCTGGCCCCGGCCCTGGCCGCGCCGCAGGTGCTGCGGATCCTGGAACCGATCGCCGGCCGCCGCCTGGGCATCGACGTGCGGGATCTCGATCTGCGCTGGGTCTTCGCCGTGGATGCCGACGGCCTGCGCCTGGCCGATGGCGACGCCGAGGCCACGGTCAGCGGCAGCGCGACCGATCTGCTGTTGCTCGCCAGCCGGCTGGAGGATGCCGACACCCTGTTCTTCCAGCGCCGGCTGATGCTGACCGGCGACACCGAACTGGGCCTGACCGTGCGCAACCTGCTCGACCGGTTGCCGTGGGAGTCCTTTCCGCTGGGCTCGCGCATCCTGCTCCAGCGCGGCGCGCGCCTGGCCCGCGATGCGCGCCACGCCCATCGCCGTCACCACGGGCAGAGCGCATGAACGCCGCTTTCCATCCGCGCTGGACGCCGGATCTGGAAGACCGCTACGCGGACCTGACCGCACGCGTCGGCGACACCGTGCCGTGCCTGGAATGGCCGCTGCACCTGCCATGGATCGACGCCATCCGCTCGCTCAAGCGCGAGCGCGGCGCGGTGATCATGGCGCACAGCTATCAATCGCCCGAAATCTTCCACGGCGTGGCCGACGTCACCGGCGACTCGCTGGCACTGGCGCAGGCCGCCGCCGATTGCGACGCGGAGATCATCGTCCTGTGCGGCGTCCATTTCATGGCCGAGACCGCGAAGATCCTGGCCCCGCGGCGCACCGTGCTGATTCCGGATCCCGATGCCGGCTGTTCGCTGGCTTCCTCGATCACCGCCGCCGACGTGCGCGCCCTGCGCGCACGCCATCCCGGCGCGCCGGTGGTCAGCTACGTCAACACCAGCGCCGCGGTGAAGGCCGAATCCGATGCCTGCTGCACATCCGCCAACGCGGTGCAGGTGGTCGAGGCGATGAACGCGGACAAGGTCATCTTCCTGCCCGATGCCTTCCTCGGCCACCACGTCGCCGCCCAAACCGGAGTGGAACTGGTGCTGTGGGACGGACGCTGCGAGGTGCACGAACAATTCACCGCGCAACAGGCGCGCCACACCCGCGAGACCTTCGACGCCCGCCTGGTCGCGCATCCGGAATGTCCGCCGGAGGTGCAGCGCGAAGCCGACTTCGTCGGTTCCACCACCGCCATGGGCGCGTGGCTGGAACGCGAGCGTCCGCGCCGCGTCGCCCTGATCACCGAATGCTCGATGGCCGACAACCTGCGCCATCGCTTTCCCGATGTGGAATTCATCAAACCCTGCAACCTGTGTCCGCACATGAAGCGGATCACCCTGCCGAACATCCACGCCTGCCTGCGGGACCTGCGGCATCCGGTCGACGTCCCGGCGGATGTGGCGGAACGCGCCCGCGCGGCGCTGGCCCGCATGCTCGCGGTGGGCCGGGGCGAACGCGCGTGAGCACGGCCGCGCCGCCGCTGGTGGTGGTGGGTTGCGGCGTCGCCGGGCTGGCCACCGCGTTGTCGGCCGCGCCGCGGAAGGTGCTGCTGCTCGGCCGCGCGCCCGCCGGCATCGATTGCTGCACGGCGCTGGCGCAGGGCGGCATCGCCGCGGCCCTGGACAACGGCGACAGCGCCGATGCGCACGCCCACGACACCCTCATCGCCGGCGCGGATCACAACGACTACGACGCCGTCCGCTACCTGGTCGACAACGCGGTGATGGCGGTGCGCTGGCTGCAGGCGCAGGGCGTGCCCTTCGATCTGGAAGGCACGCGCTTCCTGCTGGGCCGCGAGGGCGGCCACCGCCGCCACCGCATCGTCCACGCCGGCGGCGATGCCAGCGGCGCGTCACTGCTGCTCGCGTTAATCCGCGCTGCGCAGAACGCGCCGCACATCGACTGGCGACCGCCGGCGATGCTGGAGGCGCTGCGCGTCGGCGAACACGGCGTCAGTGGCCTGCGCCTGCGCCGCGCGGGGGAAGCGCGCGGCGAGGACATCGCATGCGCCGAAGTCGTGCTGGCCACCGGCGGCTGCGGTGGCCTGTTCGCCGCCAGCACCAATCCGTCCGGCGCCGACGGCAACGGCCTGGCGCTGGCGCTCGCCGCCGGCGCGCAGGCGCGCGACCTGGAATTCGTCCAGTTCCATCCGACCGCGCTGTCGGTGTCGGTCAACGGCGCGTTGCCGCTGATCACCGAAGCCCTGCGCGGCGCCGGCGCGCGCCTGCTGGACGACAACGGCGTGGCGATCATGGCGCACCGCCATCCCCTGGGCGACCTCGCGCCACGCGATGTGGTCGCACGCCAGGTCTGGCAGGCGCAGCAGGACGGCCAGCGCATCTGGCTGGACGCCACCCACCTGCACGAAACCTGGCTGCTGCAGTTCCCCACCGTGTACGCGCTGTGCCGCGCGCATGGCATCGATCCGCGCGCGCAGCGCATCCCGGTCACCCCGGCCGCGCATTTCCACATGGGCGGCATCGCCGTGGATCTGGACGGACGCAGCGCGGTGGAAGGCCTGTACGCGGTCGGCGAAGCGGCCTGCAACGGCGTGCATGGCGCCAACCGGCTGGCCAGCAATTCGCTGCTGGAAGGCGTGGTCTACGGCCGCCGTCTCGGCCAGTCACTGGCGGGTGTCCGCAGGCATGTGCCGGCGGGTGGCGGCCGCTGGGCCGAACGCGGGCGCGACGCGGACGCCGCTGCCCTGATCGGCCTGCGTGCGCTCAGCTGGCGCGCGCTCGGCCCGGTACGCGAAGGCCTCGTCATGCGCGAAGCGCTGGACGAACTGGAACAGGACGCCACGATGGGCGACAGCTGGCAGGGCGGCCTGGTGGGCCGACTGCTGCGGGCGGCCATGACGCGGACGCGCAGCCTCGGCGCGCACTACCGGCGGGACGCGCCGGCAGACTGAGTCCGCGTTCGACCCGGGCGCGCGGCGTGGCTGGCCAGCCACGCCGGCCATCGCCACGCACCGGCGATCAGGCGATCGTCGGCGCCGCGAGCGAAGCGCGGCCCGGCTTGCCTTCCCAGTAGCCGTTGCGCGCGCCCAGTCGCGGAGGCGGCAGCGGCGCATCCAGCATCCGGCGGAAATGGTCCACCACCGTGGCCATGTCGTCCTGCGCCGGCGACAGCCGCAGGATATCCACGCCGCAGGCGATCAACTGGTCGCGCTCCGGCGCCATGTCGACGATCTCCATGCCCTGCACCTGCACGCCGTTGATCACCATGAACGGCTCGCCCTCGCGGGTCGCCAGCGGCAGGCCGTCCGGATGCTCGATGCAGCGGAAGCCGCAGTCGTCCTTGGGCACATCGTAGGCGCGCGCGGTGAAGCAGCGCGCCGAATACGCCAGCGGCAACCGTCCCCAGGCCAGCACTTCCAGCTCCGGCATCGGCGTCCCCTGCCCGGCCATTCCCGCGCGCAGTTCCTGCAACAGTTCACGCCCCTGCTCCACCCCGGGAACCCAGCGCACCAGGCCATCCTCGATCAGCAGGCCCAGCGCGACCGGGTTGTAGACGTTCAGGGTGGGGCCGGCGACGAATGGCAGGCCACGCTCGCGGCAGACCTGCACGGCGGACAGATCGTTGGCCTCCACCAGGAAGCGGCCGTTCTCCGCCAGCCGGACCACCGTCGACAGTTCGGATTCGGCTTCGATCAAGGCCAGCGACGACAGCACGATCTGCTTGCCGCTGCCGGCCAGTTCCTCCGCCAGCGCCAGCCAGTCGCGCGTGCGCAGTTCGCGCCGTTTGCTGCAGACCGTTTCACCCAGGTAGAGGATGTCCAGTGGCCATTGCGCGGCCTCGCGGTAGAAGGACAGCACCCGCTCGCGCGGCCAGAAGTATTGCAGAGGTCCAAGACTGAGTTTCATCGTTCAATGCCAGGCGCGGTGATAGGGGCCGAGGGTGGTCTGCTGGCCTTCGGCGTGCGCGGAGAGATCCGACTGCCAGTCCTCGCGCACGCGCCAGCCCGCCGGGCCGCGCAGTTGCGCGTCGATGGCTTCGCGCCAGACCCGGGTCACCGTGCGTACGTAGGCGACGCCGCGCTGGCGCCCCTCGATCTTCAGCGCCGCCACCCCGGCCGCGGCCAATCGCGGCAGCAGCTCCAGGGTGTTGAGGCTGGTGGGTTCCTCCAGCGCGTGGAAGATCTCGCCGCCGACGTCGTAGCGCCCCTTGCACACGGTGGGGTAGCCGGCCGGTTCGGTCGCGCGGAAGCGATCGATGAGCATGCCGTTGAGGCGCACGCTGCGGGCCTGGTCGGCATGTTCCTCCCAGCGCACGAAGCTGGCCGGCGAACACACGCCATGACGGTTGGGCGAAGCGCCGGTGACATAGCTGGACAACTGGCAGCGGCCCTCGACCATGATGCACAGGCTGCCGAACGCGAACACTTCCAGCGGCACCGGCGAGGCCTGGCACAGGCGCTCGACCTGCTGCACCGAAAGCACCCGAGGCAGCACCGCGCGCGAAATGCCGAAGCGGTCATGCGCATAACGCAAGGCCGCCGCCGTCGTCGCGGAACCCTGCACCGAGAGATGCCGCGCCAGATCCGGATGGCGCACGGACGCATAGTGCAGCACCGCCATCTCGGCGGCGATGATCGCGTCGGCGCCGAACGCGGCCGCCTGGTCCACCGCCCGATGCCACTGCGGCAGGCGCGCGCTGTCGGGATAGGTGTTCAGCGCCAGGTACACCTTGCGTCCACGCGCATGCGCATAGGCGATGCCTTCGCGCATCTCGGCGTCGTCGAAATTCAGGCCCGGGAACGCGCGGGCGTTGGTCTGATCGCGGAAACCCGCGTAGACCGCGTCGGCGCCGGCATCGATGGCCGCCTTCAGGGCCGGCAGGTTACCGGCCGGACATACCAGTTGCATCAGGAATTTCTCCAGGCGGAGGAATGCCGGCGGCGAGGCGCCCAGGCATCGAGGGTGTCGGGTTCGGCGTCCTGCCCGGCTTCGGATTCCACGGTCCGGCATATCTGCCGCCACAGCGTGTCCACGCGCCGTTCGACCTGCGGATCCAGGGTGATCGGCCGGCCCCATTCGCGCGCGCTTTCACCGGCCCATTTGCGGGTGGCGTCCAGGCCCAGCTTGGAACCGACCCCGGACACCGGGGTCGCGAAATCGAGGTAGTCGATCGGTGTGTTCTCCACCAGCAGGCTGTCGCGCGCCGGATCCACCCGGGTGGAGACCGCCCAGATGACCTGCGACCAGTCGCGCACGTCGATGTCCTCGTCGGTGACGATGACGAACTTGGTGTAGGTGAACTGGCGCAGGTAGGACCAGACGCCCATCATCACCCTCCGCGCATGCCCGGCGTACTGCTTGCGGATGCTGACGACCGCCACCCGGTAGGAACACGCTTCCGGCGGCAGGTAGAAATCCACGATCTCGGGAAATACCTTGCGCAGGATGGGCACGAAGATGTCGTTCAACGCCATCGACAGCACCGAAGGTTCGTCGAACGGCGCCCGCCCCATGTAGCTGCCGTGATAGATGGCGCCGCTGCGCAGGCGCATGCGCTCGATGGTGAACACCGGGAAATGCGCCTGCGCGTTGTAGTAGCCGGTGTGATCGCCGAACGGCCCTTCCAGCGCGGTGTCGCCGGGATGGATGAAGCCCTCCAGCAGGATTTCGGCGCCCGCCGGCGCGTCCAGCCCGGTCAGCGCGCTGCGCCAGACCCGCGTGCGCGAGGCCCGCAGCAGACCGGCGAATTCGTATTCGGACAGCGTGTCCGGCACCGGCGCGACCGCCGCCAGCAGAGTGGCCGGATCCGCGCCGATCGCCACCAGCACCGGAAAAGGCTTGTCCGGATGCGCGGCCTGCCAGCCGGCATAGTCGAGCGCGCCGCCGCGATGCGGCAGCCAGCGCATGATCACGCGGTTGCGGCCGATGACCTGCTGCCGGTAGATCGCCACGTTCTGGCGTTCCTGGCGGGTGCCGCGGGTGATCACCAGGCCGAAGGTGATCAGGCGGTCGATGTCCTCCGGCCAGCAGCGCTGGATCGGCAGCCGCCCCAGATCGACGTCTTCGCCCTCCAGCACCTGCTCGTTGAACGCCGCGTCCTGGACCACGCGCGGCGCCACGTAGGCCAGTTGTGCCAGCCCCGGCCAGTCGGCCAGCGCGCTTCGCAGGTTGCCGGGCCAGCGCGGCTCCTTGATGCAGGCGAGCAGTTCGCCCAGCTCGCGCAGCGACGCCAGCGGCCGGCCATCCAGCGCCAGCTCGATGCGGCGGCGATGGCCGAACAGGTTGCCCAGCAGCGGATGCGCGGAACCGGCGTTGTTCATCAGCAACGCCGGCCCGGACTCGCGCAGGGCGCGCAGGCTCAGCGCGGTGCTTTCCAGCTCGGGCTCGACCCGGGCGTCGATGCCCAGCAGATCCCCCTGTCCGCTCAGATGATCCAGGAATTCGCGCAGATCGTGGAAAGGCATGCCGCTTCCGATGGCGGGGGAAGAGGCGGCATTGTCCTCATCCCCCGCCACGGGCCACATTGATCCACGTCAAGCCGGCGTGGCTCAGTAGCTGTACTGCACCTGCACCCAGAACTTGTCGGTATCCACCGTGCGGACGCCGTCCGCGCTGCGGTAGCTGGCGAGCTTGAGCATGCCGTCCAGTCCCTTCACGCCCGGAATCGCGCGCCGCCAGGACAGATCCAGTTCGCGTCCGAAGCGGTAGCCGCCACGATCGCTGCGGAAGTCGTGGTACCACGCCTGCCATTCGCCGCCGCCGAGTGGCACGGTGAAACCGGCATAGGCATCGCGCAGGCCGTCCGCGGGCGTGGTCAGGAACTGATCGGCCCAGCCCTGGAACGCATGCTTGGTGGCCAGCGGGGTCTGGAACGCCCGGTTGCCAGTGCCGCCGCGACCGGCGCCCAGCACTTCGTAGCCCGCCTTCCACTGGATGTCCTGCCAGCGGTAACCGCCCTCGACCAGCCAGTAGCGGCCGTCGAGCCGCCAGGGGTTGCCATCGAGCGCCGCCTGTCGCGCGTGTTCCAGCACGTACGAAAACGCACCGGCCTTGCCCTGCAGGCGCAGGCCGCTGGTGCGGCTGGACAGCGTGCCCAGCGGCGCGCCCGCGGCCACGGCGATGTTGTCCAGGCCGAGACGGTAGTGGTAACCGATCGCGATCAGGTTCGGCGAGAACGCGTACTGCGCCTGCAGCAGGTGGCTGTGTCCCTCGATGTCGGCGGGCGCGGTGCGGCTGATCGGGCGGGTGTCGTCCGGGCCGAACACGCTGTTGATGTTGTCGAGGTAGGCGTAGGTCAGTTTCCACGCCGGCGCCGGTGTCAGTTCGATCATCGCGCCGTCGTAGGTCTGCTCGTTCTGGCGCCAGCCCACGCCGCCGACGAAACGCTGGTTGGCCAGGTTGATGCGCTGCCGGCCCACCTGCACGTTGCCCCAGCCGGCGGTGTACCGCAGCAGCGCCTGGTTGACCTCGGTGCCCTCCGGATCGCCGACCGTGCTGTAGCCGGCGCGTCCGTTGCGGGTGTCGTTGAAGTGTTCCGCGCCGAGATGGCGCACGTCATCGATCTCGACCAGGCCCGACAGCCCGCGCCAACGCGGCGTGCGGTAGCCGATGCGTGTACGCAGGGTATGCGCCTTGGCGGTGTCCAGCGGATTGTCCTGATCGACCTGCTCGAAACGGTAGCGCGCATCCAGGATCACCTTGCCGCCGGTGTCGTCCGGTGACGCGGCGACGGCCGGAAGCGCGAGCGCGATGCATGGGATGCCGAGCAGGCAGCGGATGGAGGATTTCATGGGTTCCCCTTGTTTTTCGTGGACGTGGTCGTGGCCACGCTCAGTAGGTGAGGTTGAGCTTCAGCCAGGCGGTGCGGCCGGGTTCGTTGATGCGCACCGGATCGGCCGGATAGCCGAAGGCGCTGTTGCCGCCCAGGTTGAGGTGTTCGCTGTAGGCGCGGTCGAACAGGTTGTCGATGCCGGCGGTCAGTTGCAGGCGATCGCTGAAGCGATAGCCACCGTTGACCGAGAACACCGCGAAGCCGGCACTGGGACCGAGATCGCGCCCGACCACGTTGCCCTGCCCGGTGCTGACCCGGTGCTGGGAGTCGACCAGGCGCAGCAACGCGCCCCAGGACCAGCGCTCGTGTTCGCGGCTGGCCGACAGCCGCGCTTCCAGCGGCGTCATCTGCGGCAATGGCTTGCCGCTGGCGCGGTCCTTGCCCCAGGCATAGGCCAGCGAGCCGCCGAGTTTCCAGCCCGCGCCGGGACGCCATTCCACGCCGGCCTCGCCGCCGCGGATGTCGGCGTCGATGTTGCGCGCGCGGGTGGTGGCTCCCATGCCCATCATCCCGGGCAGGTAGTCGAACAGGATGTAGTCCTGCATGCGTCCGGCGTACACCGACACCCAGGCATCAACCCGCTCGCCGCGATATTGCAGGCCCAGATCCAGTTGGGTGGTGCGTTCGGGCTGGATGCCGGCGAACGCGTTGGCCGCGCCGGCCGGACCGCGCTTGGGCGAGAACAGCTCCCAGTAGTCGGGCATGCGCTGGGTATGGCCGAGGCCGGCGTACAGCCCCACGTGTCCGGACATGTCGTATTCGTAGCGCACGAACGCGCTCGGCAGGGTTTCGCTGCGTTCCCGCCCGGCGGTCGGGTTGGGCATCGGCATCATTCCGCCGGTGGTGCGGCGCAAGTCGTCCACCCGTGCGCGGTCCACCCGCAGGCCGCTCATCACGTGATGCTTGTCGGTCAGGTGCCAGTGCGATTCCGCGAAGGCGCCGAACGTGCGGAAACGCGCGTCCACCGTCCACGGCTGCAGCCGGTACGTGCCGCGTCCCATGCCGCTGCGCTGGCGATGACGGCTGTCGCGCAGGTCCACGCCGGCGGTGATTTCCCAGTCGTCGCGCTGCCAGGTCGCGGCGACCCGGCCACCCCAGGTGCGATGGCCGACATTGCTCGCCATCGGCATGGGCATGCTGCTGGCCGGATCCGGGCGCCGCAGCGTGTAGTTGTCCATCACGTGGTCGACGTCGTTGAGGTAGAGATTGGCCTTGACCGCATCCAGCACACCGCCGATGTCGCTCTTCTCGAAGCGCAGCCCCAGGGTGTCGCGGCGGAAACGCGAACCGTCCATGCCGCGTCCCGCGTAACGGGCCTGCGCGTCGCCGGTGCCCGCGCTCAGTTCCAGCACGGTGTTCTCGTCCGGTGTCCAGCCCAGGGCGACGTCGGTGTTCCACTTGCGCCATGCGGACGGCACTTCGTCGCCGTTGCCATCCTGGTAGTCATCGGCTTCCGAGCGGTTGCCACCCAACCGCAGGTAGCCGGTGCGGTTGCCGGCGGTGGCGTCCACCACCTGGTCGTTGCGGTTGCGGCTGCCGGCCAACGCGCTGGCGTTTACGCGCACGCCGGGACGGTCGAAGTACGGAATCTCGCGTTCGAAGCGCACCGTGCCCGCCGACGCGCCACCGCCCCACAGAACCGTCTGCGGTCCCTTGATGACGATCAGGCGGTCATAGGTTTCCGGCGCGATGTAGGACATGGCGTTGTCCATGCGCGAAGGGCATGCGCCGCTCAACGCGCCGTCGTTGGTCATCAGGTTCAGACGCGATCCGAACATGCCGCGCAACACCGGATCGCCGTTGGTGCCGCCGCTGCGCAATGTCGCGAAACCGGGAATCGTCTTCAGGTAGTCCGCGCCGTCGCTGGCCGGCACCGGTTGGCGCGGCAGTTTCGGATCGGTGACGAAGGTGGTCGCCATCGCGGGCGCCACGCCGACCACCACCACGCCATCGAGTTCGGTCGGTGAAGCGGGTCCCGCGTCATGCACATGCTGGCCGGCATCGTTGGGTGGCGCCTCGGCGGCGAACACCAGCGATGCCGGTGCGAGCGCGAGGGACAGGGCGACGGCAAGACAATCTCTACGCATGACACGACTCTCCGTATTGGTCGACGCCATTGTCTGGAGCCGCTCCAATGTTGGGATGCGTCAGGTTGTCGCAGGCAGAGGCGATCTTGATCCATGTCAAGCCGGGTGAACTTGCCGGTGTTTTTCCCCGAATCGGGGGCTGCGATTGATGCAAATCAAGGCGACCACGAAGGTCGGACAACTAACGTTCCCCCATCGGCCAAAGGCCATGACAAGGAACGCGCCATGAAGCGCAAGAGCAATCCCCTGCTTTACTACGCCCTCGCCTGCGCGATGGGCGCGACCCTCGCCGGCAACGCCTTCGCGGCCGACAACGGCGCGCTCCAGGGCGAGCCCATCAAGGCCGTCCTGACCGCGCCGCCGATGGTGCCGCCGCCGATCACGCGCAGCGCGCCGGCCAAGGTCATCGTGGATCTGGAAGTGGTCGAGAAGGAGATGAAGATCTCCGACGGCGTGACCTACAACTTCTGGACCTTCGGCGGTTCGGTCCCGGGCAGCTTCATCCGCGTGCGCCAGGGCGACACGGTGGAGTTCCATCTGAAGAACCACCACAGCTCGCACATGCCGCACAACATCGACCTGCATGCCGTGACCGGCACGGGCGGTGGCGCCGAGGCGACGTTCACCCTGCCGGGCCATGAAACGCAGTTCACCTTCAAGGCGCTCAATCCGGGCCTGTACGTCTACCACTGCGCGATGCCGCCGGTCGGCATGCACATCGCCAACGGCATGTACGGCCTGATCCTGGTCGAGCCGCCGGAAGGCCTGCCGAAGGTGGACAAGGAGTTCTACGTGATGCAGGGCGATTTCTACACCGAAGGCAAGTACGGCGAGCCGGGCCTGCAGCCCTTCAGTCTGGAAAAGGCCATCGACGAGCACCCGACCTACGTGGTGTTCAACGGCGCCGAGGGTTCGCTGACGGGTGACAACGCGTTGCAGGCCAAGGCGGGTGAAACCATCCGCATGTTCGTTGGCAACGGTGGCCCCAACCTGGTGTCCAGCTTCCACGTCATCGGCGAGATCTTCGACAAGGTCTACACCGAAGGCGGCAGCAAGTACCAGGAGAACGTGCAGACCACGCTGGTACCGGCGGGCGGCGCGACCATCGTCGAGTTCAAGGCCGACGTACCGGGCAACTTCGTGCTGGTCGACCACAGCATCTTCCGCACCTTCCACAAGGGCTCGCTGGGCATCCTGAAGGTCGATGGTGAAGCCAAGCACGACATCTACACCGGCCAGCAGTCCAGCAAGGAATACCCGCAGGGCGAACCCGCGGGCAAGTGAGCGAAGCCTCAGTGAGGATGTCCATGTACCGGAGACTGCCCGCCTTGTTGCTTGCCTGCCTCGTCGCACCGGCGATGGCGGGTGGTCCCGGCTACGTGGACGTGCCGGGCGGAAGTTTCCGCTCGGCCATCCGCTACGAGGAAAGCGGCGACGCGCGTGCCGTCGCCGCCTTCGCCCTGATGGAACGCGCGGTCAGCAACGCCGACTTCGCCCGCTTCGTCGCGCAGCAGCCGCAATGGCGAAGGGACCGGGTGCCGGCGTTGTTCGCCGGTCCCGGTTACCTCGGCCACTGGGCCGAAGCCACCGGCCCGGGCGCGGCGGCCGATGCGGGCGCGCCGGTGGTCCAGATCAGCTGGTATGCCGCGGACGCCTACTGCCGCGCCCAGGATGCGCGCCTGCCGACCTTCCTGGAATGGGAATACGCGGCGGCGGCCGATGCCCATCGCCGCGATGCACGCCGCGATCAGGGCTGGCAGGCGCTCCTGCTCAACGACGCCACCGCCCGCGCGCTCGATGCCGGCGACGCGCCGCCCAACGCCTACGGCATCCACGGCCTGCACGGCGTGGCGTGGGAGTGGGTGGACGACTTCGCCACCCTGATGGGCGACAGCGACAAGCGCGGCGCCGACGACGGCGACAAGCTCAAGTACTGCGGCGCGACCGCACTGGCCTTCAACGACCGCCAGCACTACGGGGTGATGAAACGCTTCGCCCTGCTGTCGGCGCTGCAACCCGCCAACACCCTCGGCAATCTCGGATTCCGCTGCGCAAGGAGCCAGCCATGAAGATGCCCCTGTCATTCCTGCTGCTCGGGCTGGCGTTGTTCCAGCCCGGCATTCCCGCCGCCGCGCAGGCACTGCCCGGCGATTCCCTGTACCAACTGGACGCGAAGGTCACCGACCAGGACGGCAACGCCGGCCAATGGCGGGACCTGCGTGGCAAGCCGCGCGTCATGTCGATGTTCTACACCAACTGCCACCTGATGTGCCCGCTCATCATCGAGAACGGCAAGGCGGTCCAGAAGCAGCTGACACCCGCCGAGCGCGCGCGCCTGGAGATGGTGATGATCAGCCTGGATCCCGCCCGCGACACGCCCCAGGCCCTGCGCGAAACCGCCCAGCGCCACCGCGTCCCCACGCAATGGCGGTTCCTGCAACCCGGCGCCAACGATGCCCGCGCGATCGCCAGCGTGCTCGACGTGCGTTACCGCCCGCGCGATGACGGCAGCATCAACCACACCAGCGTGCTGGTGCTGGTCGATGCGGACGGCCGCGTGCTCGCCCGTTCCGAGGTCGCCAGCGCGATGCCGGATCCGGCCTTCGTCGCCGCCGTCCGCACCGCCCTGTCCGCCTCCGCTTCCCCCGTTCACTGAATCCCCGCAACCACACCAAGGAGTTCCCCATGAAAATCGCTTCCGCTTCCCTGCTCGCCCTCGGCCTGCTGGCCGCCACCGGCATGGCCCAGGCCGCCAACAACTGCACCGTCAGCCTGAAGGGCGACGATGCGATGAAGTTCGATCTGAAGACGGCCACGGTCTCGGCCAGTTGCCCGACGATCACCATCGAGCTGACCCACACCGGCAAGATGCCGGCCGCCGCGATGGGCCATAACGTGGTCATCTCCGCCGCCAAGGACATGGACGGCATCGCCCGCGACGCCATCAAGGCCGGCGTGGGCAACCACTACGTGCCCAAGGGCGATGCCCGCGTGCTCGCCGCCACCACCCTGATCGGCGGCGGCCAGAAAACCAGGATCACCCTGCCGGGCAAGAAGCTGACCGCCGGCGGCGACTACAACTTCTTCTGCAGCTTCCCCGGCCACTCCACCTTGATGAAGGGCAAGTTGGTGGTGACGAAGTAATCCACCGGGGACAGGAGCGCCGGGGCCGGTTTTCCGGCGCTCCTGCTTTCACCGCCCCGCCTTCACCGTCGTTTCTCCACTGCCCCCGGTGCCGCCATGGAATACCACATCCCCCTTCCCACGCCTTCGGTCGACCCGATCACCATCGAACGGGTGCTGCAGGAATTCGATCCCGCCGGCCTGGTCGACCTGGACGCCAAGGCCGGCAAGCTGCGCATCTCCACCGTGGTGATGGACATCGAACTCGTCTTCATCATGGAACAGGCCGGACATCCGGTACGACTGACCCAGATCGAACGCATTCCCTCGGTGTGCTGCGGCGGTTGCAGCGGCTGAGGCGCCTTCCGTTTCGGGCGGCATGTTTCCCGTGGCCGGGAACCGGGGCCCCACGCACGCACCGCCCCGGTTTCCGCGATCGGTCCCATCGCCGGCATTCCATCTCCTTCGCCGGTTAGTGGTTTAGGAACAATCCGATTCCTGGCGCCTGATGGCGCCCGCCATGCTCGCGGCCTTCATCCGTCACGCATGGACATCATGAAGGCACGCACGCGCGGATTCACTCCCGTCGGCCGCTCCGCTTGTGGATGGCATGGCCGAACAGGCAACGCGCCCGATCGCCGCGCGCCGCGCTCCATTCGGGTCTTGTCGGGTCTGATCCTGACCTTGCTGCTCAGCGCCTGCTTCCCGCTGCCACCCGCGGCTTCCCAATCGAAATACGACCTGGAACAGTGGTTCCCCGGCGATGCCAGGGCACAGGCCTTGGCCGTGGCCGCCGAGCACGGCGATGCCAAGGAAGTGCGTCGGCTGATGCGCGAGGAGAAGGTCAACCCGGACACCGTGTTCAGCACCGGCGGCACACCGCTGGTGGCCTGGCCCATCGTCACCGAGAACCCCGCGGGCTTGCAGGCGATGCTGGAGAACGGGGCGGACCCGAATGCACGTGTCCCGACGCCCCTGGTCGTGCACTACAACGACGGCAGCGTAGGCACTTACTACAAGAACAACGCGATGGTCTGGGCGGCTCGGGCCGATGACCC